>QKYL01000115.1 GCA_003255745.1 Paracoccus saliphilus
GCCCAGTCCGCTCACAGCGATCATGGGATCTAGTCCTTGCCATCC
Organism: Paracoccus saliphilus; assembly: GCA_003255745.1. Lineage (GTDB taxonomy): Bacteria > Pseudomonadota > Alphaproteobacteria > Rhodobacterales > Rhodobacteraceae > Paracoccus > Paracoccus saliphilus_A. Next base: position 46 of record QKYL01000115.1, read on the forward strand.
TGCGAGGCAAGGCGGGCGAGGCGGGCGACGTCCCGGCTGAGGGCGCCGATGCTGTCCAGGTCCTGAAGCCCGACCCAGCGGGCGTCCAGTGCATCGTCGGCCGCCAGCGGATGGCCCGCTTGCCACCGGCACAGCACAGCCACCAGCACGAAATGGCGCATCAACTGCCCGTCAATCGACCGTTCGTGAACATCGATTGCTGTCAGCACCCGCCGCGGGACAGCGATGACGCCCGTTTCTTCGTTCAATTCCCGCGCGGCGGCCTCCAGCAAGGTTTCTCCGGCCTCAAGCTTGCCGCCGGGAAAGCCCCAGAATCCCGCATCGGGCGGATTGGCCCGCTGCACCAACAGGACCTGCCGGTCACGTATTACCACGGCCAGAACGGCACAGATCGGTTGGGGAGGGGCAGGCTGCATGACCCGGATGCTAAACCGTGAGCGGTCGCGGCGGCAAGGGATCGTCACGGCGGGTGCAGATGCGCTAACCTTTGGCTTCACCACGGTGGAAAGGAACGCCTTATGCTCCGCTTTGATCTGCCGGATGATCCGGACGCGCTGGACCGTTTCGTTCTGGCGCAGGAAGGTTCCTATCAGGGCGCCCTGTCCGAACTGAAACAGGGCCGTAAGCAGGGCCACTGGATGTGGTTCATCTTTCCACAACTGCGCGGTTTGGGTCGGTCGCAGATGTCGTACCACTATGGCATCGCGGACCTGGACGAGGCCCGCCGCTATCTGGCGCATCCGGTGCTGGGACCCCGTCTTGTGGCCGCCGCCGAGGCGGTCCTTTCCCACCGGGACCAGCCGGCCGAAGCGATCCTTGGTGGCATCGATGCAGACAAGCTGCGGTCGTCGGCGACGCTTTTTGCGGCGGTGGACCGGCAGGGGGGTGTTTTCGAACGCTTGCTTGATGCGTTCTTCCAAGGTCGGGCCTGCCGCCTTACCCGGGACCGAATCCGGTAAAGGCCCAAGCCCGGACGCGCGACCCCCTGCGGCCGATTTGCCAGTTCTGGCAAAAATCAATAAATTTCAGCATCTTGACAAAGAGAGGGAAAAATTCGCCCGATTTTTCAGGAACATTGGCCGCATGTCGCTGTTCTTGGGGCCACCTTCACAGCAAAGGAGAACAGGATGAAACGCCATTTGACAGGATTGTTTGCAGCATCCTTGCTTTCGACCACGGCAGTGACGGCCCTGGCCCAAGACACCGCCGCACCGGGGGCCGACAACACGGAAGCCTGCCAGCAGCTTGATCGGATCGTTGCCGAGAACAGCGAACGTTTCCAGCAGGTCTGGTTGGACGAAGCCAGCGCGGTGGCCGAGCGGGGCGAGGCTATGGATTGCGCCCCTTACGTCCAGCAGGCCGAGGCCGTCGAGGCACAGGGTGACGACGTCCAGCAGATCGAAGGCCGCATCGTGGTCAGCCAGCCGCCCCCGAACGTCAACGTTCAGCAGCCGGCCCCCGAGGTGAACGTCTCGCAGCCCGAGCCGACCGTTTCGGTTACCCAGCCCCAGCCCGAGATCATCGTGCGTCAGGCGCCGCCCACCATCCGCATCGAAATGCCGGACCCGGTGGTCACCGTCGACCAGCCGCAGCCCGAGATCATCGTCCGCATGCCCGACCCCGAGGTCAGCGTGCAGACGGCCGAGCCGCAGATCGAGGTGACCCAGGCGCAGCCCACGGTCACCGTCGATCAGGGCGAGGCGCAGGTTGATCTGGCGGTCCAGGACACGCCCGAGGGCGATCAGGAGGCCCAGATCGAGATCGACCAGGCGACGCCGCAGGTGCGCCTGCAGCAGAACCAGTCCGAGCCGCAGGTCAATGTCGAGCAGGTCCAGCCCAGGGTGACCTACGAATCGGCTGAACCGCAGGTTGAGTTCTCGGGGTCAAGCCAGCCTCAGGTGCAATACACCGAAAGCGGTGAGCCGAACGTGTCCTTCGTCGAAGGTGGCGGCGAGGCCGAACCGCAGGCCGAGCAGCCCGAACTGCAGGAAACCGACGTCCAGGCCACCGCAATGGCCGACTGGCGCGGTGAACGTCAGCCGCTGACCCCCCCGCAGATCGAACGCGAGGGCTATCAGCCGGCTGATCCCAACACCATTTCGGTGGAAACGCTGATGGGTGCGGACGTCTATAGCGAAGCCGACGAGAACATCGGTTCGGTCGAGGACGTGATGGTTTCGAACGACGGACAGATCGAGTTCTTTGTCATGGACGTCGGCGGCTTCCTGGGCATCGGCAGCCACACCGTTGCGTTGGGTCTTGACGAAGTCACGGTCATGCGTGCCGAAGGCGACGAATTGCGCGTCTTTGTCAGCGCGACCCGCGAACAGCTGGAGCAGGCGCCCGAATACGAAGGGTAAGCTTGTCACCTGAACCAGAAAAGGGCGCCCACAGGGCGCCCTTTTTTCCTCGTGGACCCTGTGTCCCGGCCCCGGCCAATCCCACTCCACAGGAGAACCCTCATGTACAGCATGTTTTTTCCGCTTGCCGCCGCCCTGGTTGTTCTGGCTGGGCCCGCGATGGCGCGGGATTGTCCCGCTGCGGTGCCGTTCGGCCCCGAGGACAGCCTGGCCCGGCTTTCGGCGCGCTGCGGTGTTCCGGCCGACCGGATTCTGCGGGCCAATGATGTTTCCGATGAAGATGCCCTGCGCAGTGTCGGGGCTGTTGCCATTCCCATGGGCGGCCACCACGCCGCAGCGACGGACCACGACGCCGCGGGGCTGTTGGACCGCGCGCAGGACCTGGCCGAAGATACCGCCCGCGAGGCGGGCGAGGCCGCAAGCGAGGCAGGCGAGGCTGTTTCGGGCTATCTGGCGCAGAACGATCCGGAACGCGACCTGCTGGAGCTGGGCGAATCTGCCGGCATCCCCGGCATCGAGGCGCAGCCGCGCCGTGGACCCGACGTGGCAGCCACAACCCTTGAAGGAAACCGCCTGCGGATTGCCGCCACCGGCCTGCCGGGCGAGCGCGAGGTCCTGCTTTCGCTGATCCACGAAGGCCAGTCGATCCCGCTGACCCGGGAAAGCACCAACGGCGATGGCGAACTGATGACCGAGGTCCAGATGCCCCAGCTGCCGGCCGAGGGTCAGGCTATGATCGTTCTGGAAACCGCCGAAGGCAATCTGCGCGTGACGTCGGACCCGCTAAAGCGGCCCTGAACCCCGACCTTGGCCATGCGGCGACGCGGCGCTTGCCAGACGTGGCGGCAACCGTTTAGCCTTGGACCCAGATGACACCTGCGGGGCCCTTGCGGGCGCTGTCCCGGCCCGGCCCCGTCCGTTTCTGCATCGCCTGCGGTTGCGGGCACCGCCCCACGAGGCTTCACCATGTTCGACACCGCCGACGCCGTGCTGCTGGCCCGCATCCAGTTCGCATTCACCGTCAGCTTCCACTTTCTGTTTCCCGCCTTCACCATCGGGCTGGCCAGCTTTCTTGCGGTCCTGAACGGATTGTGGCTGTGGACGAAGGACAGCCAGTACCTGGATCTGTTCCGCTATTGGGTCAAGATCTTCGCCCTGGCCTTTGCCATGGGCGTGGTGTCGGGCATCGTCATGTCCTATCAGTTCGGCACCAACTGGTCGGTCTTTTCCGATCGCGCCGGACCGGTGATCGGCGCGCCCATGGCATATGAGGTGCTGTCTGCCTTTTTCCTGGAAGCCGGTTTCCTGGGCATCATGCTATTCGGACGAGAGCGGGTCGGCGCCACGCTGCACATGATCGCCTGCCTTGCCGTGGCCGTCGGCACCGCAATTTCGGCCTTCTGGATCCTTAGCGTGAACAGCTGGATGCACACGCCCGCAGGCTTCGAGATTGACGCGGAAACGGGCCAGTTCCTGCCAACCGATTTCTGGCAGGTGATCTTCAACCCCTCGTTCCCCTACCGGCTGATGCATACGGTCACGGCAGCCTATCTGACGACGGCCTTCATCGTGGGCGGGGTCGCCGCGCTGCACCTGCTGCGCCACCGCCACCGCCCGGACCTGGTCAGCCCCGCCACGCGGACGATGTTTTCCATGGCCATGTGGATGGCGACGATCTTTGCTCCGGTGCAGATCTTCCTGGGCGACCTGCACGGCATCAATACGCTGGAACACCAGCCCGCCAAGGTGATGGCGATGGAAGGTCATTTCGAAAGCCATTCCGAAGGTGCGCCGCTGTACCTGTTCGGGCTGCCGAACCAGGATGAGCAGCGGCTGGATTACGCGATAGGCATTCCCAAGCTCAGTTCGCTGATCCTGAAGCACGACCTGAACGCGCCGCTGGACGGGCTGGACACGATCCCGCGCGAGGATCAGCCGCCCGTCGCGATCGTCTTCTGGTCGTTCCGCATCATGGTGGCGATCGGCTTTGCGATGCTGGGCCTTGGCCTGTGGTCGCTGGTCGCGCGGGTGCGGCGCCGGCTGTATGATACGCCGTCCCTGCACCGCGCGGCGCTGATCATGGCGCCGTCCGGACTGGTCGCGGTACTGGCGGGGTGGGTCACCACCGAGGTGGGACGCCAACCCTTCACCGTCTATGGCTTCCTGCGCACGGCCGACAGCGCCGCGCCCTTGGCGGCCCCGGCGGTCGGTGCGTCGCTGATTGCCTTCATCGTCATCTATTTCGCGGTGTTCGGGGCGGGGACCTACTACATCCTGCGCCTGATGGGTCGTGCGCCCGAACCGGCCGAGGCGCGGTACAAGGATGTCACCGACAGCCCGATCCGCACGGCCGGCACCACCCCCGCCCAGCAGCACGCCGCCCGCAAGGGCCGTCCCGCACAGCCCGGAGTTTGACCATGCCCATCGCTGAAGGTGTTTCCTTTGACCTGACCCTGATCTGGGCCTTCGTCATCGCCTTTGCGGTGCTGGTCTATGTGGTGCTGGACGGCTTCGACCTGGGCCTGGGCATGCTGTTCGCCGTCGAGCCGCAGGGCCGGGACCGTGATGTGATGATGAATTCGGTCGCCCCGGTCTGGGACGGGAACGAGACGTGGCTGATCCTGGGGGGCGGCGGGCTGTTCGCGGCCTTTCCGCTGGCCTATGCGCTGATCCTGCCCGCGCTTTATGCGCCGATCATCGCCATGCTGCTGGCGCTGATCTTCCGTGGCGTCGCGTTCGAGTTCCGCTGGCGCACGACGCGCTGGCGCCGGGTCTGGGACCTTGCCTTCATCGGCGGTTCGGCGGTCGCGGCGCTGACGCAGGGGATCGCCTTGGGCGGGCTGCTGCAGGGCATCCAGATCGACAAGGCCGCCCGCAGCTATTCCGGCGGCTGGTGGGACTGGCTGACGCCCTTCACGCTGATGGTGGGCGTGGCGGTGATGGTCGGCTACATGCTGCTGGGGGCCACCTGGCTGGTGATGAGGACCAGTGGCGAGCTGCAGGCCAGGATGCGCAACCGGGCCTGGTTCCTGGGCTTGGCGACGGTCGGCTTCATGGGCGTCGTCAGTTTGTGGACGCCGTTCCTGCAGGACGGCTACTACAGCCGCTGGTTCGGGGGCCTGAACATCCTGCTGGCGGTCGGCGTGGCGGCGGCGGTTCTGGCGCTGGCCTTCGGCATGTTCCATTCGCTGCGGGTGCGCCACCACGACTACTGGCCGTTCCTCTGCTCGCTTGGCATGTTCGTGCTGGGCTTTGTCGGACTGGGCTATTCCATGTTCCCCTATATCGTTCCCGTGGAGATCACGATCTGGGAGGCGGCCGCCCCCCGAAACAGCCAGATCTTCATGCTGGTCGGCGCAGCGGTGCTTGTGCCGATCATTCTGGCCTATACCGCACTGTCCTATTGGGTGTTTCGCGGCAAGGTCGATCCCGACGCGGGCTATCACTGATGCAAACGCTGCGCCGCCTGGCCTGGTTCGTGGGCCTGTGGCTGGCCAGCGTGGCCGTGGTCGGCGCGGTGGCCCTGCTGATCCGCATGTGGATCGTCTAGGGCGACGCGCCTGCGTCAGCCCAGATAGGCGCGCAGGCCCGGCGGCGGGTTGTCCAGCAGCGGTCCGGTTGGGCAAGGCGGGTGGACGCGCCCTTCATCGACCAACACCGTGTCGGGGGCAAAGCTGCGCGCATCCGCCGGATCATGCGTGACCATCAGGACCGTGGCCCCCGTGTCGGCCGCAATGCGTGACAGCAGGGCCAGCATCTCGGCCTTCAGCGCCGGACCCAAGGCCGCAAAGGGTTCATCCAGCAACAGCAGCGGCCGGGCGCGCAGCAGAACACGCGCCAGCGCCACACGGCTTTGCTGGCCCCCCGACAGGGCGCCGGGGCGGCGTTCCTGCATCCCCGCCAGCCCGACTTGATCCAGAACGCGCGTGACTTGGTCCTGCTGCGTGCGGCTCAGGCGAAGGTCAGGACGCAGGCCCATTCCTATATTTTGTTTTACCGTCAGGTGGGGAAACAAATTGTGGTGTTGGAACAGCATTGAGACAGGCCGCTGTCCCGGCGCAAGGTCGGTGATGTTCTGCCCGTCCCAAACCAGCCCCCCCTGATCCGGTGTCAGAAACCCCCCCACCAGCGACAGCAGCGTGGATTTCCCCGACCCCGACGCGCCGATCACTGCATAACGTCCGCCCCGCCGCAGCGACATGTTGGCCTGCAGCGAAAAGTTGCCTTGGCGCAGCCCGATATCCCGAAATTCAAGCGTCAAGACGGCCCCCTTGGTCGAACAGCCAGAACAGGGCAAAGCTGAGGCCCATCAGCAGCACCGCCGCCGCGGCGGCATCCGCCATGCGATAGCTGTTCATCAACTGATACAGCTTCAAGGGCAGGGTCGGCTGGTCGCTGGCGAACAATGTGATGACGCCCAGATCGCCCATGGCCAGCGCCGCCGCCAGTCCGGCCGCAAAGCCCAAGGGCCGCGCCAGCCGCGGCAGGGTCAGGTGGCGCAGCCGCGCCCACCCCCGCAGGTCCAGCGCGTCTGCCAGCCTGCCGTAATCCTGCTGCAGGGCCTGCGCAGCCGGGATAAGCGCCCGCAACCCGAAGGGCAGGGCCATTGCGGCATTGACCGCCACCGTCACGGGCAGGGCCATCTGCTGCGGAGTGGCGGCATCCCGCAGCAGGATGAACAGCCCGGTCCCCAAAACCAGGGGCGAGGCGATCAGCGGCAGCATGCCGGCAGCCTCGACCCACCGCCCCGCCCCGCGCGCGATCGTCAGGGCCAAGGCCAGGCAGGCGCCAACCGCCAGCAGGGCCGAGGCGATGGCCATGACCACCGACCGCAGCGCGGCCTGCCAGACCTCGGGCGGCAGCAAGGGGATGCGCGGCAGGCCGGTTACGACCACCGCCATCATCGGCCATAACAGGAACAGGGCAGCCAGCGTGATCACAAGGGCATCCGCACCGCGCCGCCAGCCGCCGGGCGCCGGCGGCCCCTCGCCCCCGTCCATCCCGGTGCCGAAGGCCTGCGGCACCACGATCCGGCGCGCGGCCAGCATGGCCCCCACGCACAATGCGATCTGCAGCAGCCCCAGGGTCGCCGCCCGCCCCAGATCGAAATCAAAGCGGAAGGCCTGATAGATGGCCAGTTCAACCGTGGTGGCGCGCGGCCCGCCCCCAAGCGCCAGCGCGACGGTGAAGGAGGTCAGGCAGACCAGAAACACCGCCAGCCAAGTTCCCGGCAGCACCGCCCGCAGCATCGGCCGTTCCAGATGCCGGGCGATGTCGCGGGGCGCAAAGCCAAGCGAAGCCGCCAGCCGAAAGCGTTCGGATGGGATCGACTGCCAGCCCTGCAGGATCAGCCGCACCGACAGCGGCAAATTGAAAAAGACATGGGCCAGAATTACGCCCTGCCAGCCATAGATGCCGATTTCCGGCAGTCCAAGGGCGCGCAGGCCCTCATTCACGGCGCCGTTGCGGCCGAATATGGCAATCAGCCCCATGATCGCCACGATCACCGGCAGGATGAAGGGCGCGCCCAGCAGCGTGACCAGTAGGCCACGCCCCCGAAAGCGACGCCGCGCCAGCGCGCGAGCCACGGGCACGGCCAGCGCCGCCGACAGCGTGGCCGACAGCGCCGCCTGCCACAGCGTGAACCACAGCGCCCGCCAGTCCCATTCGGTCAAACCGCCCAAACCCCCGGCCCACCAGGCCACCGCCGCCAGGGTGCCAAGGATCAGCGTTGCAAGTGCCGCGGCGACAAGGTGGCCCAGGCTCAGCGGAAGGCCCGCTGCCATTCATCCAAGGCAGGCTGGCGCAGGGCCTCGGCCTCGTTTTCGGAATAGAACAGCGTCGTGTCGGGGCGGGGCAGGTCGCGCATCACCTGCGGCCAATCCGCCTGCGGCAGCTTGGCGGGCAGCGACCAGTTGGCCAACGGGATGGCGGCTTGAAATTCGGGCGTCAGGATCCAATCCATGAACTGCTGCGCCAGTTCTGGCTGGTCGGTCGAGGCGACCTGGGCCGCCAGTTCGGTCATAAAATAATGCCCTTCGGGAAAGATCGCGGCCCTTTTGGTATCATCATCCTCGGCCGCGATGTGATAGGCGGGCGAGGTCGTATAGGACAGCACCATGTCGGCCTCGCCGCTGGTGAACATGCCATAGCTTTCCGACCAGCCGCGCGTGACGGTCAGCACCTTGGGCGCCAGCTTGGCCCAGGCCTCGGGCGCGTCGTCGCCATAGACCTTCTTGACCCACAACAGCAGCGCCAGCCCCGAGATCGAGCTGCGGGGGTCCTGGATGACGATCTTGAGGTCGTCGGGCGCCTCCAGCAGTTCCTCGAAGCTGGCGGGCGGGTTCTCCAGCCGGGTCGTGTCATAGACAAAGGCGGTCTCGCCCCAGTTGTAGGGCAGGAAGATGTCGTCGGTCCATTCGATGGGCAGCGACATGTCGGACGTGTCCTGCCCATGCGGCTTGAAAAGGCCGGATGCGCGGGCGCGCGCGGTCAAGTCGGTGTTCAGGCCGAAGACGATGTCGGCCTCGGTGCCCTGACCTTCCATCAGCAGGCGGGGCAGGATGTCGCCGGTCACGAATTGCAGGTCGCAGTCGCAGAAGGCCTCAAACCCTTCCTCGATCTTGGGGCCGGGGCCCCATTCGCTGGCGATATAATCCTCGGCATAGACGGTCAGGACGCGGTCTTGCGCCAGGGCGGGGCTGGCCAGCAGCAGGGCAGGGATCAGGACGGTTTTCAAGGCGGCCTCCTTTCGGTTCGGGTTCGAAAGAAAGGACAAGCCGCACCTTCCCTCCGCCGGTGACAAGCCGGATCAGGTTCAACGGGTCCGCATCTGCGTCTCAGCCGGTCAGGCACCCCGAGGTGCGGCTGAATGTAGTGGTTTCACAGCCCCGCGCAAGCGGATAGAACCGCGCGCAAGACAAGGGACAGGACATGACCGACCAGCCCACCCCGATGATGGCGCAGTATCTGGCGATCCGCGAGGCCAACCCCGGCGCGCTGCTGTTCTATCGCATGGGCGATTTCTACGAGATGTTCTTTGACGATGCCGTGGCCGCCGCCGCCGCGCTGGACATCGCGCTGACGAAACGCGGCACGCATGAAGGGCAGCCCATCCCGATGTGCGGCGTGCCGGTCCATGCAGCGGAATCCTATTTGCTGACGCTGATCCGCAAGGGGTTCCGTGTGGCCATCGCCGAGCAGATGGAGGACCCCGCCGAGGCCAGGAAGCGCGGGTCGAAATCGGTCGTCGCGCGCGATGTCGTGCGGCTGGTGACGCCCGGCACGTTGACCGAGGAAAGCCTGCTGGAGGCGCGGCGGCACAACTATCTGGCGGCCTTCGCCCAGGTCCGGGACGAGGGGGCGCTGGCGTGGGTCGACATCTCGACCGGGGCCTTCCAGGTCATGGATTGCCCGCTGCCGCGGCTTGCGCCCGAACTGGCGCGTCTGGCCCCGCGCGAGGTGCTGGCCGCAGGACATGAGCTGGAGGATCTGGTCGCCGATGCCGGGGCCGCGCTGACCGACCTTCATGCCGGCGCTTTCGACAGCGGGGCGGGGGCGCGACGGCTGTGCACCCTTTACGGGGTCGAGACGCTGGACGGATTCGGCAGCTTTACCCGCGCCGAACTGGGCGCGATGGGTGCCATCGTCGATTACCTGGACCTGACGCAAAAAGGCAAGCTGCCGCTGCTGCGCCCGCCGCTGCGCGAACGCGCAGGCGGGGCCATGCAGATCGACGCCGCGACCCGGCGCAACCTGGAGCTGACGCAGGCCCTGTCGGGGGGGCGCGAAGGGTCGCTGTTGGCGGCAATCGACCGGACGGCAACCGCGCCGGGCGCGCGGCTGCTGGAACGGCGCATCAGCGCGCCGTCGTGCGACCTGCCGTTGATCCAGGCGCGGCAGGATGCGGTCGCGGCGCTGGCCGACGATCCACGCTTGATGGCCGATCTGCGCGCCGCGCTGGCGCGAGTGCCCGACATGGACCGGGCGCTGTCGCGGTTGGCGCTGGACCGCGGCGGCCCCCGCGACCTGGCTGCGATCCGCGCCGGCCTGACGCAGGGCACCGCAATCGCGGATCGCCTGCCGGTCGACGCGCCGGCGGTCCTGCGCGAGGCGGCCGCCGACCTGCTGGGCCATGACGCCCTGATCGACCTGCTGGACGACGCGCTGGTGGCCGAGCCTCCGCTGTTGGCCCGCGACGGCGGCTTCGTGGCCGAAGGCCATGATGATGACCTGGACCAGACCCGCCGCCTGCGCGACGAAGGGCGCGGCGTCGTCGCCGGCATGCAGGCGGAATACGCGGCGCTGTCGGGCGTCTCCAGCCTCAAGATCAAGCACAACAACGTCCTGGGATACTTCATTGAAACCACCGCCACCCATGCCGAACGCATGCTGGCGATGCCCGACCGGTTCATCCATCGTCAGACCACGGCGAACCAGATCCGCTTCACCACGGTCGAACTGTCCGAACTGGAAACCCGCATCCTGAATGCCCGCGACCGTGCGCTTGAGATCGAGCGCGGCATCTTCGACCGGCTGCGCAGCGCGGTGCTGGAGCGTGCTGCCGCAATCGGGCAGGCGGCGCGCGCCTTGGCCGAGATCGACCTGGCCGCGGCCTTTGCCGACCTGGCATCGGGCGAAGGTTGGGTACGGCCACGGGTGGACGACAGCCGCGCCTTTGTTATCGAAGGCGGGCGGCATCCGGTGGTCGAGCGCGCGCTGAAGCGCAAGGCGGAAAGTTTCGTGGCCAACGACTGCGACCTGACCAGGGGGGGTACGCCCGCCATCTGGCTGCTGACCGGCCCGAACATGGCAGGCAAATCCACCTTTTTGCGCCAGAACGCGCTGATCGCGGTGCTGGCGCAGGCGGGGGCTTTCGTGCCGGCCCGTGCGGCGCATGTGGGCCTGGTCAGCCAGTTGTTCAGCCGTGTTGGCGCGGCCGACGATCTGGCGCGCGGCCGGTCCACCTTCATGGTCGAGATGGTGGAAACCGCCGCGATCCTGAACCAGGCCGACGACCGCGCGCTGGTGATCCTGGACGAGATCGGGCGCGGCACGGCGACCTGGGATGGTCTCAGCATTGCCTGGGCGGTGATGGAACATCTGCACGCCGCCAACCGCTGCCGCGCCCTGTTCGCGACCCATTACCACGAGATGACGGCCCTGTCGGCCAAGCTGGACGGGGTTGAAAACGCCACCGTCGCCGTCCGTGAATGGGAGGGTGACGTGATCTTTCTGCACGAGGTCCGGAAAGGCGCCGCCGACCGCAGCTATGGTGTGCAGGTTGCGCGGCTGGCGGGACTGCCGGCGGCGGTTGTTGACCGGGCCCGCGCCGTTCTGGACGCCCTGGAATCGGGCGAGCGCGACGACGCTGCACGGCCCGCCGCCCTGATCGACGACCTGCCGCTGTTCCGCGCGGTCGCGCCCGCCCCCGTGCCGCGGGCCTCGGCTCTGGACGCGCGGCTGAAAGCGGTGCATCCCGATGCCCTGTCCCCGCGCGAGGCGCTGGACCTGATCTATGAACTCAAGGCCCTGACCCAGGAGACCGCCCCGTGAGCTATAACACCTTTGGCCGCGAATTCCGTTTCACCACCTGGGGCGAAAGCCACGGCCCGGCCTTGGGCGCGACCGTTGACGGGGTGCCTCCCGGCGTGCCGCTGACTGCCGAATACATCCAGCGATTTCTGGACCGCCGGCGGCCGGGGACCAGCAAGCACACGACGCAGCGGCGCGAACCGGACCAGGTTCAGATCCTGTCGGGCGTCTTCGAGGGCGTGACCACCGGCACCGCGATCCAGCTGATGATCCAGAATACCGACCAACGGTCCAAGGACTATGGCGATATCGCCACCAGCTTTCGCCCAGGCCATGCCGACATCACCTATCACCTGAAATACGGCACGCGCGACTATCGCGGCGGCGGCCGGTCATCGGCGCGCGAGACGGCGGCGCGGGTCGCGGCGGGGGCCGTGGCACAGGCAGTGCTGGGCGCGCTGGTGCCGGATCTGAAGGTCACCGGTTATATGGTGCAGATGGGGTCGATGCATCTGGACCGGGCGCGGTTTGACGCGGCGGCCATTGACGGCAACCCTTTCTTCCTGCCGGACGGCGGCGCGGTTCAAGCCTGGTCCGATTACCTGGACGGCATCCGCAAGGACCAGAACAGCGTCGGTGCCGCGATCGAGGTGCTGGTGCAGGGTTGCCCGCCGGGCCTGGGTGCGCCCGTTTATGCCAAACTGGACACCGATCTGGCCGCCGCAATGATGTCCATCAACGCCGTGAAGGCCGTCGAGATCGGCGAGGGCATGGCCGCCGCCGCCCTGACCGGCGTGGACAATGCGGACGAGATCCGCATGGGGCCGGATGGACCTGAATTCCTGTCGAACCACGCAGGCGGCATCCTGGGCGGCATCTCGACCGGGCAGGACATCGTGGTGCGTTTTTCGATCAAGCCGACCAGTTCGATCACCACGCCCCGCCGATCCATCAATTCCCGCGGAGAAGAGATCGAGGTCATCACCAAGGGCCGTCACGATCCCTGCGTCGGCATCCGCGCAGTGCCGGTGGCCGAGGCAATGGCCGCCTGCGTGATCCTGGACCACCTGTTGATGGACCGGGCGCAAACGGGCGGGGTGCGCGGTCAGATCGGCTGACGGGCCAGGAAGGCTTCGACCTCGGCCCGGGTCGGGATCGCGTCGCCCGCACCCGGACGCGTCACCTTGATGGCCGCCGCGGCCGAGGCAAGCCGCAGCGCCGCCGGAATATCCCGGCCCTCATCCAGGGCAGCCGCGAAATAGCCCGCAAAGGTATCGCCCGCGCCTGTTGTGTCCACGGGATCGACAGGGAAGGCGGGCTGATGCCACGTCTGGCCGGTGGTCAGGTCGCGGTATTCCGCCCCTTCGGATCCCATGGTGATCAGCAGCCCTGCCACCGGCAGATCGCCCGGATGGCCTGCAAACAGTTGGCGTGCCTCGCCCGCGTTCATCGCCAGGATCGTGGCGTGGGGCAGGATGGCGCGTGCAGCTTCCAGGTCGAAGGGCGCGGCGGAATAGATCACGCGCGCGCCGCGGGTTCGCGCGGCCCGCGCGGCGGCAACCTGGCCGTTTGTCTCGTTCTGGATCAGCAGCGTGTCCGACGGCGCCATGTTTGACAGCGCATCGGGCAGCGCCGTCTCGTCAATGGCGCGATTGGCGCCGGGATGGATGACGATGGCGTTTTCGCCCTCCGCATCCAGCAGGATCAGGGCGTGTCCGGTCACCTCGTCCGCCAGCCGCCTGATGCCCGCGATATCGACGCCGCTGTCGGCCAGACGCTCCAGCACCCATCCGTCGGCACGACCCATCGCGCCCAGGTGATGCGTGGAGGCCCCGGCCCGTGCCGCCGCCACAGACTGGTTTGCGCCCTTGCCGCCCAGACCGATCGAATAACTGCGCGAGGCCAGCGTCTCGCCCGGACTTGGCAGGCTGTCCATCCGGTAGACATGATCGATGTTGATCGAGCCCAGGTTCCAGATCGCCATGTCCATCTCCGTTGATCGATCCGCATCTGAGCCGCAGGCGCCGATCTTGTCCAGCCACGAAAAAACGCGCCCCGGGATGGGGGCGCGTTTGAAAGGCTACAAGCTTGAGGATCAGTGCTTACGCTTGACCTTGTGGTCGGCCCAGAGGCGCTTGTTGGTCAGATACAGCAGCGCCGTCAGCACGAGCAGAAGCAGGACCGCCACCAAGCCGACCGACTTGCGGTCCATCAGCTTGGGTTCGGCCGTCCACATCAGGAAGGCGGCGACGTCCATCGACATTTGATCGACGGTGGCGGGGGTGCCATCCTCATAGGTGACGCGGTCGTCTTCCAGCGGGGGCGGCATGCTGATCCAGCCACCCGGGAAGGCACTGTTGCCGTAAAGCAGCGTGCCGGCCTGTTCCTGCACTTCCCCGGTGTAGCCGGTCAGGATGGCGTGGATATATTCCGGACCGCCGATGCCGCGCAGCAGCTGGTTTAGGCCCGTGCCGTAAGGACCGTGGAAGCCCGAACGAGCCTTGGCCATCAGCGACAGGTCCGGACCCATCCCTTCGCCCGAAACCGCGGGGAAGTGGTCGGTCAGGACACGGGCGCGTTCTTCGCCCAGGTCCTCGTCGAAGACGGGCAGCAATTCGGCCGCATAGGCGCGGACCTGATCTTCGGGCAGCCCCGGTCCGCCTTCGTCTGCAAGCGTCCGGATCGGGACGAACTTCATGCCGTGGCAGGATGCACAAACCTCGGTATAGACCTGAAGGCCGCGCTGCAGCTGGAACTGGTCATAAGCGCCGAAAGGTCCTTCAAAGCTGAAGGCGACGTCCTCGACATGGCCATAACCATGATCGTCTTCGCCTTCGGCATGCTCTTCGCCGGCTTCCTCGTCATGACCGGTCACGGCTTCCACCACGCCGGTTTCGGGGGCGAAATGCTCCTCGATCGGCTCGGTGCCTTCCTGGGTCGGCACCGGGATGGCAGCTTCGCCACCTTCTTGCAGCGCCACGGCGTCAACGCCCTCGTCGCCCGTGGCCGGGGGGCTGGCGGCAGGGTTCTGCGGAGCGGCGACAGCCTCGTCCTGACTGGCTTCCGGAGCGTCCGCCGCCGTCATCTCGGCCTCTGGCGCAGGTGCCTCGACCGGTTCGGCCTCCACCGGCTCGGCTTCGACAGCTTCGGTTTCGACAACTTCGACCTGCACCGGCTCGGCCTGGGCGGGCTGAACTCCGGCTTCGGCCGGGGCCGCCTCGGCATCCAGCACAGGGGCCGTTTCCGGCTGCGCCCCGTCTGCCGGCGTGGCCACAAAGGTCGTACCAGTCTGGGGCGCCGCAGGCTGGGCATCGGCCGGTTGCATCGGCACCGTGGTGGTGGTGCCGTCCTGCGCCAGCGCAAAGCCGGTGGCAGAGATCGTCAGGGCCGCGACAGCCGTGAGCGTCTTGGTTCTCAGGGTCATTTACGGCTCTCCTTACTCGGCCATGCGCGTGGGCGCTTCGTAATGCGCCAGATAGTCTTCCTCGATCGTCGCGGGCATCGGTTCAGGCTTCTCGATCACGCCAAGGATGGGCAGGATGACCAGGAAGTAGGCGAACCAATAGGTCGAGGCGGCAAGCGCGATATAGGGGTAGATCCCTTCGGTCGGCATGGCGCCCACCCAGGTCAGGAGGACAAAGTCCACGGCCAGCAGCCAGAACCACCACTTGAACATTGGGCGATAACGGCCCGAACGCACGCGCGAGGTGTCCAGCCAAGGCACCAGCGCCATCACGATGATCGCGCCGAACATGGCCAGAACGCCGAAGAACTTGGCATCGATGATGCCGAAGGACAGGAAGCTGACCAACTGCACCAGCCACACCTCGCTGTCGAAGGCGCGCAGGATGGCGTAGAAGGGCAGGAAGTACCACTCGGGCACGATATGGGCCGGGGTCGCCAGCGCATTCGCCTCGATATAGTTGTCGGGGTGGCCCAAGTAGTTCGGCATGAAGCCGACGATGGCGAAGAATACCACCAGGATCAGGACCAGCGCGAACAGGTCCTTCATCACGAAATAGGGCCAGAAGGGCAGGGTGTCCTTGCGGGCCTCTTCCTTGCTGGTGCGACGCACCTCGATGCCAGTGGGGTTGTTGTTCCCGGTCGAGTGGAAGGCCCAGATATGCACCAGAACCAGGCCGGCAATGATGAAGGGCAGCAGGTAGTGCAGCGAGAAGAAGCGGTTCAGCGTGGCGTTGCCGACGGCGGGCCCGCCCAGCAGCCAGGTCTGGATGGTCTCGCCCACGCCGGGAATGGCGCCGAAGAGGCCGGTGATCACGGTTGCGCCCCAGAAGGACATCTGACCCCAGGGCAGCACATAGCCCATGAAGGCCGTCGCCATCATCAGGATGTAGATCAGCATGCCGATGATCCAGGTCACCTCGCGCGGCGCCTTGTAGCTGCCATAGTAGAGGTTGCGGAAGATGTGCAGGTACACCGCCACGAAGAACAGCGAGGCGCCGTTCGCGTGCAGGTACCGCAGCATATAGCCGCCGTTCACGTTGCGCATGATGTGCTCGACGCTGGCAAAGGCCATGTCGACATGCGGGGTATAGTGCATCACCAGGACGATGCCGGTGATGATCTGCAGCGCAAGGCAGAAGGTCAGGACAATGCCCCAGATCCACATCCAGTTCAGGTTCTTGGGCGTGGGAATGACCAACGTGTCATAGATCAGGCCCGCGATCGGCAGGCGGCGGTGCAACCAACGTTCGAAGCCCGATTTGGGCTCGTAATGGTCGTGTGGAATTCCGGCCATGAGTCCCTCCTCAGCCCAGTTGGATGGTGGTTTCGTTCAGGAACGAGGCCACGGGAATATGCATGTTCTGGGGTGCGGGACCCCGGCGGATGCGGCCTGCCGTATCGTAGTGGCTGCCGTGGCAGGGGCAGAACCACCCGCCAAAATCGCCCGCGCCGTCACCGATCGGTACGCAGCCCAGATGGGTGCAGACGCCAATCTGGACCAGCCATTCGCCGGCCTCGTCCAGGGTGCGGTTCTCGTCGAAGGCAGGCTGGACACCCGGCAGGTTCGGGTTCTGGGCAGTCGGGTCGGTCAGCTGGTTCAGCTCGACTGCGCGACCGGCCTCGATTTCCTCGGGCGTGCGGCGGCGGATGAACACGGGCTTGCCCAGGAACAGGACGGTGATCTGGGTGCCGGGCGTGACGCCGCTGACATCCACCTGGATCGAGGCCAGCGCCTGAACGTCGGCCGAGGGGTTCATCTGATTCACTAGCGTCCAGGCGGCGGCCCCGGCGGCCACCGTGCCTGCGCCCGCCGTGGCATAGTAGAGGAAATCCCTCCGGGTGCCTACGTGGTCATCTGCGTGGGACACGGGTCATACTCCAATTCAGGCCGAAAGTCAGGCCGATACGACATTCCGGGCCGCGTCCGAACGCAGCCTTCGCGGTGGCGGTTCTAGCCTTCAATTCCCGGTCAGTCCAGATGATAACCCGGTGCGTGGCGACGCAAATCGCCGCATCTGTCTGAATTGGGCAACGCGTTTGCGCCACCATCCGGGCGCGACGCCGCAGTGCAGAAGAACGGGTGCCGGCGCGGGGGTTGGCGCATCCTGCGGGCGACTCAGAGCAGACCTTCCGACCGGAAGCTGAGTTCCCGGGATCTGCCGATGATCAGGTGGTCGTGGATCGTGATCCCCATGCTGTCGGCGGCCTGGGCGATGCGGGCGGTCATGGCGATGTCGCTGTCCGAAGGAGTGGGATCGCCCGACGGGTGGTTGTGGACCAGGATCAGCGCCGAGGCGTTCAGCTCCAGCGCGCGGCGGATGATCTCGCGCGGGTAGACCGGGACGTGATCGACCGTGCCGCGGGCCTGCTCCTCATCCGCGACCAGCACGTTCTTGCGGTCCAGATACAGAACGCGGAACTGTTCGATCTCGCGGTGGGCCATGGCGGTGTGGCAGTAGTCCAGCAGCGCCTGCCAAGAGGACAGGACCGGCCGGTTCATGATCCGCGCTCGGGCCAGGCGTTGGGCGGCAGCCTCGACGATCTTCAGTTCGGTGACAACGGCGGGGCCCACCCCCTCGACCGCCTGAAGCCGGGCCGGCGGTGCCGAAAGAACGCGGTTGAAGTCGCCGAAGGTTTCAATCAGCCGACGCGCCAAGGGTTTGACATCCTGCCGGGGAATGGCGCGAAACAGGACCAGCTCCAGCAGTTCGTAATCGGGCATGGCCGCGGCACCGCCTTGTATGAAGCGATCGCGCAGCCTTGCCCGGTGGTCGGCCAGATAGGAAGGGGCAGCCCGTCCGGTACGTTCAGACGCCACCGCCGCCACATCATCGGCGGCGGGGCTAAGCAGCGGCAGGGGCATTTCGCCAAAAACACGATTCGGGTCCATGCCCGAAAGCATGTCCCGAAGCCGTGAAAAAAGGGTTAACGCGTCATCCCGTCCCAGAACCCTTTGACCTTGTCAAAGAAGCTGTCCGATTGCGGGCTGTTGTCGGCCTTGACCGCCTCGAACTCGCGCAGCAACTCGCGCTGCCGGGGTGTCAGGTTCACCGGAGTCTCGACTGTCAGCTCGATCAGCATGTCGCCGAAATCGCCCGCCGCGCCGGGACCGTGCCGCAGGGGCGGCATGCCCTTGTGGCGCAGGCGCATCTGCCGTCCGGTCTGGCTGCCCGCGGGAACCTTGACGCGGGCGCGGCCGCCGTCGATCGTCGGCACCTCGACCTCTCCGCCAAGCGCGGCGGTGGCCATGCTGACCGGAACCTGACAGGCCAGCATCTTGCCGTCGCGCAGGAAGATCGCGTGTTCCTGAACCTCGATGAAGATGTAAAGATCGCCTGCGGGTCCGCCACGAAGGCCGGCCTCGCCTTCGCCTGCCAAGCGGATCCGGGTTCCGGTCTCGACTCCTGCGGGGATGTTCACCGACAGGCTGCGTTCGCGTTCCATACGGCCCGCGCCTTGGCAGGACTTGCAGGGGTTCTTGACGATCTGGCCGGCCCCGCCACAGGTCGGGCAGGTGCGTTCAACGGTGAAGAAGCCCTGCTGCGCACGAACCTTGCCCATGCCCGCACAGGTCGGGCAGGCCGCCGGTTCGGTCGCGCCTTCGGCGCCCGTTCCGTTGCATTCGTCGCAGGCGACCGAACCGCGCACGTTGATCGTCTTCTGCAGACCGGCATAAGCCTCTTCCAAGGTGACCCGCAGGTTATATCGCAGATCCTGACCGCGTTGAGCGCGCGACCGACCGCCGCCCCCGCCGCCGCGCCGGCCCATCATGTCACCGAACAGGTCCTCGAATACATCCGCGAAGGCCGCGCCGAAATCGCCCGGATGGCCGCCGGCCCGACCACCGCCGCCCATGCCGCCTTCAAAGGCCGCATGGCCGAAGCGGTCATAGGCCGCCTTTTTCTGGTCATCCTTCAGGCAGTCGTAAGCCTCGTTGACTTCCTTGAACCGAGCCTCGCAGGTCGCGTCGTCCTGGTTGCGGTCCGGGTGCAGCTCTTTGGCCTTGCTGCGATAGGCTTTCTTGATCTCGTCGGTGGAGGCGCCGCGCGTAACCCCGAGCACCTCGTAATAGCAACGCTTGCCCATGTGTCGTCCCATTCAGCTGCCCAAAAAACAGGCCGGTCCGCGGCGGTAGCGGACCGGCCCTTTTCGGGAAGCGGCCCTGATCAGCCGCGCTTCTTGTCGTCGCCCAGATCTTCGAAATCGGCGTCCACGATGTCATCGTCCACATCGCGCGGCGCATCGCCCGCGTCATGGCCAGCGTCCTCGCCACCCGCTTGCGCCTTGTAGATCGCCTCGCCCAGACGCATGGACGCGTCCATGACGTTCTGGATGCCCGAACGGATCTTGCCCGCATCCTCAGACTTCAGCGACTCCTCAAGCGCGCCCACGGCCAGTTCGATCGCCTCGACGGTCGAGCTGTCGACCTTGTCTCCATGCTCGTCCAACGACTTCTTGGTCGAGTGGATCAGGCTTTCGGCCTGGTTCTTGGCCTCGACCAGTTCGCGGCGGCCCTTGTCGGCCTCGGCGTTCTGTTCGGCGTCCTTCACCATTCGGTCGATATCCTCGTCGGTCAGACCGCCCGAAGCCTGAATAGTGATGTTCTGCTCCTTGCCGGTGCCCTTATCCTTGGCGCTGACCGACACGATGCCGTTGGCGTCGATGTCGAAGGTCACTTCGATCTGCGGCATGCCGCGCGGCGCGGGCGGGATGTCCTCCAGGTTGAACTGGCCCAGCATCTTGTTGTCCGCAGCCATTTCCCGTTCGCCCTGGAAGACCCGGATCGTCACGGCGTTCTGGTTGTCTTCCGCGGTCGAGAAGATCTGCGACTTCTTGGTCGGGATCGTGGTGTTGCGGTCGATCAGGCGGGTGAACACGCCACCAAGCGTCTCGATGCCAAGGGACAGCGGCGTCACGTCCAGCAGCACGACGTCCTTGACGTCACCCTGCAGCACGCCGGCCTGGATCGCGGCGCCCAGGGCCACGACCTCGTCCGGGTTCACGCCCTTGTGGGGCTCCTTGCCGAAGAACTCGGTCACCTCGGCCACGACCTTGGGCATGCGGGTCATGCCGCCGACCAGGACCACCTCGTCGATGTCCGACTTGGAGCAGCCGGCATCCTTCAGGGCGTCCTGAACCGGCTTCATGGTGCGCTTGATCAGGTCGGCGACCAGGCTTTCCAGCTTGGCGCGGGTCAGCTTGACGACCAGGTGCAGCGGCGTGCCCGAGTTCTTGTCCATCGAGATGAACGGCTGGTTGATCTCGGTCTGGCTGGAGCTGGACAGCTCGATCTTGGCCTTTTCGGCGGCTTCCTTCAGGCGCTGCAGCGCCATCTTGTCCTTGGTCAGGTCGACGCCATGTTCTTTTTTGAACTCGTCGGCCAGATAGTTGACAATGCGCATGTCAAAGTCTTCGCCGCCCAGGAACGTGTCCCCGTTGGTCGACTTCACCTCGAACAGGCCGTCGTCAATTTCCAGGATGGTGATGTCGAAGGTACCGCCGCCGAGGTCATAGACCGCGATCGTCTTGGTTTCCTTCTTGTCCAGGCCATAGGCCAGCGCAGCTGCCGTCGGCTCGTTGATGATGCGCAGGACCTCGAGGCCGGCAATCTTGCCCGCATCCTTGGTGGCCTGGCGCTGAGCGTCGTTGAAATAGGCCGGAACGGTGATCACGGCCTGGGTCACGGTCTCACCCAGGTAGGATTCGGCAGTTTCCTTCATTTTCTGAAGGATCATCGCGCTGACTTGCGCGGGGGAATACTTTTCGCCCTTCACCTCGACCCAGGCGTCGCCATTGCCGCCGTCAACGATGTTATAGGGAACCAGCTTGCGGTCCTTTTCGACGGCCTCGTCGCCAATGCGGCGGCCGATCAGGCGCTTGACGGCAAAAACGGTGTTAGTCGGGTTGGTGACGGCCTGGCGCTTGGCAGGCTGACCGACCAGACGCTCTCCATCCGTGAAGCCGACGATCGAGGGCGTCGTGCGGGCGCCTTCGCTGTTCTCGATGACCTTCGGCTGGCTGCCGTCCATGATGGCGACGCAGCTGTTCGTGGTGCCGAGGTCGATCCCGATGACTTTGGACATGTGAATGTAACCTTCTCTTGCGGCGATATTTGAGGCTTCGGGTCCGTTGCGGCCCCCGCGGCCCGATCCCTGGTGAATGCCGCCCGGAACCTCCGGACGTCTTCGCGGCTGTATATAGGGATGCAATTCAGCCCCGCAAGCACCGCATGGCAGCAAAATCAGCGGTGCGGGCGGGCCATTGCATCGGTTTTGCGTTACTGCGTGGCGCCCCAGCTGATGGATTCGTACTTGCGGGTGGTGAAGTTGATCAGCAGCCCCACCATCAGCGCCGCGAGCGAGAACCACAGCGGATAGAGCAGCGATGTTTTGTGCGGCGCATAATTGATGAACAGGAATCCGCGTTCCTGATCGATCAGGTGAAAGAGCGGGTTCCAGGTGAACCAGGGCAGCAGGAAGTTTGGCATCGTGTTGGCCACGAAGAACTTGCCCGACGCGAACATGTTGATCCGCTGGTAAAGCGTCGTCAGCACCTTGGCCCCATGGGGCGACCAGGGACGCAGGCCAAGGAAGATCAGCCCGATGCAGCAGCCCGAAAACCAGGCCAGCAGGAACAGCGCGGCCGCGCCGACCGGGTCATAGATGGTGATCGGGGTGAAGGCGAGGTGATAGGTCGCCAGGATGACCAGGCAGCTGATGGTTTGCCGGTAGAGCGTGGCCAGTGCCGCCCCCGAGATCAGGACGGCTGCGTTCAGCGGCTCGTGCTTGATGATTCCCGAGGAGATCGAGTGGCTGGCCGAGACTGCGGCAACCGTCTGCACATGCAGCATGAAGACAAAGATGCCGGACATGATGTAGAGCAGGAAATCGCCGCGCAACGGCGAGTGTTGAATGCCGATCAGCGAATAGGATGCCAAGAAGACCACGACGAAAAGCGCGCTTTGCACGATCGTCAGGACCAGGCCGACGACCGCGTTCCGGTGTTCCGTGCGCAGGTTGTAGACCGTCTGATGATAGATCAGCGCCAAGGTTGTCCACCCGGCCTGCGCCATGTTGCTGCTTTGCCGCTGCTTGAACAAGATGCCGACGCTCCGTCGCTGGAAGGGTGCAGGATTGCCGCAAGCGGCGCGGCGGCGACAGCCCGGCGCTTGCCGTCATGCCCTTGGGGCATCATAAGGTTCGGCAGACCGCCATACAATCCGGGACTGGGCGCCGGCGTCCGGCAGGGAAAGGAAAAAGAATGCAATTCGATCGACTGACCACCGAAATGCGGCGCCTGGCCCTGCAGGCTGGTGACCGGATCATGGAGATCTATCAGGCCGACGATTTCGAAACCCGCAGCAAGTCCGACGATTCGCCCGTCACGGCCGCCGACGAGGCTGCGGATGCGTTGATTTCGGCGGGGTTGCGTGAGGCGTTTCCGGATATCGCGCTGGTCACCGAGGAGCAGGCCGAGACCCATGGCCAGACGCTGCGGACCTTCCTGATCGTGGACCCGCTGGACGGCACCAAGGAATTCGTGCAGCGGCGCGGCGACTTTACCGTCAACATCGCCTATGTCGAGGAATGCGTGCCACTGCGCGGGGTGGTCTATGCGCCTGCCAAGGGGCGCCTGTTCTACACGACCGCCGACGGCCGCTCGGTCGAGGAAAAGGGCCCCTTCGGAGAGGCGCCGGGCCATGTCGATCCGATCGGGGTGAACCCCACCCCCGACAACCGTGCGCTGATGGTCGTGGCATCGAAGTCGCATCGCGACGCGGCCACGGACGCCTATATCGACCAGTACGGCGTGCGCGACATGACCAGCGCGGGTTCGTCCCTGAAGTTCTGCTTGGTGGCCACGGGTGAGGCCGACCTTTATCCGCGGCTTGGGCGGACAATGGAGTGGGACACGGCAGCGGGCGATGCCGTGCTGCGCGGCGCGGGCGGCGAGGTGGTGCGGTTCGATGACCACACCCGCCTGACCTATGGCAAGCCCGGCTTCGAAAATCCCTTCTTCATCGCTTATGCGCCGGGCGTGCTGCTGGTGAAGGATTGACATGTCGACCGTCATCGTCATCCCCGCCCGCTTCGCCTCGACCCGCTATCCGGGCAAGCCACTGGTGGAACTGCGAGGCGCCGGCGGCGAATCCCGCAGCCTGATCCGGCGCAGCTGGGAAGCCGCCTGCGCGGTGCGGGGCATCGACCGCGTGGTGGTCGCCACCGATGATGCGCGCATCCGAGACCACGCGCAGGGCTTCGGTGCCGAGGTCGCGATGACCAGCCCCGACTGCCGCAACGGCACCGAACGCTGCGCCGAAGCGATCGCCAACCTGGGCCTTTCCCCCGAAATCGTCGTGAACCTGCAGGGTGACGCGCCGCTGACCCCGTCGTGGTTTGTCGAGGATCTGATGGCGGGCCTGCGCGCCGCCCCCGAGGCCGAGGTGGCCACGCCTGTTCTGCGGTGCACCGGGCGGATGCGCGAGGACCTGATCGCGGATCGCCGCGCCGGCCGCGTGGGAGGCACCACGGCGGTCTTCGGACATAACGGCCGTGCGCTTTATTTTTCCAAGGAAGTGATTCCCTATGCTGCGGGCAATATTGCGCCCGAGGCCGACAGCCCGGTGTTTCACCATGTGGGCGTCTATGCCTATCGCCCCGCCGCGCTGGCGGATTATGCGACCTGGCCGGAAGGCAGGCTGGAGCACCTGGAGGGCCTTGAGCAGCTCCGCTTTCTGGAGCGTGGGCGTCATATGCTTTGCGTCGAGGTCCAAGCAAAAGGCCGTCAGTTCTGGGAACTAAACAACCCCGAAGATGTTGCGCGGCTGCAGCAGATGTTGCTGGAAATGGGACAGGATTGACCGCCAGTATGTCTGATGAACAAGGCGGGGGGATATGAAGTGTATAATCTTCATGTTTCGGAACTATGGCTTGGCGGTGAAATGCCTAAACAATAAACTGTTAATTGAAGTTCCGGCTGCTGCGTGTAGGCAGTGGCAATAATTCAGGCAGGTGTTATTCCTGCGAGGTATCAGAGGTAACTGAAAATGGGTCGCAAGGTCACGAAAGCCATCTTTCCGGTCGCAGGTTTGGGAACCCGTTTCCTGCCGGCAACCAAAAGCATTCCCAAGGAAATCCTGTCGCTGGTCGACAAGCCTCTGATCCAGTACGCCATTGACGAGGCGCGTGCGGCGGGGATCAAGGAATTCATCTTCGTGACCTCGCGCGGGAAAGGGGCGCTGGAAGATTATTTCGATCACGCCCATGAACTCGAGGCGAATCTGAAAAAGGCCGGCAAGGACCAACTTCTGGATGTCCTGCGCACGACCAATATGGAATCCGGCGCCATTGCCTATATCCGCCAGCACAAGGCCTTGGGTCTTGGCCACGCGGTCTGGTGCGCCCGTCGCCTTGTCAACGAGGACGAGCCCTTCGCGGTCGTGCTGACCGATGACGTGATCCAGGGCGAGCCCCCCTGCCTGCAGCAGATGATCGAGGCCTATGGCGAAACCGGCGGCAGCATGGTCGCCACGATGGAGGTCGCCCCTGAAAAGGTGTCGTCCTATGGCGTGCTGGACGTGGCCGAGGACATGGGCGCCATCGTGCGCGCCAAGGGCATGGTCGAAAAACCCAAGAACGGCACGCAGCCGTCGAACCTCGCGGTGATCGGGC
The DNA here is from genome assembly GCA_003255745.1 of Paracoccus saliphilus. Taxonomy (GTDB): domain Bacteria; phylum Pseudomonadota; class Alphaproteobacteria; order Rhodobacterales; family Rhodobacteraceae; genus Paracoccus; species Paracoccus saliphilus_A. The sequence goes on from QKYL01000115.1 coordinate 25,076, forward strand.
GCTATATCCTGGCGCCGACGGTCATGACCAATCTCAACAAGCTCAAGCAGGGCGCCGGTGGCGAGATCCAGCTGACCGATGCCATCGCCGAGGAAATCGACGCAGGACGCGATGTCTTTGGCCTGCGCTTCCGCGGCCAGCGTTTCGACTGCGGCTCCAAGGCGGGTTTCCTGCAGGCCACTGTTGCCTTTGGCCTTGAGCGCGACGAGCTGAAGGACGAATTCGCCGAATACCTCCACCAGGTCATGGCGATGCGGCGGGCTGCCGAATAATCCCATGTCCAGAAATGTTCTTGTGACCGGCGGTGCCGGCTATATCGGCTCGCATGCCTGCAAGGCGCTGGCGCAGGCGGGGTTTACCCCCGTCACGCTGGACAACCTGTCCACGGGCTGGCGCGATGCGGTCAAGTTCGGCCCGCTGGTGCAGGCCGACCTGATGGACCGCGCCGCGCTGGACGCGGCCTTTTCCGAATGGCAACCGGTGGCGGTGCTGCATTTCGCGGCGCTGAGCCAGGTGGGCGAGGCCATGGCCGAGCCCGGCAAGTACTGGCGCAACAACGTCTCGGGTTCGTTGAATCTGATCGAGGCCGCGGTGGCGGCGGGCTGCATGAACTTCGTCTTCAGTTCGACCTGCGCGACCTATGGCGACCGGGACGGCGAGGTGCTGGACGAGGATACGCCGCAGGCCCCCCTGAACGCCTATGGCGCCAGCAAGCGCGCGATCGAGGACATGCTTGTCGACTTCGAGGCTTCGCACGGTCTGCGCCACGTGATCTTCCGCTATTTCAACGTGGCAGGCGCCGACCCCGATGGTGATGTGGGTGAGTTCCACCGGCCCGAAACGCACCTGATCCCGCTGATCCTGGACGCGGTGGACGACAAGCGCGCGGCGCTGACCATCCACGGCACCGACTATCCCACCCCGGACGGCACCTGCATCCGCGACTATGTTCATGTGATGGATCTGGTCGACGCGCATGTGAAGGGGCTGGAATGGCTGCAGGCAGGCAAGCGCAGCCGGGTTTTCTGCCTGGGCACCGGCGACGGCTTTTCGGTACGCGAGGTGGTGGATGCCACGCGGCACGTCACCAACCGGCAGGTGCCGATGGTTGACGGTCCGCGCCGCGGCGGTGATGCGGTCAAGCTGGTCTGCGGCAGCCAGCGTGCCAAGTCCGAGCTGGGCTGGTCACCCGACCGCTCGACCATGAAGCAGATGATCGCCGACGCTTGGCGCTGGCACCAGTCGGGCGACTATCAGCAGTGACCGGCCAACAGTGATCGGCGGCGGCCTCTGGCCGGCCTGGCAGGCCTATCGCCTGCGTTGGAAACGACGTGAACTGCTGTGGCGCGCCCATCGTGCGCGCCACAGCCTTCGCCCGGTCACAGACCGTAGCGCTGCCATTCGCCCGGCCAATGTCCTGGCCGTCACCACCCTCCGCAATGAAATGCCGCGTCTGGCCGGGTTTCTGGACCATCACCGCAACTTGGGCGTTGCTCACTTTCTGATTGTGGACAATGACAGCGACGACGGGTCGGACCACTATCTGGCCGACCAGCCTGACGTGTCGCTGTGGCGGTGCAGCTCCAGCTATCGCGAAGCGCGTTTCGGGCTGGACTGGGCGAACGCCCTGCTGATGCGCCACGGGCATGGCCACTGGTGCCTGACCGTGGATGCCGACGAACTGCTGGTCTATCCCCAACATGACACGCGGCCGCTGCCTGACCTTGTGGACCATCTGGACAACCAGGGACAGCCCGGCTTGGGCGCGCTGATGCTGGACCTGTATCCATCGGGTCCCTTGGGTCAGGCGGATGCGGCGCCCGACCGGCCCCTGCCGGAGCAGTTGCCCTGGTTCGATCCCGGCCCCTACCGCTGGCAGCGCCTTCAGCCTCGGCGCAACTTGTGGCTGCAAGGGGGTGTGCGCGAACGGGTGTTCTTTGCCGATGCCCCGCGCCGGGCGCCGACGCTGAACAAGCTGCCGCTGATGCGCTGGAACCGGCGGCAGGTCTATGTGAATTCAACTCATTCCATGCTGCCGCCGCGGTTGAACGACCTTTACGACGGGCCGGGCGATCCGCGCCTGTCGGGGGTCCTGCTGCACAGCAAGTTCCTGCCCGACATCGTCGAAAAGTCCCGACTCGAACTGGAGCGGCGTCAGCATTTCGCCGATCCTGACGCCTATGCCTTCTACCACAGGGCGATCGTGGGGCAGCCCGTCCTGCGCCGGCCGGAATCGGTGAAATACGAAGGCTGGCGGCAACTTGTGGAGCTGGGGCTGATGGGGACAGGCAACTGGGACGGGAAAAGGACCGGCTGAAAGCTCTTGCCAATTTCCGCGTCGGCGCACATTGCTTGGTGCCATGACGTCTTGCTTTCTGACCCTTGCCCTTGGCCGGACCGCCTGATGCCGGCGGCGCGCGTTCCCATACCCCCACGGCTGCGGCGCAGGGCAGAGCGTCAGTACCTGATCGTCAGGGCCTTCAACCGGCGCCGGGCCCTGAAGCCCGTCGTCAACCGCACCGCCCAGATCCGCAAGGGTCACATCCTGGCCTTCGTCACGATGCGCAACGAGCGCGTGCGGCTGCCGTATTTCCTGGACTACTATCGCAAGCTGGGCGTGGACCATTTCCTTTTCGTCAACAACAACAGCGACGACGGCAGCGGGCAGTATCTGGCCGCACAGCCCGACGTGTCGCTGTGGTGGACCAATGCCAGCTACAAGCGGTCGCGCTTTGGGATGGACTGGCTGAACCGGCTGCTGATGAAATACGGCCACGGGCACTGGTGCCTGACCGTGGATCCCGACGAATTCTTGGTCTATCCGCATTGCGATTCCCGGCCGCTGGCGGCGCTGACAGGCTGGCTGGACGCGTCGCAACGGCGGTCGTTTCCGGCCATGCTGCTGGACATGTACCCACGCGGCAATATCGAGGACGAAACCTACGAGGCGGGCACCGATCCGTTCCGGATCGCCAGTTGGTTCGATCCGGCCAACTACATGATCAGCAAGAATGCCTATTACGGAAACCTGTGGATCCAGGGCGGCCCGCGTACGCGCGAGTTCTTTACCATGGATCCGTTGGCCGGGCCTGCCTTGAACAAGATCCCTCTGGTCAAGTGGCACTGGCGATATGCCTATGTCAGTTCCACCCACATGCTTCTGCCGTGTCACCTGAACCTGGTTTATGACGAAAGCGGCGGCGAACAGGCGTCGGGCTGCCTGTTGCACGCCAAGTTCCTGTCCGTCTTCGCGCAGAAATCGGCCGAAGAGCTGGACCGGCGGCAGCATTATGCCAACAGCAAGGAATACAAGGCCTATCATGCGGGGCTGCGGCGCGGGACCGGGCTGTGGTGCAGCGAATCGCGGCAGTATTCCGATTGGCGGCAGCTGGAGGATCTGGGCCTTATCTCTCGGGGGAACTGGGCGTGACGCCCGAGGTCCGCCTGGGGGTCGTGCTGCTCTGCCATGCCGAGCTGGACGCCGCGGCGCAGATGGTCCGCATCTGGGTGTCCGGGGGGGCGCGCGTGTCCATTCACATCGACAGCAAGGCGCCCTCAAAGGCCGTTGCGCGGATGCAGGAGGCGCTGTCCGACCTGCCGGATATCGTCTATTCGCGCCGTCACCGGTGCAACTGGGGCGGCTTCAGCCTGGTCAAGGCCACGCAGGATGCAGCCCAGCTGCTGCTGGACAGCTTTCCGGACACAACCCATGTCTATCTGGCGTCGGGATCGTGCCTGCCCTTGCGGCCGGTGCGGGACCTGGTGGCGTTTCTGGCGCTTGACCCGCACCGGGATCATATCGAAAGCGTCAGCGCCTATGACGTCGGCTGGACCGTGGGCGGATTGAACGAGGAACGCTTTACTCTGTTCCACCCGCTGGATTGGCGCCGCCGGCGCTGGCTGTTCGACCGTCTCGTGGACTGGCAACGTGCGCTGCGCATCCGCCGGCGCCTGCCCAAAGGCATTGCGCCGCATTTGGGGTCGCAATGGTGGTGCCTGACCGCCGCCACGTTGCGCGCGATCCTAGACGACCCCCGCCGTCCCGAATTCGACCGGTTCTTCCGCTACAGCTGGATCCCGGACGAAAGCTATTTCCAGACCTTGGCCCGCCGCCACGCGGCGCGCATTGAAAGCCGGTCCCTGACGCTGGCCAAGTTCGACCACGACGGCCGCCCTTATCAGCTTTACGACGACCACATCCTGATGCTGGAGGAATCCCACTGCTTCGTCGCGCGGAAGTTCTGGTCCGGTGCCTCCCGGCTGCTGGCGCATTTCCCGCGCCCCGAAGGCACCGAACCGGATACCGGCGCGCCCCAGCCCCAGCGTTTCGAGCGGCTGATCAACCGCACAGTGCGCCGCCGCCTGCTGGGCCGGCCTGGCCTTTACATGCAGAGCCGATTTCCCCGCAAGGACGCCGAGAACGGCAAGACCTCGGCCCCCTATGCCGTTTTCCAGGGCTTTTCCGACATCTTTCCCGATTTCGAAACCTGGCTGGGCGGCCTTGTGGATGCCGATGTGCATGGACACCTGCTGGGCCCCGAAATGGCCGAGTTCGCCGGGCGTCCCCGGATCGGGCCGGGGGCTATTTCAAACAGCACCCTGACCCGTGACCGCGACCCCGTCGGCTTCTTGACCGCAGTGATTCGCATTTCACCGCGCACCCAGATCTTCCAGTTCAGCCCACGCGACAACCAGGCCCTGAACTGGTTCATGGCGACGGACCCGAATGCGCATATCCATGTCGTTACCGGTGCCTGGATGCTGCCCCTGCTGGAATCGGGCATGCCCTTCGACGACATCCGCCGCGTCACGGCGCAGCTGCAGCGGGCGGAGCTGGCACAGCTGGACGTGCTGAACTCGGTCTGGGTCAAGGCGCGGGTTCATGTCCACGAGCTGACCGATTTCCTGGCGCGCCCCGAGGCAATCCTGATGCAGGCCCTGCAGCAGCTGCCGGTCAAGCCCGCCGCAGCAGGGGGCATGCCAAAGATGCGCGATCCCGGCGGCCTGGCCAATCTGCTGCGCCGGCTGCGCAATTCCGGGCTGCGTCCGCGCCTGTCGGGCGACGGGCTGCCGCTTCCCGAAACATCCCCGTCTGAAAGGACCGCCGCCGAATGACCGCACCGTTTCGCAGCTTTGTCATCTTTGCCGAAATGCGCACAGGATCGAACCTGCTGGAGGCGACGCTGAACGCGCTCAAGGGCGTCACCTGCTATGGCGAGGCGTTCAACCCCTATATGATGGGCTGGCCCGACAAGGACGAGCTGCAGGGCATCACCCGCGAGGAGCGCGAGGCGGACCCGATGCGGCTGTTGCGCAAGCTGTTCGACCGGCCGGGACATCTGCCGGGCTTTCGTTATTTCCATGACCACGATCCGCGGGTCTTTGACGCGATCATGCACGACCGGCATTGCGCCAAGATCATCCTGACGCGCAACCCGCTGGACAGCTACGTCTCGACCTGCCTTGCGCGCGAGACGAACCAGTGGAAGCTGAACGAAACCGAAACACCGATCCCGGCCGCGATCACCTATGACGGTCCCGAGTTCCGCGCGATGCTGTCCGCGATCGAGCGGTTCCAGCTGCGCGTGATGCACCGGTTGCAGGTGACCGGCCAAAGCGGCTTCTGGTTGGGCTACGAGGATCTGCGCGACCCCGAGGTGATGACCGGGTTGGTCCACTGGCTGGGCCGCACGGACATCCCGCGCGTCGATCCCGCCCGCGACCAGGTGCCCCAGAACCCGCGTGAACTGGCGGACAAGGTCCGCAACTTTGACCAGATGCAGGCCGACCTGCAGCAGATCGATCCTTTTTCGCTGCGGCGCATCCCCAGCTTTGAACCTGGCCGCGGTCCTTCGGTGCCCAGCTTTTCCGCGACCGAGGCTGGCCATGGCCTGCTTTACATGCCGGTCCGCGGCGGGCCGGACACAGCGGTGCGCGACTGGATGGCCGGATTGGGGCGCATTGATGCCGACTTCACCCAGACCAGCCTGCGCCAGTGGAAGCGCAAGCACCCTGGCCACCGCAGCTTTGCGGTGCTGCGCCACCCGCTCTACCGGGCATGGGTGGCCTTCCAGCAGGTCCTGACCGAAGCCTCGGTCGATCTGCGGCAGCTGATGCGCAACGTCCACCGCGTGCCGCTGCCCGCTGATGAGGCGCTGGCTGACCTGTCGCAGGACGCGCAGCTGTCGCTTTTTGCCGATTTCCTGGGCTTTCTGCGGCGCAACCTGAATGGCCAGACGACGCTCCCCACCCATGCGGGCTGGGCCAGCCAGACCGAGGTCATCGCCGGATTTTCCCGTTTCTCGAGCCCGGACATGTTGATCCGGGAAGAACGCCTGTCCGAGGAAATGGCCGCGCTGGCGAACGCTGCCGGCATTTGTGACCCCCGCCTGCAGGACCTGACACCCCCGACGATGCCCGATTTCCTGCGCGACAAGACGCTGCTGGACGCGGCGCGCGGCGCCTATCTGCGGGACTATGTCACCTTCGGCTTTGGCGATCCTGCCTGAATGCAAAAGGCCGCATCCTTTAGCAGGCCGCTGAAGCAGTCGATCCTTTGGCTTCTC
>QKYL01000116.1 GCA_003255745.1 Paracoccus saliphilus
CGGCTGAACTTCCGTCTCGTCATATCCACTCGCCAGTTCCTTGGTCACGATCTTATCTTCGCGTCCACGAAACCAGCAGCAGCTCATCCACCTCCGCGTTAACAGCGCCGTCTCCCCATGAGGTCGGACATCACTCCGGGGCAGACATCGGACTATCTGGGCTTTGATCTGGTCATGGACGACAACCTGCCGGGACCTTGCGTCCTGCTGGCCGATCGTGGCTATGACTCAGATAAGTTTCGCAAATCCATGGAGGCGCAAGACGGTGACATCCTCAGAAGTGGTGCAGGTGTTGGTGGCTATCGGGTTTTTCGATAGGGTCGGGTTGCTGACACCGACCTGCACC
>QKYL01000117.1 GCA_003255745.1 Paracoccus saliphilus
CAGCCGGATGGTCAAGAACAAGGCCGTTTACATCGCCTTGGGCGTCACCCGGGACGGGGATCGCGAGGTCCTCGGGCTCTGGATCGCCGACAATGAAGGCGCCAAGTTCTGGCTGTCAGTGATGAACGAACTGCGCAATCGGGGCGTCCAGGACATCCTGATCGCGGTCGTGGACGGCCTGAAGGGCTTCCCAGAGGCCATCACCGCGGCCTTCCCGGACACCACGGTTCAGACCTGCATCGTTCACCTGATCAGACATTCCATGAACTTCTGCAGCTGGAAGGACCGCAAGACCGTGGCCGCCGATCTGCGCCCGATCTACCAGGCCCCA
>QKYL01000118.1 GCA_003255745.1 Paracoccus saliphilus
CCAATGATTTTTTGTCACGAAAGCTCAAGCCTTGGACCGGCAGGTGATGAGGCATTGGAACGCCATTGGTCCGAGAGACAATGCCGAACGGGATCATTGAACGTGCCCACCCCTCGCTGTCGGTCGGGGCGCAAGGCCGCCTGCTGTCGATCTCGCGGTCGTCGTTCTACTACGAACCGATGGGCGAGACGGCCCTGAACCTCGACCTCATGGTGTTGATCGACAGGCAGTTCCTCGAAACCCCGTTCTACGGCGTGCAGCAGATGACGTGGCACTTGCAGAACGAGGGCAATGCCGTGAACCAGAAGCGCATCCGGCGGCTGATGCGGCT
>QKYL01000119.1 GCA_003255745.1 Paracoccus saliphilus
CGAGGCCCGAAGTGTGCCGCATCAGGTCCTGAACAGTCATCGGACGGTCCGTTGGCCCTGTTCCTTGCCCCCCGTTATCAGCAGTACTCACCTTCAACCCGTCGAACTCGGGCAGGAACTTGTGCACTGGATCGGAGAGTTGCAGCTTTCCCTCCTCCATGAGGATCAGGGCAGCCACGGAGGTCAGCGGTTTGAAAGCGCCTACTCGTTGGAGCGTCCGCGCGGCATCTTTCTCTGGGTCGAGCGGTGCTGGCCAAGCACACGGAAGGCGAACCGCTCCGAGATGCGGATCTTCTGCCGGACGTGGTCGACAC
>QKYL01000120.1 GCA_003255745.1 Paracoccus saliphilus
AACGGTTTTCTTCGGACGGGCCCGGCTGCATCGAGCTTCCGGCCTGTCGGGGCGAAGGGTGTGCGCGGCTGATACCGCTTTTTGGCTTCATGCGGTCAGCAATCGGGGCAGCCGTGCAAGGGTGTTGGCCGCCATCGTCAGAACAAAGCGGGAGCGCACCCGTTCGACGCCGCGACAAACGGTCTGCGCCATGCCGCCGACCGTCTTGGCCCACCCGAACGCCTCCTCGATCCGCTTCCGATGCTTGAGGGACAGGTCATAGCCCTTGTGCCGGGTGGTTCGCCCATCGATCGCTGAACAACGCGATTGTCTC
>QKYL01000121.1 GCA_003255745.1 Paracoccus saliphilus
CGTATAATCACGCGGGATGTGACACTTAGGTCACGACGTCCGCATCATTCCGGCGCAGTTTGTCAAACTCTACGTGAAGTCGCACAAGAACGACATCATCGACGCTGAATCTATCGCGGAAGCTGCAACCAGACCTATAATGCGCTTCGTCGAGATCAAGGAGGCGCATCCCTCCGGAGCCGGAGGCCTATATCCCAAGGACGAATGTGGGCGCTTTGTGTTGTAGTGTTGGCGCCAGCCTTCGATGACGATCCTTGCCTCGACAAGGCTGTAGAATATCTCACCATTCAACAACTCGTCGC
>KZ836045.1 GCA_003255745.1 Paracoccus saliphilus
AATCCCGCAGCAGGCTGGAGTTCTGCAACAACGCCCTTTGGATCGCCGAAAACGAAGGCGCTCAGTTCTGGCTCTCGGTGATGAACGAGCTGAAGAACCGAGGGCTTCAGGACATCCTGATCGCGGTCGTCGACGGGCTGAAGGGCTTTCCCAAGGCCATCACGGCCGCCTTTCCGGACGCCATGGTCCAGACCTGCATCGTGCATCTGGTCTGCCACAGCGTGAACTTCTGTTCCTGGAAGGACCGCAAGGCCCAATCGTCGGGAAAACAGTCCCCCCCGGACTGTTTTCTGATCCTCCTCATACCGCCGATCTGCGCCGGATTTACAGCGCCCCGACCGCCGATATGGTGGAGGCCAAACCTGATGCCATTGAAGAGAAACGGGCAGGGAAATATGCGTCCATTGCCCCGCCCTGGCGCCGGGCATGGGCCGAGGCGATCCCGTTCTTCGGCTTCGATCCACCGATCCGGCGATCCGGCGATCCGCAAGTTCATCCACACCACCAATGCCATCGGAAGTCTGAACCGCGTGATCCGCAAATCCATCAAGACCCGCGGGTCTTGCCCGACAGACGATGCCGNGAACCGCGTGATCTGCAAATCCATCAAGACCCGCGGGTCTTGCCCGACAGACGATGCCGCAACAAAGCTGATCTACCTTGCCATCCGCAGCTTCGAGAAAGACGGCCGAAATGTCCGGGAATGGTTTGCGGCCCACAACCAGTTCGCCATAATGTTCGGCGAGCGCTTCGACGCTCGAGTATCCCAAACCGCCTGCACCGGGCCGGATACACAAAGCTCAGGACACTCCCCGGTAGCGCCCTGCGTGGCCGGCTGGATGCACGGCGAGGGTAAGATCGTTCCTTGGACNCCAAACCGCCTGCAACGGGCCAGATACACAAAGTTCAGGACACTCCCGCGAGGTCCGGATCATCCGTTTCCGCGCGATCGGCGGGCGACAGAAGTCAACGTAGCCGCAAACTTTGCGTGCAATTTGGCAAGCGTGTTCTTCATCGCCTCCAGATCAAGATGGCTGGCATCGGCTTGCCTGTCTCATCCGGCTCGCGCATCACCACCCTCACGCTGAGGGTGCATGCTCCTAGATCAGGGGCGGGAGCTGGCTTCTTCAGCAACTCGGTTGGCAGGGCAACAAGGCTCATTCGGACAATGGCAGGGACGGATGGCTGTATGCCGGTCCCTACTATCTACGTTTGATCATCTTGGGGGCAAGGCCTTGATCAGGGCCGCATCGGCTAGATGGCGGTTAGTCTACCCCGTTGGCCACAGGCTACGCCCGATCGCGCGCCATAGTTGAGGCGCATTTGGACTGGGTACCACCGGGAAGCATTTTATGCGCCATCGATCTGCTGGACGATCAGGAACAGGTCGGTTGCGCAGGTGTTGTTATCTGCAACAGTTGCCGGTGGACCAGTGAAGGAAACAGATGCGCGCGCTTAGTGAAGTTCTCGACCAGCTTGAAAGCTCGGCACAAGGTGACAGCATCACAGTACAGGATGTTGTCGACAAGTTGGGAAGGAAGTCGTTTGCGTCGTTGATGCTGACGTTTTCGCTGATCTCGACCTCTCCCGCCAGCGCTATCCCCGGGATAACGGCGGTTGTGGCGATGATCGTCTTTATCCTGGTCCTGCAGATGATCATCGGGCGGAAATCTGTATGGCTTCCCGGCTTTGTCATGCGCCGCCCTCTGTCGACAAAAAAGCTATGCAAGGGCATAGGCTGGTTGCGCAAACCCATCCGCTTCGTGGAACGGTTCCTCAGGCCCCGGCTGCAGTTCCTCCTGCACCGGCCCTGGTTCTTTTTGCCGCTGCTGCTGATCCTTGGCCTGACGCTTTTCATGCCGTTCATGGAGATCGTCCCTACCTCGGGTTCCATGGCGTCGGCTGTTATCGCACTGTTTGCGGCGGGGCTGCTTACGCGCGACGGCGGCCTGGTTTTTGCCTCGATGCTGCTGCTGTTGTGCATTCCGGCTGCAGTTTGGTACTTTGGCTTTAGCGGATAGGTTTTCTGACAGACTGCCTCTGCTGCAGTGATGCAGATCGGCCAGCACTCCATTGCCTGCCATGTGGCAGGCTATGCGCCGGATCGTTGGTACCCCATGCAGGTCACACGGGAGTGTCCTGAACTTTGGGAAAGCCCTTCAGCCCGTCGACGACCGCNCCAGAAGATAAGCTCTTGACGAAGGCAGGTAGAGAACCAGCTAGGACAGCATTGTAAAGATGTCCCGGGTTCGGCAATGCATATGTATTGAAGACGAGGCGACGGCTTTGCTTCGTGCATCGGTCCACAACATCCCGGCCAACTATGCAAACCCCGCGCAGCGGCAGCGTTGCCGGCGCAATGCGCTTTCACAGGGCAAGAGTAAGTAAATTCGTTCCGCTGCGGAAGGAAAACCTGCGGCAAGTGGACGTCAAGTGGGTCATTCGTATCAATTGGGACGCGGGAAGCGTCAAATCTGGTTCCTGGACACAACCCTCCTCGAGGTGCCGCTCAGCCACCTGACCTACGGTCGACACCGATGCAGACGTTGGCAGCGGGAACTTGTGTCACATCACATGCATTGGCGCTCAATGGTGATGACGAGCTTACTTTTCGCCTGCCTATTCGCGCTGGTCCATCTGGGCATCGGCCGGATGAGGTTTCTTGATCAGGCTCCGCGCAGCCGTTGGCTCTCTGCAGCGGGAGGCGTGGCGGTCGCATATGTCTTCCTGCACGTCCTGCCTGAACTTGCAGCGCATCAGCAGACCTTCGCCAAGGAACTGGGGGCCAGCAAGGCCACCGCTGAAGGGCTGGTCTATTCGCTTGCCCTGACGGGGCTTGTGACCTTTTACGCACTGGAACGCGCACTCCGCGCTTCGCGGAAGCGCAGGACGGGGACGGGCAAAGCCGGGTTGCCCGACGCGGGAACCTTCTGGCTGCATATCGGATCCTTCTCGGTCTATAACGTGATCATCGGTTATCTGCTGCTGCACCGGGAAGAGGCCGGGGCATGGTCGCTTGTCATCTATGGCGTGGCGATGACGCTGCACTTCGTGACCAATGATTTTGGCCTGCGGCAGGATCATCAGCATCGATACGACCACCTTGCCCGCTGGATCCTTGCCGGTGCCGTTCTGGGGGGCTGGCTGATGGGCAGCCTGGCTGAGCTGCCAGACATCTGGATCGCGCTGCTGTTCGGCTTCATCGCCGGCGGAGTTGTTTTAAACGTTCTCAAGGAGGAGCTGCCCGAAGACCGCGAGAGCCGCCTGTGGCCGTTCGTAGGGTCAGCTGCGGCCTATGCGTTGTTGCTTCTGGCAGTCTGAGAAACGGTCTCGCCTCAGGAAACCGTGGCGCCCAGTGACTTCTTCAACAGCCTGTTAACGTTTCATTTACCCTGATTGGGCAAGGTTGGCGACAAAGGTGACCCTCCCCCGTGGAGGGCGCCGTGCGGGCACAGCGCGACTGGACAAGGCGGATGACAGATCATTTTGGAACCCACGGCAACATGGCCCCGACTGCGGAACAGTCCGATGGACGCGTGGACAGGCATTGGCAATCGAGCAATGGCTTTTCCGAGGAAGCGATGGCCGGTCTGGCTGATCTGGAGGCACGCATTCCGCCCGCAGATGCCATGACCGAGCCGGCGTTTTCGCCGTCCTTTCGCATGACCGACCGCCTGAGGGCGGATGCCGCGGCAGGGGGCGGTCTGGTTCGCGATGCTGGTGGCACGGCCCGGCCACATTACTGGGGCCACCGGGAGCGGCTGCGGACCCGGTTTCTGGAGGGCGGGCACGCACCCATGCCCGAATACGAGCTACTAGAGCTGCTGCTGTTCAACGCCATCCCCAAGATCGACGTCAAGCCGCTGGCCAAGCGCCTGCTGGCGGCTTTTGGTGACCTGAACGGCGTGATCGCGGCGTCCGAACATCGCATCCTGCAGGTCGAGGGCGCCGACCGTTGGGTCTATCTGCAGCTGCGGATCGTGGACGCCTTCGCCCAGCGCATGGCGCAGGCCAGGGTGCTGCAGCGCGAGGTGCTGTCGTCATGGGACGCGCTGATCGCCTATTGCCGGACCTGCATGGCCCACCGCGAAACCGAGCAGTTCCGCGTGCTGTTCCTGGACCGCAAGAACACGGTCGTCGCGGACGAAGCCCTTGGCACCGGCACGGTCGGGCACGTGCCCGTCTATCCGCGAGAGGTGGCCAAAAGGGCGTTGGAACTGAACGCCAGCGCCGTCATCCTGGTCCACAACCACCCCTCGGGCGATCCAACGCCCAGCCGCGAAGACATCACGATGACAGGACGTGTAGTGGCCGCCTGCGAAGCCATCGACGTCACCGTCCACGATCATGTCGTCATCGGCAAGGACTCTGAGACGTCCTTCCGCACATCGGGGCTGCTCTGAGGTGCGGACAAGAGAAGACAGATCAAGGGTATCACGTAAAGGCTGCACGACTGCGGGATCTGTGGTGCCTGACGCGCCTGGACACTTCCAGAACATGTCTGAGCAATGGTACTTCTCCATCTCGATCCAATCGGCCTCGTCCTGCTCGTCCTCCGCAAAAGATGCCTCCTCCCCTGCCCTACAGGATCTCGCGCGCCCTCTTGTGATCGTTCGCCAAGAGGGCCAAGGGCCAGTCTTGGTCACGTTCGTCAAGCTTGGGTAAATTCCCTGATGGCCTGAGGTCATGATCAGGCGGCTTTCGTGGTTATGCTGAAAATGGGGTCATTTCCTCCTTGTCGATCCGGGCGAAGGACCTGACCATCATGTAGCGGCTCGAAGTCTGCCATTCGTCATTCTGCTCAACCAGCAAGGCGCCGATCAGGTGCATGATTGAGGACTCGTTCGGGAAGATCCCGACGAAGTCGGCGCGGCGCTTGACCTCCTTGTTCAACAGCTCGACCGGATTCGTGCTGTGGAGCTTGGCGCGGTGCTGCCGCGGGAAGGAACTGTAGGCCAGCACGTCATGCTCGCTGGCGTCCATGAGGTCTGCCAGCGCGGGCGCAACTGCTCGGACACCTTGCGCCAGGTTTCCTCGGCATGGGTGCGGTCGGGCTGCTCGAAGGCTTGCCAGATCGCGGCGGCGACGACGGTGTGCTGGCCGCGCGAGACATGCGTAAGGCGTTCCTCATCCAGTGAACGCGGCACCTTTGCCAAGTCGCTTCGAAGACCCACGCGACGGTGGCCTTGAGGCCCGTCTGCGCGTCGCTGATCACCAGCCGCACCCCGCCGAGGCCTCGTGCGCGCAAGGACCGCAGGACCTTGGTCCACAACGTTTCGGCTTCCGAAGGCCGGATGCCCAGCCCGATGATTTTGCGTCGCCCTTCAATCTTGGCCGCCCCGCAATCATGGCTATCGCCTTGCTCTTGCGTCCTTGACTCTGGTTCGGTTGCGACAAATGCGGCTTGATTTTCCGGCTGATTTTGCTGCCGCAGGTTGAACACATGTCTGCCGGCTGGTGCTGCCCGGCAATGCCCCTCAGATGCTTCGGCGCCAAGGGCGGCGTCCAGGTGACCAGCGTGAAAGGTCACAGGGTTATCGGCCTCGACGGGCCTCCAACAGCGCCGCAACGCCGCCAGCGGCAAGCAATGCTGACAGAACAACGGCACCACCGCGAAGATGGCCGGGATCATAGGTCCTGACCTGGGGGCGCGCCTCTGCATCAAAGCGGCCGTTGGCGCCGAAATCCTGCAGCTCGTCCATGGGCTGGAACAGGTTGTCCGCACGCTCGTGCGCAGGTTCCGCTGTCTGCTGACCGGAATAGCCCTGATCAGCCAAAACCTGGTCCACGCGCGTGGGCGCAACGGCATCCCCCAGAATTACCTTGGCCGCAGAGCCGCCCAGCCACAGCTCGCGCGGGGCGTCATGCGCCGCGCTGTAGAGGGCGCGCGCGATCGCCTGCGGCTGATAGATCGGCGGCACCGGCTGGGCCCGGCGCGGCATCTTGTTGCGCGCCCAGTCGAATTGGGGGGTATTGACCGCCGGCAGGTGCACCGCCGTCAGCCGGACGGGGGACTTGTCGTGGATCAGCTCGCTGCGCAGCGAATCCAAAAAGCCGCGGGTGGCGAACTTGGCCGCGCAATAGGGCGCCTGCAGTGGGATGCCGCGATAGGCCAGCGCGGAGCCCACGCTGACGATGGTGCCATGACCCTGCCGCTTCATCTGGCGCAGGGCCGCCTGCGTACCGAAAACTTGGCCCAGATAAGTCACCTCGGTCACGCGGCGGAATTCGTCGGGGGTCACATCCTCGACCGGGGCCAGGACCGTGGCCATGGCGGCGTTGATCCAGACGTCGATGCCGCCCCATTCGGCCACGGCATCATCGGCGGCGCGCTGCACCGCCTGCGCATCTGCAACATCGGCGGGAAGAATCAGCGCCGTTCCCCCGGCCCGTTCGATATCGGCACGTGCGCCTTCCAGCCCTGCCCTGCCGCGCGCAATCAGGCCGACGCACCAGCCCTGCGCGGCGAACTCCAAAGCCGTGGCGCGACCCACGCCCGCCGAGGCGCCGGTGATGACCACCCGACGCTGCCGCGCCTTGTTCCCAGCCGATGTCCTGCCCGTCATGCGATGATCCTCCTGTCGGTTTACGTCTGGCGCCAAGGCGGCCTGCCTCATCAAAGCCTCAACCCGCCCCCTGCGCCGGGGTTTCATCGCAATCTTGGGGATGTTCTTCGAATGGCGTTGTTGAAAGCATCAATAATGCTTGCCCCACGCAAAAGGCGGACCCATGACCGGGCCCGCCTCGAAGCTCTCTGCCGTTCCGTCAGTCGGCGCGGCCGTGGGTCAGCGTCGGGCCGTCGACCATCTTGCGCTGCCACAGGAAAAGACCCGCGGCCACGGCAAGGCCCACAAGGTCGCTGGTCCAGCCAACGGTGATCATCGACAGGGCCGCTGCGATCAGCACCAGCCGGATCAGCACGCCCGCCGGGCCGAAGTAATAGCCGATCACCCCCGCAGACAGCAGGAACATTCCCAGCAGCGCCGTGGCGGTGGCGTGGATGATGTCCAGCGTCTCACCCTGCATCAGCAACTCGTGCGAGCCGAAGAACATGAAGGGCACGATGAAGGCGGCAAGGCCCAACTTGAACGCCTCGACGCTGGTCTTCATCGGGTCCGATCCCGACAGTGCCGCCCCGGCATAGGCCGCCAGCGCGACCGGAGGCGTGATTGCCGACATGACGGCGTAATAGAAGACGAAGAAATGCGCGACCAGCACCGGAACGCCAAGTGCGATCAGGCCCGGCGCCACCACTGCGGCCGCGACAGCATAGGCGGCGGTGGTGGGCATTCCCATGCCAAGGATGATCGAGATGCACATGGCAAAGAACATGGCCAGATACTGGTTCTGGTCCGCGATCGTCAGCAGCAGCGACGAGAACCGCGCCCCCACCCCGGTCAGGGCGATCACGCCCACGATGACGCCCGCCGCCGCACAGACCGCGACCAGCTGGATCGACATGCGCGCGCCCATGTCCAGTGCCCTGAATATCTGCCGGGGACCCATCTTGTGCGGCGTCAGCCAGCTGACCACCGCGGCCGAGGCCATGCCCATCGCACCCGCCCGGATCACCGAATAACCCGCGAACAGCGTATAGATCAGGATGACGATGGGCAGGAACAGGTAGACCTGCTTGATCAGGTCGCCAAAGCGCGGCAACTCGGACCGGGGCAGGCCCTTCATGTCCAGCTTCAGCGCCTGCAGGTCGACCATGAAATAGACCGACACGAAGTACAGCAGCGCCGGGATGATCGCGGCGATGACGATGTCGGTATAAGGGATGCCTGTCACCTCGGCCATGATGAAGGCGCCCGCGCCCATGATGGGGGGCAGGATCTGCCCGCCGGACGAGGCCGTGGCCTCGATCGCGGCCGAGGATTTCGGCGAATAGCCCACCTTTTTCATCAGCGGGATGGTCAGCGAGCCGGTGGACACGACGTTGCCCGCCGAGGTGCCGTTGATCATGCCCATCAGGCCGGATGCGAAAACAGCGACCTTGGCCGGCCCGCCCCGCGCCTGGCCGGCGCAGGCGAATGCGAAGTTCACGAAATAATCGCCTACCTTCGATGCCTGAAGGAAAGCCGCAAAGACGATAAAGAGGATGATGTAGGTCGAGCTGACCGCGATGGGATCGCCCAGCACGCCTTGGTCGGTGAAGATGTAGGTAAAGAACCGGGTGGCGGTATAGCCGCGATGGTTCAGGAAGCCCGGCAGCCAGGGGCCAAGGAAGCTGTAGGCGATGAAGACGCCCACGATGATTACCAAGGCCAGGCCGGTCAGGCGGCGCGTCAGTTCAAGGATCAGCAGGACGCCCGTCAGCGCGGCCCACAGGTCCCCCGGCTGCGCCATGCCAGTCCCGGCCCGCATCCGCAGCGCGCCGACGACGAACAGGATATATCCCAGCACCGCGATCGAAGCAAAGCACAGCAGCACGTCGCCCGGATAGATCCGGCCCCGGTCGCGCGACGAATACAGCCAGCCGGCCGCGATGGCCGCGACGCTGCCGACGGCCAAGGGCAGGCCATAGGTGCGAAAGCCGAAGGCGGGCGGCATGGCCACGCCGGCCAGCCACCAGGCGCCCCAGGCATAGGCGATCACGGCAAAGCCGTAGCCGATGCCAAGCGCCGCGATGCCCAGCAGCGCCAGTTCGGGAACCGAACGGCGGGCGGCGGGGCTGCTGTCGGACACGCTGTCCTGGGTAACCGCGGCATAGGTCAGAAAGCCGATGACCAGTCCGCCGCAGACATGGATCATGCGATAGGTCCAGGTCTCCAGCGGATAAAGGACCATGACGATCAGGTGGAACAGGGTATAGGCGGCGCACAGGACCGCGATCATCAGCCCGACGCGGGCGCGGGCGTCGCGCTGGTTGGGCGCCATCGGTTCGTCATCGACGCCTTGCGCGATGACCGGGGCGCCTCCTGCCGCAGGAGCAGCAACAACAGACATGGGACTTCTCCAGGTGGATGCGCCGCAACGGGCTTGCGGCCGGGCCGGACAGGGGTCGGGCAAGGTCCGGGGGCCCGCGCGGGGCCCCCGGTCTGGTCGGATCAGCCGCGCAGTTCGGCCGGGATCTCGATCCCCTTTTCATCGAAATAGCGCAGCGCGCCGGGATGATAGGGCAGGAAGGTGTTCTTGTCGGCGTTTTCCGGCAGGGTCTCGGCGGCGGTCGCGTGGATCTGCATCATCGCCTCGTTGTTCTCCATCACCATCTTGGTGATCTCATAGGCGAGGCTCTCGGGCATGTCGGCATGCGCGACGGCAAAGTTCCACATGGCGACGGTGCCATGACCTTCGGGGAAGCCCTGGTACATGCCGCCCGGCACCTCGAAGGCCGACACCTCGGGCATCGCTTCCAGGATCTGGCTGCGCTGCTCCTCGGTGAAGCCGAAGATGTTGACCGGATTTTCCGCCGCGATCTGCGCGAATGCGCTGATCGGAACGCCGGCCGCGAAGGCGAATGCGTCGATCAGGCCGTCCTTGACCTGGCTGGTCGCATCGTTGGCGCCAGCGTAGCTGACATTTGCCTCAACCCCCAGCACCTCGAAGAAGCGCGGCCAATAGGTCGCGGCGGTCCCGCCGGCGGGACCGACCGAAACGCGCTTGCCGTCCATGTCGGTCACGTTGGCAATGCCCGAAGATTGCAGCGCCACCGCCTCGAACGGGGTCTGGTACATCGGGAACAGCGCGCGCAGCGACTTGTGCTCGACCCCGGGGGCCAGTTCGCTGTTGCCGCTCCATGCCTCATAGGCCGGACCCATCGTCACCAGGCCGATCTGGTGATCCCCCGTCTCGACGAGGGTCGCGTTCTGCACCGGCCCGCCCGTCACCTCGGCCGAGGCGTTCAGGTCCAGGTTCTGCGAGATTAGGCCGGCCAGGCCCGTGCCATAGATGAAATAGGTGCCGCCCTGGCTGGCCGTGCCGATCGTCACGCTGGACGGCCAGTCGGCACGATCCTCTTGCGCGAAGGCGGGCGACAGGGTGATTGCAGCAGCAGCCGCAACGGCGGCGGTCATGAGACGCATGGAAATCCTCCCAGATTTATCCAGTGGCCGCGCGGATCGGGACCCGGACGCGGCCGGACGAAGTGTCATCAGCTATGTTACGCCATGTGCGTGACGCAACGCTGCCATGCGCCTGTGCCCGCAGAAAGCGCGTCCGTTCGACGACAGATGGGTGGATTCGGTAACATCCCGCGTCTTGCGCGGGTGGATTTCCACCCATCAACCGTCGGCATCATCGCCCGCATCGACATAATGGGTCTTGTCGATACGGTACTTTTGCATCTTTTCGTAAAGCGACTTCCGCGACAGGCCCAAGGCTTCGTAGACCGGCTTCAGCCGCCCGCCATGGGCGGCCAGGGTCGCCACGATCAGGTCCCGCTCGAAGTTCGCAACACGATGGGCCAGCCGCATCTGTTCAGGGCTGCGATCCTCGGCCGGTTGCAGGGCAATGCCAAGGGCATGACGATCGGCGGCATTGCGCAGTTCGCGGACATTGCCGGGCCAGGGGCGCTCGGCAATCTCGGCCAGCAACTGCGGGGGCGTGGGCACGGGCGGGCGGCGGTGCCGGGCCGCGGCCTCCTGCACCAGCTTAATGAACAGCAGCTGCACATCCTCGCGCCGCGCCGACAGCGGCGGCACATGCAGGGTCACCACATTCAGCCGGTACAGCAGGTCCGCCCGGAACCGCCCGGCGGCAACTTCGTCCTCCAGGGGGCTGCGCGAGGTTGCAATGAACCGCACGTCCAGCACGCGGTCCTCGGTCGCGCCCAAGGGCGAGATCAGGCGGTCCTGCACCACCCGCAGCAGCTTGCCCTGCACATCCCTTGGCATCGACCCGATCTCGTCCAGCAGGATCGTGCCACCGCGCGCATGTTCGAACTTGCCATAGCGCGGACGCAGCGCGCCGGGAAAGGCGCCGGCCTCATGGCCGAAAAGCTCGGATTCGATCAAGGCGGCGGGCAGCGCGGCGCAGTCGATCGCAATAAAGGGTTTGCGGGCGCGCGGCGACAGGTCATGCAGCGCGCGGGCCACGACCTCCTTGCCCACGCCCGTCTCGCCCACGATCAGCACGTCGGCCTCGGTCGGGCCGATGGTCCGCAGCCGTCGGCGCAGGTCGATCATCACGTTCGACCGCCCCACCAGCCGCGTTTCAAGATCGTCCGCCTGACCGGCTGCCGCGCGCAGCACGCGGTTTTCCAGCACCACGCGCCGGTATTCCATTGCGCGGGCCGCGATTTCCGCCAACTGCTGACCGTCAAAGGGCTTTTCAACGAAATCATAGGCGCCTTTGCGCATGGCGCGCACGGCCAGCTGGATGTCGCCATGCCCGGTGACCAGAATGACCGGGATTTCGGCGTCGATTTCGTGAATGCGTGTCATCAGTGTCAGCCCGTCCATGCCAGGCATGCGGATGTCGGTCACCACGATGCCGTCAAAGCCGTATCCTACCCGCTCCAGCGCCGATTGGGCGTCGGCCACGTCCTCGACCCCAAAGCCTTCCAGGTCCAGCGCCTGCGCAGTGGACAGGCGCATGTCGGCCTCGTCATCGACCAGCAGGATGCGGCCGGCGCTCATGCGGGACCTCCTAGGCGCGGCAGGTCGATCTGGAAACAGGCCCCGCCCGGCCGACGCACAAGACGAAGTTCCCCGCCGAAATCCTTGATGATGTTGAAGGATATCGACAGCCCAAGACCAAGTCCGCTGCCAACGCCCTTGGTCGAGAAGAACGGATCAAAGATCCGGTCGTCCAGCCCTTCGGGAATGCCCGGACCATTGTCGGCCACGGTCAGGACGATCCGCTGGGGCGTGGCCTCGGCCATGATGCGGATCTTTGCGTCGGGCCGCCCCTCCAGCGCGTCCAGCGCGTTCGACAGAAGGTTCACGATCACCTGCTGGAACCGCACAGGCCCCGCCCGCACCATCAGCGGCCCGGGCGGCAGGTCTAACTCCAGCGCCAGCTCCCGCTTGCCGATGCGCCAGGCGATCACCTCCAGCGCGTCGCGCAGCACGTCATGCAGGTCAACGTCCGACAGCTGCGCATTGGGTTTGCGCGCGAAATTGCGCAGGGTCCGTCCCGTTTCGGACATGCGGTCGGCAAGGGACAGGATGCGGGTGATGTTCTGACGGGCATCCGCCACCCGTTCCCTGTCGATATAGGTCAGGGCATTGGCCGCGAAGTTGCGCACCGCACCCAGGGGCTGGTTCAACTCGTGCGACAGGGCGGCGGACATCTGCCCAAGGGCCGCCAGCTTGGCCGACTGGACCAGGTGGCGCTGCGTGCGCCGCAGTTCGGCCTCGGTCGCCCGACGTTCGGTAACCTCGGCGCCAAGGCGGGCGTTCAGTTGCGCCAGTTCCGCAGTGCGGGCGGCAACGCGGCCTTCCAACTGAGCCTGCGCCTCAGCCTGGATCGACAACCTTTCGCGCAGCCGGGCGCGGCGTTGCATCCAGGCCATCAACGCCGCCAGCACGGCCCCGACGATCAGCAGGGCCGCAACCGAAGCCGTCAGCGCCTGCCGACGCGCCGGCGCCGTGTCCAGCAGCACCTGCACAGTCCAGCCAGCCTTGGGCATCACCTCGGAAATCGAAACAAATTCCCGCCGCGCGCCGTTCATCTCAAGCCGCAGCAACTGGTGCCCACCCACCATTCCCGCCCGCTGCAGCGGCAGCATCTCCAGTGGAGCGCCGTCATAGCGCCGGGTCGCAGCGACACGGGCGCGCGCCTCGCGCGTCAGCGGGGCCAGCGACCTGAACTGCCAGTCGCGCCGGCTGGCCAGGAAAACGATCCCCTCGCTGTCGGTCACGATCATCTCATATTCCGCCGCCCGCCAGCTGTCCTCGATCGCGTCGACATCCACCTTCAGCGCCAGCACGCCCAAGGTGCGCCCCCGCTCGCGCACCGGCGCCCCGAAATAATAACCACGCTTGCCCGATGTGGTCCCAAGGGCAAAGAACCGCCCCTGCCCGCCGGACAGCGCATCGCGGAAATAGGGCCTGTATTCAAAGTTCTTTCCAACAAAGCTAAAATCTTGATCGAAATTGCTGGCCGCGACGGTGGTGCCATCCCGCCCCATGACATAGGCATCTGACAGGCCCATCAGCCGCGTGACATAGCGCAGGTAAAGGTTCGCCCCAGCGATGTCGGCCTGCGTCGCGTCCTCCCGCAGTGCGGCCGACAGGACGGGTGCGTGTGCCATCAGGTCGGGAAGCCGCTCATGGCGGGCCAGTTCCCCCCGCAGGCCCGACACAGCCAGGCGCAGGATGCTTTCCCCTTGGGGGACAGTCTCCTGAATATAACGCGTGGCCAGCCAGCCGCCGCCCTGCACCAGCACCGCCCATCCCAGAACCAGCAGCAGCGTCAGGGCCGCCAGCCGCCGCGCACGCCGCGTCAGGGGCCAGGAAGTCCCCCTTGCCCGAAAAAAATGTCCGGACCGGACCAGATCCGTCATCTGCGCCACGCCATCCTCCCCTACGGCTGCATCATCTCTGCTGCGCATCGCCGGGGCAAGGCCGCAGAACCCCTTGCCCCCGTGGCGCAAGCGGTCAAACATACAGCCGAAACGGGGGGATACTATGACGCAGGCAATCGATCTGTCAGGATTGCTGCAGCGGCTGGCCACGCTGGTCCAGGGGCCGCGGCGGCACCTTGTGGCGCTGGCAGGACCGCCTGCCGCGGGGAAAAGCCATATCTGCGACATCCTGCAGAAGCAGTTGCCGGCGGCGGGGTTGTTGCAAATGGACGGGTTCCACCTCGACGACCGACTGCTGCGGAGGCGCGGGCTTCTGGCGCGGAAGGGGGCGCCAGAGACCTTCGATTTGGACGGTTTCACGGTGATGCTGGACCGGCTGGCAGCCGATGACGGACGGGACGTGCTGGTCCCCGTCTTCGACCGCGGCATCGAGACCAGCCGCGCTGCCGCCGCCGAGATCACATCCCCGACGCGGCTGATCCTGGTCGAGGGCAATTACCTGCTGCTCGACCGCCCCGGCTGGCGGGATCTGGCGCGCCATTTCGCGTTGACGGTGATGCTGGAGGCGCCAGAGCCCGTGCTGCGGGCGCGGCTTGAGGGCAGGTGGGCGGGCTATGATACCGAAACTCTGCACCTGAAGCTGGACAAGAACGACCTGCCAAACATGCGCCTGGTGCTGAAGGAGAGCCGGCCGGCCGATCTTGTCCTGCCGACGGGCTAGCCGGCCCGCCGCCGCGCCACCTCGTAGGCGATGGCGCCTATGACGGTCGCCACGATGATGACCAGCGCCAGCGCGTTCACCGCCGGGGTCAGGCCGGTCCGCACCTTGGTGGCGATGAAAACGGTCAGCGGCGTCTCGAACCCGCGCACAAAGAGGGTGGTGTTGTAGTTCTCGACCGATTGCAAAACGGCAAGACCGCTTGATGCCAGCAGCGCCGGGCGCAGGAAGGGCAGCAGCACGCGGCGGAACACCATGACAGGGGATGCCCCCAAGCCAAGCGCCGCCTCCTCCTGCGTGCGGTCGAACCGTTGCAGCCGCGCCATGACCATCAGCATCACATAGCAGATGATGAAGGTCGATTGCGCCAGCACGATCAGGAAAATGCCGCCCCCGACCCCCAGTTGCCGCCACAGGATCAGGGTCGAGATGCCGATCACCACCCCCGGCGTCAACAGCGGCGACACCATCAGCGCATAGGCGAAACTGCGCGCCCGCGCGTGCAGGGATGTCAGGACCAGCGCCGCCGCCGTGCCCACCGGCACCACGATCACCACCACGCAGACCGCCACCAGGATCGAGGTTCCCAGCGACCGCCACATGGCCGCGTCTGCCCACATGGCGCGGAACCAGTCGGTCGTCATGCCCTGCCACGGGATCACGGTCGGAAAGCGGCTTTCGTTAAAGGCGGCCGCGCCCATGATGATCAGCGGCGCGAAAAGGTAGGTCATGAAAACAAACAGGTACAGCCAGAACATCGCGTTGAAGATCCGGTCCGCCCTCATTTCGCCACATCCGTCAGGTTGACGCGGAACAGCCGCAGCGTGATCAGCACAACCGCCAGGCACAGGACCAGCAGCACCAGCGCATAGGCCGCGCCCCGGTTCCAGTCACCCCCTTCAAAGAACCAGTTGTAGATGATCTCGGTGAACCAGCGGCTGCCAGGCGATCCAAGAAGCGCAGGCGCGATATAGGAGCCTGCCGCCAGCATGAAGGTGAAGACAAAGCCGGTGGCGATGCCCGCCTTGGCATGCGGGATCACCACGCGGGTATGGATGCGCCAGCGCGAGGCGCCCAGGTCCCGCGCCGCCTCGATCTGCGCCTTTTCCAACGATTCTATGGCATTGTAAATCGGCAGCAGCATGAACAGGATATAGGCATAGACCATTGCGGCCAGCACGCCGCCGTCGCCCTGCCAGCGGATCGGCGCGTCGATCAGGCCGGTATTCGTCAGCACTGCGTTCAGGGGGCCGCGATAGGCCAGGATGATGAACCAGGCCAGCGTGCGCAGAACCTCGTTGATGAAGAAGGGAATGATGATCAGCATCATCGCGATGGCCAACTGCCCGGTCGTTGCGCGCTGCGCCAGCCAGAAGGCAATCGGATAGCAAACAAGAAAGGTCACCAGCGCCACAAGCCCGCTGGCCCAGATGGTCTTGAAGAAGATCGCCCGGTGTGTCGGCTCATTGGCGAGGTAGAGGATGTTCGCCAGCGAATAGGTGTCGTCAGGCCCGCCCAGCGCGGCCGGGGGCAAGTTCGGGCGCAACGCATAGTCGATCATCATCAGGTTCGGGGCAAGCACCATCCCGGCCAGCCAGAAGAAGACCAGCGCAAGAAAGATCGTTGAAAGCCCCGTCCCGAAACGGTTTTTCAGATCACCCATCGCCCAGCACCACCGCATGTTCGGGGGCAAAGCCAAAAGCCGCGCGCTGGCCGGGCAGGGGCGCATCCGCCAGCCGGGTCGAGGGAACCGAGGCCGCCAGCGCCGCGCCGTCGGCAAACCTGCCATGGACCAGCGCAAAGGCGCCTTCGAAATCGACGCGTTCGATATCCGCGCCGAGGGCGTTCGTGCCGTGGCCGGGGATCAGCGCCTCGGGGCGGATATAGATGGTACCCGCCTGCCCCACCCCCGCGCCCTGCCCGGCCCTGCCCGTCAGCGGACCAAGCGCGGTCTGGATTTGCGCAAGGCCCCCCTCCAGCGCGGTGATGCGGCCGGCCAAGGCGTTCGTTTCGCCCACGAAGCGCGCGACAAAAGGGGTGGCGGGATTGTCATAAAGCTCGCGCGGGCAGGCCACCTGCTGCAAAAAGCCCGACGACATCACGGCCACGCGGTCGGACATGGCCAGCGCCTCGGACTGGTCATGGGTGATGTAGATGAAGGTGACGCCCGTGCGCTTCTGCAATGCGCGCAGTTCCGCGCGCATGCGCTGCCGCAGCTTCAGGTCCAGCGCCGACAGCGGCTCGTCCAGCAGCAGGACGCCGGGTTCCACGGCCAGGGCGCGGGCAATCGCCACGCGCTGGCGCTGGCCGCCGGACAGTTCGCCCGGCATCCGGTCGCCATACCCTTCCAGCGCGATCAGGCGCAACAGGTCGTCGGCCTTTGCACGGCGTTCCGCACGGCCCACGCCGCGGGCCTCCAGACCGAAGGCGATGTTGTCGCGCACCGACATCAGCGGGAACAGGGCCAGCGACTGGAAGATCATCGCAGTCGGGCGCTGGTTCGGGCCCAGCCCCTTCATGTCGCGGTCCCCGATCAGCACGCGGCCCTCGGTCGGGTCGATGAAGCCTGCGATCATGCGCAGGATCGTGGTCTTGCCGCAGCCCGAAGGACCCAGGATTGAAAAGAACTCTCCGGCCTCGACCCTGAAGCTGACATCGCTGACCGCGCGGGTCGTGCCGAAGGTCATGCCGATCCCGGCCAGTTCCACGGAATGGGACATCGTCTTTCCCTTGTTGGAAGGGGGCGGCGCGGGCCGCCCCGGTCAGGCGTCAGGCGGACAGGAAGCGGTCCTGATATTCGTTGCGCTTGGTGATGTACCAGCTTTCCTGGATCGGCCACCACCACAGCTTCTCCAGCGCATCGCCCGGATAGGCGGCGGCGAAGAAGGCCTTGGCCTCGTCCGAGATCAGTTGGTCCGACCCCACCGCCGTCGAGTTGATCGAGGTGGCGTTGGTGTACATGGCGCCCGCTTCCGGCGTCAGAAACCAGTTGATAAAGGCATAGGCGCTGTCAAGGTTCTCGGCCCCCGTCGGGATCGACAGGCCCTCCATCCAGGCCAGGGCGCCTTCCTTGGGCGCGATGAAGCCGATGGGCAGGCCCTCGCGCTGCAGGCTCGCGGCGGTCGAATCCCAGGTCTGGCCGATTGTGGCGCCGTTGACGCGGAAGGCGCCTTGGGCCTCGTTTTCGTTGTTCCAGAACTGGATGATGTTCTCCTTGCGGGCGATCGCCTCGGCCAGGATCACGTCAAAGATCTCGGTCTGCGCCTCGGGGGTCTTGAAGGCATCCAGCAGCGGGCGCGGCAGCTTGCCCTCGGCCTCCAGCCACAGGCCCAGCCCGATCAGCGCGGAATGCGCGCGCACGGTCGCCTGCGCGCCCTCGTTCCAGATGTCGCCATAGGAGGCGGTGCCGTATTCCAGCGGCATCTGCTCGCGGTCGAAGGCGATCGCCTCGGTGCCCCAGTCGGTCGGCACCTGATAGCGCTTGCCGTCCACCACGGCGCCCAGGTTGACCGAATTCTCCCAGGCACTGGGCAACACCCGGGCCACCTCGATGCGGGATTCGTCGATGGGCTGCACCAGGCCGAACTCGACATAGTTCGGCACGCGGTCCACGGTCGGCCAGATCAGGTCGAACCCGGCGCCGTTGTTGGCGCGCAGCTGGTTCAGCAGTTCGTCATTGGTGCCATAGGGGGTGAAGTTCGGGGTGATGCCGGTCGCCTCCTGAAAGGCGCCCAGGATCTCGTCGTTCAGATAGCCAGCCCAGGCAAAGATGTTCACCGTGCCCGCACCCTGCGCCATGGCGCCCCGCGCCAGATAAGGCGAGGCCAGCGCCACGCCTGCCGTTGCCGCGGCCCCGCGCAGCAGCCCGCGTCGGTCGATCCGTGTCATGGAAATGATCCTCCTTGATGATGTCACCAGCCTTCACCCGTTAGCGATGGCGCATGACGGCCAGATGACGTCACACCGGGGGCATCGGCCTGCGCGCAGCCTAGACTGCAAAAGCCCGACCTGAAAAGCTTCTTGTTCATGAGGCGCCGCACTGCTGACAGGCCGCCCTGGACGGGGCGGCCTGTCAGCAGGCGCTTTGGCGGACCACTTCGCCGTCACGATCCAGTTCCAGTACAACGGTTTTGTTGTCGGGATTGGTGGCATCCAGAAGAACGCGCGAACCCTGCTGGCGCAGAGACCAGCCGGGGCGAGGGGTACGTGCTGCGGACCCCTACCTGATGCGGTCGATCCGGGGGCGCCTTCTGATCCTGGCGGCGGTCTGGCTGACGGCGGCGCTGCTGGGCGCGTTCCTGGTCATTGCGCATCTTCTGAAGGACTTCTTGACCGACCGTTTCGATGCGGAAACCGCGGCCATCGCAGACAGCCTGATCGGCCAGTTGGCGGTGGACCCGGACGATCGCGTGGGGCTGGAGGACGCGCCGCCGAACGGGCGTTACACGCTGCCCTTCTCGGGCTCTGGTACTGGCAGGTGTCGGCGGATGACGTACCGGTTGCACGGTCAATATCGCTTGGGACAAGCGGCTGCGGGGGCCTTCGGGCGACCTGATCGGGGCTCCCGTGCCGCTGGCTGCGCTGGCCGCCGAATTGTCGTCTGATCACGCAAACGGGGCGCTGATCACGCGCATGGACCGGCTGATCGGTTGGCACCTGCGGCTTGCGCGCCATGCGGGACCCGGCACACTGGACGCCCGGACACCGGTCGGCCCGGTCATCGACGACATCCTGCTGGTCCTGCGCTGGCCCCTGGCGGACAGGAACATGCAGGCCGATGTCGATCGCCCAGAGGATGCCGGCTTTACCGAAGGACGCCAGGATCTGGAGGAGATGATCGGCAACCCGGCCGAAAATGCCGTCAAATGGGGTCAATCCCGCCTGCGCATCAACGTCCGGCCCCTGCCCGGCCGCTTGATCCTGCGGATCAAGGATGACGGGCCGCGCCGATGCCGACGCGCCCCCTGGCCCTGGCCCGGGCCGCACGGCTGGACAAGAACGGCCCCCCGGTGCGGGACCGGGCCTTGCCATCATTGCGGATATGGCGGTGCTGCACGGCGGGGAACTGCGGAGAACAGCGGCTGGATCAGTCGGATGTGGGTTAGGCTGGCGACCGTTCTGGATCTGCCTGCCTGAAATTTCCGCAACGCGGGCGCGACGATATTTTACCATTTGATAAAAAATTGGACCTGTGTCAGCCTGATTCCATCCAACAGGTGAGCCAGGAGACGAAAATGTCCCAAGCAAGACTGTCGCCCGGCGTCGTGCCGGGGCGGCTGACGCCAGCTGAGCTGGCGGCAAACTTTGTCGATGTCGCGCCCCCCTTGGACCGGCACGAGGCGCGGGTGGCGGCGGACCGCTGCTATTTCTGCCACGATGCGCCCTGCATCACGGCCTGCCCCACGTCCATCGACATCCCGCTGTTCATCCGCCAGATCGCCACCGGCACCCCCGATGCGGCGGCGATGACCATTTTTCATGCCAACATCCTGGGCGGCATGTGCGCCCGCGTCTGCCCCACCGAACAGCTGTGCGAAGGTGCCTGCGTCCGCATGGAGGCCGAGGGCCAGCCCGTCGAGATCGGGGCGTTGCAGCGTTATGCCACCGACGGGCTGATGGCGCAGAGGTCGCACCCCTTCCGCCGCGCCGCGCCCACGGGCAAACGCATTGCCGTTGTCGGCGCCGGTCCTGCGGGCCTGGCCTGCGCGCATCGTCTGGCCGCCAAGGGCCATGACGTGGTGATCTTCGAGGCGCGCCCCAAGCCGGGCGGGCTGAACGAATACGGAATCGCCAGCTACAAGGCCGTTGATGGGTTCGCCCAGGCCGAGGTTGACTGGCTGCTGGGCATCGGCGGGATCGAGCTGCGCCATGACCAGCGGCTTGGCCAGCAGGTCACGCTGGAACAGTTGCAGTCCGAATATGATGCGGTGTTCCTGGGCATGGGCCTGGGCGGGGTCAACGCCCTGCGCGCCGAGGGCGAGGAACGCCGGAACGTGCTGGACGCGGTCAGCTTCATCCGCGACCTGCGGCAGGCTCGCGACCTGACCACCCTGCCCATCGGCCGCGACGTGGTGGTGATCGGCGGCGGCATGACGGCAGTGGACGCCGCCGTGCAGGCGCGCCTGCTGGGCGCCGAGAATGTCACAATCGTCTATCGCCGGGAACAAGCCCGCATGGGTGCCAGCCGGCACGAACAGGATCATGCAACGGGCGCGGGCGTGCGGATCATCTGCAATGCCGCACCTGTCGCGGTGCATGGCAACGGCGCCGTGGCCGAGATCGAGTTCTGCTATACCGCCGAAGGCCCCGATGGACTGGCCCTGACCGACGACCGCTTCCGCCTGAAGGCCGACCAGGTCTTCCGCGCTATCGGACAGCGGCTAGAGGGAACTCCCGACGCCCTGCAGCTGGACGGCGGCAAGATCGCCATCTTCGGTCCGGGTCGCACCAGCCTGAAAGGCGTCTGGGCCGGTGGCGACTGCGCGGCGGGCGGCAACGACCTGACGGTGACCGCCGTGGCCGAGGGTCGTGATGCGGCCGAAGACATCGACGCATTGCTGACCGGTCGCCCGGTCGAGATCCCGGGCTGAGGCCCATCCCTTTCGCGCACGGACAAGGACGCTGAACATGGCAGATCTGCGCAGCAATTTCATCGGGATCAAGTCCCCGAACCCTTTCTGGCTGGCCTCGGCGCCGCCGACTGACAAGGAATACAACGTCCGCCGGGCCTTTCAGGCAGGATGGGGCGGCGTCGTCTGGAAGACGCTCGGGTCGGAAGGGCCCCCCGTCGTGAACGTCAACGGTCCGCGCTACGGCGTGATCCACGGACCGGACCGGCGCGTTCTGGGCATCAACAACATCGAGCTGATCACCGACCGTCCGCTGGAGGTGAACCTGCGCGAGATCAAGTCGGTCAAGCGCGACTATCCCGACCGGGCGCTGATCATTTCGCTGATGGTGCCCTGCGACGAGGACAGCTGGCGCGACATCCTGCACCGGATCGAGGATACCGGGGCCGACGGGGTCGAGCTGAACTTCGGCTGCCCGCACGGCATGGCCGAACGCGGCATGGGATCGGCCGTGGGCCAGGTGCCGGAATACATCGAGATGGTCACCCGATGGGTGAAAAAGCACAGCCGCATGCCCTGCATCGTCAAGCTGACGCCCAATATCAGCGACGTGACCAAGCCCGCCGAGGCCGCCAAGCGCGGCGGCGCCGATGCGGTCAGCCTGATCAACACGATCAACTCGATCACCTCGGTCGATCTGGACCTGTTCGCGCCCCAGCCCACCATCGACGGCAAGGGCAGCCACGGCGGCTATTGCGGCCCGGCGGTCAAGCCCATCGCCCTGAACATGGTGGCCGAGATCGCCCGGAACCCGGCCACCGCCGGCCTGCCCATCAGCGGCATCGGCGGCGTCACCACCTGGCGCGACGCGGCCGAGTTCATGGCGCTTGGCGCAGGCAATGTGCAGGTCTGCACGGCGGCGATGACGTACGGGTTCAAGGTCGTTCAGGAAATGATCACCGGCCTGCACGATTACCTGGACAGCCACGAGATGACCCTGCCCGACCTGATCGGGCGGGCTGTGCCAAACGTCACCGACTGGCAGCAGTTGAACCTGAACTATGTCACCAAGGCGGTGATCGACCAGGACGCCTGCATCAGCTGTGGCCGATGCTATGCCGCCTGCGAGGACACCAGCCATCAGGCCATCGCCATGAAGCCCGGCCGAGTCTTTGAGGTCATCGAGGAGGAATGCGTCGCCTGCAACCTGTGCGTCGATGTCTGCCCGGTCGAGGACTGCATCACCATGCGCGAACTGGAGATAGGGGAGATCGACAAGCGGACCGGCATCCCGCGCGGGGGCTATGCCAACTGGACCAGCCATCCCAACAACCCGATGGCCCGCGCTGCCGAGTGATTTGCGTCCCGCGACAGCCGGGGGGCCTTGCGCCCCCCGCACCCCCCGCAGGGTATTTGAACAAAGAAGAAGCCCCGGCACCACGACCGGGGCTTCTTCTTTGTCCAAATACCCGATCCGACCATCAAAGGCCGTAGATGCCCCCGAACTTCTGTTCCAGATAGTCCAGCAGGGGTTCAGGGCTGATCTTCACCCCAGAGGCTGCCTCGATGACCTCTGCCGGCGGCATCAGGCCACCATGGCGCTGGACGTTCTCGCGCAGCCATTCGGTGCCAGGGGTGGCGTCACCCTGGGCCAAGGCAGTGTCCAGATCCGGCACCGCCGCGCGCAGGGCCTGATTCAGGCAGCCCGCGTAGACATTGCCAAGTGCATAGGTCGGGAAATAGCCGAACAGTCCCACCGACCAGTGGACGTCCTGCAGCACTCCATTCGCCGGGCGATCCACAACCACGCCAAAGTCCTTCAGAAAGCGCACATTCCAGGCTTCGACCAGATCGCGGCTGTCCAGGCGACCAGAGATCAGGTCACGCTCCAGGTCGAAGCGCAGCATGATGTGCAGGTTGTACTGGACCTCGTCGGCCTCGGTCCGGATATAGCCCGGCGTGACGCGATTCACCGTTGCATAGAAGGCATCGGCATCGGTGATGTTCAGCCCGTCGAATGCCTCGGCCATGCGGGTGAACAGCCAGCCTGTGAAAGCACGGCCGCGGCCCATCTGATTTTCATAGATGCGGCTCTGGCTTTCATGGACCCCCATCGACACGCCCCGGCCAAGCGGCGTAAACGCATAGTCGGGATCGATGCCCTGTTCATAGCTGGAGTGTCCGACCTCGTGGATTGTCGAGTAAAGGCAGTTGAAGGGATCCGTCTCGACCACGCGGGTGGTGATGCGGCTGTCCTGCCAGCGCCCCGAGCTGAAGGGATGCACCGCCAGATCCATGCGGCCGCGCGTCCAGTCATAGCCGAAGGCCGTCGCACAGGTGCGCGCAAGCCGCAGCTGCGTTTCCTGCGGAAAATGCCCGCTGAGGGCCTGAGGCTGCCGGGCTGCCCCCAGCACGTCCTCGCGCAGCGCCACCAGGCGGGGGCGCATTGCGTCGAACAGCGCGGCGACTTGGGCGCCGGTCATGCCGGGTTCGTAATCGTCCAGGAGCGCGTCGTACAGGTCGCCGCCATCGGCCAGGCAGGCGGCCTCCTCGCGCTTCAGCATCAGGACCTGGTCCAGCGTCGGCAGGAAATCCTCGGGTGCGTCCTTGGCGCGGGCCTCGGCCCAGATCCCCTGGGCCAGCGATGTCAGGCGGGCCAGCTCGGACGCCAGCCGCGCGGGGACGCGGCTGGTGCGGGCGAAGTCGCGCGCGATCAGCTGAACCGCGCGCCGGTCGGCCGGGGTCTGCGGATCGGCCGCCTCCAGCCATTCGCCGATGCGCGGATCGGTGCGGCGTTCGTGCAGCACCTCTTCCATGGCGCCCATTTCCTCGGCCCGCTGGTCGGCGGCGCCGCGCGGCATCACGGTTTCCTGGTCCCAGCCAAGCCGCTCGGCGACCGAGGACAGCGCCTCGGTCTGGCGCTGGAAGGCCAGCAGGTCGGTCAGTGCGCTCATCTTGCCACTCCGCGGATGGAGGTTTCGATCGGATAGCGGGCGTGATGGCGCGCGCGCAGGATCAGCGTGAACAGCACCACGGCACCCAGCTGGTGGGCCAGCGCCAGTTCCAGCGGCGAGGCATGGATCACGTTCATGATCCCCAGGCCGATCTGGGCCGCCATGGCCACGATCATGACGCTGAACGCCCCGCGCGTCACCGGATGGGGCGATCGGCGGGCGCGCAGCCAGACAACGACCGCGAAGATCGCCAGCAGATAGCCGGTCATGCGGTGGATGAACTGGACCAGAGCCGGGTTCTCGAAGAAGTTGCGCCAGCCGAGCGTGCCGTCCCAGATGGCCGAAGGGATCCATTCACCCCCCATCGTGGGCCAGCCGGTATAGGTGCGGCCCGCGTCGATGCCCGCGACCAGCGCGCCCAGCAGGATCTGCAGGAAGGTCAGGTGCAAAAGGCCGGTGGACATGGAAAACAGCTTGGCCTCTCCCGCGCGGCGGGCGCGCAGCAGCTGCGCCTCGGTGCGCGACAGTTGCAGCACGAACCATGCGATCAGGCCCAGGATGACAAAGGCAATGCCCAGATGGGTGGCCAGCCGGTACGATGCCACGCTGTGCATGCCCGGTTGCAGGCCGGAACTGACCATCCACCAGCCGATCGCCCCCTGCAGCCCGCCAAGCGCCCCGAGCGTCAGCAGGCGCGGTGTCCAGCCCGTCGGGATGCGCCGGGTCGCCAGAAAGAACAGGAAGCCCAAACCCCAGACCAGCCCGATCAGGCGGCCCAGCAGGCGGTGTCCCCATTCCCACCAGTAGATGTACTGAAATTCCGCCAGGGACATGCCCCGGTTCACCTCCTGGTATTGCGGGATCTGGCGATATGCGTCGAATTCGCGCTGCCAGTCGGCGGCGTTCAGGGGCGGAACGGCGCCGGTGACAGGCGCCCATTCGGTGATCGACAGGCCCGATCCGGTCAGGCGCGTCGCGCCGCCCACGGCGATCATCGCCAGCACCATCGCGAACAGCACCATCAGCCACAGCTTGATGGCGCGGCGGGCGCCCTTGGGGCGGGCGTCGATCATGCCGGTGGTCTGCACGGGCCGGCTGGCGGAGGTGTCCGAGACTTCCTGGAAAACAGGTCGCTTGGCCATCGCGGGGGCTCCTTTCGGGCGGAGGTTAGGGTCCGCCTATCGGCGGGTCAACTGGCGCAGCATGCCGTGAAGGATGCGCACATCGCCGCGGGTCAGCGGCAGGCGCGCCCACATGTTGCGCAGGTTCAGCCGCATCGGCGCGGCCTTGGTTTCGGGAAAGAAGAAGCCGGCCTGGGTGAGTTTTTCGTCATAGTGGTCGCCAAGACGCTCGATCTCGATCCGGTCGGCCAGTTCCTCGGCCTCGCTGCGGCGAGCATGGGGGGCCGGTTCCGGGGGCAGGATCTCGCGCCCGTATTCATAGCCCATCAGCAGCACGGCCTGGGCCAGGTTCAGCGACGGGAATTCCGGGTTCACCGGCACAGTGACGATGGCATTGGCGCGCGCGATGTCATCGTTCTCCAGACCCGTGCGTTCGGGACCAAAGATGATGGCGCTGCGCCCCGGATGGGCGCGGGCCTGTTCCATCGCGGTGGCGGGGGTGAATACGGGCTTGGTCAGCTCGCGCCCGCGCGCGGTGGTGGCATAGGCGTAATCGACCCCCTCCATCGCGGCGGCCAGGGTCGGATAGACGCGGGCCGTATCCAGCACCCGCGCTGCCGCACCCGAGGCCATGGCCACGGCCTTGGGGTTGGGCCAGCCGTCGCGCGGATCGACCAGCCGCATCTCGGTCAGGCCGAAATTCAGCATGGCGCGCGCGGCGGCGCCGATGTTTTCGCCCATTTGCGGGCGGACCAGGATGATCACGGGTTGGCGTTCGATTTGCATGGCCCGGCATCTAGTCCGTCTGGCGGCGGCGGGCAAGCTGCGCTATCTGCGACAAAAGGAGATGCGCGATGACCGATGCACCGCAACTGTATCTGATGACGCCCGCCGGGGCCCAGGCCTCGGCCCTGGGACCGATGCTGGCCGAGGTGATGGACCGCTTTGCCCCCGCCTGCCTGCGGATCCGCGGCGGCGCCGAAGAGGACGAACTGGGCCGGCTGGCCGACCTGGCCCGAGAGATTGCCCATGCGCGGGACGTGGCGGTGGTGATCGACGACCACATCAAGCTTGCGCAGCGGCATGGGCTGGACGGCGTGCATCTGACGGACGGGGCACGCAGCGTGCGCTATGCCCGCAAGGAACTGGGCGACGACGCGATCGTGGGCGCCTTCTGCGGCAGTTCGCGCCACGAGGGGATGTCGGCCGGCGAAAGCGGCGCCGATTACGTGGCCTTCGGCCCCGTCAGCGAATCCGCCCTTTATCGCGGCGAGCCTGCCCCGCTGGACCTGTTCCAGTGGTGGTCCGAGACGATCGAGGTTCCGGTCGTGGCCGAAGGCGCGATCACACGCGACCTGATCGCCCAGCTGTCGCCCATCGCGGATTTCATCGCCCTTGGCCCCGAGATCTGGACTCAGGACGACCCACTGGACGCCTTGTCGCGGCTGTGGCTCTGACCCTGCGCTAGAGGAGGACCGGTGTCCGGTCACCGGCCGCAAAGCGCCGCAGCACCGCCGGATAGAGCCGGTGTTCCTGCACCAGGACACGCGCGGCCAGCGTGTCGGGCGTGTCGCCCGGCAGGACCGGCACCCGCGCCTGCCCCAGCATCGGCCCCGCATCCAGTTCCGGCGTGACCAGGTGGACCGTGGCCCCCGCCTCGGCGTCACCGGCCTCGATCGCGCGGGCATGGGTGTGCAGGCCCGGATATTTCGGCAGCAGCGAAGGGTGGATGTTTAGCATCCGCCCGTCAAAGCGTTCGACAAAGCCGGGCGTCAGGATGCGCATGAAGCCCGCCAGGCACAGGATGTCAGGTTCGGCCTCCAGCAGCGGCGCCAGAAGCGCGGCCTCAAAGCCCGCACGGTCGCGTGGAAAGTCGCGGTGATCGACCGCAGCGGTCGGCACCCCAAGCGCCGCCGCCCGCGCAAGGCCCGCCGCCCCCGGATCGTTCGAGGCGACCAGCACCGGCCGCGCCGGATGATCGCCCGTCATGTCCTCGACCAGCCGCAGCATGTTCGAGCCGCCGCCGGAGATCAGGATCGCGACGCGTGTCACGCAAGCGTGCCGGAATAGCGGATGCCGGCGCCGTCCGTGACCGTGCCAAGACGGTGCACTGTCTCGCCCTGCCCGGCCAGCAGATCGGTCAGAGCGTCGACGCGGTCGGCGGCCACCACCAGGATCATGCCAATGCCGCTGTTGAAGGTTTTCAGCATCTCGGCCTGTTCGATGCCCCCGGCTTCCGCCAGCCAGCGGAAGACCGGCGGCAGCTGCCACGAGGTCAGGTCGATGTCGGCGCCCAGATCGGCGGGCAGGACACGCGGCAGGTTCTCGGTCAGCCCGCCGCCGGTGATATGGGCCAGCGCATGAACGCCGCCCGCCCGGATCGCGGCCAGCGCGGGCTTGACGTAAAGCCGCGTGGGCGTCAGCAGCGCCTCGCCCAGGGTGGCGTCTGCAAAGGGGGCCGCGTCGGTCCAGCTCAGACCGGCATGCTCGGCCACCTTGCGGACAAGGGAATAGCCGTTGGAATGCACCCCGTCCGAGGCCAAGCCCAGCAGCACGTCGCCCTGCGCCACGCCTGCGGGCAGCGCCGCGCCACGGTTCATCGCGCCCACGGCAAAGCCCGCCAGGTCAAAGTCGCCGTCGTGATACATGCCCGGCATTTCGGCCGTTTCGCCGCCGATCAGCGCGCAACCGGCCGCCTGGCAACCGCGCGCGATGCCTTGAACGACGCGGGCGCCCTCATCGACCGACAGCTTGCCGGTGGCGAAATAGTCAAGGAAGAACAGCGGCTCGGCGCCTTGGCAGACCAGATCGTTCACGCACATCGCCACCAGATCCTGGCCCAGCCCGTCCAGATGGCCCGTGTCGATGCCGATGCGCAGCTTGGTCCCCACCCCGTCGGTGGCCGCGACCAGGATCGGGTCGTCATAGCCCGCGGCCTTCAGGTCGAACAGCGCGCCAAAGCCGCCAAGCGCATCCATTACCCCTGGCCGCGCGGTCGCCGCTGCGGCAGGTTTGATACGCTCGACCAGCGCGTTTCCGGCGTCGATGTCGACCCCTGCGTCGCGATAGCTGATCCCGTTCTTTGTCATGGCGGCCCCCGGCTGATGTCGGCCCTCCGATAGCGGAAGCCCGCATCCGGGGCAACGCCCAAGCGCTTGACCCGCGCGCGTCCTGGCATTACGCAGAGCTTCGCTGCGGGGGCCTGTAGCTCAATTGGTCAGAGCAGGGCGCTCATAACGCCTTGGTTGCGGGTTCAAGTCCTGCCGGGCCTACCAGCAGCATGGTATTATCCGTTGAGATGAGCGCGAGTGTCCCACGCCAGAATAGGCCGTGGGACACCATCGCTCAGGGGCTTTGCCGTCCACTCGCCCTGAAATGCAGAAAAGACCGCTCCTCGACTCAGAACCGAGGAGCGGAATGAAGGATCAGCGGCCGCGCTTCCTGACCTCCTCCAGAGCTTCCTCGAAGGTGTGAGAGAAGCCCATGCCGCACTCACCTGACTGCACGGCCCAGACCCACCGGCCGGCGCCGCCGTCGAAGCCGTTGTCGTAGACCCGGCCGACAGGCTGCCCATCGCGGCGGATGGTCCAGTCCTCTTGGCGGTCAGTCCAGTTCTGCAGTCTTGTCCATCTTGGCATGCGGGCAGGCTAGATCACTTGCCTGCCCTTCGCCAATCAGACGAGCGTGATGCGCGCGCCGGTCGGGAAGTAGGCCACGTCCCGCACCCACATATCTCCTGTGCGCGGATCAGCGTTGTATGCCTCCGGGTTGTTATTGCCCGGCTGGCGCACCGCGACGTTGAAGATCGGATAGAACTGCACCTTCTGGTTCAGGTCCTGATGGCGGGCGTGCAGCACTTGGCAACCCACCTCCATATCGTTCACAAAGAACGTGACCTCTGACTTGGTGGTGTCCACCGGATCGTAGCGGACATGGCAGGCCCAGGACGTGTAGACCTCATCCAGCGGAACGCGGGGCGCGCCATACTGATGCACGTCGAATTCGTGCCCCATCTTTCCTTCCTTATTCTGCCATTGGCCTAGCGGGCCATAGTGTTGGGCAAAGCTGCTGGTGTAGGGGCTATCCGCAGCGCCCCACGATCCGTTGAATTTCTCCAGGATGTCGATTTCTCCCGGCCAGCGGTTTTCCCAGACCCCGCGCGAATTCTGCACGCGGTTGACCAGCCAGAACGCGGGCCAGCTGAACTTGCGGATCGGGATCTTGGCCTCCATACGCCAAACGCCCTCGGCCCCGCAGACTTCATCCAGGTGCAAGCCCTGAAGCACGGCAGCCTGGAAGTCCCACAGCCGATTGTCCCACTCCGGCCGGTCATCACCCACGAAGCCGCGCGTGTGTAGCCGGATCGCGTTTTCTGCCGGGTCATAGCTGATCGGGTTGACGGCCTTGGCGATGGTTTCGTCTGCGTAAAGGCCGTCCTCGTCGTTGCCGATCTGGGCGCGCCCATGCGACAGCGCCGACATGTAGCAGGGCTGCCCGTCCGCATCGCGACCATTGGGCGACCATTTCAGCGTTGCCGGATCGAAGGCGTTGGCCCGCGTGGCTCCCGACAGGTCCAGCCGCCGCAGCGGGCGGTGGAACGGCTGCGTGATCTGTTGCGGCTCGGCCCCATCGACAAAGCGGATGATCGTCGAACCACCCTTTTGGCTATCGCCCAGACCCTTGACCCGGATCGAGACGCGGACAGCCCGGCCGTCGCCGTAGCTGGCCTGCGGGCTGATCTTGACCCAGTGCAGCGGATCATCACCCGGCGACCAGTGATAGACGACATCCAACCCGTGGAACCTCGCGCGCGCCTGCGTGCCGTTCCCGACATTGATGCCGCCGCCGTTCACGTTCACCATCCGGTCGGCATAGGCCATGAAGGACTGCCAGTCGCATTGATCCACCGAGACGGGGATGTAAACGTCCTGCGTGCCGGGCGGGACGATCACCTCGGTAGGAATGTCCAGCTTGGGCGTAGCCGAGAGCGTCCAGATAGGCACGTCAGGCACGACAGGCGCGGGGGGCGGGGTGACGGGCACCGGGTCAGCCGGGGCGGCCGGATCGGCCGCGCCGGCAATCTCGGCCAGCTGGTCGACCAGCGCCGCGCTGCTGCGCAGATGGCCGGCCAGGGTTGCAAGGATTTCGGGTCTGGTTGGCATGGGGCTGTCCTTCCTGGACATTGGGGCGCCAGGATCCGCGGCGGATCCCGGCGCGGGGGTCACTTGCGGGCCTTCAATCGCTTGCCGAACGCGCGGCCGGCCTCGAATGCGCTTTTCCCGTCCTCGATCACCCGGATCACCTGGCGCTCCTTTTCCGGGCTGGTTCTCTAATCGTCTTCGTCAAGAGCGTATC
>QKYL01000126.1 GCA_003255745.1 Paracoccus saliphilus
GCCAATGTCGCACGCTATGACGGACTGCGGGGAGGCACACGCCATGCGTCATGACCCCGCCGGCGCTGCCATCGTCATCATGTTGCGCAGCCTGAAGATGCCGGGCATGGCGCAGGCCGTGCATGATCTGATGGAGCAAGGTGCTCCAGCGTTTGAAGCCGCAATGCCGATGCTGTCGCAGTTGCTCAAGGCTGAAATGGCTGAACGCGAGGTGCGCTCCATCTCCTATCACATGAAGGCCGCGCGCTTCCCGGCCTACAAGGACTTGTCCGGCTTCGACTTCGCCGCCAGCGAGGTCAACGAAGCCCTCGTGCGCCAACTGCATCGGTGCGAGTTCATGGACGCGGCCGAGAACGTGGTCCTGATCGGCGGGCCTGGGACCGGGAAAAGCCACGTTGCGACCGCCATCGGCGTCCAAGCCATTGAGCATCACCGCAAACGTGTGCGCTTCTTCTCGACCGTCGAGCTGGTCAACACGCTGGAACTGGAGAAGGCCCAGGGAAAGGCTGGAAAGATCGCCGAGGCGCTGGTGAAGAGCGAATTGGTGATCCTCGACGAGCTGGGATACCTGCCGTTCAGCGCGTCGGGGGGAGCGCTGCTGTTCCATCTTCTTAGCAAACTATACGAGCGCACCAGCGTCGTCATTACCACCAACCTGAGCTTCAGCGAGTGGGCGAGCATCTTTGGCGATGCCAAGATGACGACCGCGCTGCTCGATCGCCTCACCCATCGTTGCCACATCATCGAGACCGGCAACGACAGCTACCGCTTCAAGGCAAGCTCCGAGACAGCGAAAAAGAAACGGAGGGAGACAGCAGCATTGACCACATCATGAACCAGCAAGCATAACGACCGGGCGGGTCAAATCTCGGTGACAATGCTGGGTCAGTTCTGGGTGACATCCAACAGTCAGTGTCTTGCCTTCTTCGGCAGGTTCATCTGAGTTTGCATCATCAGGCGCAGTCGAAGTCAGAGGATTTGACCTCCGGCCACCATCATAGCCCAACAAGGTACGAAGACGACGTATCCGCCCGGGGTGGGAAAGAAAGTCGAGAGCCTTGGCTTCGATCTGACGGATGCGCTCACGCGTTACTCCGTAAATCTGGCCAATTTCCTCTAGAGTCATGTTGGTTTCGCGCCCGATCCCGAACCGCATGCGGATCACATCTGCCTGCCGATCCGGTAGTTCAGCCAGGATTTCAGTCACGATCCGCTCTGTCTCAGCCTGACCAAACACATCTGACGCAGCAGTCTCCGGCATCAGAGCGTCCCACTCTTCACCGCCATCGGGATGTTCGGCCTTGCGGGGAACCTTGCGGAACTGCCGGACCTGATCGACTGTCCATTCCAATTCCGTGGCAAGGTCATCGTCTGAGACTGCGCCGTCGCCGCGAGTATCGAGCCTGTCCAACGCCGCATCAAGTTTCGCCAGATCCTCGTGCCGATGAACAGGCACGCGAATGGAGCTGCCTTCATCAGCGCGCCATCGTGTCAGCGCCTGTTTCATCCAGAACGCACAATAGATTACGAAACGGACCCCACGATCTGGGTCGAAACGTCTCGTTGACCGCTGCAATCCGAGGAATGCCACCTGAAAAACGTCTTCCGGATCCTCATTAGGCTCTACGTTCCTTGCCGCATAACGCCGAGCATAAGGCAGGTGTTCGACGATCAAGCGCTCATTCGCGCTCTCGTAAGCCGTAACCAGCCGGTCCAAGTGGATCGCCTGATCGAAGTCCATCTCTTCTGCCTTGAGAGATGCGACCAAGGCCTTCTGGTACGCTAGGGAGAGGTCGAATGCATCTAGCGCCGCCAGAGCCTCTCTTCTTCGTTTTCCGTCCAAGACGCGACCACTGATGTGCCACAACTTCAGAGACTCCGAAGCGGCCATCACTTCGGACGTCTCGGAGTGTCCCGGGCGCAAAGGGATAATGGTTCTCAAGGAGAAAGAACCTGGGTCGCGCGAACCGTCTGCGATTTTGCCGACTATATCAAGGATCGCTTCGACGGCAGCTTTCGAGGCAAGAATCCCAAGCAGGAGTTCCTGCTTAGCCCGCACCATGGGCTCGAGCAGCTGTTGCTCATCAGACTTGTCCATGACGAAGCGCTGCGTGCCGGGAAGGCGCGTCGCGCGCGTCAGCGTGACCTCGATGATATCAGCAAGGTCGTCAGCTGATACGACAGACTTGGCGTCCCAGAGGTCAGCCTCTTCCGGGTTGTCTCCATTAGGGGTCAGGCCAACGAGTTCGAGGTTGCGCTCGAGGTTGATGCGAAGTTCGTCTGGATCGCCGTTCCCTTCGCAACTGTCGATCAGTTGATCGAGGTCATGGTCAGTACACCAGCCCTTTGCGAGCACTTCCTCTGCCCACGCCAAGCACAAGTCCGGCTCGATCGTCAGCTTTGTCCCGGTCTGAATTACAGCTTTCTTGGTCGACTTCCGTCCTCGGTTGCGGACCTTGAGGAAGTCATGCTCGTCACCCTTGAACGGCGACAATGGGGCATTGGACACGATGCCATCTCCGGCAATCTGTGCAGGCGACAGGTAAAGGTCCCAATTCTCATTCTCACCATCTGGAACTGAAGGCGCAGAACTAACGAGTGCGACGAATGTCCCGGAAGCTTTGGTGCTGACCGACTGACCAAAGTGGGCCTCTGGTTCTTCCTCTGCCTCGAACTGGAGGAGGTCATCAAGCGAGTCCAACTCAGCACGAATTGCAGGCTGTCGTTAGTCTGCCTTCGGCACCTCTGCATTCGCGTTTGAATACTCCATGGCCTCAGCCGTCGAAGCTGCCCGTGATGTATCTTCGAAGGCAAGCGTCGGACTCGCAGTCTGTCCTATCGGATCGGAAAGCGGCCGAATGGTCGGCTTCTTGATGATTTCCGTGAAGCTCGATTTGGCAGACAGCGAATACAGCAGCTGCGCTACGAGCGAGTGACCTTCTGCATGAGCCACATCGGCAGATGTCTGCCTGCCATGGTTCAGGGCAAGAGGATCGGCGCCAGCCCGCACGAAGAGATCACACAGCGCAAGCTTGCCCATTCTCGCGGCAAGGTGGAGTGGACTATCACCCTTTGGATCGACAGCGTGCAGTCTGCCAGAAGCAATAAAGCCACCAAGTGCTCCCGGTTGACCAGAAATCACCAAGCGGACCTCTGATGGCGTCAAAGGCAGACACTCGGCTCGCTCTATTGGCGCGCCGGCACCATCGACGCTGGGCTTGCTCTCGCCCTGAGAAGCCAAGTTATGCACTCGAGGTTGCTCTGGTGCTGGTGGGCTGGTTTGTGGTGGATCAATCCCGGCGGAGGTGTCCGAAGGATGGAACCATTCATAACCGCAGTTCGAACACTGCATGTCACGCCCGGCCGGAGGGATCAGTTTGCCGCCAACCTCATAGATGGCCCTGCACCCGGGGCATTCGATCTTGACCAGCGCGACTTTGGTTTCTTCGGCGGCTCCAGGTTGCTGTTCACAATGGGCTGGTTCTGCAAAGTCCGACTCAATCCCGTCATTGTCGCCACTTGTCGCGCCCGCAGTTGTATCCGCCTCAACAATCAAAGGCGCAAGATCGGCGGTAAATTCCGAGGTATCGTGCTCAGTTTCATGCCAGCTCAGGCGCTCTAACATTTCCATATTTGCTTCGCTGCTGGCTCTCAAAGCCCGAGGGTTGTCCGCCGAACGAGGATTATTCGTGACAACAGAGTGGTACTGGCTGGTTATGGATCCCGCATGCCCCAGATCAATCGGTGATACTCCGCCCGAAGACATGATCTTTCCGGAGTCAGGGGCATCGTGCGGCGCAACCAGATTCGGCGGTTGTGGTTGAACGGAGTTTTCGTCACTCGAACCTGATGCACCCTTGTGGCCTGATGGAGCATTATCAGCGGCATGGATTTCGATGTCGCTTGCCGCAGTGTGCTTGCTCTGATGTTGGGGTCTGTCTGCTTCTGTCTTGAGGCTATCCGGATGGCGACCCAGGAGGCGAGACAGCCTATCCATGAATTTCATGCATGCCCTCCCTGTTCAGCAGAACAATCTGCTGGTCATGGGGCTGCCTAGCGGCCGGATTGGTGTCGAGCCCCAGCCGCCGAAGCGCATAGTATAGCAATGCCCTTCGAACCCTGATCTTAGCCTTGCCGCCCTTCATACCGTAGTCGATCGCGATAACCTTGGCCTGCGTGTCGGAAAGGGCGGGGTGGGGGCCGATTTCGAGCGTCACCATGGCGTTCCAGTCATGATCCTCGTCGGCCAGAATGCCGCTCTCTCGCGAGCCGCGGATGTCGATGATCCGGGACAGCAGGAAGTCCTTGAAAACCTCGTCGCCGGAGCAGAACACCCTAGTGTGCCATCGGAAGCCGTCGAACGCGATTGCATGCGGCGCGATCCAGCGCCACTGGGGCTCCGGGTTGGAGAGGGACTGATACTGCACCTCGATCGCCTCATATCGGCGGATCGCGTCGACTATGGACCGAAGGGTTACCGGGGCGACGCCACGGGCTGGGGTAGGGGCGGAATCGTAGACGGGCAGACTTGCGATCCAGCAATCGTCCTGACCGAGGATGCCGTCGGCAACCGATCGCAGCTGGGCGAGGTACCGACCGGCATCGAGCTTGTCGAAGACCGGCCCGAAGCCCGGCTGGCGCACATAGGTCCGCAGGCTGCGGTCGTAGTACATGTTGTGAGGGGCGAGGCCGATGTAGCGGCTCAGGTCGGATGACGCCTGGTTCACCGACAGCCCGAACTGCGCCATCACATCGCTGCGGTTCACATGTCCCTCCCAGAACAGGCGAAACTCGATGAACTCGAGCCTCTGCTCGACCCCCCAACGAAGCTGCGACCTGTCGTTGCTCACCACGCTCTCCCGTCATCGGTCGATGCGCATGGAAATTATGCGCGCCCAATTTTTGGGCTTTCTCTGACGGTAGAGGCACGGTGTTTGGGGATCAATGGAAAAGGGAAGGGTTAGCGCGCAATTATCCAAAGGATTGCCGCAGGTTCTGCGCGACGGCGTCCGGCGCCATTCGCACGGGTTCCGCCGCGAGAGGGGCGTATCGCGCCGTGGTCTGGACCTGCGTGTGGCCAAGGAGTTTGCCGATCATGGGCAGGCCCTGACCCGACGCCACGGTCGTGGGCGCGAAGGTGTGGCGCAGATCGTGGATGCAGACGTCCTTGACCCCAGCACGGGCGCGGACGCGCTGCCAGAAGGGTTACAGATCACTTAGGGGCTTGCCGGGCAGGGGGCCGGTGATCATCCCAGGCGGGTGGGGTGCCATCGACCACCACTTCGATTTCAGCCCGGTGCTCAAAATAGTAGCCCGGCGGCGACAGCCACACCTCCGGCGGCTCCGGATCGCCATCGCGCAGGAACACCACCCCGGCCGCTGGC
The DNA here is from genome assembly GCA_003255745.1 of Paracoccus saliphilus. Taxonomy (GTDB): domain Bacteria; phylum Pseudomonadota; class Alphaproteobacteria; order Rhodobacterales; family Rhodobacteraceae; genus Paracoccus; species Paracoccus saliphilus_A. The sequence continues at coordinate 5,385 of QKYL01000126.1, forward strand.
ACCGTCTCGGGCAGGATCGCATTGGGCAGGACCTTCGCGCCGGGCGGCATCGCGCCGGACAGTAGGATATGGAGCGACGCGAGCGGGCGCTCGGCCGTGGATTGCGTGGGCAAGGAGTGGGGTTCCGAAAGCAAGTTAGGCAATTGACAGGTGTCGACCGCGGGGAGACGTTCAGGCACCGGTCTTGAGGCTAGATGTGTTAGGGAGGATTTTCCGAAGTGGCGATGACTTCCTCAAAGACAGCACCAATAGCCTATTCGATCGTTGGGAAAGGAATAACTTTTCCTTTTCAGATTTCCGTGGCGTGTTGGGTCGACCTGCTCGGCTACGGTCAAATGATCAGTCGGGCAAAATTCAATCCGCTTGACGAGGAATCTAAGGCCGCATTGAGACGGCTTAGGCGTTTTCATGAGGTTGTCGCAAGGCATAGTTCAAGTTACTTTCCGACCCTAGTTATGAACGATGGAGCAGTGTCCTACCGCGATCTTTCCTTTCGATCGCGCTCCGTAACCTATGACTTCATTTCGCGTGCGTGGTCTTTGTTCGAGGAAATCAGTAAAGTTGAGCATCAGGATGATTTTCCTAGGGCCCGCATGGTCTTGGCTTCCGGCTTCAGAATGCGCGGTCGAAAGGCTGGTCTGGAGGCATCAAACGATCATCTGAGGTCGATACCTAAAAGGGTGAGTGACAAGTCAATATCCATCGAACGGGCAATTCATGAAGCATCGAGAATGCGACCGCGTTTCGATATCATCCCGCAGTTGCAGGCGAATTTCGCATTTACAAAGGCATATGTTGCGGAGTCTTCCGGGTCAAAGGGCGGACTACCGGGAGCAAATTTCTATCTTGATCTAAGTCTGCTCAAGCTTCCAGCAACTGATTGGATCGATCTGGGGCCAACCATACCATGGTCCCATGAAGCTTTGGCGCTTTCAGCGTCATTTGCTAGAGTAAAGAGCTTAACCAAGGGCACTGCACCTGCCCGGGGGGCCAGACAGCGTGCTAAGTGGTTTCGAAGTAGCCCAGTCCTTGGCTGGCGACAGAAACGTCCTTGATGCTCTTCGTGCTGCTCACAAGCCCAAATAGGCCTGCACTGACGTCAGCGTTCGAACCGCGTCAGACATAGGTTTGGCCGCCCAAACCGTGCATTATCTCCGCCAAGCCCCTACCTGCATGCTTGGGAGACCGGACCGCAGGCACGCACTGGTGTCCGCAACTGGATGAAATTCTACAACCACCGCCGGCCGCACAAGGCTCTTGGCGGCCGACCGCCGGCAGAGATCTACTCACTGACAGGAAAAGCAACGGAACCCGATCAGCAGGAGCAAATCAGAGCTTCAAAAGCCCCAGATCCTGTCCAAGGAAGGGGGAGCACCTCAGGTGCCAGATAATAAGGCACAGCTCCCTGCGGCGAACCACATACTGTCCGGGCTCACGAACCGACAATTCTAGATGCTTTTTTAGTGGGGGAAAGAAAGTGGGAGCATCCGTAGCGTAGTCTAAGTAATGCGCTGTATCAATTACATTAAATTGAATTTTTTGGTGGAGCCGAGGGGAATCGAACCCCTGGCCTCGTCATTGCGAACGACGCGCTCTACCAACTGAGCTACGGCCCCATTGCTGCGATAGATTGCGTCTCGGGAAGACCTTGTCAAGGGTCCTCTGTCGCGCGTCAGCCCCCTGCCAGGCACCCAAGGGGCGCCCGGAGCGGCCGTCATTCGGCCGCCTCGGCATAGTCCTCCAGCGGCGGGCAAGTGCAGATCAGGTTCCGGTCGCCGTAAGCGTTGTCGACTCGACCGACCGGGGGCCAGTACTTGTCGACCCGGAAGGCGCCCGGCGGGAAGCAGCCCTGTTCGCGCGAATAGGGTCGGTCCCAATTGCGCACCAGATCCTCGACCGTGTGCGGTGCCTGGCGCAGCGGGCTGGCCTCAATGCCGATCCGGCCCTCGGCCACGTCGGTGATTTCGTCCCGGATGGCCAGCAGGGCGGTGATGAAGCGGTCGATCTCGGCCTTGGTTTCGCTTTCGGTCGGTTCCACCATCAGCGTGCCGCTGACGGGCCAGCTCATCGTTGGCGCGTGAAAGCCGTGGTCGATCAGCCGTTTGGCAATATCGTCCACGGTCACGCCATGTGCGGCAAAGGGCCGTGTGTCGATGATGCATTCATGCGCCACCCGCCCGCGATTGCCCATGAACAGGACCGGATAGGCACCTGCCAGCCGTGCCGCGATATAGTTCGCGCTCAGGATTGCCACCCGCGTGGCCTGGGTCAGTCCGGCACCGCCCATCATCAGGCAATAGGCCCAGCTGATCAGAAGGATCGACGCCGATCCATAGGGCGCGGCCGATACCGCGCCCTCGCCCCCCTGCGGATCGCCGGGAAGGTGGGGTGCCAGATGCGCCTTGACGCCGATCGGTCCCATGCCGGGACCGCCCCCGCCATGCGGAATGGCAAAAGTCTTGTGCAGGTTCAGGTGGCTGACATCACCGCCGATCTCGCCCGGCTTCACCAAGCCGACCAGCGCGTTCATGTTCGCCCCGTCGATATAGACCTGCCCGCCATGCTGGTGCGTGATGTCGCAGACCTGCCGGACCGTATCCTCGAAGACGCCATGCGTACTGGGATAGGTTATCATCACGGCCGCCAACCGGTCGCCCGCCTTGGCCGCCTTGCAGGCGAAGTCCTCCAGGTCGATGTCGCCGTTCGGTGCCGACTTGACGACCACGACCTGCATTCCGCACATCTGCGCCGACGCGGGGTTTGTACCATGCGCAGACACCGGGATCAGGCAGATGTCGCGCTCCTCCCCGCGCGCCTTGTGATAGGATTGAATGGTCAGCAGCCCCGCATATTCCCCCTGCGCCCCGCTGTTCGGCTGCATGGAAAACGCGTCATATCCGGTGATCACGCACAGCTTCTGGGTCAGATCTGCGATTGCCTCATGGTACCCTGTTGCCTGGTCATGCGGCGCAAACGGGTGCAGCGCGCTGAATTCGGGCCAGGTGATGGGCATCATCTCGGCCGCGGCGTTCAGCTTCATCGTGCACGACCCCAGCGGGATCATGGCCCGGTCCAGCGCCAGGTCGCGGTCCGACAGGCGGCGCATGTAGCGCATCATCTCGGACTCGGCCCGGTTCATGTGGAACACCGGATGGGTCAGGTAGTCGCTCTCGCGCAGCAGCGCCTCGGGGATCGCAGGCGCGACAGCCTGCGCCGGCGCATCGGTGATCCCGAATGCATCCAGCAGGCGGGTGATCACGCCCGCATCCGTGGTTTCGTCCACGCTGATGCCCACCCGGTCGCGGCCGACCTTGCGCAGGTTGATCCCGCGATGGCGTGCGGCGGCCATGATGCCCTGCTGGCCCACCCCCACCTTGACCGTGATCGTGTCGAAAAAGGCGTCTGGTGCGACCTCGGCCCCGGCGGCGCGCAACGCATCCATGATGGTGGCGGCGTGCAGATGCACCCGCTGCGCGATGGCGCGCAGGCCCTGCGGCCCATGAAACACCGCGTAGAACGAGGCCATCACCGCCAGCAGCGCCTGCGCAGTGCAGACATTGCTGGTGGCCTTCTCGCGCCGGATATGCTGCTCACGCGTCTGCAGCGACAGGCGCAGCGCCTGGTGACCCGCACTGTCGATGCTGACCCCCACGATCCGTCCCGGCATCGCCCGCTTCAGAGCGTCCCGGCAGGACATGAAGGCCGCGTGCGGCCCGCCATAGCCCATCGGCACCCCGAAACGCTGTGACGATCCGACGGCGATGTCGGCCCCCATGGCCCCCGGCTCTTTCAGCAGGCAAAGCGCCAGCAGGTCCGTCGCCACCACGGCCAGGGCGCCCGCCGCGTGCAGCGCCTCGATCTCGGGCGTCAGGTCGCGGACATGGCCATAGGTGCCCGGATACTGGAAGATCGCGCCGAAGACCTGGCCCGCTTCCAGCACGTCGACCGAGCCCTTGACGATGCGGATGCCCAAGGGCGCCGCCCGCGTCTCGATCACGCTGATCGTCTGCGGATGCAGGTCATGGGCGACAAAGAAGGCGTCCGCCTTGGATTTCGACTGCCGCCGCGCCATGGCCATCGCCTCGGCCGCCGCTGTTGCTTCATCCAGCAGCGAGGCGTTCGCGACAGGCAGCCCCGTCAGATCCGCCACCATGGTCTGGAAGTTCAGCAGCGCCTCAAGCCGCCCTTGGGCGATCTCGGGTTGATAGGGCGTGTATGCCGTGTACCAGGCCGGGTTCTCCAGGATGTTGCGCTGAATCGCGGGCGGCGTGACTGTGCCGTAATAGCCCTGGCCGATCAGGCTGGTCATCACCTGGTTCTTGTCCGCCACCGCACGCATCCGCGCCAGCAACCCGGCCTCGGACAGGGCGGGCCAGTCAAGCCGGTCCGCCTGCCGGATCGCTTCGGGAACCGTCTGCTCGATCAGCTGATCCAGACTGTCCGCCCCAACCGCCTTCAGCATCTCGGCCATCTCCAAGGGAGACGGCCCGATATGGCGCCGGTTCGCAAAGTCGTCGGGGTTGTAGTCGGTCGGATTCCAGCGGCTCATCGCGCCTCCATCAGGGGCACGCCCGGCCCCTTCTTCGTTGTGAAAAGACCCTTGGGGGGTCCGGGGGGCAGAGCGCCCCCGGCCTTCGCCGGGCCGCCAAGCCCGGCAGCGGTTCAGCCAACCAGCGCCTTGTAGGCGTCCTCATCCATGAAGCCCTCCACAGCCGCAGCATCCGCAGGCTTCAGCCGGAAGAACCAAGCCGCCATCGGATCGCCGTTCACATCGCCCGGCGCCTCGGCCAGCGCGGCATTGACGGCAGTGATGGTCCCCGCGACCGGCGCCACGATGTCGCTGGCCGCCTTAACACTTTCGATCACCACGATTTCCTCGCCTGCCGCGACCTCGCGCCCCTCCTCGGGCAGTTCGATAAAGACCACGTCGCCCAGCTGCTCACTGGCGTGCCGGGTGATGCCTACGACGATCTCGTCACCCTCGGCGCGCAGCCATTCGTGATCTTCGGTGTATTTCAGCATGGAGCAACTCCTCAGCGTTTGTAGGATGGAGAGACAAAGGGCAGGGCACAGACGGTGACGGGCAGGCGCTTGCCGCGTAACTCGGCCCACAGGGTCGTGCCGTCGGAGATGTCGGCGGGGATCAGCGCCATTGCGACCGGCCCCCCAACCGAAGGGCCGAAGCCCCCGGACCGGACGGTGGCCACAGGTTCGCCGCCGTGATCCTCGGCAAAGATCTCGACCCCCTCGCGGATGGGCGCGCGCCCTTGAGGGCGCAGGCCGCGGCGCAGGATGGACGGCCCGTCGTCCAGTTCCGGCAGCACCCGATCGGCGCCCGGAAACCCGCCCGCGCGGACACCCCCGATGCGGCGCGCGTTGGGGATCGCCCAGCCCAGCCCCGCCTCGGCCGGTGTGACGCCCTCATCCATGTCGTGGCCGTAAAGCGGCAGCCCCGCCTCCAGGCGCAGGCTGTCGCGGGCGCCCAGGCCGATGGGCGCCACCCCGGGCTGGTCCAGCAGCACGCGGGCAAATGCCTCCAGCTGCGCCTCGGGCACCGAGATCTCGAACCCGTCCTCCCCGGTATAGCCCGAGCGAGAGATCCACAGCGCCGCCCCCTGCCAGTCGATGATCCGGCTGTCCATGAAGCGCATTTGCGCGGCAGAAGGGACAAGCCGCGCCAGCGCCGCCTCGGCCTTCGGGCCCTGCAGCGCCAGCAGCCCGCGATCCGCGACCGGCTCGACCCGGATGCCCGACAGGGTGTGAAGATGGTCGATGTCATGTTCGGCCCGCGCCGCGTTCACCACCAGAAGGTAATGATCCCCGCGATGGGCGAACATCAGGTCGTCCAGGATGCCGCCCGCATCATCGGTGAACAGCCCATAGCGCTGCCGCCCCTCCGTCAGCCCCAGCACATCGGCGGGGATCAGGCTTTCCAGCGCCAGGGCGGCGGTCTCGATGCGGCCATCCTCGGGCCAGACCAGCACCTGGCCCATGTGGCCGACGTCGAACAGCCCGGCCTCGGCCCGCGTGTGCAGATGTTCGGCCATCACGCCCATCGGGTACTGGACCGGCATCTGCCAGCCGGCAAAGGGCACCATGCGGGCGCCCAGCTGCTGGTGCAGGTCGTAAAGGCCGGTCCTGCGGTCGGGCTGCGGGCGGATCGTGTCGGCCATCGGGCCTCCTCAGAATGCTGCCGGGCAGCCGGCATCGGTTGGACGGGGGCGACCCCCGCACGACGATGCCCCCTCTGTCCTTGCCCGCCCCTGAACACAGGGTATGGGCGCCTGAGATCGTTATCCCTTCGGCGGGCCTTGCGGCCACTCTCCAGAGTTTCTGCGGAAGACGGTCCTTTTGCCTGAGAGTTCGCCGGGGCGGCTGCTCCTTCGGCCCCGGCGCCTGGCCGGTGTCTCCCGAATTCCGTCCTTTCGTGCTAGCCGGAGGCGCGGGCCTAAGCAAGACTTTTGTCGTAATCGATAAACGGAACGCCGCTTTCCGGCCGCAGAGTGCCACAGTCGTGCTCGAACAGCGGGCTGCGCAGCGCGATGCCCCGATCGCGGCCGCTGCTTGCGAAGCTGCAAGGCAGAAAGATCAATTCGCGTGTTTCGGGCCACGGCAGCAGGCTGGGGCAGGCGCCCGACGGTCAGCCGCGCGGAAAAACAAAAACCCGGTCGCGCCGCAGCATCAGCCACATGGGCGTGCCGGGCGGGGGCAGAAAGACCCCCGGCACCGTGGCGTTCAGCGGGATCGCGCCTTGGTCGGTGCTGAATTCGACCAGCGATTCCCGGCCCAGATAGCGCGCGCGGGTCACGCGGGCGCGGGCGGCGCTGCCGTTTTCCGCCGTGGGCGCGGGACCTTGGCCCGCGCGGTCGAAATCCAGCTTCAGATGCTGGGGGCGGATCACGATCTCGACCTCGGCCCCGTCGGGCAGGCCAGGCGTCAGGAACTGGCCAAAGGGCGTGTCGGTCAGCGCCCCCCGCACCCGGCCGGTCAGGACGTTGATGTCACTGAAAAACCCTGCCGCCTGGCGGTCCACCGGCGCGTTGTAGAGGTTGTAGGGCGCGCCCTGCTGGACAATCCGGCCGCCGCGCATCAGCAGGATCTGGTCGGCCATGCGCATCGCCTCGTGCGGCTCGTGCGTGACCAACAGGACGGCGGTGCCTTCCTCCTTCAGCAGGGCCAGCGTCTCATCGCGGATGCCGTCGCGCAGCCGCTCATCCAGTCCACTGAAGGGCTCGTCCATCAGCAGCACGCGCGGACGCGGTGCCAGCGCGCGCGCCAGGGCGACGCGCTGCTGCTCGCCCCCCGACAGCTCATGCGGATAGCTGTCGATGTGGCGGCCCATCTGCACCCGGTCCAGCAGCTCGGCCACCCGGTCGCGATGCGCCTTGAAGCCGCCCGCCAGCCCAAAGGCCACGTTGTCGCGCACCGGCAGATGCGGAAACAGCGCGAAATCCTGGAACATCAATCCGATGGCGCGGCGCTCGGGCGGGACGCGGACCACCGTGTCGCAGATCAGCTGGCCGTCGACCAGGATGCGGCCGCTGTCCTGCATGTCCACGCCGGCAACGATGCGCAGCGTGGTCGACTTTCCGCAGCCCGAAGGTCCCAGCAGGCAGGCGACCTGGCCTGCTTCGACGCGAAAGCTGACGTCGTCGACGACGGCCCCCCCGTCAAAGGCGCGCACCAGGTTCTGCACTTCCAGTCGGGCAGGCGTCGTCACGATCCGGTCCAAGCCTTTCGGTCGGGTTCCGCCTGCCCTAGCAGGGGCAGGCGGAACCCGCAACCGCGCGTCAGATCGTCACGTTCACCGCGCCCCCGTCCAGCAGGATGTTCTGCCCCACGATGAAGCGCGCCTGCTGGCTGCACAGAAAGGCGCAGGTCGCGCCGAAATCTTCGGCCGTGCCATATGTGCCGGTCGGGATGGTGGCCTGCCGGCGGCGGCGCGCTTCGTCCAGATCAATGCCATCCTGTTCGGCCACACCCCGGTCCAGGCTGTTGGCGCGGTCGGTGGCATGGATGCCCGGCAGCAGGTTGTTCACGCAGACGCCGCTTCCCGCCACCTGCCGCGACATGCCGGCCACGAAACCGGTCAGCCCGGCCCGCGCACTGTTCGACAGGCCCAGCACCGCGATGGGAGAGCGCACCGACTGCGAGGTGATGTTGACGACGCGGCCCCAGCCCCGGTCCATCATGCCGGGCACCAGCGCCTGCATCAGCGCCACCGCCGACAGCATGTTGGCGTCCAGCGCGCGGACAAAGTCGTCGCGGCTCCAGTCGCGCCAGTCGCCGGGGGGCGGGCCGCCGGCATTGGTCACCAGAATGTCGGCATGGCCCACCGCCTCCAGCACGCGGGCGCGGCCGGCCTCGGTGGTGATGTCGGCGGCGACGGGGGTGACGGTCACGCCGTGGCGCTCGGCGATCTCATGGGCGGTGCGGGTGATCTCGGCCTCGGTGCGGCTGTTGATGACCAGATCGACCCCGGCGGCGGCCAGCGCCTCGGCGCAGCCCCGCCCAAGCCCTTTCGAGGCCGCGCAAACCAGCCCCCGCTTTCCCCTGATCCCCAGATCCATCGCATCCTCCTGTCCAATATCGGCGGGAAGGAAACGCGGCCCGCGCGGCTTTGTCAAACGGGAAGGGGCCGGGCGGGGCGGGGGGCGCAGCCCGGCGCGGCATGGCTGGGGCTTCGATGGCCCCGGCCATGCCCGTTGCCTCAGCTGGCGATGGCCTCACGAATGGCGCGCATGTTGGCGCCATAGACCTGCGCGTTCTCCACCGACCCGCCCTTGAAGACCGCCGATCCCGCGACCAGCACGTCGGCCCCGGCCATCGCGACCAGCGGCGCGGTTGCCGGATCGACGCCGCCATCGACCTGGATATGGATTGGCCGGTCGCCGATCATGCCGCGCAGGCGGGCGATCTTGTCGACCTGGCTGTGGATGAACTTCTGCCCGCCGAAACCGGGGTTCACGGTCATGACCACCACCATGTCGCACAGGTCCAGCAGGTATTCGACCGCTTCGACCGGCGTGCCGGGGTTCAGCGCAATGCCGGCCTTCCGGCCGGTTGCGCGGATCGCCTGCAGGGTCCGGTGCGGATGCGGCCCCGCCTCGACATGGGCGCTGATCATGTCCGCGCCCGCCTCGGCATAGGCCTCGATATAGGCGTCCACCGGCGTGATCATCAGATGCACGTCCATGAAGGTTTTCACATGCGGCCGGAACGCCTTCACGGCCGGCGGGCCAAAGGTCAGGTTCGGGACGAAATGGCCGTCCATAACGTCGACATGGACCCAATCCGCGCCCTCGGCCTCGATGGCGCGGATCTCGGCGCCGAAGTTGGCAAAGTCGGCGGACAGGATCGACGGGGCAATCTTGATCGTGCGGTCAAAGCTCATCGGGATCTCCTGGGGCTATTCCGCCGCCGCCTGCCTGCTTGCGCGGTCCACGTCAAGCCCACCCTGAAAGACTCGGCTGTCGCGGATGTCGGGCGCGTTCAGCGTGGACAGCGCGGCCGCATCCAGCGGACCCCGCGCCTCGTGGAACAGCCGGTTCGCCCGGCGCCGCCGCGCCCCGTCCAGCGCGTTGCGGATGGACCGCACATTGGCGAAATGCGGCTGGTGGCGCCGGACCGCGACATAGGCCGCCATCGCCTCGCGCGCGGAGGCCAGCGCATCGTTCCGCCTCCGCAGCTTGGGGATGAGCAGAAACTCGTCATCGCCCTCGTCCGGAAGCTCGATGTGATGGGCGATGCGCGGGCGAAAGCCGGAATTTGAGGCAAAGACCCGGTCCACACGATCGGCATGGCCCGCCAAGATCACCACCAGATCGTCGCGGTTGCTTTCCATCACCTGCAGCAGGATCTCGATCGCCTCCTGGCGATGGTCATGCTCGTTGTCGGGACGGTAAAGGTAAGGGGCCTCGTCGATGAACAGCACGCTCCCCATCGCCTTCTTCAGCACCTCCTTGGTCTTGGGGGCAGTATGGCCGATATACTGGCCCACCAGGTCGTCACGGGTCACCGTCACCGGATGACCCTTGCGGACATAGCCAAGCCGGTGCAGCCGGTCGGCCAGCCCAGCGCCACCGTCGTCTTGCCGGTGCCGGGGTTGCCGGCGAAACTCATGTGCAGGGTCGGGGTTTCGGTTGCCGGCCCTATCCTGCGGCGGGCTTGGTCGACCACCAGCAGGGCGGCGGTTTCCTTGATGCGCGCTTTGACAGGCGCAAGGCCCACCAGCGTGCGGTCCAGATCCTCCAGCACGTCGCGCACACCGCTTTCAGCAAAGCTGGCGACCAAGTCGACATGGGTGGGGCGGTCGTCTTTGGTCATGGAAAAACCCACTGCGGCAGGAAAGGGGCGGGCAGCGGGGAACGCGCCGCCCGGCAGTGCCTCAGGCATAGCGGGCACCTTCGGGTTCAGGCATCGCATAGCTTTCGATCGTGTAGCGGACCACGCGGCCCTCGCCCTCCTGCCGGACCAGGCGGAAGCCGAACTCCACGGCCGGGCGGTTCACGATAAAGCGCATGCGGATCGACCCCCCATCCGGGCGAGGCGTCAAAGGCAATCACGGGGATATAGGTGCCGCCGTGCAGCTTGCGGCATTGGTTCACCTCATAAACCACCGCCGCCGCGTCCGGATTGTCGAAGATCGGGTGGCCCCACATCTCCCAAAAGGTGTTGCGCAGATGGGGGTCGTCGGTCCATTCCACCGACACGCCCCAGCCCCTGTCGATGGCATATTGCGCCTGCAGGTGGATGTCGTCGTCCGACAGGTCAGGCAGGAAGCTGAACTGGCCTTGCGTCATCTTCATGGTCATCTGCTTGCACCGACACCTCGGGGTGGGCGCAAAATCAGGCGCGTCGGTCGGGGGCATAGTTGAAGGACACGTCCTTCCACACATCCAGCGCCTGCTTCATAGGCGTGCAGGTGCGGGCTGCGTCCCGCAGGATGTCCCCTGCCTCGATTTAGATGTCGCGACCGGCGTTGCGGGCAAAAGACCATCGCCTCCCGCACCACGCGATTGGCCTAAGCAGCCGCCGCGATGTTATCCGGGTGCCCGATCGTGCCGCCGCCGGACTGCAGGACCACGTCCTCGCTCAGATAGGTCAGCAGCTGGTGCATCTGCCCCGCATGGATGCCGCCCGAAATGAGGGGCATCATCTTGTTCAGGGACACCCAGTCCTGGTCGAAGAAGACCCTGTTCCCCGGCCCCATGGGCTTTCGTTCCTCGCGGAGGATGCCGTAATATCCCTTGGTCGTGGCTGGATCGCCATCCAGCTTGCCCACAACCGTTCCAGCATGCGGGCGATCGACCCCGGTCAGGCGCATCCATTTAGCAATGACGGGAAGGCTGACGCCGTGATGGCGCTGGCAGGTATAGGTCGAATGGCCAACGCGATGCAGGTGCAGGATCAAGTTGTTGTTGCGCGCCCATTTCCCCATCGACCGGATCGCGGTATAGCAGATCACCAGGTCGATTATCACGATCACCGACCCCAGCGATTTCGCGAACTCGGCGCGGGCATGCATCTTCTCCATCGTGCCGGCGGTGACGTGCAGACGGGTGCCCTTAACCTCTCCGGTCGCGGCGGATGCACGGTGCACCGCCTCCATGCAGGACAGGAACCGGTCGCGCCAATGCAGGAAGGGTTGGCTGTTGATGTCTCGTCATCCTTGGTGAAATCCAAGCCGCCCTTCAGCGCCTCCATAGACGGCGCGGCCTTAGTTGCGCCCCGACAGGCCCAGCTTGGGCTTGACCGTGGCGCCCAGCAGCGGCCGGCCATAGCAGTTCAGGCGCTCGCGCTCGACGACAATGCCGGAGGCGGGCCCTGAAAGGTCTTCACATAGGCCACGGGCAGACGCATGTCCTCCAGACGGTGCGCCTTCAGCGGCTAGAAGCCAAAGACGTTGCCGATGTTCGAGGCTGTCAGGTTGGCGATGCTGCCGCCCTCGAACAGGTTCAGGTCAAAGGCGATATGGGCAAAGAACTTGTCGGGTGCGTTCGGGAACGTCCAGGCGATAGGCCGTGGCGCGATGCTCGTCGCAGGCATCAGACGGTCGGTCCAGACCACGGTCCAGGAGGCTGCGGTGCTGCTTTCGCCCGCCGCCGCCGCCGCGGCCTCGACTGCGTCCACGCCGTCTTGGGGCGTGATGCGGAACAGCGCGATGATGTCGGTGTCCTTGAGGGTGTAGTCCGGCTCCCAGTAGCTCATCTAGGCATACTTCAGGACACCCGCCGAACAGCGCTGCTCGGCATCGCGCTTTGTATTGGACATCTCTTTTGGGGTTTATCCTCCCTTCAGGCGGCTTTCGCACTGGTGATGGCGGGGTCCAATGCCCAGACGACGCATAAAGTGCGGCCATCATGTCCATCGCGGTGGCCTTGATCCGACAGGTCATGATCGGCACCCTGGGATGGCCGGATCTTGCGGCGTCGATGCAGGTCATCTGGTTCATGGTGTCCTTCTCAGGCGCGCTTCGCGTCGCCGACCAGCCGCAGGATGATCGGCGTCAGGATCAGCTGCATGGCCAAGTCCATCTTGGGACCCGGAACGACGATGGAATTGGCGCGGCTCATCCAGGACCCGTCGATCATCTGGGTCAGGTAGGGGAAATCGATGCCGCGCGGGTTGCGAAAGCGGATCACCACCAGGCTTTCATCCGCGGTCGGAATCCATCGCGCGATGAACGGGTTCGACGTGTCCACCACCGGTACGCGTTGAAAGTTGATGTCCGTCTGGGTGAATTGCGGGCAGATGCAGTGCACATAGGCGTGCATCCGCCGCAGGATCGTGTCCGTCACCGCCTCGGTCGAATAGCCCCGGCTGGCCTTGTCGCGATGGATCTTCTGGGTCCATTCCAGGTTGATGACGGGAACCACGCCGATCTTCAGGTCGGCCAGCACGGCCATGTTCACGCGGTCGTTCACCACCGCTCCGTGCAGCCCTTCATAGAACAGGACGTCGCTGTTCTCCTCGAAGGGCGCCCAGTCCGTAAAGGTGCCGGGGGCGGTGCCCCAGTGTTGCGCATCGCGGTCGTCGTGAACATAGTGGCGCGTCTCTCCGGAGCCCGTCTCGCCATAGATGCGAAAGATGTCCTCCAGCTTTTCCAGCTCGTTGGCCTCATAGCTGAAATGGCTGAAGGTCGCGTCGCCCGCCGCCAGCCGGCTTTCAAGTTCCGCCTTCATCGCGGCGCGGTCGAACCGGTGGAAGGCGTCGCCCTCGATGCTGACGGCCTTGATCCCCTCCCGGCGAAAGATCTGGTTGAAGGTTGACTTGACCGTGGTCGTACCCGCGCCGGACGAACCCGTCACAGAGATGATGGGGTGTTTCTTGCTCATGGATACCTCAGGCGCGGAACAGGCCGCGATGGCCAAACAGGGCCGCAACCTCGGCCTCGGGCAGGTCGTGATAGGCGGCCACGCGATCCACCTTGTCGGCGCTGCCGAAGACCAGCGGCGTGCAGCCATGCAAGCTGGTGATGCGGGCGTCCAGGATCGGCAGCCCGCCGTCGGTGGCCCGGCCGCCAGCCTGCTCGACCAGAAAGGCGATGGGCGCGCATTGATACAGCATCCGCAAACGGCCGCGCTCATGGCCGGGCCGATTGTCGGCGGGATGAAGAAAGATGCCCCCGCGCATCAGAATGAGATGCGCCTCGGCCACCAGGCTAGCGATCCAGCGCAAGTTGAAGTTCTTGGCGCGCGGACCCTCGGTTTCAGCCAGGCAGTCGTCGATATAGGCCCGGACCGGCCGTGGCCAGTGGCGGTAGTTCGAGGCGTTGATGGCAAGTTCCGACGAGGCCGCGGGCAGCGTCACCCGCGCCAAGGTCAGGTGAAAGCAGCCGGTATCAGGGTTCAGCGTATAAGACTGCGTTCCTTCGCCAAAGCTGACCACCAGGCAGCAGCGCGGCCCATAGATGACATAGCCGGCGGCCAGCAGGTCGCGGGCCGGGCGCAGAAAGCTGGCTTCGGCGCTGTCTTCGGCGGGATAGATCGCAAAGATGGTCCCGATCGACAGGTTGGTGTCGATGTTGGACGACCCGTCCAGAGGGTCAATCGCCAAGGCCAGCCCACCCTGCGGTTGCAGCGCTACGGGATGGGCCTGCTCCTTGCTGGCATACCAGCGCAGTTCCGCCGATGTCAGTGCGTTCATGAACAGCGCGTCGGCATGCAGGTCCAGCGCCTTCTGCCCGTCGCCGTTGGCGTTCCTGCCCATTTCGGCGCCCAGGGCGGCCCCGTCGCGCCGAAGCACCCCCGACAGGGTCACCGCGCCCCGCGCCAGCGCCAGCATCAGACCCTGCAACCGTTCGGGAATAAGGGTCAGGTCGATGCTTGGCGTGGTCATCAGCCCCTCCCTTGGCGTTGATCGGCATGGAGGGAGATTGACAGCAGACAAGGTTTTGTAAAATTTAATTAGACGGAAACAGCTTTCAGGAAGCGTGAAGATGCGCCTTGATGCCCTGACCCTGCGCCAGCTGCGCGCCTTGCGTGCCGTGGCCGACAGCGGCAGCCTGACCCTGGCCGCCGCGCAACTGGGCCTGACCCCGCCCGCCATACACAACCAGCTGAAGTCGCTAGAGGATCTGGCTGGTGCCGCAGTTCTTCAGCGGGCCGATCACGGCGCCTTTCGCCCCACGCCCGAGGGTCAGGCGCTTCTGCTGGCCGAGGCGCAGATAGCGACTGCCCTGACGCGCGCGGGGCGCGAGGTGGCGGCCCTGCGCCAGGGCCACAGCGGCAACGTGGTTCTGGGGGTGGTTTCGACCGGCAAGTATTTCGCACCATTCCTGGTGGCGACCCTGCAGCGCGCCCTGCCGCAGATCGAGGTGACGCTGCGGATCGGCAACCGTGACGCGATCCTGGCCGCATTGTCGGGAGACGAGCTGGATCTTGCGATCATGGGCCGCCCGCCGCGTGAACCCGCCGTTATCGCAGATCCCCTTGGACCGCATCCGCATATCATCATTGCCGCCCCCGACCATCCGCTGGCCGCCCAGGACCCGGTGACGCCGGGGGACCTGCTGACCCAGACTTTCCTTTCGCGCGAGGAAGGATCCGGCACCCGCATCCTGATGACGCGCTTTCTGGACCGGATCGGCGAAGGCGCCACCTGGCGCGCGGTCGAAATGGGTACGAACGAGACGATTAAGCAGGCCGTCATCGCGGGCTTGGGGATCGCCCTCATCTCGCAGCACACCTGCACCGAGGAATTGCGCAGCGGCCGCCTGGTGGCGCTGTCTGCCATCGGTCTTCCCATCCAGCGCAGCTGGTACCTGCTGCACCGGAACGATCGCGCCCCCAGCCCCGCGACCGAACGCATCCGCGCCAGCATCACCGGCCTTGGCGGCAGCTTTTTGCCTCGCCTGTCGCCGGCGTGACCGCTCCTCAGGCCGGATTGCGCAGCGCGGTGATCTCGGCTGCCGGGGCCGAACCGCCGCCCTGGAAGACGACCCGTCCGCCCTCGGGCCCGACCTGCGCCTCGACGATGCGAGCATAGGCGCCCGCACGGCTTTCCTCGATTTTCTCGCCGCCACGCCAGCTTTCGACCGCGAAGCTGTAGAGACCGTCGGACAGCTTGCTGCCGCTCTCGCTGCGCCCGAACCAGTCCACCTGCCCGGAGCCCGGGCCGATCTCCTCTCGCGCGACCTCGCGCCCCTGCTCGTTTCGCGTGACCAGTTGCACGCTGTCGGCCTGCGCATGCGGCGCCACCTCCAGCGTCAGCGGCTGGTCCCCGAACCAGACCGGCGCCGTCGTCCGCGCCTCCTTGCCGATCCATCCGGCAATGCCGCCGATGCCGCCCGCGCCGCTCTGCCCCGCCATCTGCGCCAAGTATTTGTTGCCCAGGGCCTGCTGCTCGACTCCGGCAAAAGTCGCCAGCTGGATCGCGAAATCGGTGCTCTGCATTGGATTCAGCGGGTCCTGATTCTTCAGCTGCGCCGTCAGCATGCGCAGGAAGGTTTCAAAATCCGCCCCCGCGCCCGCGCCGGCCCCGGTCAGGTTGCCGCCGGTGATGCCCGTCGGCACCGTCGCCGCCTGTCCGCCAATCGCCTCTACCATCTCTCTCTCCTACAATCTGATATCGAGGCGCCGGTCGCTCAGCGGCGCAGGGACCGGGCGCAGGGCCGGGCCAGGAATGGGATCGGACCCGCTTTCCGCGCCACCCGTGCTGTGGGTGGGCTGCGGCCAGTCGCGCTGCGTGCCCTGCCGAAAGTCCAGACTGCCGGCCTGCACGCCCGCCTCGGCCAACTGCTGGGTCAAGAGGTCGGCGTGACGGCGCACCAGGTCCAGCGTTTCTGGCCGTTCGGCCCAGATGGTGATCTGGCTGCGGTCATGCCCGGAAAAGACCAGCCGCAGCCGCCCAAGTTCCTCAGGGGACAGGGCGATGTCGGTGCGGTCGCTGGTCGTGCTGACCAGCGCCTGCGTCATCTGGTTCAGCACGGGCCGCGCCTCGGCCGGACCGCCCAAAGCCGCAGGGGTCGCCACCAGCCGGTCCGGCGCTGCGGTGTCACGATGCAGGCGCGCCTCGACGGTTGTCGGGTCGGGCAGGGCGGGCAGCCCGTCGGGCAAGGGGCGAAGGGGGGCATCGGGCCGCCGCGCGGCGGTTTCTGTTGGGCCGGGGCGTTCACCCTCCACGGACCTAGCATCGGTGGCGACATCGGCCGCAGGCTTCGCCCACCCCTCCGCCTGGACCTCGTCAACCGTCTGCGCCGCGCGCGCGGAGCGGGCCTGCTGCGTGGGGGCGGCGGCCTGCTGCGTGGGGGCGGCCTGCGGCGTGGAAGCGGTCTGCGGCGCGGGGGTGGCTGCCGCCTGCACAACGGGCGCGGGCGCAATCGCCTTGGCCTCCTCGGCCGGCAGAGGTTGCGCCACGAGCACCGCAGCCTCTGCCGGCGGGGCATCAGCCGAGAGACCTGCCGGCACTGGGGCCTCCACATGAATGGCGGCTGCCACCGGTTGCGCGGCCATGACGGCCGGCAGTTGCGGCAGCCCGATCTGGGACGGCATGGGCTGCGGCGGCGCTTGGAAGCCCGCGCTCAGGCCCAGGCTGGTCTCCAGCCAGAAGGTCAGCGGATCAATTTCGGGGCCGGACGTATCTGGCTGCGGCAGTTCGGGGTCCCATGCGTCCTCCGGCACCTGAACCGTCTCAAAGGTCCACCCAAGGAGGGCCGGAACTGCAGCCTCTGCCGCCGGCAGGATTGCAAGAAACGCGGACTCCGCACCGCCCGCCGGGGCGGCCTGCGGCAGCGGTGCTTCGAAGGGCGCAACCAGGGTCGATAGGGGAAGAAGATCGGTCATCCGAAGCCTCGCGGGTTTTTTCCGCAATACCGCCTATTCCTTACCAATATTTTACCGCCCGAAGATATTTGTGAAGCATTGCCCGATTTTACGGAATGGATGGCCATGCAGATCGACAGCCTTAATCCCGCGAAAATGCCGCCCTTACCCGGCGTGAAAGTCGCGAATCAGCTTGAGCAGGCATTTTTGGAGGAGATGCTGAAATATTGCGGTCCCGGCGCGGCGCAGGGCGGATTTTCCGGCGGTGCCGGAGAGGAGCAGTTCGCCAGCTTCCTGACCCGCGAACATGCAGCCCTGCTGGCCGGCCGCCTAGACCTGGGCTTCGAGCGCATCCTGTCGGAGCGCCCGCAATGAGCCGCGCGCTGACCCGCCATGTTGCCCAGATCCGGGCCGCGCTTCTTTCCGGGGATGCCCAGGCCGCGTTGGCGCGAATCGACGACCTGACCCGCAGTGCCGCCCGCCACGGCGTTGTTCCCGAAGCCCGCGAGACGCTGGAACCCGCCTTGGCCGAGCTTCGCGATTTGGCGCAGGCCGCGCTGCAGGGCGCCCAACAGGCGGCCGAACAGGTCCGCGCCATCGTCCAGGCGGCACGCAGCCTGCAGACTTATGATTCCCGCGGCCAGCGCCATGTGACGACAACGCAGGCCAATCTTCCGCAGCGCTTTTAGTAAAATGCGCCAAAAGGTTTGTTTGAGACACCGGGGGCAATTCACTAGTTGTAAATCACCGGCAGTTAGAACGGTGACATGCCAGGAAAAAGGCGCAGGGCAACCGCCCGATCGGTCAGAAGGCCTCAAACAAAACCCGGTGCAAAGCACCTTTGATGGATTGAGAACATGACCAGCATTCTGACCAACAACAGCGCGATGGTGGCCCTTCAGACCCTGAAGAACATCAACCAGCAGCTGGGTAAAACCCAGAGCGACATCGCGACCGGCAAGAACGTCGCCAACGCCAAGGACAACGCTGCCGTCTGGGCGATCTCGAAAGTCATGGAAACCGACCAGTCAGCCTTCAAGACGATCCAGTCGAACCTGAACGTGGCCGAAGCCACCGTGGCGACCGCCCGCAACGGCGCCGAGCAGATCACCAACATTCTGAAGGAAATGAAGGAGCTGGCGATCGGCGGTGCAAACGACGCGGCCGATCATGGCAAGATCCAGACGGACATTGCCGCCAAGAAGGAGCAGATCACCGCGATTATCAACGGCTCGCAGCTGAACGGTGTGAACCTGCTGAAGACCAACCCGACCGGTACGAACACCGCCTTCACCGTTCTGGGCTCGCTGAACCGCACCAACGGCACGGTAGCCACCGGTGCAAGCAACATCGCCGTGGCTTCGGTGAACTTTGAAGGCGGCCTTGACCTGACAACGGTGGCGGCGGTCACGGACCGCGCCACCGCAGAGACGGCCATCGCATCGATCGAGGCGCTGATCAACACCGCCGTCACGGGTGCTGCCAACCTTGGTTCGTCGGGCAAGCGTATCTCGGATCAAGCGAACTTCGTCGGTAAGCTGGCTGACTCGCTCAAGAGCGGCATGGGCGCGCTGGTCGACGCGGACATGGAGGAATCCTCGGCCCGCCTCCAGGCGCTCCAGACCCAGCAGCAGTTGGGCATCCAAGCGCTGTCGATCGCCAACCAGGCGCCGGGCGCCGTGATGTCGCTGTTCCGCTGATAAGGCCGGCGGGCGCTTCCGGGCGCCCGCCATCCCCATGATCCTACCAGAACGGGAAGAACGATCTTGAACGCGGTAACGCCACTGAACGAACATGGCTACAGGTCCGCAGGCCTTCGCACGGCGCGGGACGCGGAATACGATATTTTCTCGCGCGTGACGCGCCTGCTGCGCCAAGCCCCGCGCCAAGCCGACAACCCTGACACGATCCAGGCTGTCTACAAAAACACCGAGCTGTGGACGCTGCTGGCCGCCGATCTGGCCGATCCTGGTAATGCGCTACCGGATGAAACCAAGGCGGGCCTGATCTCGCTGGCCGGTTTTGCGATCCGCCACGGCCAGGCAGTCATGGCTGGCCGCGTCGGTACCGATCCGCTGATCGACATCAACCTCAGCGTCATGCGCGGCCTGCGCGGCGAGGGGGGCGCATGAGCGGCCTTGTCCTCAAGCTCGCCCCGAACGAGCGGGTGCTGATCAACGGCGCTGTCATCGAGAACGGCGACCGTCGTACCAAGATCGCGATCAAGACGCCTAACGTGAACGTCCTGCGCTTGCGCGACGCGATCCATCCTGACAGCGCCCGCACCCCGGTGTCGCGGGCCTGCTATATCGCGCAGCTAATGCTGTCGGGCGATGCTGACCCGGTCGAGGGGCGCCGCCAGCTGCTGCTGGCCATCGAGCAGCTGAGTCAAGTCTTCGAGGATCGCGACAGCCGCATCCTGCTGGCCGAGGCCACCGAGGCCGCAGTGGGCGACAATGCCTATCAGGCGATGCGCAAACTGCGCGATCTGCTGCCGCGTGAGGCGCGCCTGTTCGCGGCCGTACGACAGTGAGTCCGGCATGAGCATGCCCATCGCCCTCGGGATCAGCGGCATCGCCGGCTGGAAGATCCTGCAGCGCAGCGAGGCGCGGCAGATCCAGTCCATCGCCAAGGACCCGGTGGTGCAGCGTTCGACCACTTACTTCCGTGAGAACATCGCGCGTGCCACCAAGGCCGAGGAACTGGTCAAGGATTACCGCCTTCTCGGCACCGCGCTGTCGGCTTTCGGGCTAGAGGGGGACATTGCCAACAAGGCCTTTATTCGCAAGGTTCTGGAATCCGACCCTGCGGACAAGAAGTCGCTGGTCAACCGCCTGGCCGACAAACGCTACCTGCGCTTGGCCGAGGCTTTCGGCTATGGTGCCGCGAAACCCAAGGAGGGGCTAGCCGACACTGTCAGCCAGGCCTTTGTCCAGCGCGATTTCGAACGCCGCGTCGGCGAAGGGGACGAAACGATGCGTCTGGCGCTGAATGCCCGGCGAGAGGTCGGGCAGCTGGCCGGTCGAAACTCCAGCGACAGGACACTCTGGTTCGAGGTGCTGGGAAACCCGCCGCTGCGCAAGGTCTTCGAAGGCGCATTCGGGTTCAGTGAGTCCTATGGCCGGCTGCCCATCGACCGACAGGTCGAGGAATTCACCCGCGCGTCCGAGCGCATTCTGGGCAGCGCCAGCTTCAAGGATCTGACCCAACCACAGACGGTGGACCGACTGGTGCAGAACTTCATGTCCCGGTCGCAGTTGACCGCCTCGCCTGTCCCCAACCGCTACAGCGCAGCCCTGACGCTGCTGTCGGGCGGCTGATCCGGCCCCGCCCCAAAGGATGTTGGACCCTGCGCACTTTCCCGGGTGTCGGTGACCGCCGCACCTTGCGCCCCAGCCTTGCTTGGCTATAACCCCGGACGATTTGCCGAACCAACCAGTCAGCCCGGGGGCAGGACCATGCCAAAAAGAACCGATATCAAATCGATCCTGATCATCGGGGCAGGACCGATCGTCATCGGGCAGGCCTGCGAATTCGACTATTCCGGCGCCCAGGCCTGCAAGGCACTGCGCGAGGAAGGCTACCGCGTCATCCTGGTTAACTCAAATCCCGCGACGATCATGACCGATCCGGAAATGGCCGACGCGACCTATATCGAGCCGATCACCCCCGAGATCGTCGAAAAGATCATCGCCAAGGAACGCCCCGACGCCCTGCTGCCCACCATGGGCGGGCAGACCGGCCTGAACACCGCGCTGGCCTTGGCCGACAGCGGCGCGTTGAACCGCTACGGTGTCGAGTTGATCGGGGCGCAGCGCAGCGCCATCGAGATGGCCGAGGACCGCAAGCTGTTCCGCGAGGCGATGGACCGGATCGGGCTGGAAAACCCCAAGGCCACGATCATCGCCGCCCCCAAGCTGGCCAGCGGCAAGTACGACGTCTCGGCCGGGGTCGCCCAGGCCATGGAGGCGCTGGAGGAGATCGGTCTGCCCGCCATCATCCGCCCTGCCTTTACCCTGGGCGGGACCGGCGGCGGCGTCGCCTACAACCGCGATGACTATGAACGCATCGTGCGCTCGGGTCTGGACGCATCGCCCATGGCGCAGGTGCTGGTCGACGAAAGCCTGCTGGGCTGGAAGGAATTCGAGATGGAGGTCGTGCGGGATCGCAACGACAACGCCATTATCGTCTGCGCGATCGAGAACGTCGACCCGATGGGCGTGCACACGGGCGATTCGATCACCGTCGCCCCCGCGCTGACCCTGACTGACCGTGAATACCAGATCATGCGCAACGGCAGCATCGCCGTCCTGCGTGAGATCGGCGTTGAAACCGGCGGATCGAACGTGCAATGGGCGATCAACCCGGCCGACGGCCGCATGGTCGTGATCGAGATGAACCCCCGCGTCAGCCGGTCGTCGGCGCTGGCTTCCAAGGCGACCGGTTTTCCGATCGCCAAGATCGCCGCGAAACTGGCCGTGGGCTATACGCTGGACGAGCTGGACAACGACATCACCAAAGTCACACCCGCCAGCTTCGAGCCTTCCATCGACTATGTTGTGACCAAGATCCCGCGCTTTGCTTTCGAGAAGTTCCCAGGCAGCAAGCCCGAACTGACCACCGCGATGAAATCCGTGGGTGAGGTCATGGCGATCGGCCGCAGCTTCCACGAGTCGCTGCAGAAGGCATTGGCCTCGATGGAGAACGGCCTGACCGGGCTTGACGAGATTGCCATCGAGGGCGCGTCCGAGCAGGGCAAGCCCGCCGTCATCGCGGCCCTGTCCAAGGCCACTCCCGATCGCATCCGGGTGATCGCCGAGGCGATGCGCTTTGGCCTCAGCAATGACGAGATCCACCGCGTAACCCGCTTCGATCCCTGGTTCCTGGCCCGCATCCGCGAGATCGTGGATGCCGAACATGTCGTGCGCGAGAACGGCCTGCCCCAAGACCCCGACGGCATGCGCCGCCTGAAGATGATGGGCTTCACCGACGCCCGTCTGGCGCACCTGACAAGGTGCGACGAAGGCGATGTCCGCCGCGCCCGCCGCAGCCTGGACATCCGCCCGGTCTTCAAGCGCATCGACACCTGCGCGGCCGAATTCGAGGCCCAGACCCCCTACATGTATTCCACCTACGAAGCCCCCGCGATGGGCGACGTGGAATGCGAATCCCGCCCCACCGCAGCCAAGAAGGTCGTGATCCTCGGCGGCGGCCCCAACCGCATCGGCCAGGGGATCGAGTTCGACTATTGCTGCTGCCACGCCTGCTTCGCCCTCACCGACGCGGGCTACGAAACCATCATGATCAACTGCAACCCGGAAACGGTCAGCACCGATTATGACACCTCGGACCGGCTGTATTTCGAACCGCTGACGTTCGAGCATGTTCTGGAAATCCTGCACACTGAACAGCAGAACGGCACGCTGCACGGCGTCATCGTCCAGTTCGGCGGCCAGACGCCCCTGAAACTTGCCAACGCGCTCGAGGCCGAGGGCATCCCAATCCTGGGCACGACCCCCGACGCCATCGACCTGGCCGAAGACCGCGAACGGTTCCAGAAACTGCTGAACGACCTCGGCCTGAAGCAGCCGATCAACGGCATCGCCAGCAGCGACGACCAGGCCATCGCCATCGCCGAACGCATCGGCTTCCCGCTGGTCATCCGCCCTTCCTACGTGCTGGGCGGCCGCGCGATGGAGATCGTGCGCGACATGGACCACCTGCGTCGCTATATCACCGAAGCCGTGACCGTCTCGGGCAAGAACCCGGTCCTCCTCGACAGCTACCTCTCGGGCGCGATCGAGGTCGACGTGGACGCTCTGTCCGACGGCGATAACGTCCACGTCGCAGGCATAATGGAACACATCGAAGAGGCCGGCGTCCATTCGGGCGACAGCGCCTGCTCGCTGCCGCCCCACACGCTGGACGCCGCCACCATCGCGGAACTCAAGGTCCAGACCACCGCCATGGCCCGCGCACTCAAGGTCCGCGGCCTGATGAACGTCCAGTTCGCCCTCAAGGACGGCGAAATTTACGTGCTCGAGGTCAACCCCCGTGCCAGCCGCACCGTTCCCTTCGTCGCCAAGGCCACCGACAGCGCCATCGCCTCGATCGCCGCGCGCCTGATGGCGGGCGAACCCATGTCGAACTTCCCCGCCCGCGCGCCCTATCCCGAAGGCGTGGGCCCGGAAACCGACCTGCCTTTCGCCGACCCGCTGACGCTGGCCGACCCGATCACGCCCTGGTTCTCGGTCAAGGAGGCCGTGCTGCCCTTCGCCCGCTTCCCCGGCGTCGACACGCTGCTGGGGCCCGAAATGCGCTCGACGGGCGAAGTCATGGGCTGGGACCGCAACTTCGCCCGCGCTTTCCTCAAGGCGCAGATGGGCGCGGGCACTGACCTGCCGCACCAGGGCCGCGTGTTCCTCTCCGTCAAGGATGCCGACAAGTCCGACGCCTTGGCCCAGGCCGCCCGCGACCTGGTCCAGATGGGCTTCACCCTGGTCGCAACCTCCGGCACCGCCGACTTCCTCGACGCCCACGGCGTCGCGTCCGAGCGCGTGAACAAGGTCTACGAAGGCCGCCCGAACATCGTCGACCGCCTCAAGAACGATGACATCGCGATGGTCCTGAACACAACCGAAGGCGTCCAGGCCATCGCCGACAGCCGCGAAATCCGCGCCGTCGCCCTCTACGACAAGATCCCCTACTTCACCACCGCCGCCGGCAGCATCGCCGCCGTGGCGGCAATCAAGTCACGGGAGGAAGGGGAAGTCGGGGTGAGGTCGCTGCAGGCTTGAAGCCTGCAGCGTCACCATTAAGGTCTAACCAGCAGCCATTGCTTTATGAATTTTTGCGAATAACTTCTTGAATTCTGGAAAGTCTCGGCTTTGCAGTTTTGATTTCTTTGTTTCTTCCAGTAACTGCTTTTTGAGCTTATCTCGGGCTTCGTTCTTGTCTTTTGTGTTCGCCGATGTAAGTGCTTCCACTAAATCAACGTTTGCCACGTATACTTTAGATTTTATTTGCTTTGGTAGGAGGCCCTCAATGCAGCCGGGGTTTGTGCTCTGCTCCCCAACCTTGGACC
>QKYL01000127.1 GCA_003255745.1 Paracoccus saliphilus
ACAGAAGTTTGCGCTTCGGCGTGAGGTCACACAGCCCTGAACGACATGAAAGCTTTATTGGACACTTTAGTTATTTCTAGTATTCAGGAAGCATGGAACATCCCGCCGCAGTCCAAGCCTTTGCAACCCTTGGCCATCCTGGTCGCCTCGCCGTCTTTCGGCTGCTCATGCGCTTTGCGCCCCGGGCTGTGCGGCCGACGGAAATTGCGCAGGCGCTTGGGCTGAAAGCCAACACGCTTTCGCATCATCTATCGGATCTGACCGCCTCTGGCTTGACCAAGGTGCGGCGCGAGGGGCGGTCGCTGCTGTACTCGGTCGATCTTGACCGGGCCGAGGCGCTGCTGGGATATCTGGCGCTGGATCTGGGCCGGGCGCGTCCCGACCTGCTGGCACCTCTCTTGTCATCAATGGAGACGATTATGCCTGACGCCGGCTATCACGTGCTGTTCATCTGCTCGGGCAACTCGGCCCGGTCGATCTTTGCCGAAGCGCTGCTGCGCGACCTGGGCAACGGCAAGTTCGTCGCGCATTCGGCAGGAGCGCAGCCGGGGACGAAGCTGAATCCCTTCGCCCTGCAAGTTCTGAGGCGGAACGCGCATTCGGTGGACGGCCTGCGTTCGAAACACTTGGCCGAGTATCAAGCCCAAGGGGCGTCGGTCATGGATTTCGTTTTCACCGTTTGCGACATGGCAGCTGCCGAGGAATGTCCTCCCTGGCCCGGTCAGCCGATTACCGGGCATTGGGGATTGCCCGATCCCGCCAAAGCCCAGGGCACCGATGCCGAAAAGGCGCTGGTATTTGCGCAGACATATGGTGCGCTGCGGCGCCGGATCGAGGCATTCGTGGCACTGCCGGTCGCCTCGCTGGACCGGATCTCTTTGCAGAACCGGGTCGATGCGATCGATGCCGACGCCTTGGCAAAGGACTGACACCATGACCCGGATTGCGGTAAACGGCCTTGGCCGGATCGGAAAGCTGGCCCTGCGCCGGATGATTGATGAAGGCATGGGTGCGCAGATCGTTCTGCTGAATGACGCGGCGGGCGATGCCGATCAGCATGCCCTGTTGATGGAGTTCGACAGTGTGCATGGCCGCTGGCCTGTGCCGGTTGCGGCAACCGGTGAGGCGCCGACTTTGGACGGTCACTGCATTCCGCTGACGCACGAGACGACCATCGAGGCGCTACCCCTGCATGATCTGGGGGTGGATCTGGTCATCGATGCAACAGGGGAGTTCAAGACGGCGGCAAGGATCGCCCCTTATTTCGATGCTGGCGTGCAGAAAGTTGTCGTCAGTGCCCCGGTCAAGGACGGCGGCGCCCTGAACCTGGTCTATGGGGTCAACCACCACCTTTATGACGGCAGCCAAAGCATCGTGACAGCGGCCAGTTGCACGACGAACTGTCTGGCTCCGGTGGTCAAGGTGATCCATGACGCCTTGGGCATCCGGCACGGCTCGATCACCACGATACACGACGTGACGAATACTCAGACCATTATCGATCGACCCGCCAAGGACATGCGTCGGGCGCGCTCGGCGCTGATGAACCTGATCCCGACCACAACGGGAAGCGCCACCGCGATCACGATGATCTATCCCGAGCTTGAGGGCCGTCTGAACGGCCATGCCGTTCGGGTGCCGCTGCTGAACGCATCTTTGACCGATTGCGTCTTCTTGGTTGAGCGCCCGACCACCGTGGATGAGGTCAACGCCCTGTTCGCTGAAGCGGCCGAAGGTCCGCTGGCCGGCATCCTGGGGTATGAGACGCGCCCGCTGGTTTCGACCGATTATGTCAACGATCCGCGCAGCGGCATCGTGGATGCAGGATCGACGATGGTCGTGAACGGCACCCAGGTAAAGGTCTATGCGTGGTATGACAATGAATGGGGCTATGCCTGCCGTTTGGTGGATGTGGCCCGTCTGGTCGCGAACCTGACATGAGTGACGCCACATCCCTGAAGCCCGTCCGTGCCTATGCGGCGGTGACGGCGGCATACTGGGCCTTCATGCTGTCGGATGGCGCGCTGCGCATGCTGGTTCTGCTGCATTTCAACGGCCTGGGGTTCACGCCCGTGCAACTGGCCTACCTGTTCCTGCTCTACGAACTTGCGGGCATCGTGACCAATCTGGCGGCAGGGTGGCTGGCGGCACGCTTTGGACTGGCAGCCACCCTTTATGCTGGGCTTGGCATCCAGATCGGGGCCTTGGTGACGCTTGCACAGCTGGACCCTGCATGGAGCGTCACCGCGTCCGTCGTGTTCGTGATGGCTGTTCAGGGGGCATCCGGCGTGGCCAAGGACCTGGCCAAGATGTCCTCGAAATCTGCGGTCAAGGTGCTGGCGCCGGCTGCGGACGGGGGGCTGTTTCGGTGGGTCGCCATGTTGACGGGTTCAAAGAATGCGGTGAAGGGCCTGGGCTTCTTTCTGGGGGCGGCATTGCTGGCGCTGGCGGGCTTTCAGGCGGCGATCTGGGGAATGGCCGCTGTGCTGGCCGCGATCCTGCTGGCGGTGGCCCTGTTCCTGCCGACGGGGCTGCCCGGCCGGATGAAGGGCGCGGACACGTGGTCCGGCTGGCGGTCACGGGACCCGCGCGTGAACCGCCTGTCGCTGGCGCGGCTGTTTCTGTTCGGAGCGCGCGACGTCTGGTTCGTTGTCGGCATCCCGATCTACTTCCAGTCGGTCCTGTCGGACGGCACCGCCGAGGGCCGACGCGAAGCCTTCTTTCTGGTCGGCGGCTTCATGGCGCTCTGGATCATTCTCTATGGGGCCGTGCAGGCGGCGGCGCCCCGCATCCTTGGGGGCGCGCACCGCCCCGAACCGGCTGTGACCAGGGATGCCATCCGGTGGGCAGGCCGGCTGGTGCCGATCCCCTTTGCGCTGACCCTGGCCGTGCTTGTCGCAGGGGAACCCGCGCATTGGCTGACCGGCCTGCTGGTCCCGGGCCTGCTGGCGTTCGGCTACGTTTTTGCGATCAACTCCTCGGTACATTCGTATCTGATCCTGGCCTTTGGCCATGCGGATCGGATCACCCGCGACGTCGGCTTCTACTACATGGCAAATGCGGCGGGGCGGCTGATCGGAACGCTGCTGTCGGGCGTCAGCTATCAGCTTGGCGGCCTCTCCCTGTGCCTGGCCACCGCCGGTGTGATGGCGGCAGCAAGCTGGTGGACCGTGCGGCGGATCGCGTAGACGGCGAAGCGCCCATTGAAAAGACGGCTGCGGCGATGCAGCCGACCTGTCCCTCCTGCAGGCTTGTCGCTGCTTCGGCCTTTCGGCTTTCGTCGGAGCTTGCCGACCGCCCCTTATGGGGAAAGCGCTATCATCTTCCGGCCGGCAAGCGCAGATCGACAACGGCCGCCTTGCCTTAGGGCCAAGCCGAATTCCATGCAGTGCCTGGCCCATTTCCTGAACGCGCGACATTTCTCACAATGTTTCTGGCGCTGGAAATAATGCCTGATGCAAATAATCAACTTTACCGGCGCTGATGGGAAATCTACATCAAGATTGGGCGCTGCCGTCACGGCCAACTTCCGTTCGCTTGGCGCCAGAGTTTCTTATCGGGACAGCCGCCATGAAATCTTGCCTCGCCACCTTTTTGCTTTCCTCTGCGGTTCTGTCGGCTCCCGCGCTTGCCATCGAACCCGCCATGGTGGTGTCGCATTACGCCGACTTGGCCCAGGCCGAATATGCCGACAGCCTTGCGGCGGCCAAAGCGCTGCGCAGTTCCATCCAGGGGCTGATCGACGCCCCGACCGAAGACAGTCTTGCTGTTGCGCGGCAGGCCTGGCTGGACGCCCGCGTTCCCTATCAGCAGACCGAGGTCTTCCGCTTTGGCAACCCGGTTGTTGATGACTGGGAAGGCCGCGTGAACGCTTGGCCGCTGGACGAAGGCTTGATCGACTATGTTGCCCAATCCAACAGCCAGAATCAGGAAAACGGGCTGGCATCACTGAATGTGATCGCGACGCCGCAGTTCACCCTGTCGGGAAAACAGGTCGATGCAACCGACATCACCCCTGCCCTGATCGGAGACATCCTGCACGAGGCCGACGGAATCGAGGCAAATGTCGCGTCGGGCTATCATGCGATCGAATTCCTGCTGTGGGGGCAGGACCTGAACGGCACCGGCCCCGGGGCGGGCGAACGCCCCTTTACGGATTTTGTTCAGGGAAACGGCTGCACCGGCGGCAATTGCGACCGTCGCGCGGCCTATCTTCTTGCCGCAACCGATCTGTTGATCGCCGATCTTGAAGAAATGGTTCAGGCCTGGGACGCCGAGGGTGCAGGGCGGCAAGCCGTCACGGCCGACCCGCAGGCCGGGCTGCTGGCCATGCTGACCGGAATGGGCAGCCTGTCCTATGGCGAGCAGGCCGGAGAGCGGATGAAGCTGGGTCTGATGCTGAACGACCCCGAGGAGGAGCATGACTGCTTTTCGGACAACACCCACAACAGCCACTACTATGTCGGGGTGGGCATCCGGAACGTTTATCTGGGCGAATACACACGGCCGGACGGCACGCAGATGTCGGGACCATCGCTGTCCGATCTGGTTGCCGCAGTGGACCCGGACGTCGATACCCGCCTGCGCGGCGAACTGGAACAATCCGTCGACCGGCTGGCCGCTATCAAGACTGCGGCCGAAGGCGGGTTGGCCTATGATCAGATGTTGGCACCCGGCCACGCTCAAGGCGAGGCCCTGATCATGGGGGCGGTTGATGCACTGGTCACGCAGACCGCCTCGATCGAACGTGCGGTCACGGCATTGGGCCTGTCTCGCATCGCCTTCGAGGGTTCCGACAGCCTGGACAACCCTACGGCCATCTTCCAGTAAGATCGCAAGAAAATGGCGATGCGGCACACATGGTCTGCCTTTATGCTGGGGGTCGCTCTGGTCGCGCCAGCTCGGGGACAGATGTTGGCGGAAAGTCCGATCCTGGACGACCGGCACCTTGACGTGGTGGCGCGCACGCCCGGCGAAGCCGAGCGCATCAGGGCGATCCTGGCCCCCCCTGTCCGTTTCGACGCGCCCGAGACCTTCGAGGATCTCCCTGCGGGTGCGGCCACGGCGCGCGCCCGCAACACCGCCGATGCATTCAGCCAGCCGTCGGCCAACATGCCCTTTGCCCATGAAATGGACTTCAGGCTGGGCAATTCGCTGTTCCGCAAGACCTGGGTGGCCGCGCCGGCCTCGACCTTGGCCTCGGACGGATTGGGGCCGCTTTACAATGCGCGCGCCTGTCAGGACTGCCATGTGAAGGACGGGCGCGGGCACCCGCCGGCGGATGCGGATGACCGGCGCGTGTCGATGCTCCTGCGCCTGTCCGTGCCGGGTGGCCCGGTTCCTGCGGGCATCGCGGACTGGCATGCGACCCGCCCTGACCCGATCTATGGCACCCAGTTGCAGGACTTTGCCGCGCATGGGCTGCTCCCCGAAGGACAAATGCAGGTCACTTGGACCGAAGTTCCTGTTGGTCTGGCCGACGGAACCGTGGTCCGGCTGCGACAGCCCGACTACGCAATCAACAATCCGGGCTATGGTTCGCTGTCACACCACCTGATGATGTCGCCCCGGGTGGCGCCCCAGATGATCGGGTTGGGCCTTCTTGAGGCAATCCCGGCCGCCGATATCCTGGCGGCCGAGGATCCAGACGATGCGGATGGCAACGGCATCTCGGGACGGGCCCAGGTCGTGATGTCGCGGGTCCATGGCGTGCCGATGCTGGGCCGCTTCGGACTGAAAGCGGGCAATGCCACGGTGCTGGAACAGTCGGCCGAGGCGTTTTCAGGGGACATGGGCCTGTCCACGCCGCTACTTCCTGCCCCGCATGGCGAATGCAGCCCCTCCCAGGCAGCCTGCCTTGGCGCACCCGACGGGCAGGAACCCGGCATCCGCGACGGGCTGGAGGTCGATGCCGTCAGCCTGGACCTGGTGACACATTACGCCCGCAACCTGGCCGTACCTGCCCGACGCAACCTGGAGGACCCGCAGGTGCTGCGCGGCAAGGCGGTGTTTCACGACTTGGGATGTGCAGCATGCCACAGGCCCAAGCACGTGACCCACCGCCTGCGCGACCGCCCTGAACACAGCTTTCAGCTGATCTGGCCCTATACCGACCTGCTGCTGCACGACATGGGACCGGGCTTGGCTGACGACCGCCCCGAAGGCCGCGCCGATGGCCGCGAATGGCGCACGCCACCCCTGTGGGGGATAGGCCTGACGCGGGCAGTCAGCGGACACACGCAATTCCTGCATGACGGCCGCGCCCGCAGCCTGCTGGAGGCCGTCCTGTGGCATGGAGGAGAGGCGTTACCCGCCCGCGACGGTGTTGTAGCCCTGCCGAAGGATGACCGCGACGCTCTGGTCACCTTTCTGGAAAGCCTGTGATGCGGCACCCCCTGCCCTGTTGATGGACCTGACTGCCGGGCCACCGAGACAGATGTCTGCGGGTGGGTGAAACCGGTACTCGCCGCCAAGCCGCAGCTTTGGCGACATGTCTGAACGGCGGCACCGTCAAGGCCTTGCTTTGTTAGCAGCGGCCGACGGCGGGCCTGTGGCAGCGGTAAATTTCAGCATGATCTTCACGATTGCGTGATAGGCTCAGAGGGAACGCCCTGCAGCCGTCGTTGTTAAAACGTCACCGCGCAACAGGAAGATGTCATGCCCCTTACACAGTCCGCATATTCTTTTCTTGTGCCCACCTTTCGACAGATCATGACATGAGCGGCCCGGAACGTGCCCCTGAGGCAGATCTGTCATGTGACGTGGCGGTGATCGGGGCGGGTACTGCGGGTATCGCGGCCGAGCGGGCGGCGCGCAAGGCCGGTGCGACCACCCTGCTGATAGATCCCAAATTTCGCGGCACTCTTTGCGCCAATACCGGCTGCATGCCCTCCAAGCTGCTGATTGCGGCGGCGCGCTCGGCCCATGATGTGCGCCGCGCGCCAGTCTTTGGCGTTCATCCCGACTCGGTCCAGATCGATGGCGTCGCGGTCATGCAGCGCGTCAGGGACGAGCGGGACCGATTCGTCTCGTTTACGCGCGAAACATTTGACGACTTGCCGGCAGGGACGTCCGTGACGGGGCGGGCACGTTTTCTGTCATCCACCCTTCTTGCGCTGGATGATGGCCGCCGCGTCAAGGCGCGTGCGGTGGTGATCGCCACCGGCGCCACTCCTATGATCCCGCCCCCTTTCCGCAACTTGGGTCCGCGGGTTCTGACTCACGAAACGGTGTTCGAACTGGAAGATCTCCCCTCCAGCCTTGCTGTTATCGGCGGCGGTCCAATCGGGCTGGAACTGGCCCAGGCCATGGGCCGGCTTGGTGTTCCGGTCACGCTCTTCGACACGGAACGGATATTGGCCAAGGCCCGGTGCGAACTGGTTCATGATGCCCTGCAAGCCGCGGTCGAGCGCGATGTCACGCTGCGCCTTGGCTGCGAAACCGAAGCTGGCCCCGCGCCTGACGGCATCCGCCTCCGTTGGCAGGGAGACGAGGCGGGGGAGGCCGTTTTCAGCCATGTGCTGGTCGCCACGGGGCGACCGCCAAACCTGGACGGGCTGGATCTTGAAGCCGCAGGGCTGGCGCTGGACGATCACGGGACGCCGCTGTTTCACAAGCAGACGATGCAATGCGGCGATCAGCCGGTCTTCATGGCCGGGGACGCCGATGCCGATGTTCCGCTGCTGCACGAGGCCTCGACCGAAGGCGCCATCGCGGGCGCCAATGCGGCGTCTTTCCCACAGGTCACGCCGCACCATCGCAGCGCGGCCTTCACCCTGACCTTCACCGATCCGCCGCTGGCTTCCGTGGGACGAGCGGCGGGCGAGGGCAGCATCTCGGGCCACTCGGACTACTCGGACCAGGGCCGCGCCCGTGTTGATGCGCGGGCCGAAGGGGTGATGACGATCTATGCCGACCCCCAGGGCCGGCTGATCGGCGGCGATCTGTGCTGTCCGGGGGCCGAGCATATGGCGCATCTGCTGGCCTTCGCAGTGCAGTCCGGGACCACTGCGCCGCAGCTATTGGAAATGCCCTTCTATCACCCGACCCTTGAAGAGGGCATGAAAGCGGCCCTGCGCCAGATTTGCGGCCAGGCAAGTCAGCCTGAACCGCAAAGCCGCGACAGCGGCACGCCGCCGGGCGCATGACCGCCACATACCTGAAAGGGCCAAGACGATGAGCGAAAGCATCCAGGATCTGGGCCAGGGCTTCTGGACCATCCGCGGAGATCTGAAGATCGGCGGGGTCCTGAATGTTGGCACGCAGGCGGCGCTGGTGCGCCTGCCCTCTGGCCGCTTCGTGATGCTGGACAGCTATCCCTTGCGTGGGAAGCTGCGTGAACAGGTGATGGCGCTGACGGATGGTGGCCGCGCGGTGGATGCCATCCTGAACCTGCACCCGTTCCACACGCTGCATTGCGCTGTCGCGGCTGTGGATTTTCCGCAGGCGCGGCTTTATGGTTCGCGGCGGCATTGGGCGCGCCACCCTGATCTGTCATGGCAGCCCGAACCGGTCGAGAGCGAGGCGGTGGCCGCCATGTTCGCGCCGGATCTGGAATTCACATTGCCAGCGGGTATTGATTACATCAGCGGCGATGAACGCGTCCATGCCGGGTCGCTGCTGGCCTGGCACCCGGCAAGCCGCACCCTGCACGTTGATGACACAATCAACCTGCTGCCGGTCCCGCGTCTGCTGCAGCCGCTGTTTCCCCGCCCGCGGATCTTTCTGCACCCGTCCCTGCCCAAGGCGATGCTGACTGATGCGGGTGCGCGCGAGGCACTGCACAGCTGGCTGCATGGGCTGGCACAACGTTGCACACAGCTTCGCTGGCTGTGCGCCGCGCATTCGGGTTTGCGTGAGTTCGAGCCGGGGAAGTTCAGTGACGAGCTGGAAGCCGCGTATCACCGGATCGAACGAAAGCTGCCGCCAGGTTAACGACGCACAGCCAAAGCGTCAGGCAAAAGCCGCGCACTGACATCCTGCAAGTCGCCAAGAGCGGCCCAGCCCCCCCGCCTGCCACGGTCTCGCCTGTTGCGATGAAAAAGTGGGGATGGTGGGCGGTGATGTAAAATTTTCCCCCTTGCCCGTCAGGCGCAGCCACATGCGGGTGATGCTCCCCTGCAACATGCGCAGGCAGGGCGCGTTCAGTCTCGCACGGTCAATCACCTCGACTGCGAGGCTCGCGTCGAGGAAAGACGGTGGGTTGTCCGCCTGGTTCAGCAATCACAGCATGAAGCGCAGGTTGATGTCACTGTCCGCCGGCAGCGCATCGCGGTCGGGCGTGATCTGCAGCGTGGTTGGCAGCAGACCAGCCACATAATCACGCACCGCGACTGATCATCTGACCAGCCAGCCGGTAAGTGAGCCGGTCAGGGTGCCAGCTTATGCCCCACCGGGCCAGTTCCTTGTGCTGGTATGCCTGTACCCGAAGAACACCGGCAGGTGCGGAGACCGCTGACGGACGGGTCCATCCCGGCGCGCACCGACGCATTCCGATTCTCCCCCCTCGCAGTTGGTCGGCACGAGCAGGGGCAGGTTGCCGCTGATGGTGCTTCGCCCCGCGCCCTCAGGTCACCGGCTCCATCACCGCGCCTTCCGACGCGGACTTCTGGCTGGCATAGGCATGAACCGCCAATTCGGCTCGCCGGATATCACGACCCCATGATGGCAGATGCGGCCGCCTGCGTCGAAATCCTTCTGCATGTTGCAGTTGCACATGCACCACCCGCTGCAGTCAGAGATGCCGGGTCTTGCTCTGCGGGAAATGCTGGGTCCGCGCGATGTTGCAGCCCCTTTTACGGTGCAGGATTTCGGCGTCGGGTTCTCCTGTGTCGGACAGGGTCAGATCAACCGTGTAAAGCCCCAGACAGTCGAGCGGAGTTTGTCAGGTGGCGTTGGGGCAGTGCAATCAGCCAGACACCGAGAAGGATGCCCCCTTAGGTCAAATAATTAGTATGCGCGCATAGGCTGGCCGGGCCGCAGAAGATGCAACCGCGCGAGCTGACCGGAGAGAGGCGCGGAACCTGACGGAGGTGCGCAGTCCGATAATGGCGGGCGACATCTGGCGCTTGGACCGGTTCGAAGGCGCCTTGGCCCAAATGCGGCTGGCGGCCGACAGTCACCGCTTCGTGGTCTGCGGCCCAGATCGGCGCGCCGGGGAATTGCAGCCGCCGCTGCTGCGTCCGATGGCCCTGATCCTGCGGCACGATATTGCCTGTGCATGATCCACCATCCGCACAGGCACAAAAACGCCGTCACCGCGGTAAATGCGGGTGATATTGTGGGGGGCTCGACATTGATGGCGCAGGGGGTTGCCCTGCCGCCGGTCCGCACGCAAACTGCTGACATCATCAAGGGAATGCAGCTGTGAGCATAGACTGGATCGCCGCCGATTGGGGCACAACCAACCTGCGGCTCTGGGCGATGTCCGGCCGCAAGCCTGCCGAACGGCGCGTGCAGGCACGAGGCATGGGCGGGTTGCGCCCCGACGAATTCGCGCCGGTTCTGGCCGAAGCGACGCAGGGCTGGCCTACCGTTCCTGTCGTTGCCTGCGGCATGGTCGGGTCACGCCAAGGTTGGGTCGAGGCGCCCTACGTTGCCGTACCCTGCCCCGCGACCCCCCGCATGGTGACAGTGCCCGGCCAGCCCGGAGGCCGATCGGTCGGTATCGTCTGCGGCGTCCGCCAGAACAGCCCTGCCGACGTGATGCGCGGCGAGGAAACACAGATTGCGGGCCTTCTGGCGCTGTCGCCGGAGTTTGACGGCATCGCCTGCCTGCCCGGCACGCATACGAAGTGGGTCCGCATTTCGGCCGGAGAAATCTGCAACTTTAAAAGCTTCATGACCGGAGAGCTGTTCGGCCTGTTGGCTGGCCAGTCCGTCCTGCGCCATTCGATGGGCGGCGCGGACGGGGATATGGAGGCGTTCCGCGCCGCAGTGTCCGACGCAATGGCCCGACCCGAACGCGGCTTTGGCGGCCTTTTCCAGATCCGTGCTGAAACGTTGCTGGCAGGGCTTGATCCGGCCATCGCCAAGGGGCGGCTGTCTGGCACCCTGATCGGATGGGAACTGGCGGCGGCGCGGCCCTGGTGGCTGGGCTGCGACGTGACCATCATCGGCGCCCCTGCCCTGTCGGCGCTTTATGCCGGGGCGCTGGAGGCGCAGGGTGTTCCCGCCGCGCTGATGTCGGACGAGGATGCAACCCTTGCCGGGCTTTTCGCCGCCCACCAGAAATCCCTGACCACGACCTGAAAGTGCTGCCATGAACTCCGCTTCCCGACCTCTGATTGCCATCCTGCGCGGGCTGACGCCGGGCGAGGCCCCCGCTATCGCCGGGGCGCTGATCGAGGCTGGGGTGACCCGGATCGAGGTGCCGCTGAATTCCCCCGATCCCCTGGACAGCATCAACATCCTTGCCCGCCAGTTCGGCCAACAGGCGCAGATCGGCGCGGGCACGGTCCTGACGGTCCAGCAGGTGCGGGAGGTGGCCGGCGCCGGCGGGCGGATGGTGCTGTCGCCCAACTGCGACGCAGGTGTGATCCGCGAAACGCGCGCCGCCGGAATGGACAGCTTTCCCGGCGTGATGACGCCCTCAGAGGCCTTTGTCGCGCTGTC
Source organism: Paracoccus saliphilus (assembly GCA_003255745.1). GTDB lineage: Bacteria > Pseudomonadota > Alphaproteobacteria > Rhodobacterales > Rhodobacteraceae > Paracoccus > Paracoccus saliphilus_A. Next base: position 11,614 of record QKYL01000127.1, read on the forward strand.
GGCCGGCGCATCAGGGTTGAAGCTGTTTCCGGGCGAGCTGATCGGCCCGGCTGGCCTGCGCGCCCTGCGCGCGGTGCTGCCTGCAGGAACAGATTGCTGGGCCGTGGGTGGCGTATCGGCAGGGAACATGGGCGAGTGGCGAAAGGCCGGTGCCGCCGGTTTCGGCATCGGATCAGCGCTTTACAAGCCCGGCGACACGGCGGCAGTCGTGGCGGAAAAGGCGCGGGCAATGGTTGCCGCATGGGACGAGGTAGCATGATGATCTTTGACGACACCCCCTGCACCCTGGGCGAAGGCGTCTTGTGGCACGCCGACCGGAACGCGCTGATCTGGTTCGATATCCTGTCGCGACGCATGTACCTGAAACCGATGGACGGGACGCGGCAGCACTGGGATTTCCAAGATCACGTATCGGCTGCGGGCATCGTGGACGCGGACCGCATCCTGGTCGCCTCGGCACGGGCGCTGTCGGTGATGGACCTGCGCGATGGCAGCACCACATTGCTGGCACCGCTGGAGGCGGACGATCCGCTGACGCGGTCAAACGACGGCCGCGCGGACCCGCAGGGGGGGTTCTGGATCGGCACGATGGGCCTGAACGCGGAACCCAAGGCAGGCACCATCTGGCGGTTCTGGCGCGGCGAACTGCGCCCGCTGTTTCCCGGCATCACCATCACCAACGCCATCTGCTTCAGCCCCAATGGTGAACATGCCTGCTTCACCGACACCGATGTCGGCGTGATCCACCGCGTGCGCCTGGACCGCGACGGCTGGCCCTTGGGCGAACCCGAGGCATTCATCGACCTGCGCCCCGAGGGACTGAGCCCGGACGGCGCCGTCATCGATGCCGAGGGCGGTTTGTGGTCCGCGCAATGGGGCGCCGGCCGCGTCGCCCGCTATGACCGCGACGGGCAGTTCGACAGGGCCATCAACCTGCCCGCCAGCCAGATTTCCTGCCCCGCCTTCGGCGGCAGCGACCTGGAGACGTTGTTCGCGACGTCGGCACGCGATGGGCTGACGTCGCCCGGTGCCCAGGACGGCTGCACCTTCGCCATTGATGCGGGCGTTGCCGGCCAGCCCGAACATCGTGTGCTTCTGGGTTGAACGCGGCGTGCCGTTGATGTTCAGGGACGGCGCATCCCTGCACGATGTCTAGATGGATCACGCCCGTGATGCACATGACCCGGCCGTTAACGGTGACCCAAGGCCACGTGCGGCGACTGGCTTTGACCGGGCGCCAGATCGCCCTCAAGTTGACTCTGGCAAAGCGTGATCGCGTGCCGTAAACCGGCCTGACACCACCAAGGGCCGCAGAATGACCTGTTGCCTTTGCCCAAGAGGGTTTTGATGAAGAAGCGGGCGCTGATCACCGGGATTACCGGACAGGACGGCAGCTATCTGGCTGAATTCCTGATGGACAAGGGTTACGAGGTCCACGGGATCAAGCGCCGGTCGTCGTCGCTGAACACGCAGCGCATCGACCACATCTATCAGGACCCTCATGCGCAGAACGCCCGGATGTTCCTGCATTACGGGGATCTGGGCGACACCTCCTCGATCATGCGGATCATGGCCGATGTCCGACCCGACGAGGTGTATAATCTTGGCGCGCAGTCCCATGTCGCCGTCAGCTTCGCCACGCCCGAATACACCGCCAATGTCGATGCCTTGGGTACCCTGCGCATCCTGGAAGCGATCCGCTTTCTGAACCTTGAAGGCAAGACCCGGTTCTATCAGGCCTCGACGTCAGAGCTTTATGGCCAAGTCCAGGAAACCCCGCAGCGCGAGACGACGCCCTTCTATCCACGCTCGCCCTATGCCGTGGCCAAGATGTACGCCTATTGGATCAGCGTGAACTATCGTGAAGCCTACGGGATCTATGCCTGCAACGGGATCCTGTTCAACCACGAGTCGCCGCGCCGGGGCGAGACCTTCGTGACGCGCAAGATCACCCGCGGCTTGGCCAACATCGCCCAAGGCCTGGATGAATGCCTGTATATGGGCAACATGGATGCGCTGCGGGACTGGGGCCACGCGCGCGACTATGTGCGGATGCAGTGGATGATGCTGCAGCAGGACAAACCCGAGGATTTCGTGATCGCCACCGGCGTCCAGTATTCCGTGCGCCAGTTCATCGAATGGTCGGCGGCCCACCTTGGCATCACCCTGCGCTTTGGCGGCAAGGGCGAGGAAGAGGTCGGCGTGGTCGAAGCTGTTGCCGGCGAGGATGCGCCCGGCCTGACACCCGGCCAGATCATCGTGCGCGTCGATCCGCGCTATTTCCGCCCCACCGAGGTCGAGACACTGCTGGGCGATCCGACCAAGGCGCGCGAGGTCCTGGGCTGGGTTCCCGAGATCACCACGCAGCAGATGTGCGAGGAAATGGTCGCCGAAGACCTGAAGATCGCCCGCCGCCATGCGCTGCTGCGCAAGCACGGCTATGACATGCCGATGTTCATCGAAAGCTGAGGGGCCCGTGACTAGGATCTTTGTGGCAGGACATCGCGGAATGGTCGGTGGCGCCATCCTGCGACAGTTGCAGGCCCGTCGCGCGGCCGGCGCGGATCTGGAACTGATCACCCGGACCAGCGCCGAACTGGATCTGACAGAACAGGCGGCGGTGCGTGACTTCATGCGCCGGCAGCGGCCAGACGTGGTTATCCTGGCGGCCGCCAAGGTGGGCGGCATCCACGCGAACAACATCTATCCGGCCGAGTTCATCCACCGCAACCTGATGATCGAATGCAACGTGATCCACGAGGCCTGGGCGGCGGGTGTCACGCGGCTGCTGCAACTGGGGTCCAGCTGCATCTATCCGCGCGAAGCCGCGCAGCCCATCCGCGAAGATGCGCTGCTGACCGGGCCGCTTGAGCCGACGAACGAGCCTTATGCGATCGCCAAGATCGCCGGCATCAAGCTGTGCGAAAGCTATAACCGGCAATACGGCACCGATTACCGGTCGGTCATGCCGTCAAATCTTTATGGGCCGGGCGACAACTTCGACCCTGAAAACAGCCATGTGATGCCAGCCCTGATCCGGCGCTTTCACGAGGCCGGGCGCGATGGCCGCGATGAGGTCGTGATGTGGGGCACCGGCACGCCGCGGCGCGAATTCCTGCATGTGGACGACATGGCCCGGGCGTCGCTGTTCGTGCTTGATCTGGACCGGCAGGTTTATCAGTCCAGCACTCAGCCGATGCTGTCGCACCTGAACGTGGGCAGCGGCAGCGATATCGCGATCGGGGACCTGGCGCGGATGGTGGCACGCGTCGTCGGCTTTCACGGCCGGATCACCAATGACCTGACACGCCCGGACGGCACCATGCGCAAGCTGATGTCCTCGGACCGGCTGAAGGCCTTGGGCTGGACCCCGCAGGTGGATCTTGAGCGGGGCATAGCCGAGACTTACCGTTGGTTTCTGGACAACCGGCAGGACCCTGGGACATGACCGGGACAGGGGGCAAACTGATTGCGTTCAGGGCCGATCGCATGGGTGGCCGCATGATCGCACTGTTGAACACGATGCGCTTCGCGCGCAGCTTCGATCTGCCCTTTGTGGTGCACTGGCGCGACAGCGACGGCCTGGGCGACGGGACCGACCTTTTTGACGAAAGCTTCGTCGCGCGCCATTTCGTCGACAAGCCGACGTACCAACAGATGAAGAGCAAGGCGACGTCCATCGGCACGGTTCTTCAAAGCGCCACGGCCGAGCAATTCCTGGACCACCTCCGGGATGGCAGGCATGTGCTGCTGGACCCGCCTTTCGACGTGCTGAAAATGCCTTTCGAGGAAGAGGCCGAGGTTCATCAGACCTTTCGGCAGGTGGTGGAGGATCTGCCTCTGAACCCTGTCCTGGCGCAGCACCTGACCGCCCTTCGCACCAAGCTGCGCGACGGCAAGCGCACCGTCGCCTATCATATCCGCCGGGGCGACCTGACCAGCGACATGCGCGCCATGAACCGTGCCTGGCCGAACAAGTTCGTCCCTGACGAATTTTTCGAGGCGCATATCCGCGCCAATCTTGAGGGGAACGGAGTGCGGACCATCCTGTTCAGCGACAACCAGAGCGTTCTGGACCGCTATACCGCGATGTTTCCGGACCTGCTGACTTTCGCACAGGTGGCCGATACGGACGCCCTGACCGAGGTTCAGCGCGACGCGCTGGAACTGTTCGCGATCTCGCTGTCGGACCTGATCGTGGCGCCCCCTTCCTCGGCCTTCAGCTCGACCGCCAAGACCATCGGCGGAAACGAATTCCGGGATGTCGAGTCCGATCTGTCCCCCGATGCGCGCCATCAAGCACTGGATGTGCTGGCCGGGCGCCTGAGGGACCAGCCGGACCTTTTCGCCAACGAAGGCGAAATCGGCCAGTACCTGGTCTATGCCTGCAATCACCTTGTCGGAAACGGTCGCCGGGCCGACTTTATCCGGATTGCCCGCCAGCGTATCGAGGCGGGCCTGAACATCGCCTTTGTCTATGCGATGACCTTTCGCGAGATGTATTTCGACGGGCAATACGAGGCGATCTGCCAGCTGCGCGCGGCCGTGGATCGGGGCTTTGTGGCCTTCCAGCGCAGCTTTGCGCAGGTTGCGCTGTATCACGGGCTGGCGCTGCTGATGATGGGTCGTCGCGAGGCGGCGCTGACGCAGATCTCATCGGCGTTCTGGCACGAGCCGGTCGAGGGAGAAATCAACGCGCTGGTGGGCCTGCTGCGCGCCCAGGGCGACTTCCACCCCGGCAATTTCTGGATCTCTGATCCCGAGATCGAAAAGCTGTTTCCCAACAATTTCATCGTTGACCAGATTCGCGCCTTTTACAGCGTGCCCGTGCAGGCGGGGGTCCTGACCTTTGACAAGATGGTGCCGAACAGCCGCATCCTGGTCTGGGAATGGCCCGAATTCACGCGGTCCGACCTGCGCAGCCACTATAAACTTCAGGGGCATTTCCGTGCCATCCTCAAGACACTGGAGCGGCGCGACTGGCCGCCGGAGGTTCAGCCGCATTTCGACAGCTTCGCCGGCATGATCGCCCTGCGCGAAGGTCATGTGCAGCAGGCCGAAGCGATGATCCTCAGTGCGCTGGCGGTCAAGCCGGAAGAACCCTTGTTCCACAAGCGGCTGGCCGAGCTGCGGCTGGAACAGGGCCGCCATGACGAGGCTCTGGCCGCAACAGACGAGGCGATCCGGCTGGCGCCCGACGCCTCGGTCTTTGGTGCGATGCGGGGCCTTGTGCAGCTGCGCGGGGGCGATGCCGAGGGTGCGGCCCGACAGCTTTGCGGTCTCATGTCACTGGGCCAGCTCCAGTTTCCGTCCCTGTTCTTTCTGGCAGCTGAGGCCGCGCAGGCGGTGGATCAGAGCGCCGATGCCGTCCTGATGCTGGAAAAGGGTCTGGAATTGGCGCCGATGAACTGGCGCCGCCAGCACGATCTGGCCCAGCTGAAGGCAGATCTGGGCGACGCCGAGGGCGCCGGGGCGGTTCTGGACTGGACGCTGCGATGGGCAGGGGATCATCCGCCGTTGGTGATGCTGGACACGGATCTGCTGGTCGGCGCCGGGCGCATCGAGGATGCCCGTGGCCGGCTGGAGCGGCTGATCGCGCGCTATCCCGACAAGCGGCAATACGTCCGGCGGCACAAGAAGCTGTCCAAGTTGTAGCGGTTGCCGGCCACATCGGCCGACTTCCAAGGTCAGGAGCACACATGATGAGACGTGGTCACAGCCGGGTGGGTCAGGCGCATTTCCTGGTCTACAGCAACGGGGTACAGCCCTTTGCCGGGAATGCCGACGACTATTGCGCATCGGCACTCAGGGTCGGCTTCGACAGCGCCATTCATGTAACCGAGGAGATGCTGAGGCAGACGGACTTCTGGGACCAGAACCGCGCCATCTTGGAACAGCCGCGCGGTGCGGGATACTGGCTGTGGAAGCCGTGGATCATCCTGCAGAAGCTGCGCGAATGCGGGCCGGACGACATCGTCATCTATAACGACGCGGGCAGGTACGCGCGTGGAGATTTTCACCAGTTCCCGGCCTTTCCCCATGCGGCGGTGGAACTGTGCGAGCTGACCCCCAACCGATTCATACACGGGTTCATCGCGAACTGGCAAATCCAGGGACATTACACCAAGCGCGATTCCTTCGTTCTGATGGATGCCGATACCGACGAGATGCGTCGTGCGTCGCAGGTCTGCGCCGGGCCGCTGCTGTTCATGCCATCGCCCCAAAGCTTCGCGTTCCTCGAAAGGTGGCTGGCGTTTTGCCGCGATCCGCGCATCCTGACCGACCAGCCCGATGAATTGGGCAAGACCCATGACACGTTCCGGGATCACCGGCACGACCAGTCGGTGGGCTCTATCCTGGCGCATCAGACCGGTGCGCATTATTTCGATTTTTCGGACCAGGGGGCCTTTGCCGCCTCTGAAGACGTGCGCCAGCGCAACCGCCATGTGCCGCGTCTGCAGACCCATATTGGTTATGTGTCGCTAATCGCAGCGCGAGCCATTCCTGACGACTTCCTGGTTCGGGACAATCCAGACCTGTCGGAACTGTCGCATCTGCTGCGCAACCTTGCGCCAAACGAGCCAATCCCGGTCCACCCCGACAAAATCCCGGCCACCGTTCTGGCGGCCGAGTTGGAGGAGCTGCTGAAAAGCCCGCAGCCCGCGCTGTGCCGCGATCACCTGGTGTCGGCGGTTTCCGCCAATCGCGTCACCAGTTCACGTCTGCATGTCCTGGGAAAGCACGAGGAGGAGGCACCCGAATTCTGGGATCTGGCCTGCCAAGCCTTCCGTCACCGTGCCGCAGCAATGCACTGCGATGGCCGTGCCCCCATGCCGGAGGATTTGCCGCGGCTGGCAACGCAGGCGCTGCGCGACGCCGAGTCCCTGATGCCGGCACTGCGGCGCAAGGTGATGGCCGGCTATGTCTGGATCCTGCTGAACGACGATGCGCGGGCAATCTTCAAGTCGACGCACAAGAATGCTAAGTCCAGCAAGGGATCAGCAGCCATGGACCGGTTCGTGACCCTGCTGGACGACCTGGGGTTCATGCCGCTGGATGCCGAGCTTGCGGGAGACGACAAGGCGCTGTCGCAGGAGGCGTCTCGACGAATGATGGACTGGCTGTTGGTGGACCATGTCCCAGTGCCGGCGGAAAACCAGCAGGACCAGAATTGATCCCCCTGCGGGCCATGAAGGCCCTAGCGTTTCTTGCGGTCGGATTCGCAGAAATTAGGCATGGAGAGGCCAAGCCTATCTAAAAGTATAGGCCGCGGGTCATCCTAAAGTATCTTCCTTTGTTGTGCGACGATTTGTGCTGATGTTAATGTCGACATGCCAGCAAGCATTTTCCATCTGGCGGCCTGAATGACTTACTGTGGCGGGTTCTTTTATTAACAGTGCGGTTTTAGCCACAGTTTTTCAGTCAGCTATTGCGGCAAGCGCGGATCTTTCGTGGGTATCTTTTGTTCCTGTTTTTCTGCGCTTGCTGCTGCCCATAGTGCATCATGTTTACCGGTTTTCCGGAAAATCATATTGGAAACATCATCGGCCCTGAGTATTTGATTGCGGAACGATATATTGACGCAATCTGTAACTGCATCGGCTTTTCTTGATGCGCCGATACCTTGCCCAGGGAGCCTTCAAACGATTTTGTCATCGGTGGCGAGCCGAGAACAACTGCCTGCAGCCATCAACAATGCTTTGGGACGGTGTGGGGGAGAGGCGGACCGGATAGCGTCTTAGGTGTCGGAAACGGCAAAGGGGTCATCTTCACAAATCTGACATCTCATTCCAGTATGATGACATGTATCGACGTCATTTGATTTCAGCCAATTCCATGACCAAGGGCGGAGCCATCTGGCCCCGCCCTTTTTCATTCCTGCATCAGTTTGTTTCTTAGACTTCGACCGTGACCTTACCCATCGGATGGGAACAGCAGGCCAGAATATAGCCTTCCGCAATATCCTCGTCGCTGATCCCGCCGTTATGAACCATGTGCACATCGCCCGAGGTCTTGAGGATCCGGCAGGTTCCGCACAAGCCGAAGGTGCAGCCCGACGGAATGTTCAACCCCGAACGCTTGGCAACCGCAAGGATGGTGTCGGTTTCGGCACAAGAGGCTGTCACGCCGCTGTTGCTGAACGTCACCTCGGCGCTGGCACCCTCTTCGGGGGACACGTCGTCGATCACCGGAGCATCGGCTTCGCTGGCCACCGGGGCGCCGAAGCTTTCCTGGTGATAATGGTTCATGTCGTAGCCAAGCGAACCCAGCATGTCACGGACGGCCTGCATGAACGGCTCGGGGCCGCAGCAAAAGACCTCACGCTCCAGATAGTCGGGTGCCATCAGGCCCAGCATCAGGCTGTTCAGCCGCCCCTGATAGCCGTGCCAGGTCTTGAACGGTTCGGGTTCTTCGATCGTGAAGCGAAGCTGGACGCCCGGAACGCGGGCCGCGAACTGTTCCAGCCGCTCGCGGAAGATGATGTCGGAGGGGCTGCGCGCGGCATGCACGAAGACAAGGTCCGTGTCCTGCGCCTGGTCCCAGGCCCAGGTCGTCATGGACATCATCGGGGTGATCCCCGACCCTGCCGAGATGAACAGGTATTTCTTGGCCACGTGGCGATGAAAGCTGAAGATCCCGCCCGGACCAAAGGCCTTGATGCGCATGCCCGGCCGCAGGTGATCCAGCATCCACCGCGTGCCGATCGAGCTGGCCTGTGCCTTGACTGTCACCGAGATCGACAGCGGCCGCGACGGCGACGAGCTGATCGTGTAGGTGCGCTGCACGTTGCCGCCCGGCACCGGCAGGTCGAGTGTCAGGAACTGACCTGGTTGATAGTCGAACCAGGCGCCCGAGGGGGCACGGAATATGAAGGTTGCCGTGTCGCGCGTCTCGGGAACGACCATGACGCATTCCAGGGGTTCGTCATCGGACCACGGCTCGGAGGACCAGTTCAGTCTAGGTTTCTTCATCTTATGCTGCCGCCTGCTGCGTGTCGGACTGATCGAGAACCGGGTGCCGCCCATGGGCCGGCGGAACGCCGATCCTCACTTTGCCGCCTACAAGGGACGGCATCTGTTCGCAACCATTCTGATGCGGTTTTGAACGGTCGGAGGCATGAAGGGCGAACGCGGTGTCGATCATGTTCTGGGTCATTGAAAAATTCGGGCATCCTGCTGGTTGGATTCGCGCTAACCTAATGACGGGCGCGCGACACCCATGTTGAATTGCGACATTCAGATGCCGGATTCAGACATTGTCGGCGGATTTGCCTTTGGCGATCTGTAAGGCCGGTTTGGCGTGCCCCGATCCAGGCCTGCGCCAGAGGAGCCTGGGACCAGGCAGGGGAAATGGCGCAAGGCAGGGTGGTTCTGGTCCCTTCAACTGCCGTCAGAACCAAGATGCCAACTTCGCAGTGATGGGCACAAGGTTGGGCGACGGCGCAGCCTCGGGCGGATGCTGCGTTGGAAGGCCGGTCTTCATCTGCAGGCAGTTCGCACTTTTACAGATGAATGGAAAAACTTTCCGTCAGACTTGGCAAACGTGCAGAAGCGGCGTAGATCGGACAAAAGGAACCGAAGGCTTCGGCCACCGGTGGCCGATCAGCGTCAGGAGGAACAGCATGGTTGTCAGCAGCACCCCCCGCCACGGGCTGGAAGTTGATGCGGGATTCGCAGCCTTTATCGAAAATCAGGTGCTGCCCGGCACAAGGGTGGAGGCAGCAACGTTCTGGCAGGGTTATGCAGACCTGCTGGACAGTTTCGCGGGCAGGAACCGTGCCCTGCTGGACCGTCGGACTGAGCTGCAGGCGCAGATTGACGCCTGGCACCGGGGCCGTGGCAACCAGCCGTGGGACAAGGCGGCCTATCGCGCCTTTCTGACCCAGATTGGCTATCTGGTGCCTGAACCAGCGCCCTTTACCGTCGAGAACGGTCGGATCGACCCCGAAATCGCCAGCATGGCCGGTCCTCAGCTGGTTGTCCCGGTCAGCAATGCCCGCTTTGCCCTGAACGCGGCGAATGCGCGTTGGGGGTCGCTTTATGATGCACTGTACGGATCGGACGTGATGGGGCCCATGCCGTCCGGTGGCTTTGACGAGGCCCGCCGCGACGCGGTCGTGGCCCGCGCCGCTGAGTTTCTGGATCGCACATTCCCGCTGGTGGACGGCAGCCACGGCGCCGTCACCGAATACGCCGCCGATGCCGACGGGCTGATCGCGACTGTGGCGGGCAGGCCCCTGCGCCTGATGGATCCGGCCGCTTATGTGGGTCTGCGCGCCGAAGGCCAGGATGCCGCGCATGTTCTGCGCCACAACGGCCTGCATGTCGAACTGGTCATCAACCGCGATCACCCGATCGGCGCTGCCTCGGCCTCGGGGCTGCGCGACGTGGTGATGGAGGCGGCGCTGTCAGCCATTCAGGACTGCGAGGACAGCGTGGCGGCCGTCGATGCCCAGGACAAGATCGCCGTCTATGGCAACTGGCTGGGCCTGATGAAGGGCGACCTGACCGAAAGCTTTGACAAGGGCGGCAAGACCATGACCCGCCGTCTGGCCGGGGACCGTGACATCACATGCCCGGACGGCAGCACCCTGACCCTGCCCGGCCGCGCGCTGCTGCTGGTCCGGAATGTCGGGCACCTGATGGCCACGGATGTTGTTCGCAAGGATGGCCGACCGACGCCCGAAGGGCTGATGGATGCCATGGTCACCGTGGCCTGTGCGCTGCACGACCTGCAAAAGCCCCACGGGCCGCGCAACAGCCGGGTGGGCGCCGTCTATGTTGTCAAGCCGAAGATGCATGGACCCGACGAAGCCGCCTTTGCCGACGAGGTCTTTACCCATGTCGAGCGCGTCCTGGGCCTTGCCCCCAACACCGTCAAGCTGGGCCTGATGGACGAGGAGCGCCGCACCAGCGCCAACCTGGCCGCCTGCATCCATGCCATTCGCAACCGTATCTTCTTCATCAACACGGGTTTCCTTGACCGCACCGGGGATGAGATCCACACCTCGATGCAGGCCGGGGCCTTTCTGGGCCGCGATGCGATGAAGTCGGCTGATTGGCTGAAGGCCTACGAGGATCGCAACGTCCTGATCGGGCTGGCCGCGGGAATGCGCGGGCGGGCACAGATCGGCAAGGGAATGTGGGCCAAGCCGGACGCCTTGGCCGAAATGCTGGAGGTCAAGATCGGTCATCCGCAGTCAGGAGCCTCGACGGCCTGGGTTCCTTCGCCCACGGCGGCCACGCTGCACGCGCTGCACTATCACATGGTCGATGTCGCCGCCCGACAGGATGAATTGCAGGGCCAACCCCTGCCCGACCTCGACCTTCTGCTGACACCGGCGCTGGCGCAGGAACCGATGCCGCGGGACAAGGTTCTGCGCGAACTGGACAACAGCGCCCAAGGAATCCTCGGCTATGTCGTGCGGTGGGTCGATCAGGGCATCGGCTGTTCCAAGGTGCCCGACATAGACGACGTGCAGTTGATGGAGGACCGCGCCACCTGCCGGATCAGCGCGCAATACTTGGCCAACTGGCTGGAGCACCGGGTGATTACCGTTGACCAGGTCGAGGACGCCCTGCGCCGCATGGCCGTCAAGGTCGATCGTCAGAATGCGGGCGATCCGGGATATCGTCCAATGGCGCCGGGTTTCGACGGACCGGCTTTTCAGGCGGCACGTGATCTTGTCCTGTCTGGCGCTTCTCAGCCGTCCGGCTATACAGAACCTGCGCTGCACCAGCGGCGTGCCGAGGCCAAGGCCTTGTACCAGTGAACCGAATTGATGCGGCCGCGGTTGTGATGCTGCTGCCGCACAAGCTGGTGCGAGCCGAGTTGAAAAGGAATGCGCCGGAATGTCGGATAAGAAAATTGCCGTAGCCGGGATCGGCTATGTGGGACTGTCAAACGCCGTTCTTCTGGCTGCACGCAACCGCGTGCGGGCCCTGGACGTCGATGCGGGCAGGGTCAAGATGCTGAACGACCGGCGTTGCCCGATCATCGACGCCGACATGGAGCGGCACCTGGCGGAACAGAAGCTGGACCTGACCGCGACGACCGACCCTGCGACCGCTTACGAGGATGCGGATTTTGTCATCGTCGCCACCCCCACGAACTATGATCCGGTCAGCAACTACTTTGACACGTCCAGCGTCGAAGCAGTGATCCGCGACGTGATCCGCCTGGCGCCGCAGGCGGTGATCGTGGTCAAGTCGACGGTTCCAGTGGGCTTTACCCGCGACGTGTCCGCCCGCCTTGGCACCGACAAGGTCATCTTCAGCCCCGAATTCCTTCGAGAAGGGCGTGCGTTGCACGACAACCTGCACCCGTCCCGGATCGTGGTCGGCGAGGACAGCCCGCGCGGCCGCGCCTTTGCCGACCTGCTGGCCGAAGCCGCCCTGGACGGTGACGTGCCCGTTCTGCTGACGGGCCCGACCGAAGCCGAGGCCATCAAGCTTTTCGCAAACACGTATCTTGCATTGCGCGTGGCTTATTTCAACGAGTTGGACAGCTATGCCCTGACCAGCGGGCTTGACAGCCGCCAGATCATCGACGGCGTCGGCCTGGATCCGCGGATCGGAACGCATTACAACAATCCTTCCTTTGGCTATGGCGGCTATTGCCTGCCCAAGGACAGCAAGCAGCTGTTGGCCAATTACAGCAACGTTCCCCAGAACCTGATCGCCGCCGTGGTCGAGGCGAACCGCACCCGAAAGGATGTGATCGCCGATCACATCCAGTCACGGGGCGCGCAGGTGGTGGGCATTCACAGGCTGGTGATGAAGGCAGGGTCCGACAATTTTCGCCAGTCGGCGGTTCAGGGCATCATGAAGCGGCTGAAGGCCAAGGGGGTCGAGGTGCTGGTTTATGAACCCGCGCTTCGCGACGATCGCTTTTTCGGGTCCGAGGTGATCCGCGACCTGGCCGAGTTCAAGCAGCGCGCGCAGCTGATCGTCGCCAACCGCCTGACGTCGGAGCTGGGCGATGTAGCGGACAAGGTCTATACCCGTGACCTGTTCGGCGCCGACTGAACGGACCTAAAGCAGGTCCTTCAACTGTGCCTCGATCTGGCGGCGACGCCAGGTCGACCGGATCTGGCGGGCAGTCAGGTTCTGCGGAAAAAGGCAAACGCCTCCGTCGCGGACCTTCATGGTGAACTTTCGTGTGGCTGCTGCGATCCGGTTGTCCGCGGCGGTCACCGCTGCCACCGTCACCTCCACCTCGCGGATATCATCGGGTTCCAGGGCGTCAAAGCTGCTGTGCTTGGCGCGGTCCAGCAGGTTTTGCGCGCTGCCGATATCAACGGAATCGCCGCTTTTCAGCGGTCCTTGAAGCGTCGCCTCGCGCGGGTTGGAGTGCTGGTCCTTGGCGATCTCGGTTCGGTCAGCGACCGATGACATTCGCTCGCCCGTGGCGGTCCAGACGGTCAGCATGATTTCAAGCACATAGATCGGCTCGAAGCCCAGGTTGCTGACCAGCAGGCGGGCCGACAGGTCGCGGGCACCGCCTAGGTGAATCAGGATCTCGGTCCGGCGCTGGCGGCGCAGCCCCGACACGATAACATGAAGATAGACCATCCAGACCACGGCCGTGATCGCGGCCATGCTGGCCTGAACCAATCCGCTGTTCTCCGAGATCCATTCCCACATGCGCCGGCGTCCTTGTCCTGAGCCGCACCAACCCGACAGCGTTTGAGATGTTCCGCCGGACACATCACTGTCAGTAAAACCGGTGAAGCGGACCTGGCCCCCCGCACGCCGGATCCTGCGCGACCCGTGTCGCGTTGTCCCACTGGTCCGCTCACGCGGGTTCTTCCCTATTCAGAAAGAGGATAGCCATGACCGATCAAGCCATCGCAACCATCGAAGCCCGCCTGGACGCACAGCGTCGCCTGCTGGCGCAGCTGGTCGCCGCCCTGAGCCCCGACGCGCGCCGCCCGGTGATGGACTGGCTGGGCCAGCGCGAGACGATGCGGGATGGCCAGGAAGATCCCGGCGCCGTGCCCACAGACAATCTGGGGCAGGGCTTGGCAGCAGCCGAGGAATATCAGATGATCCTGCGCCTGGTGGGGGACCGCCTGCACGAGGAATCCCTGCGCTAGCCGCGTGCCTCCAGCTGATCCCGAAGGCGCGCCGTGTCCAGCAGATCATCCAGATCAACCCGCGCCCGTAGCCGGGCCAGCAGCAGGTAAAGGCCGCCGATCTTGCGATGCAGGAACAGGATTTCGGGCGGGGGCATCTCGGCCCTGACCCGCGTCTGCGCCACCTGCATGGCCATCTCGGCCACGCGCTGCGGAATGTCGGTTGCCGCCACGTCGAAGGTTCCACCCGCACGCAGCGGCGCAAAGGCAAGGTCCATCATCTGCATCAGCATGTCCTGATGGTCCTGATGGTCCTGATCGGTTTCTGCCCGGAAGTAGCCGATGTCGATGGCGGCCTGCCGCACCGCCGCCCGGTCGTTCCGCAGCGCGGCCGTCAGCAATTGCAGATAGTCCGGTGCGACTGAGGATGAAAAGCCGCGCGTCGCGCCAAAATCCAGCAGCACGATTCGCCCGCTGTCAGGTTGCCAGCGATAATTGGCAAAGTTCGGATCGGTCTGCATCAGGTCGAACCGGAACAGCTCGTCCAGAACCAGACGCGCAAGACGGGCCGCGGCCTGGTCGCGCAGGAGCTGCGGCGCGTCGGCCAGCGCCTCGATGGGGCGGCTTTCGATATAGGTCATCGCCAGCACGTCGGGCGTGCTGAATTCTGCATCCGGAACCGGCACCAGGAATTCGGGCTGGCCGGCCAAATGGTCGGCATAGCGGCGCATCTGTTCAGCCTCGCGCAGGTAATCCGCCTCGGCATGCAGCTGGGTCCGGGCTTCCTCCATCAGGGCGGGCAGGTCGACGCCGGGTGGCATCACGCCCGGGATCTTCAGCAGCAGGCCAAGGTTCGCGATGTCGCTGTCGATGCTGGCCCGCACGCCAGGATACTGGACCTTGATCGCCAGGTCGCGGCCGTCCTTCGTCTGTGCGCGGTGGACCTGCCCGATGGATGCCGCCGCGATCGGCTGAACCTGGAACCGAGTGAACTTGCGCAGCCAGTCGCGGCCCCACGCGGCGTCCAGCACGCGCTGCAGCTGCTTTGGCGGCATCGGATCGGCATCCGCCCGCAGCCGCGCCAGGATCGCCGTCAGTTCAGGGGGCAGGAAGTCGCCCGCATCCATCGACAGCAGTTGGCCCATCTTTAGCGCAGCACCCCGCATCTGCGCCAGCTGCCCGGCAAGCCGCGCCGCATTGGCCGGTGTCAGCAGCAGGTCCTGCGCACGGGGCCGCTGCCCCCCTGCCATCTGGCGGGCCCCCTGCGCCAAGGCCCGGCCGCCGATGCCGGTGGCCAGCCCTCCGATGCGCAGCATCCGTGACAGGCGCCCTTGAGGCACGGCGCGGGGGCGGCGATCCTGCGGCTCCATCTCAGCGGGCCAGCAAATGGGCGGCCATGGCGCGGCCACTGGCCCATCCATCCTCGGCCGAGGGACCAAGCGCCCAGTCCCCCCCGACAATCAGGCCCGCCGCGTCATCAGCCAGAAAGGGCTGCCCAAGCGGCCGGTCCGCCTGCGCGTACAGCCAGCGATGCGCAGCCTTATGATGCAACTGCGCCGGATCGGCGCCCAGCAGGGTCATCAGCTGCGGGACGACCAGATCCGCCAGTTCCGCAAAAGGCAGGTCGATATGAGCCATGCTCCAATCCGGGTCGGCCTGCACCACCCAGGTGGTCAAAGGCTGACCATCACGCCCAGGCTTGGTCGAATCCTGCGCGACCCAGGCCAGCGCGCCATCGGACCGGCAGGTCGCGAAGGGGCGCGGCGCCGACGGATCAAGGCCCGCCATTACGGTGACGTTCGCATGATACCGCACCGCGCCCAGATCGGCCGCGAAAGGATGATCCTGCCCCAGCAGGTCGCACGCCTGAGGAGCCGGGATCGCCAGCACCACCATGTCGGCACCCTCGGTGCGGTCGCCGACCCGCAGCTGCCAGCCACCGCCGTCGCGCCTCAGGCCGGTGACCATCGTGCCCTGTGCGACGTCCAGGCCCTGACCCAAGGCGCGGGCGATCTGCGCCATGCCGGGAAGGCCAACCTGTGCGCCCTCGGGTCCGTCCAACCAGGGGGCGGCGTGGCCTTCGGAAGATATGTCCTGCAACAGGGCCGCAAAGTCCGGGTCGTTCGGAGACAGGTATTGCGCGCCATGGTCAAAGCGAAGACCCGCCTCGGTCCGCCGCGTCGCCAGCCGCCCGCCAATGCCGCGGCCCTTGTCGTAAAGCCGGACCTGCCAGCCAGCCTGAACCAGCATCCGCGCGCAGGTCAGCCCGGTGATCCCCGCGCCGACGATGGCCACCTTCACTTGCCTGTTCATCAATTCCCTTCCCTTTGGCGGCATCAGGTCAGCTTGCGGCTGATGGTGCAAGGCGACGTTTTGTCCCCCTCAGTCCAGCTGCAGCCGGCCGACGAAGTCCAGAAGGCTGCCAAGACGGCGGGGATCAGCAGGATGCGCTTCGTGCAGGCGGCACATACCGCCTCGGTAGCCCCTGCGGCTTGTTCGGATCGCTGATCTCGGCATGCAAAGCCTGTCGGGTTGGGTGACGGCGTGAGCGGTCCGCGTCAGCAGGCGCCTGCCAAGATCGGCTTTCACGTCATCAACGACCTTTGCGGCATCAATTGCACCCATGCGATTGATGCCGGGGTTTATTTGGCCTCTGCCTGTGGGGCCATCGGCCCAGTTTCAAGACATTAGTCGTCGAGACGGTTGATCTTGTGGTCATGGATGCGATCAAGGATATGTGCAAGGCGGGCCTGCGGGTCGAGGCCGTTCATCTTGGCCGCCGCGTTGATGGTCATGGCCCGATTTTCGCACCAATATCGGCGCCTGCGAAGAGCCCGTTTCCCGTCCGACGGCAATCGGAACCCTGTTTTGGTCACAAGGTTTGCATCCGGCGCGTTGAGCAGAGGGCGACAGGCCAGTTTCTCCAAGTCTCGGGCTCAGCAGGCGTCGTTGTGACGATCGCCGGGTAGATGGTTGATCCGGTTGTTTGCGCCTGTATGACCATGGGATCGCCGCAGGTCGATGTGGCGGCACTGATCGAAGTCAGTGAACCGGTTATGCCCCGCTATCAAGCCCGCACACTTTTTCTGATGCAAGCCGCAGGGCTCATAGGTCGAGGAGCGCAGCGATGACCGGCATTGAGTTGATCCCGGCAACGCTCCTCACCCGCAAGGCCGTCGTCTATGTGCGCCAGTCGACGCAGTCGCAAGTGATGACCAACCCAGAGAGCCAGCGACGGCAGTATGATCTGGTTGATGTCGCGCGCCGATCCGGCTTCACCCACATTGAGGTTATCGACGATGACCTAGGTCGATCCGCGAGCGAGACTTTGGTGCGCCCGGGCTTCGACCGCCTGGTTGCCTGGCTGTGTGCGGGCAAGGTTGGCGCCGTCCTGTGCCAGGAAGCATCGCGGCTCGCGCGCAATGGCCGTGACTGGCACAATCTGCTCGACTTGTGCGGGCTTGTCGAAGCCCGCGTCATCAACGAAGGTTCTGAAGGGCCAGGACGGCGAGTTGCCGGTGGCTGTGCCTCGTGACCGGGACAGCAGCTTTGAGCCGGAGCTGGTGAAGAAGGGCCAGACCCGCATCGACGGCATGGATGATAAGAGTTCGCCATGAAAGCCGCCACTGGTCCGAGGCGCATGGCGGACGGGCTCTATGCTGCCGGGCTGACGGTGCGCGACATTCAGGCCCATCTTCTTGATCCTTATGGCCTGAGGGTCCGCCCGACCTGATCAGCCGTGGTGAGGCGGAGCAGAAAAGGATCCCGTGAACCGTTTCCCGCCGAACGATGCGGCTCCGGACGAGGTGCGGGAATGGCAGAACCGGGCCCTGGAGCTGATGTATCCGATCGTGATCTTCGGCGCGCTGCGGGTGAAGATCCGCGATGCCGACAGCCGGACGGTCAAGAACGAGCCTGCGCGTCGCCTCCGGTTCGAAACCGCGGGCGAACGGCCGTCTCCATCGCCCTTGGCGTCACCCGCGACGGCCTGCGCGAGGTCCTGGGCCTTTGGATC
>QKYL01000128.1 GCA_003255745.1 Paracoccus saliphilus
AATGCTGGTCGTTCCGACTTATTCAGGGCGAACCACGATGCCATTGCGGACTGAGGTGCTCATGCCGTCATCCCGCCGCGCAGGAACGCCAAGCTTTGACGGCCAACCACGGCAGGCGCCTTGCGCGATAGCGGCGCTCGGCGATCATCAAGACACCTTTGCCCGCGATCTGGCGGCACTGGAGCAGATACCACCGCCGACAGAACAGGTTGCTCATCGATCAGGCCTCCTTGCGGCGCCTGACTCAACCCAAAGGCCTAATATTAATGGGTCTGCAGCATAGTTCTTGCAGGGCTGAACAACGTGCAGACAAAGGACAGAACGTGCGCGTTCCTGTTCGCGTGGTGGATCACCGTCGTAAATCTGGACAGCAGCCGTATTACTAAGCAACTGTTCGCTTCAAAGCCGACAAGCGCAGCGTCCTTGTCTTCTTTGCGGCAGGCGTTGGCTACCGTGTCGGTTTTGATGCAGACCGCTGCTTGGTGGCCTTTGGGGGCGGCAAATTCAGGCGGCCTGATTGTGGCGCGCCTAAAAGGTTAAGTAATGCCGCCACAAGGTTCGTGCAGCTGACCCTTATTTCGTCCGAGCGTCGCCCCGGCCCAAGGGCCGAGGCGCAGTCTGTGTCAGGGACTGCCGACTTCGCCGGCCGCGCCCCGGATGCCCAGTTCAAGCTGGCGCATGCCGTGTTCGACAGCCGCCGGGTCCCACATGTTCTGGGTTGCAGGCTGAGCCTGCGTCGCCATGAAACCGCTTTCTGCAGGCTCCCCCGCTTCCGGGGGCATGGCCGACGTATCCTGCCCTGCCGCCTCGGGGCTTGAGGCATTTCCAGCGTCGCCGGATTGTGCAGGAAGTGGTGCCGCCAAGGCCAGCAGTTCACCGGATGGACCCACGATCATGTAAACTTCGTCCTGGTTCGCGGATCTTCCCCTCAGGACGGTCATTCCCTGCATGGGCTGGACTTGCTGCATCCCCGCCTGCTCGGCCTGACCTTGGGCTGCCTGGACGTTGTCTGCCTGATTGCTTGTGGAACTGGCGTCAGAGGATTGGCTATCTTCGCCATTCCCGTCAGAGGTTCCGTTCTGGCCCGCGGTCGAGCCTTGGTCACCGGTCTGCGGCGCCTGCTGGTCGGTGTTTATCGGTCGTCCGGCAGGATCGTAAAACACGATGTCGGCGTTTTCCCGAAGCTGAGTGCGCAATTCTTCCACGGCCTGCCGGCGCAGGTGCTGTTCGATCTGCGGCCGCACCGTTTCCAGTGGCGGCAGATCGGCCTGCCCTTGTGCCTGCGCAGTGTCATATGACTGCTGCACGGCGTCATCCGTCACCGACTTTGCCAGTTCGCGATCAAGCCAAACCTGGACCATTGCATCATCTTCGGCTGCTTGGGTGGCCCCGGTCACAAGCTCGAGGACTTCCGGGTCTTCAGCCAGATTATCCTGCCGCGCCCGTTCAAGGATAAGCTGGCGCATGATCAGCTGTTCAAGCGCGACGGGAACAAGCATCTGGGGTGACTGCGACCGCAGTCGTGGCGGCAATGCCCCGATCACCGTCATCAGGTCCGTTTCACGGATCTCGGTCCCGCCGACGGTCGCGATCAAGGCATTGGCCTGACCATCGCCGGACGATCCGGCGGTGCTGCCTTCGGCCTGCGATGAGGGCTGCTGGCCCTGCTGGGCCGTTTCATCCCCCGACTGGTCGGCATTCTGGGACTGTTCCGCCTGCTGGGCCGATGTGTCCGACTGGCCAGCCGACTGATCCGCCGCTTGATCGTCCTGCGCCCATGCCGGGCCGAATGCCAAGGGGATGCTGAGTGCCGCAGCAATGGCTGTGCTGCTCAATCTGATACCAGCTATTGTCATTTCGTTCTCCTCCGGTTTCACCACCAAGCGCATGGCCTGGGGTTTGGCTGGGATCCACGTTGGACAGAGCTTTACTTCGAATGCTCGATCATCATCGAAATCTTCCTGTTGCGTTCACGATGTGCCGGATGCAGCACGGTGGCGGCAGGAAGATTACGGAACCATGCGGACCCTTGTGAAGAAGGCCGGAGATGCCGGCCCTCTCTTGATCCTGGGTGTGATCAGACGTCCCAGAAGCCGCCGTCGCCCATGTCGTCACCGACATCGCCAAACTCGGGCTCCTCGATGACACCACTGTCGTCATCGTCGTAGGAGCTGAAGACGCCGGCGTTGTACTCGTCCTCGCTCAAGGCGCCATCGCCGTCCTCGTCCCAGGTGCTGAAGGCGGTTTCCTCTTCGCCATAGGCATCATCCCAGCCGCCCTGGAATTCCTCCGCGTTTACCGCACCGTCACTGTCGGCGTCCCATTCCATCATGTCTTGCGCCATTGCGGGGGCCGCAGTCAGCGCACCGAGAACAGCAGCAATGCCCGCGATCTTTTTGAGTTCGATGGTCATAGTGTCTTCTCCTTCGTCATGCGTCAGCGACATAATGCCGCTGGTCGCGCCAACCGGTCTGGAAGCTGAATGTTCCAACTCCTGTTAGCAAAAACGCAAAGAAACCGGCATGTCTGGGCGCGTGTTCCGATATTCTGGCGCGTCCGCATCGGCGATGCCGTATCAGGTTCCCTGCGCTGAAGTCTGTGGCAATCGATTGCCGCCAGACCAACAGGATCAGCGGCGGGATGTTCCGCGCTTTTTAAGTTCGTGACAGTTAATCGATTGAGCGGATTGAAGAGTTAGGTTGATGCTCACAAGCGATTTATCGCCTATGGATCGGCGGGAACAAACGCATCCCCTGCCTGTTGGACGCACCAGCAAGGAGGAGGTCAATGATGAATCGCATGATCATAACGCTGGCTGCCGTGTCGGCTATGTCGCAATCGCCCGTGTCTGCGCAGGATGTAACAGCGTGGGACGAGGACCAGAACGGAACAATCACGCAAGCCGAGTTCATGACAGCCTTTAGGAACAGGGGACTGTCAGACAGGTGGGATCGAAATGCCGATGGCAGCATCGCTGCGCCGGAACTCGCAGAGGGTTTTTATGCGTTCTGGGACCGGAACAGCGACGATGACCTTTCTGTGGATGAATGGGAAAATGCCGTCGATCTGTGGCTTGGGGATGTCGACCTTGCGGTTGCTGAATGGGACATCGACGGCGACGGTCTGATTTCCGAATTCGAATTCGCCACTGCCTTTCAGCGGGAAAATCTGGTCGCCGAATTCAATGATGGCCAAGATGATGTCATAAATGCGGAAGAAATCGCGGAAGTTCTTTTTGCTGCCGCAGATAGTGATGAAGATGAACTTGTTGCTGTCGATGCAGAGGGATTTTTCGCAGACGGCATCGAACCGCTTGATGATCCCATCGACCCGGACATGGACCTGATCGAGCCGGGCGAGGCATTTACCGGATTACCGGTCCCCTGCGGAACCGGGGATGATTGCCAAAATATTGCGACCGATTTCTGTTCAACTCTCGGATACGGCGCGCCGATCGATACCCTTGCGGTCGATGGGCAGCTTTATGTCGTGCGCTGCAAGGATGATCTGCTGAATTGATCGCCGCGGCAAAAACACGGCGTCATTCCGGCCGTCCGGAAGGCGTCGTCCCCGCACCCGCAATCTGAAGGAACGAGACTTATGCATCAGCACTCCAGCTTCGCTGGAAGGGCAGGAGTAGCAGCCATTCTGAGCTGCATCGTCGTGGCGGTGGCGGATATCATCGCGTGGAGCCTGCTTGTCGATCACTACAGCCCGGTCCGCAATACCATCAGCGCCTTGGCTGTGGGGCCGGGAAGCTGGCTTCTGGATCTTGGTCTGTGGGTTTTCGCCGTAGGCTGCCTGTCGCTTGGGGTTGGCATGCTGTCATGGGATCGCGCTGTCCTGTGGCGGGTCGCGGCGGTCCTGGTGATGCTTCTTGCACCTGCCATCGGAACGATCGCTCTTTTCAACGAGTATGCCGGACAGCGTAATCTGGGTGCCGACATCCACATCAAGGCAGTCTATACGCTTGGAGTTCTGGTTGCTTTGGCCGCTTTACTGGCAATTCGTCCGCTTGCGGTGGCAGATCGCCTGCTCGGCCGGTCAGTTGCGGTGATCGCCTTGCTTTGGTTGGTCATGGCGCCCTTGTTCTTTATCATTCCTGATGGCTGGGATGGGGCTTACGAGCGTGGCTTGGCCTTGATGCTGTTGACCTGGGTGGCTTTGCTTGGCACCGCCATCGCCCGATAGAGGCTGTCGCACAGGGCGGGTTCAGCGCTTGAGGGGCTTTCGATGCCTCTCGCGTTCGGTATCCATTGGCAAGCTTCAGGCTTCGAATCAGAACAGCTTTCTTCAGAAGGACCAGATCAGCGGGATCAGCAGGCAGGCGGTGACGCCCGTTATCAGGTTCAGCGGCAGCCCGATCCGGGTGAAATCGCTGAACTTGTAACCCCCCGGCGCATAAACCATCGTGTTGGTCTGGTATCCGATCGGCGTCGCAAAGGCCAAGGTGGCCGCGAACATGACCGCCACGACCAGCGGGCGCGGATCAAGACCAAGGCTGTGCCCAAGCGTGATCGCGATCGGCGTGACGATCACCGCCACCGCATTGTTGGACAAAAGCTCGGTCAGGATCTGGGTCAGAAAGTACAGAACGAACAAAACGGCCAGCGGCGACAGGCCCATCAGCCAGGGAACCATCGGGTCAACGATCATCTGCGCCGCGCCCGAACTGTTCATCGCCTCGCCCACCACCAGCATCGAGAGGATCAGGATCAGCAGCGGTGCGCTGACGGCTCCATAAGCCTCTCTCGGTTCGATCGTGCGGGTCGCCAGCAGGACTGCAACCCCCAGCACCGCCAAGATCTGGATCGGCGCCGCATCAAGCGCCGACAGCACCACGATCGCTGCCAGGACCGCCAGCACCAGTGGCGCACGTTCCCGCCGGAAGGGCAGGTCCGTCGGCTCGTTCAGGTCGGCCAGATTCACGTCGTCGGCCAATCGGCGGATGTCGTCGGGCGCGCCTTCGATCAGCAGCGTATCGCCCACCTGCACCACCACATCGTCAAGCTGCCGGCCAATGTTGCGGCTGCGCCGGTGCACCGCCAGCACATAGACGCCATAGCGCCGCCTTAGCCGAAGTGCCCGCAGCGAGTGGCCGACAAGACCGCACTGAGGCGGGATCAGCGCCTCGACGGTGGAGGTGCGGCGCGACCCGATCCGATCCACCAGCGTCAGGCTGTCGGATTGCTTCAAACCCAAAAGCTCCTGCATTTCGGTTCGAAGCACGATCCGGTCCCCTTCCTGCAGCCGCACCTGGGGCAGTTCCCTGCGCAGGCTTTGATCCGCGCGCAGAACGTCGATCAGGCGCATCCCATCGCGCCGGAAGATTTCGGCACCCTGCGCCAGCGTACCGATCAGGGGCGAGCCTTCAGGAACGACAACCTCGGTGAAGTACTTGGGACGCTCTCGCTTGCCCAGCAGATCCGACACCGTTTCCCGATCCGGCAGCAGCCGCGGGACCAACACCCACATGGTCACAAAGCCGACGACGCTGACCGCGGCACCAAGCGGGGCGATCTCGAACAGGCCAAAGGGCGCAAGACCCTGAGCGCGCGCAACGCCATCGACAAGAATGTTGGTCGACGTGCCGATCATCGTGATCATGCCGCCCAGAACGGTCTGATAGGACAGCGGGATAAGCAGCTTGGACGGCGACAGGCCCACCGTGCGCGCCAGCTGGATCGTCACAGGGATCATGACGGCGACCAGCGGGGTGTTGTTGGTGAATGCCGAGGCTACCCCCACCAGCACGCCGACGCCGCAGATCACCAACAGCCTGTGTTCGGCGGCGTGGCGCGACACGAACCATGCAAAGCTGGCGATCAGGCCGGTGCGGACCAACCCGGCCGAGACGATGAACATTGCAGCTATCGTCCAGGGTGCGGGATTGGCAAAGACCGCAAACACATCATCTGCTGGCACAATTCCCAGCACAACCGTTGCGGCGGCGCCGAGCAAAGCTGTTACTTCAACAGGATACACCTCCAGCAGGAACAGCACGAACATGACGGCCAGAACGGCAAGCGTCAGGTATGCCTGCAAATGAGGCTGTAAGACGACGTCAAGCATGCAAACCAACTTTGAACTAGCGGCACCGAGCCAGTCTTTGGCCCGGCGGCCGATATATCCTGTCCATGTGCGGTTGCTCAATCGCCGAATTGCTTGATGTAAAATGCTGTTGCGGCGGCGTGGCCCCGCGACAGGTGTGCCGCCGCCTTATGGTTGGTCCATCCTGTCATTGCCCGATCATCGAAGCCGGACAGGTATGGGCAGGACTGCAGCATGTTCAAGGTTGTGCATTGGCAGTGCGGTCGCGTGCGGCAGCCGACCACGAGCTCTTGGGGTGATCCGTGAAAAGCCTGTGGCCACACGTCCTGTAGGCAAAAAAAGGGCGCTGTGGCCGTCCATGCTGAGAGCACTTCATAGGTGAACCTCCGCTTGCCGCCAAAAGGCGCGATCAGCGGCATGGGGGGTTCCGGAGGTGGCTGACGCAGTCAGTTCAGCGGAAGGCCCTTTGCTCTGCGTCTCCGCCAGAGCTGCCACCGTCGCCGCATCCGGATCATTCCCGTCGAGACGATGGGCTGCAAGACAGGAATGTCGATCGCCAGCACCATCAGTCCCAACGGGATCATCCACAAGCCCAGGAATGGCAGGAAAGACAGGACCCCCCCGACAAGCAGCAATACTGCCAACGGGACGCGCAACAGGACGCCTATTTTGCGATGAACAATTACGATCAGGCGCTTCAGCAGAGGAGAGATGCGCGCGAGTGCCGAGAACTGTCGATCCAGTCGCCGCCGGTGCCGTTCACCCATGACCGCACCTGGTCATCATGTCTTGGCGGGAACCACCTTGTCTTGCTGGCGCAGGCCAACAGCATGTTCGACGGCAGGGAAAATCAGGCAGCGGCAAGGTGAACTTCCTTAATTCGAACAACTGCACGCGATCCATCTGGCAGCCTGGTTTGGAACCGGGCGGCAGGATTTTCCTGCCGTTCGTGCGGGTGGCCGGTGGCAATTGGGTAAACTGCTTCCCGGAGGTAAGCCTTGATTCTGCCGCCACGCAACTCAACAAATCGCGCGGCCGCGTAGTTCAACATGATGACGCCTCATGATCTGATCCCAGGACCGGAAGCCGCATGTGCGTATACGGAGAGATCCGGAGGAGGCCTGCAAAATGTGCCGGTTTTTTCGGCAGCAAGGTTCGGTATGCATGCCTGCGACCTCTTGGCAGACAAGCCGCATTCAAGGAAATGGCAGCGCGGGTGCAGCACCCGTTGGCAGGCTTTGGCTGAGGCTCGCAAGAAGCAAATGGACGCCGCCAAGGCAAGGTGTAAACCATTCAAAGACGAATCATGTGCAGCCAGGCGCTGCAGCCGTTACAAGCTGTGGGCCGTAAGGGTTTCCTATCATGCTAAACAATATCGGCCTTCCCGGACTTCTTTTGATCGCGGTTGTCGCCCTCGTGCTTTTCGGCAAGGGGAAGGTCTCGTCTCTCATGGGGGAAATGGGCAAGGGGATCAGCGCCTTCAAGTCCGGCCTCAAGGATGGTGAGGCGGAAGCTGCCGCCACCTCAGGGCAGTCTGCGTCCCCAGCGGTCTTGGCCAAGGCCGATCTCTCCACCCCGGCCGGGCCATCTTCACCCGTTTCGTAAGGCCATCAGGCGAACCCCGCTTCAACAGGTGTCGGCCTGTCAGCATGTCGGATCCGCCAGATTCACCCGTGCGATTTGCGCTTCAGCTGAACAGGGCGGTGATGTGCGCCCTGTCGGTGATCCATGCCTTGCGAGGCTAGCTGGAAGATGACCGGATCATGATTGGAGAAGACAGCGTGCGTTTGGGCCAGATGATGGGCCAGCAGGCCGCTTCAGGCTATGACAGACGGGCAGTAGGCCCGAATGTTCCCGATCAGCACGCCACAAAGAACCGGGCCGCACTTGTCGTCGGAGCAGTCGGGATCGTTTATGGCGATATCGGCACGTCGCCGATATATGCCATGCGCGAGTCCTTGCACGCCGCCTCGCGCGACGGGCTGACGCGTGCCGATGTGCTGGGGGTCATCTCGCTGCTCATCTGGACGCTGATTCTCATCGTCAGCTTCAAATACGTGATGTTGGTCATGAGGGCCGACAACCGGGGCGAGGGCGGTACGCTGTCGCTCGTGACGCTTGTACAGCAGGCGCTTGGCCGGCGGCCGGTCTGGTTGCTGGGGCTTGGGATGATCGGGGTTTCGCTTTTCTTCGGGGACGCGATCATCACGCCGGCCATGTCGGTGCTTTCGGCGGTGGAGGGGCTTTCGATCGTGACCCCTGCCCTTGGCCCCTATGTGGTGCCCATGACCCTGGTCATCATCGCGGGCCTCTTCATCGTGCAGCGATGGGGAACGGGTGCGGTATCGGTTTTGTTCGGGCCGATCATGACCGTGTGGTTTCTGGTGATGGCCGTCATGGGGCTGCTGCACATCCAGGACGACTGGTCGATCCTGAGGGCCTTGAACCCGCAGCATGCGGCGTCCTTTGTCGCGCATAACGGGCTGGCATCGCTTATCGTCCTGGGTTCCGTATTTCTGGCCGTCACCGGAGGAGAGGCGCTTTACGCCGACATGGGGCATTTCGGCCGCCGTCCCATCCGTATGGCCTGGATAGCGCTAGTCTGGCCGGCGCTGACGCTCAGTTACCTGGGGCAGGGCGCGATGATTCTGGCTCATCCTGAGCGGGCGGAAAATCCGTTTTTTCTGATGGCTCCCTCTTGGGCGCTTCTTCCGCTTGTGCTTCTGGCGACCATGGCGACCGTGATCGCCAGCCAAGCCGTGATCTCGGGGGCGTTCTCGATGATCAAGCAGGCGGTCCGGATGAACCTTCTTCCGCGCCTCGAGATCCTCCACACTTCTGAAACTCAGGAAGGTCAGATCTATCTTCCCAGGATCAACGCCGTTCTTGCCATTGGTGTCTTCATCCTGGTGATCGTGTTCGGCACGTCTTCCAACCTTGCTGCGGCCTATGGCATTGCCGTGACCGGCGACATGGTCATCACCACGATCCTGGCCGCTTTTGTCTTCCTGCGGGTCTGGCGTTGGCCTGTCGCGCTTGTGGTTGCCGTGGTGCTGCCCCTTCTTTCGCTGGAGCTTCTGTTCTTGGGATCGAATGCCATCAAGATCCCCCACGGTGGATGGGTGCCGATCGTGATGGCTGCCCTGATGATCGCGATCATGGGGACCTGGGTGCGCGGCAGTCGCCATGTCCAGATACAGGCCCGTCGGCACGCCACCTCGATCACGGCGCTGATTGGCATGCTGAACCGGTCGCGCCGTCTGGTTTCGGTTCCCGGCACCGCAGTGTTCTTGACCGCCGACCCCGACATTGCGCCTGCGGCGCTGCTGCACAACATCAAGCACAACCATGTCCTGCACGAACAGAATCTGATCGTCTGCGTGACAGTTGCCACCCGCCCTTATGTCGCGAACGCCGATCGGTCCACCATCACGCGACTGTCCGACGGATTCACACGGATCGACATGTGCTTTGGGTACATGGAGGAGACGAACCTGCCAAAGGGGTTGGCCCTGGCCAGAAAGCAGGGGGTGCGGTTTGACATCATGACAACGTCCTTTTTCCTCAGCCAGCGCAGCTTCCGCCGCAGCAAGTCCCACGGCCTGCCGGCCTGGCAGGAGGCGCTATTCCTTTCACTGGCGAAATCAGCGACCAGCGCCACCGATTTCTACCACCTTCCCAGCAGCCGGGTAGTCGTGTTGGGCCAGCAAATGGTGATTTGACAACACCGAGCAGGTCTTCGCGCTGATCCGCCGCAAAAGCGGGCACAAGTTGCGCAGGATCTGAAGACAGCAGGTTTCGCTCGGCCCTTTAGGATACAGAGCCATTCCCACCTAGCCGCCCGGCTGTCGGGCGGTGAACGGCTTGTCCCATGCAATGGGTGCTGCAGCCGACAAAGCGGCGCTGGCGCGGTTCGTGACGCACGCCTGCCAGCGGAACCCAGACATGGCCCTGCACCCATAGGCAGGCAATCGGCTGGCCCTGCACGCCGATCTGCCGGTGTCCGCCCGGCGCAACGGCGCGTCGGAACAATCGCGGCGTCCGCCGGTTCTGGCACCTGCATCAACTGCCGGAGGAACACGGTGCCTCGGCGGATCGCGGCTGTGGCGGAGGTGGATTTCCATAAGGCGGGGATCATCGGTGCCGGGAATGACGGAGGACTGCAATGATACCCTATCGACTGCACGCCGCGCTGGATGCCGTTTCGGCTGCCGCACTCATGCTGGGTTCCGCCAGCGCAAGACGCTCTCCCATTCGTCGTCCCTTGGGCGCCATCGGCATGTTCGTCGCAGGCTATTCGCTCGCCACATCCTACAACGATCGTCCCAAAGCCGGACGGCCGATCCCGATGCACATGCATCGTTTGCTGGATGCAGCCCAAGGCGCCGCATGTCTGGCCTTGGCGACACGTGTTGAAAGCCCCTTGGCGCGCAACCTTCTGCACGGCTATGGCGCCTTTTCCATGACTGCGGCTGTTTTGTCGTCGCCTCCGGGTCCCTCCGGCGTAAGCGTGCCTGACCAAGCCGTTTCCCCAGGCAAACTGCTTGGTGCGGATATCGCTTACCTGCGCTGCGGCATCGTCAATGTCGCCTTCATCGGCGCTGAGGGCGCCGGCGACAGGCAATGGTTCCTGGTGGATGCGGGCATTCCGGGATCTGCGGCTGCCATCCGCGACGCAGCGCGCAGGCGCTTTGGCCGCTCGCGTCCCGCCGCCATCCTTTTGACGCATGGGCATTTCGATCATGTCGGCGCCTTGCAGGTTTTGGCGCGGGAATGGGACGCGCCGATTTATGCCCATCCCGCCGAACATCCCTATCTGACCGGCCAGCGCCCTTATGCGCCCGCAGCCCCCGAGGTCGGAGGAGGGACGATGGCCGAACTGTCATGGCTGTTCCCCCGCAGCCCGATCGATGTCTCGGGACACCTTCGGGCCTTGCCTGCGGATGGACGAATTCCGGGCCTCGACGCATGGCGATGGGTCCATACCCCCGGCCATACGCCTGGTCATGTCTCATTCTGGAATGACGGCACCCGGACGCTTGTCGCCGGCGACGCCATTGTCACGACGCAGCAGGAATCCGTGATGGCCGCGTTGTTCCCGCAAGGTCGCATTCAGGGTCCGCCCGCCTATTTCACCCCGGACTGGCGGGCGGCGCAGCACTCGGTCCAGCGTCTGGCCGAACTGGCTCCGCAAAGCGTCATCACGGGCCATGGGCCGGCGCTGCACGGCCCGGCCCTGCGCGATGCCCTGCACGAGCTTGCGTCTGATTTTCATTACAAGGGTCTGCCGGTCGCCAGCCGATATCTGCGCGACCCCGCATGATACAGCGTGCTGCAGGTCCTTGAACCGGTGGACAGGACCGCGCCTGCATCGCAGGTGGCATCACAAATAAGCTCTGCGTCGGCTCCAGCTCTCCAGCGCGCTTTGGAACATTCTGGGGCGGCACCTGTTGGCGACGATAGTCTTGGACCGGATATGGAGACCGCCTCATGGCTTATGCGTCATCCTCAGGCTTTCAGTCGGCGGCACAACTGATTGCCCAGCACGCGCAGGCCCTGCCGGAGGTGGACGCCGAAGATTTCGCCAAGCCCTTTGATCAGTGGTCGGGTGGCCGTGTGTTGATGTTGGGCGAGGCGAGCCACGGGACTGCCGAGTTCTACCGCGCCCGCGCGGCCATCACCCGTAGGATGATCGAGGTTCACGGTGCAACGATCGTGGCAGTCGAGGCGGACTGGCCGGACGCGGCAGTCGCCAATCGTTATGTGCGAGGTCTGTCGGCGCCGGAAGGGGTGGAGCCGTTCCAGCGTTTTCCCCGCTGGATGTGGCGCAACAGTGTCATCGCCGAACTGCTGGACTGGATGCGGGAGTGGAACAAGGGCCGGCCGCCCGAGGCGCAGGCTGGTTTTTACGGCCTTGACATGTACAACATGCACGGCTCGATGCGCGCGGTCCTGGCCTATCTGGATGAAGTCGACCCCGATGCCGCGCGGGTTGCGCGAAAGCGTTACGGCTGCCTGCAGCCTTGGGCCGATCGACCGGCGGCTTATGGCCGCGCTGTTCTCTCCTCCGGGTATCAGGATTGCGAAGAGGCGGTGGTCAACCAGTGCCGCGACCTGCTGGAACGGCAGCAGGCCGCATCCGCTGCGGGCGGGGGCGATCTGCTGGATGCTGCGCAGAACGCCCGCCTGGTTGCCGCGGCCGAACAGTATTACCGGATCATGTATCGGGGCGGCGCCGAAGCATGGAACCTGCGCGACGCGCACATGTGCGCAACCCTGCAACATCTGCTGGAGGCCGCCGGACCCAAGGCAAAGGCCGTGGTCTGGGCCCATAATTCGCATATCGGTGATGCGCGGGCGAGTGAGATGAGTTGGGCCCGCGGCGAACATACTCTTGGCCAGTTGGCGAGGCAGAAATGGGGTGGCGAGGTTGCGCTGATCGGTTTCGGAACCCATGCGGGGACAGTGACCGCCGCCCATGACTGGGACGCGCAACAGGAAGTCATGACCGTGCGTCCTTCGAATCCAAGCAGCTTCGAACGGGAGTGCCATGACAGCGGTTGCTGTCGCTTTCTGCTGGACATGGCGGCAGCCCCAAACCTGGCCGCCGCGCTGTCCAGCCGCCGCCTGCAGCGCTTCATCGGGGTGATTTATCGCCCGCATACCGAGGTGGACAGCCACTACATGCAAACGAAACCCTCGGGGCAGTATGATGGCTGGGTGTGGTTCGACCAAACCACGGCGCTGACCGCCCCGACGCCCGGCCAGCCGGATGCCGGAATGCCGGCTGCCTGGCCCTTCGGCATGACACCACCCCCGTCAACAGGAGGATCTTCATGACATCTCTGCCAGAGCGTGTTACTGCATCATTGGAAGCCGCCCAGCAACTCGACACGCCCGCCTATGCCGTGGCCGATGTGGTTTCCACGGCCTTGGAACTGACTGGCACGGCATCTCAGCCGATCCAGAACGCCCTGCACGGCACTTGGCTGGGCCATCCCCTTCATCCGGTGCTTGCGACTTTTCCGATCGGCACCTGGACACTGGCGTTTGCACTCGACGGCTCGGAAACACTGGGCCTTGCGCAGCAGCGGCAGGTGGGCCAAGCCGCCGACCTGGCTCTGAAAGCTGGCGTGGTGGGGGCCGTTGCGGCCGCTGCCGCCGGGCTGGCGGATTGGCGTCAGGTTCACGGGCGCGACCGGCGCACCGGGTTCAGCCACGCCGCCCTCAACTCGGCCGCCCTTGGTCTGACCATCGGCTCGCTCGCCTTGCGCCGTCGCGGCCGCCGCGGCCTTGGCCAGGTTGCCAGCGGCGCCGGCTGGCTTGCCCTGATGGCGGGGGCCTATCTTGGCGGGCATCTTGTTTACCGCCGGCGCGTCGGGGTGGACCAGGCGGATCGCTCGCCCGAGCCGAGGGGCTTTCAACCGGTTCTTCCCGTCGCCGAATTGAGAGACGACCGCCCACACCGCGTCGAACTTTGGGACGAGGCGGCGCGGGCAATGGTGGGTGTGGTGCTGGTGCGTCACCAAGGACGCGTTCATGCCATGGGATCGCGATGCTCGCACATGGGGGGGCCGCTTGACGAAGGCTGGGTCCAGAACGGGGGGCTTGTGTGCCCTTGGCACGGCTCGCGCTACTGCCTTGCCAGCGGCCGGGTGCTTGATGGGCCCTCGACTGCGCCTCAACCCCGTTATGACGTCCGGATCAGGAACGACCGTATCGAGATCCGGCATGTGCCAGAGCCCGGCGACGAGGCGCTGACGCCCGAGGAAATCGCGGCAGGGCATGCCAGGGCCGAGGCAAGGGCAGAACCGCTGCCCGGGTCGCGCAAGGCCGATGAGGTCCTGTTCGAGCATCACCAGCTGCTTCGCCGGCTGTTCGAAACCGTGGAGGCGATGGGCGCCCATGACCCCGAACGACGTGATATGATGCGGCTTCTGGCCGGCGAGCTGGAGATCCACGAACATGTGGAAGACGTGATCTTCTATCCTGCCGTGCGGCCTGTCAGCGAGGATGTTCCCGTTGCCCATGCGGAGCACCAGCAACTGGCAGACATGCTGGCATTGGCGCTGCGCCGGGGGCCGTCGTCGCCAGAGTTCGAACAGCAGCTGCGCGCGCTGCACAAGGCCGTCGATCACCATGCCTCGTCCGAGGAGAAGTCGATGTTCAAGGAAGCCCAACGCCTTGGCGAGGCGCGCCTGCGCGAACTGGGCGGGCAGATCGAGCAGATGCTTGAGCACGAGCGCGAGTCGCGGGCGCGCAGCGCGTTCCGTGCATTGAAGATTCGCTTGTTGGAGGGCAGCTGAGATCACTGAGCCGCGTATTCAGCGGATGTCCCCTGGACTGATCAGTGTTGCTTGATGCGCAGCTGCCAAAGATGGGAAAAAGCAGAGGTTCGCCTCGCGCTCATCCGGTCCGAAACCGGATATGGGGGCGGTTTGTATCCTGGGTCGGCACAATCTCGGCATCGACCCGGAAGACGTCGCGCAAGAGGGTCTGGGTCAGCACTTTCTCGGGGGCGCCGCAGGCAACCACGGCGCCGGCGGTCAGGACCACGATTCGATCGCAGAACATCGCGGCCAGGTTGAGGTCGTGCAGCGCCACGATGCTGGTCAGGTTGAGGTCGCGAACCATGCGCAGGATCTCAATCTGGTGGTGGATGTCGAGGTGGTTCGTAGGCTCGTCCAGGAACATCACGCGCGGCGACTGAGCCAAGGCCCGCGCGATGTGGACGCGCTGGCGTTCGCCGCCCGACAGCGTCTGCCAAGGCTGGCCGCGGCGGCCGGTCATGTCCACCGAAGCCAGTGCGGACGTGACTGCGGCCTCGTCCGCGGCCGACCATCCGGACAGCGCCGAACGGTGCGGCGTGCGCCCCAGCCGCACCACGTCCCGGACCGAGACATTGGTGTCCGTCGCGGCATTCTGCTGAACAAAGGCCAGTTGCCGCGCCAGCACGCGGCGGGGTACGGCGGCGATGTCCTGGCCGTTGATCTCGACCCGGCCCGACTGGGGCCGCTTCAGCCCAGACAGCAGCCGCAGCAGCGACGACTTGCCCGACCCGTTCGGGCCGATCAGGCCCAACGTCTCGCCGTGCTGGACGTCGAGCGAGACGTTGTCGACGATGGTCCGGCGGCGCACGCCCCAGACCAGGTTCTGGGCCACGACAGTCATGTCTGCGGCCGCGAGCGATAGAGGATGAGGGCAAAGAAAGGCACGCCAACCAGCGCGGTGACGACGCCTATGGGCACCGTCTGCTGGGCCACCACCACGCGCGAGGCGATGTCGGCCAGCACCATGAAGACCGCCCCCACCGCCGCACATGCGGGCAGCAGGCGCAGATGCATGGGTCCCACGACATGGCGCACCGCATGGGGCACCACCAGGCCCACGAAGCCGATCGCCCCCACCATGCTGACGATGGTGGCCGTCATCATTGCCGTGACACCGAACAGGATCAGCCGGATGCGGGCCACCGGCACGCCCAGGGCTGCGGCATCTTCGTCCCCGAAGGTGAACGCGTCCAGCGTCCGGGCCATCCACAGGCAGATCGCCAAGCCCAGCACCACCACCGCGATCAGCAACTGGAAGTCCGGCCAGCGGACGCCGCCGAAGCTGCCCAGCAGCCAGAACATCACGTCCCGCGCCTGCTGGGCGTTGCCCGAGGTTGTAACGATATACGAGGTCAGCGCATTGAACAGCTGCGAGGCGACGACGCCCGCCAGGATCGTATGGTTCGGCCCGCTGGTCGCCCCGTTCGACAGCAGCGCAACCAGCGCAAAGGCCGCGAAGGCGCCCACGAAGGCCCCCACCGACAGCGACAGGGCACCAGCGCCGATGCCCAGCACGATCACGCAAACCGCCCCCGTCGATGCCCCGGCCGAAACGCCCAGCACGAAGGGCTCGGCCAGCGGGTTGCGCAGCAGCGCCTGAAGGATCGCTCCGCAGATCGCCAGTCCTGCCCCCGCCAGTGCCGCGACCAGCGCCCGGCTGAGGCGCAGGTCCCAAACCACGCTCTGCTCGACCGGCGGAATCGGGGCGCCTGTCAGGCCAAGGCCGTTGGTGATCGCAAGCACCACGTGGCCCAGCCCGATGTGATAGTCGCCGATCGCGGTCGCCAGCGCGACCGCGAGGGCGAGGGCCGCAAGGACCAGCGCCAGGAAGAGGACGAGCCAGCCCGCCCCGGCTTCCGTATCCGCCGAACCTGTCACGGCAGGTCAAGCGCCTTCAGCTGCTTGGCAACCTCCTCGGCACCGTACAGCGTACGGATGCTGGGGTTCATGGCCGCGCCGCTCATGACGACGATGCGGCCGGACTTGACGGCCTCCATCTGGCTGACCGTCGGGTCCGAAGTCAGGTAGGCGATCTTGTTGTCGGCGCGGTCCAGGTCCCAACGGTTCCGGTCCACTTGGGCCGCCACAAAGACGGTGGGATCGGCGGCCATGATGCCTTCCCAGCCCAGGGTCGGCCATTCCGCATCCGTCGTGATCGCGTTCGAGCCGCCCAGAATGTCGGCGATATAGCCCGAGGGTCCGTTGCCGCCGCCCAGATAAGCGTCATCCGCCGGCGAAGGGCTGGAGAACCAGAACAGGAAGGTCAGATCCTCGCGGTTGCCGAATTCGGCCCGCAGCGCCGCCTCGCGCGCCTTGAAGTCGTCGATCAGCGCCGTGCCGCGGTCGGCCACGTCGAAGATCTTCGCAAGCTCCTCGATCTCTTGGTACAGCAGGTCCATGGTCCACAGGCTGTCGCGGCTGCCATAGGCGTCTGTCCCCTCCAATGCGGTTGAACAGGCGCTGGGCGAAAGATAGGTCGGGATGCCCAGCCCCTCGAAATCCTCGCGCTTGGCGACCTTGCTGTCGGGACCCATCAGCGTCAGCAGCATGGCCGGCACGAAATCCGGCTGCTTGGACAGCACCGCCTCAAGCGTGGGAAACTCGACCGTCAGCACTTCGACCTTGCTGTTGGCCGCTTCCAGTTCCGGCAGCACCTCGTTAGGCCAGAAGGCGGTGGCCGCCATCCGGTCCTCCAGCCCCAGCAGGAACAGGATCTCGGCGCTGTTCTGGCCCAAGGCAACGGCGCGTTCGGGCGCCTTCTGGAAGGTGACCTGCTGGCCGCAGTTCTCGATCGTCAGGGGATATGTCGTCTGTTGCGCTTGCAGCGGGCTGCAGAGAGCGGCGGTGCAGAGGCAGCTGAGCGCCGCAAGGCTTGTGTTCGACATGTTCGGGTCCATAATCCGACAAGGAAAGTCGGAATTGCCTAAGATGGCGTCCGCCCAAGTGCAAGAGAGTTTTTGTCAGACATCGTTGAAACGGCTGCGCCTTGACAGTCCGTCGATCGGCCTGCGGGTCGGTCACTCTGCCGCGACCGGTCCAGGCAGATCCAGCACGGTCACCGGATCAATCCGGCCATTATAGGTGGCGTCGATCATGTAACGGCGCAGGACATATCCCGTGGCAGTCAGATCCCAGACCCCCGAGGCGCCGGCATCGCCCAGCCCGCGCCACTTTTCCATTGTAGCGATTTGGCCAGTGGCTTCATCCACCGAAGGGTTGATCAGGGTCATCGTGGTCCCATAGCCAGTGATCGCCAAGGCCGCCCCCGGTGTAGCCGGGAAACCTTGGTCATGATCCCGGCTATGCTCATCGGGGATCTGTACAACCGGAACCGCGAAGGACAGCGGGCGCAACCCGTCGCGGTCGGTGTGGATCAGAAAGGCCTGCACCAGGTTATAGGCCCCGGCGTCGCATGTGGATTCGAAGATCGTGACCGGCTGCTCCCCCTCGGGCGCCGGGACCATGAACCGGCGCCGTGTCGGGGCGGGCCGATCCTCCGCCTGGGCCGTACATTGCCCGCCCGGGCGAAGTGTCTCGAACAAAGCGGCTGCCTGCGCGTCAAGGTCATCCGCCGCAGCGGGATGTGACAAGGCGAACGCGATGGCGCAAACAATGAAAGACCGCATGATGTTCCGTTTGTATCAAAAATGCCTATCTGCCTGCGGGCAATGCAGGCCGTCTGCACCAAGGCGACCGCACACGGAAGATGTTGCAAAGCAGCAGCGGTGCCTTGGACATCAAACCTTCATGATCATCGTTCCTGCATCCCGCAGTCGGGAATGGTCCCGGCACTGCAGCGGCGACCGTTCCCCGGCCGGATCGGACGCCTGACCCCCTGCATCCTGCGTCGGGCGGCGGCATAACAGCGGAAAAACAGGCCATGCTTGGCAAGGGGCATCGTTTCCCCCTATGGTCCCGGACCTTGCCTGTTGCGATCCCGGACCCGATTGGATGAACCGCCAGACCTTTCCTCAGCAGATCGCGGATCTGGACGGTCTGACCTTGGCGCGGCGCCTGATCGGAGCCAGTCTGCTTGTGCGAGGATGCGGGGGCGTCATCATCGAGACCGAGGCTTACGGACCGGACGATCCCGCCTCGCACAGCTTTCGCGGGCCGACGCGGCGCAATGCAGCGATGTTCGGACCTGCCGGCCACGCCTATGTGTATCGCTCTTATGGTATCCACCTGTGCCTGAACGTAGTGGCCCGTCCGGGAGAGGCGGTGCTGATCCGTGCCCTGATGCCCAGCTCAGGGGTGCAACAAATGCAGGCACGCAGAAACAGTGCGATGCTGTGCAACGGTCCCGGGCGGCTGACCCAAGCTTTGGGCATACGCGCAGAAGATGACGGCAGGGCCTTTGGCGACGATGATTTCAAAATCGCTTTGGCGGCGGAGCGGCACGATCTGCTGGTGGGGCCCCGCATCGGCATCAGCAAGGCGCAGGACCTGCCCTGGCGCTTCGGACTGGCGGGAACGACAGGACTCAGCCGGCCGTTCCCGCGCTAGCAGGTTCGGACGGCTGAAGGTCCGTCAATTCGCAGCTTCGTCCGCGTCTTCCGGGGGCAAGGGCTGCGTGCTGGGAACCACGGGCTCGTCTGCGGGCTGCGGATCGGTTTCAGCCGCTTCGGGTTCCACTGGCTGGGGTTCCACGGTTTCTGCAGCGGCATCCGGTACCGAGGTGTCGACAGCGGGCACCTCCTCTGGCGATGCGATGGCCGCCGGGATCTGACCTTGGGCGGGGGCCGATGCTTCATCAGCCTGAATTGCCTCGCCTTCCTCTGCGGGCTGAATCCCGGTATCGGGCGCCGGGGCTTCGTTTGACGGATCGTCCGCGGTGACGTCGACAGCCACCGGCTCTGCGGCAGGTTCGGCCGAGGCTTGGCCCGCGGCATCGCGCACACGGTCGGTTCCAAGCGGACCATCAGTCGTGGAACCGTCTGCTGGTGCAACCCGCCACACGGTGTTGCCAGCGTCATCGGCCACCAGCAATGCGCCTGTGCCATCAATGCCCAGCCCCACCGGGCGGCCGTGGACCTGGTCGCCGGCCAGGAAGCCGGTCACGACATCCTGGGCCATGCCATCTGGGCGACCATCGGTGAAGGGCACATAGGATACCTTGTAGCCATTGAACTTGTCGCGGTTCCAGCTGCCGCGCTGGCCTACGAAGGCACCGTTGGCATATGGTTCAGGCATTGCCGAACCCTCGGAGAACACCAGGCCCAAGGCCGCCACATGGCTGGAAAGCGCGTAATCGGGCGCGATCGCCGTTTCGACCAGATCGGGGCGCGCGGGGCGCACACGTTCGTCGACATGGCTGCCATAATAGCTGTAGGGCCAGCCGTAGAAGGCCCCTTCTTGCACCGAGGTCATGTAATCGGGCACCAGGTTGGGACCAAGCTCGTCACGTTCATTGATGACGGCCCAGAGCATGTCGGTCTGGGGATGAAAGATCAGCCCATTGGGATTGCGCAGCCCCGATGCGAAGATCCGCGAGGCGCCGGTTTCGCGGTCGATCTGCCAGATGGCGGCGCGGCCCTTTTCAGCCTCGATCCCATTCTCGGCGGCGTTCGAATTCGACCCGACCGACGCATAGAGCATCGTGCCGTCGGGGCTAAGTGCCAGGTCCTTGGTCCAGTGATGGTTCAGCGGTCCGCCGGGCAGAGGGGTCAGTGTTTCCGGCTCGGCAGTGATCACGTTTTCGCCCAGGGAATAAGGATAGGCCAACACTGCATCGGCGGCCGCGACGTAAAGCGTGTCGTCGATCCAGGCCAGGCCAAAGGGCGAGTGCAGGTCAGTCAGCAGGTCGTGGCGTTCATCCACTACGCCATCGCGATCGCTGTCGCGCAGCAGAGTGATCAGGTTGCTGTCCTTTTGCGGACCGCCTCCGCCGCCCGAGGCAAAGGACATGATCCAGCCCCGGATGTAATCCTTGGGCCGGTATTTCGGCTTGTCTCCGGGGGCGCGGGACTGGACCACCAGCACGTCACCATTGGGCAGCGTATGCACGGTGCGCGGGTTGACCAGATCGGTGGCATAGGCGGTGATCATCAGATCATCGGGGACGGTCGGGGTCTGGCCCTCGGCCCATCCAATGACCTCGCCCACCTTCATGTCAGGGATCAGGTTGACGAAATCGGGCTCGGGCAGCACGGGATCGGGCCCGATCTGGCTGCTGATGTCAAAATCACCGGTATCTGCATCCTGCGCCCGCGCCGCGTCGGGCCAGGCCACGCCAAGCATCAGCACCGCGCCGCCGGTCAGCAGCAACATGCGCTGCGGAAAAAATCCATGGGTCATCATCAGTTTCGTCCTTTTCAGGCGCGGAGCAGGAGGCGATCATCCGTCGCACGGCGGTTCAACAAGGCAGCGCCCAGCATCAGCAGGCAGGTCACGACCGAAATCCCGATTCCCCAGGGAACAACGCCCGTCCAGCCATCGCCCGCGTGGATCAGGCTGTTGAAGAAGGCGGCCACCAGAACCAAGGCCTTCAGCAGGACCGCGCCCCAGACCGGACGGATCCGGTCGGTCGCAAAACTGATCACCCAAAGCACTGCGGCCAAGCCGCCCGCGATCAGGCCAAAGAACAGCAGCCAAGATGAAAAATCCTGCCACATCAGCACCAAGGTCTGCGTATAGGCGAAGTCCGTGACCAGTGTCAGGGTCAGGAAGCCCGCCGCGAAATGGGTCAGGGTTGTTGTGCCCGGAATTGGATTGTCGGCGAACCGAGCGCCGTAGGAGGAATGGATGGCCGCCATTGATTCCGCTCTCGTAAGGTCCCTATGCACTTGGGAACGGCGCGGGTCACGATATTGTTCCCCCGGATGCGCGTGGGTTCCCACGGTCCGGTGGCATTCTTGTCCCGCCGGCTCGCCTGACGGGCGAGTGGGGCGACATTGAAGACAGGACATGGCCCGGGCGCGGTGGCCCGGACCGGGAACTCTCAGTCCTTGCCGGCGATAGAAGGATGCGACAGCGCAGCCGCAATACCGCGCAGTTCCGCCAGACCCTTCAGGCGGCCGATGGCCGGATAACCCGGTTGCGCCCGGCGGTTCAGGTCGTCCAGGATGTCTTGGCCATGGTCGGGGCGCATCGGGATCTGCCAGTCGTTGCGCCCCTCGGCCCGGCGGCGGCGTTCCTCGGCCAGAATTGCGCCGATCATGGCGACCATGTCGGTGTTGCCCTCCAGATGCGCGGCCTCGTGGAACGAGCCGCCCAGGGCGCGATCCTCCAGCGCGACATTGCGCAGGTGCAGGAAATGGACGCGGTCGCCCAGGCGCTCCATCATCCCCGGCAGGTCATTGTCGGCACGCGCGCCCAGGGATCCGGTGCACAGCGTGATGCCGTTGGCGGGGATGTCCACCGCATCCATGACTGCCTTGTAATCCGCCTTGGTCGACATGATGCGCGGCAGACCCAGAAGCGGGAACGGCGGATCATCCGGATGGCAGCAGAGCCGCATCCCCAGATCCTGCGCCAGGGGGCTGACCTCGGCCAGAAAGTCGACCAGATGCCCGCGCAGGCGGTCGGACGAGATCGCGTCATAGCGGGCCAGATGGGTCTTGACGTCGTCCATCGTCATCCGCTCGGCCGCACCGGGCAGGCCGAAGACGACATTGCCGGCCAGCTGTTCCTTGCGCGCGTCGGACATGGCGGAAAAGCGTTCGCGGGCAGCCTCGGTCACCGCGGCGTCGTAGTCATCCTCGACCCCCCGGCGGCCCAGCAGGAACAGGTCAAAGGCGGCAAAGTCGATCGCGTCATAGCGCATGCAGGTCGCGCCATTGGGCAGGCGATAGGCCAGGTCGGTGCGCGTCCAGTCCAGGATCGGCATGAAGTTGTAGCAGATGACCTCGATCCCCGCATCGCGCAGGTGGCGCATCGAGGTCTTCCAGTTCTGGACATGCTGCTTCCAGTCGCCGCTCTGCCGCTTGATGTCCTCGGAGACGGGCAGGCTTTCCACAACTTCCCATTTCAGGCCCGAGGGCGCGCCGTCCTTCATCACGGCCAGCTCGGCCTGGCGCTGCGCGATATCCTCGGGCGACCAGACGGCGCCGGTCGGCATGTGGTGCAGGGCGGTGACGACGCCCTCGACCCCCGCCTGCAGCATGTCGTCGATGGATACCAGGTCCTTGGGTCCGAACCAGCGCCAGGTCTGTCTCATAAGCTTGTCTTTCCGTCAGAGAGGCCGGCGCTCAGGCGCCGGCGAAGGAGAGTTGCACCTTGACCGACCGCGACCGGTCCAGGGCGGCGTGAAAGGCGTCCAGCGCCTGCGTCATCGGATAGGTGGCGGTGATCATCGGGCGCGGGTCGATGGCGCCGCTGCCGATCAGGGCCACGGCATCGGCAAATTCGACGTCAAAACGCTGAGAGCCGATGAACTGGATTTCCTTGCCGACCATGACGTTCAGCGGCAGCGAGGTCGGGCCCGCCACGCCCACCTGCACCAGCGTTCCCAGCGGGCGCAGGCAGTTGACGGCATCGCTGATCGCGGGTGCGGCGGCCGAACATTCAAAGACCAGGTCGATCCTGCCCTTGCCGTCGCGCCAGGGCACCAAGCCTTGGGGATCGGCCAGCGTGTTCACCGTGTGGTCGGCCCCCATCTGCCGTGCCACGGCCAGGGTGGCGTCCTGGATGTCGGTCACGATGATCTGCGCCGCGCCGCGCTGGCGGGCCACCGCCACGCACAGTGCGCCGATCGGGCCCGCGCCGGTCACCAGGACCGTCTTGCCCGCCAGGGAACCGGCGACCGCCTCGGCCCGGTTGGCCGCGTGCAGGCAGACCGCCAGCGGCTCGGCGCAGGCGGCGGCACCGGGGGTGATCCCCTGGGGCAGCGCAAAACACTGCCCCGCGCCGATCACCATGTGGTCGCGGAACATCCCCTGCTGGTGGGGCAGGTACATGGCCGAACCCTTGAACTTCATCGCGGTGCAGTGGCGCGGCAGGTTCTGGCGGCAAAACTCACAATCGCCGCAGGGATGCGAGGGGTTCATGGCGACCAACTGGCCGATCTCCAGCCCCTCGACGCCGTCGCCCAGGGCTTCGACGCGGCCGGCGGCCTCGTGACCCAGGATGATCGGCTCCTGCACCCGGATCGTGCCGATGCCGCCTTCGCGCCAGTAATGCAGGTCCGACCCGCAGATGCCGCCCGCCAGGACGGCGACCCGCACCTGGCCGGGGCCGGGGTCTTCTGCAGGCAGGCTGTCCAGCCTCAGGTCATCTTGCGCGTGCAGGCAGACGACGCGGTTCTTGGTATCTTCGGTCATTGGGGCCTCAGGGCATCAGCGTGTTGGGCAGCCAGGTGGACAGCTGCGGGATATAGCTGACCAGCAGCAGGACGATGATGTTGGTGATGATATAGGGGGTGATCGCGCGGATCACCGGCGACAGCGGCAGGCGGGCGATGTTCGATGCGACAAACAGGCAGACCCCCACCGGCGGCGTGGTCAGGCCGATCATCAGGTTCAACACCGCAAAGCAGGCAAAGTGCAGCGGGTCGATCCCCACCGCCACGGCCAGCGCCTGAAGCGGAACGAACAGGATGATCAGCGCGGCGATGGTTTCCATGAACATGCCGACGAACAGCAGCAGCAGGTTGATCAGCAGGATCACCAGGAACTTGTTGTCGGTGATCGACAGGACACCATCGGCCAGCATCTGGGGGATACGCTCGGACACCAGGATCCAGCCAAAGACATTGGCGGTGCCGACCAGGACCAGAATGCCGGCGGCGCTGATGGCGCTGTCGATGATGATCTTGGGAATACGCCGCACCGGCAGTTCGCGATAGACGAAGAGGCCCACGGCCGCGGCATAGAGGCTGGCCACCACGGCGGTTTCGGTGGGGGTGGTGATGCCGATCAGCAGCCCGCCGACGATCAGGACGGTCATCGCGATCGCCCAGATGGCCCCGGTGAACGAAGACAGCAGTTCGCGCACGCCCTGCCAAGGCTCGCGCGGAAAGTTGTGCTTCTTGGCCAGGAAGTATGTCGCCACCATCATGGCAAAACCCAGCATCAGACCCGGCACCGCCCCGGCCAGAAACAGCTTGCCCACCGACAGGCCGGACAGCGATCCCACGATGATCATCGGCACGCTGGGCGGGATCATCGGACCCACCGTCGAGGAGGCGGCCGTTACGGCGGCAGAGAACGCGCCGGGATAGCCCACCTTCTTCATGCCGGGGATCATCATGCCGCCGACCGATGCAACGTCGGCCACGGCCGTGCCCGACACGCCGCCGAACAGCATGGATGCTGCGATATTGGCCTGGGCCAGCCCGCCGCGCATCCAGCCGACCAGCGCATTGGCAAAGCGCACGATGCGTTCCGTGATGCCGCCCGAGTTCATCAGGTTGCCCGCCAGGATAAAGCCGGGGATGCACAGAAGGACAAAGCTGTCCATGCCCGCGTACATCTTTTGCGGAATGACGACCAAGGGGATGTCGGCAAAGATCAGGTAGGCCATCGACGACAGGCCCAGGGTCACAGCCACCGGCAGGCCGATGACAAGGCCCAGCACGAAAGTGCCCAGAAGCAGGGTCAGACCCATCAGTTGTCCTCCGAGGTAGGAATGGAACGGCCGTCATGCCGGCCGGTCAGCATCTCGGCCACGCGCATCAGCGCCCAAAGCGCCAGGGTGACGAACAGCACGACCATCGCGGCATGGATGAAATCCATCCGCCAGGTCAGTGCGGGCGCCGTCTGGCGGGCGCCGATCATGGTATAGTCCCAAGCGGCCGGCAGCAGCGCGATGGCAAAGCCCGCGGTGATGACGGCCGAGACCAGCCGAAGGATGCGAGGCAAGCGGCCCGGCAGGCTTTCGCAGACCAGGTCCACGTTGACCATGTCGCCGCTGCGCAGCGCCAGACCGGCGCCAAGCGCGCCCATGAAGATCAGGCAGAAGCGCGTCAGTTCTTCGGTCCAGACCGGTGCGGTGCTGAGGAAGGTGCGCGAAAACACCTGCAGCAGAACCGCCCCCATCAGCACCACGAAAGTTGCGAATACCAGAAGGCGGCACAGCCCCTCCAGTCCCTTGAACGCCTTGAACATCGGTTCCTCCCGGTGGCCCTGCCCTGAAGGGCAGGACCGGACGTGGTCACTGGGCGAAGATTTCTTCGGCCAGCGGGCGGATTTCCTCGGCCACGGCGCCGATCACCGCCTCGCGGGCGCCTTCGGCGAACGCGGCCTGATCGACGTCGTGGAAGGTCACGCCTTGGCCCTGCAGATCGGCCACCAGCGCCTCTTCGTCGGCCAGGAACAGCTCCCGCTCATAGGCTTGGGTGCGCTCGGCTGCCTCCATCACGGCCGCTTGGTCCGCCTCGGACAGGCGATCCCAGCTGCGTTCCGAGATGGCCAGGTAGATCCAGGACCGCACATGTTCGGTCCGGTT
This sequence comes from Paracoccus saliphilus, assembly GCA_003255745.1. Lineage (GTDB taxonomy): Bacteria > Pseudomonadota > Alphaproteobacteria > Rhodobacterales > Rhodobacteraceae > Paracoccus > Paracoccus saliphilus_A. The sequence continues at coordinate 25,767 of QKYL01000128.1, forward strand.
CACGACCTTCTGCACCTCGTAGAAGCCGCCCGACTTGAACAGCGCCAGCGGGTTTTCCTGGCCTTCAATCGTGCCGTTCTGCAGCGAGGTGAAAACCTCCGAGAAGGCCATCGGCGTCGGGTTCGCACCCAGCGCCTGCCAGGCGGCCACGAACAGCGGCACGTTCGGCACGCGCAGCTTGAAGCCATTCAGGTCGGCGGGGGTGTTGATCTCGCGGTTGGCCGACAGGTTGCGCGGGCCACGGGCGAAATAGGTCAGCGGGCGGATGTCCGCCTTTTCGATGATCTCGGCCTCGATCTGGTCGCCGATCTCGCCCGAGGCGACCTCGTCCATATGCTCAAGCGAATCGTAAGCATAGGGCAGCGCCAGCAGCGCGGCCTTGGGGGCCCAGTTCTGCAGGCTTTCGCCGGTGATGGTCATGTCGGCGGTGCCCAGCTGCATGCCGTTGATCAGGTCGATTTCCTTGCCCAGCGATTCGTTGGGATAGATCTCGACCGCCACGCGGCCTTCGGTCAGGGTATCGACCTCCTCCGCGAACTTGACGGCGGCCTTGTGCCAGATGTTTTCCTCGTTCGCGAGGTGGCCCAGCTTCAGCGTGACCTCCTGCGCCAGGGCGGCGCTGCCCATCAGGGCTGCGACGGCGCAGGACGCGGCCAGCGTGGCGATCTTGGCAAATGTCATTCTATCCTCCTCCAGGATGTTTTGCGCCGGGCGGGCCGGCGTCACAGAAAATACTCGGGACGCTCCTGCCGGATCACAGGCAGATCGGACAGGATGCCCTGCAGGTGCAGCCGCATGGCCGCTTCTGCGGCGTGCGAGTCGCCGGCGGCGATGCCGCGGACGACGGCGCCGTGCTGGGTGATCAGGCGCTGGACGGGGAAATGCAGGCTGGACAGGACCCGCACCCGGTCCATCTGCGCCTTCATCTCGACCACAACGCGCCAGGCATTGCCCTTGTCGGCGCCTTCGGCCAGCGTTCGGTGAAAGGTCTCATCGGCCTCGATGAAGTCGCGGGCCGAACCGCCGATCAGGGTCCGCTGATGCGCCAGCTGCGCGTCAAGATCGGCGATCAGCGCCGGGTCGGGTGCGTTGGCCAGCAGCTTGACGATGTCGGCCTCGACCGCCTCGCGGACAAAGCGCGCATCCATGACCTGGGAAATCGAGATCTTGGCCACAAAGGTGCCGCGCTGCGGGCGGATCTCCAGCAGGCTGTCGTTGGCCAGCTTGATGAACGCCTCGCGCACGGGCTGGCGGCTGACGCCATAACGGACGGCCACCTCGGCCTCGGACAGGCGGGTGCCGGGAACCAGGATGTTGTCCACAATCGCGGTGCGCAGTTCAGCGCAAAGGCGGTCCGCCACGCTGACATGAACTGGCTGCAGGTGAATGGATTTGGTCATCGTTCCCCTCCTTTCCCAAAAGGCGGCATATACCATACTACCATACACTTCAAGCCGAAGCCGCAGCCATGACCTCCTCCGACCGGCATTGATGATGTGACCGCCCCCCGACGGC
>QKYL01000129.1 GCA_003255745.1 Paracoccus saliphilus
ACAGACAGCGTTGTTCAGCCTGAACGAAGTAGGATCCCTACTGATCGCAGGTTGTTTCCGGCTCCGCCCTGCAGGCTGCGTCTTTTCCCGCGCGCCCGAATCGCTTATGTGCGGCGGATGCAACAGAACCCGCCCGACCTGCGCCCCGACCTTGCCCGCGCCCGCATTCCCGACGGCGACCGCCGCGACGGGCAGCCGACCATCGGCATGGTCAGCCTTGGCTGTCCCAAGGCGCTGGTCGACAGCGAACGCATCCTGACCCGTCTGCGGGCCGAGGGCTATGCGATCAGCGCTGATTATCATGGCGCCGATGCGGTGGTGGTCAACACCTGCGGCTTTCTTGACAGCGCCAAGGCCGAAAGCCTGGATGCCATCGGCGAGGCGCTGCGCGAGAACGGCCGGGTGATCGTCACCGGCTGCCTGGGGGCCGAGCCCGACTATATCACCGGTGCCCATCCCAAGGTCCTGGCCGTGACCGGCCCGCACCAATACGAACAGGTTCTGGACGCGGTGCACAAGGCGGTGCCGCCGCAGCCCGATCCCTTCATCGACCTTCTGCCGGCCAGCGGCGTCAGCCTGACGCCGCGCCATTACAGCTATCTGAAGATCTCGGAAGGCTGCAATCACAAGTGCAAGTTCTGCATCATCCCGGACATGCGCGGCCGACTGGTCAGCCGCCCCGCCCATGCGATTGTGCGCGAGGCGGAAAAGCTGGTGCAGGCCGGGGTCCGCGAGCTGCTGGTCATCAGCCAGGACACCAGCGCCTATGGCCTTGACCGCAAGCATGACACCGAACGCGGGCATCGCGCACATATCACCGATCTGGCCCGCGATTTGGGGTCATTGGGCGCATGGGTGCGGCTGCATTACGTTTATCCCTATCCCCATGTGCGCGACCTGATTCCGCTGATGGCCGAGGGCTTGGTGCTGCCCTATCTGGACATCCCGTTTCAGCATGCCCACCCGGACGTGCTGAAGCGCATGGCACGGCCCGCCGCGGCGGCAAGGACGCTGGACGAGATCGCCGCATGGCGCGCGATCTGCCCAGACATCACCCTGCGGTCGACCTTCATCGTGGGATACCCCGGTGAAACCGAGGCCGAGTTCCAGACCCTGCTGGATTGGCTGGACGAGGCGCAGCTGGATCGCGTCGGCGCCTTCCAGTATGAAAACGTCGCCGGTGCCCGGGCCAACCAGCTGCCCGATCATGTCGCCCCCGAGGTCAAGCAGGAGCGGTTCGAACGCTTCATGGAAAAGGCCCAGGCGATCAGCGCCGCCAAGCTGGAGGCCAAGGTCGGCACCCGGATCGAGGTGATCGTGGACGAGGTCGACGAGGGCGGCGCCACCTGCCGCACCAAGGCCGACGCGCCCGAGATCGACGGAAACCTGTTCATCGACCAGGGTTTCGAGGCGCTGAAGCCCGGCGACATCGTGCAGGTGACAGTGGACGAGGCCGGGGAATACGACCTCTGGGGGCATCTCTAGCCGTTGGCCGGAAAAACCCTGTGGAACGGATGCTTGACCCTTCCGCGATCCGGTCTTTTGCACTAGCCCTTGCACCTGACCGCAGGTGGGGCGAGTGCCCGCCTGCGCGGACAACCGGCGGTGGACCCGTTCCCTGCCGCGCACGAGGTTCGGCATGACGCAGACGATGATCACCATCAGCCCCGCCTTTGATCCGGACGGCCAGCCGCGCAAGCCCGGCGCGCTGTGCATCGGCGCGCAAAAGGCCGGGACGTCGTGGCTTGCGCAGATGCTGGGCCAGCATCCGCAGGTCTGGATCCCGCCCTTCAAGGAGGTGCAGTACTTCAACCACCAGCACATCCCCGAACACCGCCGCTGGATCGCCTGGCATTACCGCAACAAGCCGCAGGAAATCCGCGACCGCCACAGGGCGCGCAAGGTGCCGATGCCGCCCAAGCTGGACGCCTATCTGGACGGCATCACCAGCGGCAAGATGTTCCACAACCAATGGTACAAGCGAATTTTCGCCCCCGCGCCCGCCCACGCTATCCCGCTGGACCTGACGCCCGAATATTCGGCCCTGCCGGACGAGGGGGTCGAAGCCGTCGCCCGCTTCCTGCCCAAAGTGCGGGTCATCTACCTGATCCGCCACCCTGTCGATCGTGCGATCTCCCAACTGCGCATGAACCTGCGCCGTGAAAAGCGCGTTCCCGCCAGCACTGCGGACTGGCTGGCCGAGGTCGCCAACCCGGTGCTGGACGAACGCGGCGATTATGCCACCTATCTGCCGCGCTGGCTGGCGCGCTATCCCGACATGTTGGTCATTCCCTTTGGGCGAATCTCCAGTCACCCGCATCTGGTGATGGACGCGGTCGAGGCGCATCTGGGCATCGGCCCGTGCTTCTACTCCAACCTGACGCAGAAGGTCTTTGCCAATCCCGGCGGCCTGATGCCACCACCCGAAGCGGTGGCCGCGCTGGAGGACCGGATGGCCCCCCAGGTCGAGGCACTGCGCCGGATCATGGGCGAGGATTTCGTCGCCGCGATCCGCTGACCTTCCCTAGGACGGCCCAATCGCCTACAAGGCAGCAAATTACAGGAGATTCCGATGGCGTCCTATCAGTTCGTCTACCACATGGACGGCGTGTCCAAGACCTATCCCGGCGGCAAGAAGGTCTTCGAAAACATCCGTCTGAACTTTCTTCCCGGCGTCAAGATCGGCGTCGTCGGCGTCAACGGCGCCGGAAAATCCACCCTGCTGCGCGTGATGGCGGGCTGGGACAAGGATTTTTCCGGCGAGGCCTGGGCTGCCAAGGGCGCGACCGTGGGCTATCTGCCGCAGGAGCCGCAGCTGGACGAAAGCCTGGACGTGCGCGGCAACGTCATGCTGGGGGTCGCCGCCAAGCAGGCCAAGCTGGATCGTTATAACGAACTGGCGATGAACTATTCGGACGAGACCGCTGATGAGATGTCGGCGCTGCAGGACCAGATCGACGCCGAGAACCTGTGGGACCTGGACAGCCAGGTCGACGTCGCGATGGAGGCGCTGCGCTGTCCGCCCGACGAGGCCGATGTCAGCACCCTGTCGGGCGGCGAACGCCGCCGCGTGGCGCTGTGCAAGCTGCTGTTGGAAGCGCCCGACATGCTGCTGTTAGACGAACCGACCAACCACCTGGACGCGGAAACCATCGCCTGGCTGCAAAAGCACCTGATCGAGTACAAGGGCACGATCCTGACCGTGACCCACGATCGTTACTTCCTGGACGACATCACCAGCTGGATCCTGGAGCTGGAGCGCGGCCGCGGCCTGCCGCACGAAGGCAACTATTCCTCCTGGCTGGAGGCCAAGGCCAAGCGCGTCGCGCAAGAGGCGCGCGAGGACAAGTCCAAGCAGAAGGTCATGGAAAAGGAACTGGAGTGGATCCGCGCCGGTGCCAAGGCGCGGCAGGCCAAGCAGAAGGCCCGGATCAACGCCTATAATGAAATGGCGAACAAGACCGAAAAAGAGCGGATCGCCAACGCCCAGATCATCATCCCGAACGGCGAGCGTCTTGGCGGCAAGGTGATCGAGGTCCAGGGCCTGAAGAAGGCAATGGGCGACAAGCTGCTGATCGAGAGCCTGGATTTCACCCTTCCGCCCGGCGGCATCGTCGGCGTGATCGGCCCCAACGGGGCCGGCAAGTCCACCCTGTTCCGCATGCTGACCGGCAATGAGCAGCCGGACGAAGGCACCATCACCCTGGGCGACACCGTTCAGCTGTCCTACGTGGACCAGTCCCGCGACGCGCTGGACCCCAACGCGACCGTCTGGGAGGAAATCACCGGCGGCGCCGAGCTGATCCAGCTGGGCGACGCGACGATGAACAGCCGCGCCTATTGCAGCGCGTTCAACTTCAAGGGCAGCGACCAGCAGAAGAAGGTCGGCCAGCTGTCGGGCGGCGAACGCAACCGCGTGCACATGGCCAAGCTGCTGAAGTCGGGCGGCAACGTCCTGCTGCTGGACGAACCGACCAACGACTTGGACGTCGAGACGCTGCAGGCGCTGGAAGCGGCGCTGGACGACTTTGCCGGCTGCGCGGTCATCATCAGCCACGACCGCTTCTTCCTCGACCGGCTGTGCACGCATATCCTGGCCTTCGAGGGCGACGCCCATGTTGAGTGGTTCGAGGGCAACTTCGAAGCTTATGAGCAGGACAAGATCCGCCGCCTTGGTCCCGACTCGGTCAACCCCAAGCGGGTGAAGTACAAGAAGTTCTCGCGCTGAGCCTGGTCGCGCTGCGACCCCTGCGAGCGAAAAAAGGCGGCCCGCAGGGGCCGCCTTTCTCATGCGGGGTCGGACAGGGTCAGAAGCGGAACGAGGCGCGCAGCTGCACCATGTCGGTATCTAGGTTCAGGCCGTCGATGTCGCCCACATCGTCAAAATCCTGACGGGTGTATTCGGCACCGACCGACACGCGCTCGGTCACCTTGAACTCGCCGCCGATGCCATAGGTGAAAGCGGTTTCCTTCAGGTCGACCGCACCCAGGTCGGCCGACACGCGGGCCGCGCCCAAGGTGACGTAGGGCAGGAAGCGGCCCATGTCGTATCCGGCGCGGGCACGCAGGCGGGCAAGGTCACCCTTTTCATCGACGGTGTCGATGTCCAGACGGTTATAGTCCAGTTCGCCGCCCAACACGAAGCGTCCGAAGTCGCGGTTGTAGCCAGCGTGCACGCCATAGGCATCGAAGTCCGTCGATCCGTCGAGCGAGGACAGTTCGCCGTCACCCTGGCCGTACTGCAGACCGGCATAGAAACCCGACCAGTCCGAACCGGCATCGACGACCGGGGCCACAACAGGGGCGGGCGCGGGTTCGACGACAGGGGCGACATAGCCGCCAGCATGGGCTGTTCCGGCGGCCAGGAACGCGGCGGTGGTTGCAAGAGCAAATTTCATCTGGGGTCTCCAATTCCTCATTCGGTGCCGACGACCTAGCCCCGCCCTGCGGCCGTTTGAAGAAGCCCCCCGCGTTGCCCGCAGCGCGGCGTGGCCGCCACGCAACCACGCACCCGTGAGACGCCGTGAAGTAATCTGGCGGACCCCCCGCGCGGGCGCATCTCGGGTTGGTGCAGACTCTGCAATGCCGCTCACGCCCTGGCCGGCGGGACCGGAGCGGTCCCACGGCGGCGAACGAAAAAATGTCGGGACAGCAGGTCCCTCAGCGGACCTTGCCGGTGAAGCCGGGCGGGCGTCGGGCCACCCAGTCCCAGAACCGCGCCAGGTCGGGATGGTCGCGAAGCGCCTCGACCGTGTGGAAATTCCGCGCCAGCTCCCCCTCGCGCAAGGTCTTGTGGATGGTCTTGTGACAGATGTGATGCAGCAGGACCGTCTCGCCCCCCTTGCCGCCCTTCAGCTTGGGGATCAGGTGATGGCGGCTTTGCGGCACGTCAGGCGGGATCGGCCGCAGGCACAGCGGGCAGACGGGGTCTGACGCCATCGTGACCGGCTCGGGGACATACTTCGGTTTACGCATGAGACGGCCTCGCGTTACCTCGGGGCTACGATCTGACCCCAGCCACCGCGAAAGGACAAGCCATGCCGACCCGCCGCCTTCTTATGGCTTCAGCAGGCGCCTTTGCCGCCCTTCCCGCGCTGGCGCAGGATCGCCCGAACCCCATGCCCGAGGATCTGCGCCGCGCGCTGGAGCGTGATCCGACCGCCCCGGTGCTGGGCAACCCGCAGGGCGACATCACCCTGACCGAGTTCTTCGACTACAACTGCGATTTCTGCCGCTCCATGCTGCCGGTGATCCAGAAGCTGGTCAGCAGCGATCCACAACTGCGCGTGGTCTATCGCGAATGGCCTGTGTTCGGCCTCGGTTCGGAATTCGCCGCCCGCGCCTCACTGGCCGCGCTGCCCACCGGGCAATACTGGCGCCTTCATGCAGGGCTGCTGACGATGAGGGGCCGGGCCCAGGAGGCCACGGTGATGCGCGTGGCCCGTCAGGTGGGGCTGGACGAGGCCCGTCTGCGCCGCGACATGGACAGCGAGCCGGTCGAACGCCACATCTCGATGAGCCACCTTCTGGCCGAACATATGGGCCTGGTCGGCACCCCGACCTTTATCTGCGGCGACGAAGCCGTGTTCGGCAAGCGGACGCTGGAGGAGATGCGCGAACTGATCGAACGCGGGCGGCGGACGATGCGCGCCTAGTCGCGTCGCCCCCAGGCCGCGTCCTGCATCTCGCGCAGGCGCGATGCCGTGCGTTCGAATTCGAAACTGCCTTCGCCTTCGTTGTACAGCTGTTCGGGCTGGTCGGCGGCGCTGGCGATCAGGCGCACCCGCGCCTCGTACAGCGCGTCGATCAGCGTCACGAACCGCTTGGCCTCGTTGTAGTTCGAGGCTGACAGCCGCGGCACCCCGTCGATCAGCAGCACGTCGACCGCCCGCGCCACGGCCAGGTAGTCCGCCGGCCCAAGCGCCCGGCTGCACAGGTCCCAAAAGCCTGATCGCGCAACGCGGCCGGCACATGCGGGCAGCTCGACTTGGCGACCCTGGACCTCGACTTGGCAGGGCGTGGGTTCCGCACCTCCCGTCAGATCGTCCCAGGTGGCATCCAGCGCGGCCTTGGCCTCGGCATTGGCAGGCACGTGCCAGACCTGGCCGCCGCTGGTGCGGTTCTGGCGATAGTCGGTGGTGCTGTCCAGGCAGACGACCTCCATCCGCTGGCGGATCAGCGCGATGAAGGGCAGGAACAGCTGCCGGTTCAGCCCGTGCTTGTACAGATCCTCGGGTTCGCGGTTCGAGGTGGTGACCACGACGACGCCCTGGTCGAACAGCACCTGGAACAGGCGACCCACGATCATCGCATCGGCAATGTCGGTGATCTGCATCTCGTCAAAGCACAACAGGCGCACCTGCCGCGCCACGGCTTCGGCGACGGGACGGACGGTGTCCTGTTCGCCGCGCTTGCGCGCCTCGTTCAACCCGGCTTGGATTTCCTGCATGAACTCGTGGAAATGCACGCGGCGGCAGGGGATCTCTCCGGCCGCCTCGGCCATCAGGTCCATCAGCATCGACTTGCCGCGCCCGACGCTGCCCCACAGGTACAGCCCGCGCGCGCCCGGTGCGGGATCGGGGTTGCCCACGCCCAGAAAGGCCCGCCATGCCGATCGCTTGGGCGCAGGGGTGGCCTGCATGTCGGCCAGCACCCGGTCCATGTGCGGCAGCACGGATTCCTGTGCGGGATCGGGGCGCAGGGCGCCCTCTGACACGCGCTGCCGGTAAAGATCGCTGACCCTGCCCATGCCTTGGCCTTTCCTTGACGGCCGAACCCCTGCCACAGCCCCGCGACCCGCCGCAAGGCCCCATCGGCCTTGACCCGCATGCACCAGGCATGCCACGCCCTGACCGTGCCCACCGCCCGAGGTTCCGATGTCCCACAGCCCCGACTGCATCGCCGGATTGCCCGTCCTGTTCGTGATGGCGGCCCAGCCTGAATACGGCCCCGCCCTGCGCGCCCGCATCCGACCGCTGATGACCGGGATCGGCCCGGTCGAGGCTGCGGTCAAGTTGACAGCGGCCCTGTCGGGCATGGCGGAACGGCCGCGGTTGATCGTCTCGCTTGGTTCGGCCGGCTCGGCGCGGTTGGCCCAGACAGAGGTCTATCAGGTCGGCGCGGTCGCCTATCGCGACATGGATGCCTCGGCCCTGGGGTTTCCGCGCGGCTGCACGCCGCTGCTGGACCTGCCGCGGGTGATCGACCTGCCGCACCGCATTCCCGGCCTGCCGGTGGCCAGCCTGTCCACCGGCGCGTCCATCGTCAGCGGCCCGGCCTATGGCACGGTCGAGGAGGAGATGGTCGACATGGAGACCTTTGCCCATCTGCGCACTGCCCAGCATTTCGGCCTGCCGCTGATCGGCCTGCGCGGGATCTCGGACGGTGCCGAGGAGCTACGCGAACTGACCGACTGGACGCGCTACCTGGACGTGATCGACGCCAGCCTGGCAGGTGCCGTGGACCTGCTGGAGGCGGCCATCCGCGACGGCGCCATCCGCCCGTGACACCTCGTGCGCTTGTCCTCGGGACCTGCGCGGCCTAAACCGGGGCCGGGGCAGGAAGACCGGGAACAGCACGAATGAGACGCGGCGCAAGCAATCTGGAAGACCGGCCCGGCAGCCGGCAGGTGGGGGCGCTTGGCGCGCTGTGGCCCTTTGTGCGGCCCTATCGCGTGCAGGTGGTGCTGGCGCTGCTGGCGCTGGTCGGCACCTCGGCCATCAGCCTGATCCTGCCGCTGGCGGTGCGCCGGGTGGTGGACAATTTCGACGATGGGGCCGGCCTGCTGGATGAATATTTCGGCGCCGCGATGTTCATCGTGGCGGCCTTGGCCGTGGGAACGGCGGCGCGCTATTTCTTCGTCACCCGCCTGGGCGAACGCGTCGTCGCCGATATTCGCAAGGCGGTCTATGCCCGTGTGATCACCCTGTCGCCCGCCTTCTTCGAGCGCGTGATGACCGGGGAAATCCTGTCGCGCATCACCACCGATACGACGCTGATCCAGTCCGTTGTCGGTTCATCGCTGTCGATCGCGCTGCGCAACACCCTGATCCTGACGGGCGGGCTGGCCATGCTGGCATGGACCTCGATCAAGCTGATGGGGCTGGTCCTTTTGATCGTTCCGGCGATCCTGATCCCGATCATCGTGCTGGGCCGCCGCCTGCGCAGCCTGTCGCGCCAGAACCAGGACTGGATCGCCGCATCATCCGGCACCGCGTCCGAGACGCTGCTGGCCGCGCAGACCGTGCAGGCCTATACCGCCGAGGCGCGCAGCATCGCACGGTTCGACGGCGTCACGGAACAATCCTATGACGTCGCGCTGACCCGCATCACGACCCGCGCCATCATGACCGCCATCGTGATCTTTCTGATCTTCGCCGGGGTGATCGGGGTGCTGTGGATCGGCGCCCGCGACGTCAGCGCAGGCGCGATGACCGCCGGCCAGCTGGTCCAGTTCGTGATCTATGCGATCCTGGTGGCCGGATCGACCGGCGCCCTGTCCGAGATCTGGGGCGAGTTGCAGCGTGCCGCCGGGGCGACCGAACGCTTGGCCGAGCTGCTCTCGGCCGAGGATGCGCTGACCGATCCCGCCGATCCTCGTCCCTTGCCGCAGCCGGTGCAGGGTCGCATCGCGCTGGAGGGGGTTGATTTCCGCTTTCCGTCGCGCCCGAACGCGCCCGCGCTGGATGGCATCAGCCTGACCATCAGGCCGGGCGAAACGGTGGCGCTGGTTGGCCCGTCGGGTGCCGGCAAGACAACCGTGATCCAGCTGATCCAGCGTTTCTGGGACCCGCAGGCGGGCCGGGTCACGCTGGACGGGATCAACCTGCGCGACCTGGCGCGGGTGGATTTGCGCAGCCATATCGCGCTGGTGCCGCAGGACCCGGTCATCTTTGCAGCCTCGGCGGCCGACAACATCCGCCTTGGGCGCCCCGAGGCCAGCGACGCCGAAGTCGAGGCGGCGGCGCAGGCTGCCCATGCCCACGATTTCATCGCCGCCCTGCCGCAAGGCTATCAGACCGCCCTTGGCGAACGGGGGGTGATGCTGTCGGGCGGACAGCGCCAGCGCGTCGCCATCGCCCGCGCCATCCTGCGGGACGCGCCCATCCTGTTGCTGGACGAGGCCACCAGCGCGCTGGATGCGGAATCTGAGGCTTTGGTGCAGGCCGCCGTCAGCCGCCTGGCCGAGGGGCGCACGACCATCGTGGTGGCGCATCGCCTGGCGACGGTGAAGAAGGCCGACCGCATCATCGTGCTGGACCAGGGCCGCATTGTGGCCGAGGGCAGCCATGACGCGCTGGTGGCCGAAGGAGGGCTTTATGCGCGGCTGGCGCGCATGCAGTTCACGGATGGGCCGCGGTCCGAACCGCAGGCCCAGGCCCAGGACCTGGTCGCAAACTGACCGGCCTCAACGCGGCGCGGCATAGACGGCGGACCAGTAGACCGTCCGTCCATCCGCGGCGATCGCCTGTCCGATCCCGTAATCTTCGACCTGGGGCAGCAGGATGTTGTCCAGATGCGCGCGCGACGAATGCCATTCCCGCAGCACCCGCTGAAGCTGATAAGGTCCGGCCGCAATGTTTTCGGCCGTGATGCGGGGCGTGTAACCCAGCAGCCGCAGGCGGTCGGCGGGTCCCGAGGTTGTGGTGCCGATATGGGTCATGCGTCCACGCCTGGCCATGTCGCAGGCATGCGCCGCAGCGACCTGGGCCAGTCGCGGACTGGGGCTGACCTGCGGCAGGCCCGCGCTGTTGCGGGGTGCGTTCGTCGCGGCGGCGGCCGCCGCGTTCTGGCTGGGCGTGGTCGCAAGGCAGGTCGCCTCGCCCGGGGCGCCAACCTGGACCGCATAGGGGTCGCTTGCACCGGCCGTCCCGCTGCCGCTGCCGGGCGCGCATGCGGCCAGGATCAACAGGGCGGCGGTGCGGCAGGCGATACGGGCCGAAGAAGGGGCTATGGTCATCTTTGATCCTCCACGAAAGATTTTCCACAAGACCGCCATGCAACCCGGTTTGGCAACCCCTGGTTGCATTGATCGATGTTCATCGGACAGCATCGCGCGGTGGAACCTTGCCCGTGGCGCTGCCGTTCCTGCGGAGCACTCATAAGAAAGACATCGCAATGGCCATTTGGGATTTCGTAAAGGATGCAGGCAAGTCGCTGTTCGACAAGGAGCCTGCCGCTGCTCCGGATCAGGCCAAGGCGGCGCCACCTGCCGCGGGCCGGGACGCCGAAACCGATCGCAAGGTGGCCGCGCTGCGCACTGAATTGCGGGCGCTGAACCTGGATGCGGATGACGTGCATCTGCGGTTGCATGGTGACACGGTCGTTGTCGAAGCCAAGGCCGCCGACCGCGAAACACTGGAAAAGCTGATCCTGGCACTTGGCAATATCGAAGGCATCGCAAAGGTCGAGGCAGACCTGCCGGCACAGGTCCCGCAGCCGGTCTTTCACGCCGTAAGCAAGGGTGAAACGCTGTCGGCCATTGCAAAGCAGCATCTGGGCGATCCGAACCGCTACAACGAGATTTTCGAAGCCAACCGCCCGATGCTGAATGACCCCGACAACATTTATCCGGGTCAGGTGCTGCGCATTCCCGCCAACCCCTAGGCTGCCTTCCCCGTGCCAAACGCCGCGTCGGCCTGGGTGACGCGGCGTTTTTACACAGGGATCGGGGCCAAAGCCTTGCCCCGTCGTCCCTCTTGGGATCATCCTGCAGGCGGGAGGGGTCGGACGTGCCGGCCCGGCACGGAGGGAAAAAGATGGGCAAGTTCAGCACCTATGACGATCGCAACCGGATCGAGCGCGAATGCGCCTATGATGCGCGCGACCTGCCGGTGACGATCTATGACTTCTTGTCCCGCACGGCCGAACGCTTTCCCCAACGTCCCGCCATATCATTCCAGCTGCTGTCGGGGCCACGGGCGCCTGCGGTCACGCTCAGCTGGCGCGACCTGCTGGAGCGCGTGACCGAAACCGCGAACCTGTTCCGCAGCCTGGGCGTGGGACCCACTGACACCGTTGCCTATCTTCTGCCCAACACGATCGAGACCCCCGTGGTCCTGCTGGCCGGCGCAACCGCCGGCATTGTGAACCCGATCAATCCGCTGCTGGATGCCCAGCAGATTGGCGGCATCCTGCGCGAGACGCGGGCCAAGGTGCTGGTGACCCTGCGGGCCTTCCCCAAGACCGATGTCGCGCAGAAGGCGGCCGAAGCCGTGGCGCTGGCCCCGGATGTCACCCATGTCATCGAGATCGACCTGAACCGCCACCTGCGCGGGTTCAAGCGTTATCTCGTGCCGCTGATCCGCCCGCGCGTGAAGGTCCGCCACAAAGCCAAGGTCCTGAATTTTGAGGCGGCGGCCAGCGGCTGTAACCACACCCGGCTGGATTTCGACGATCCCCGGCAGGACCGCGTCGCCGCCTATTTCCACACCGGCGGCACCACCGGCACGCCCAAGGTCGCGCAGCACAAGTATTCCGGCATGATCTACAACGGCTGGCTTGGCGGTACGCTGCTGTTCGATGAAACCGACGTGCTGATGTGCCCCTTGCCGATGTTCCACGTCTTTGCGGCTTATCCGGTGCTGATGTCCTGCATCGCCTCCGGCGCGCATGTGGTGATGCCGACGCCCGCCGGATATCGCGGCGACGGCGTATTCGACAACTTCTGGAAGCTGATCGAGCGCTGGCAGGCGACCTTCCTGATCACCGTGCCGACCGCGATCGCGGCGCTGATGCAGCGCCCGGTCAACGCTGATGTCAGCAGCCTCAAGACCGCGATTTCCGGATCGGCGCCGCTGCCGATTGAACTTTACAACCGCTTCAAGGCCGCGACCGGCGTCGAAATCGCCGAGGGCTACGGCCTGACCGAGGCCACCTGCCTGGTCAGCTGCAACCCGGTGGCCGGGGTCAAGAAGGTCGGCTCGGTTGGTGTCCCGCTGCCCTATACCCATGTCCGGATCCTGAAGCATCTGGATGGCGGCGCCATCCGTGAATGCGGCGTCGACGAGGTGGGCGAGATCTGTGTCGGCAATCCCGGCGTCTTTCCCGGCTCGACCTATACCGAGGCAGACAAGAACCACAAACTGTTTGCCGAGGACCGCTATCTGCGCACGGGCGACCTGGGCCGGATCGACGCGGACGGATACCTGTGGATCACTGGCCGCGCCAAGGACCTGATCATCCGCGGGGGCCACAACATCGACCCTGCCGAGATTGAGGAGGGACTGTTGTCCCATCCCGCTGTCGCTTTTGTCGGGGCGATCGGCCAGCCCGACGGCTTTGCCGGCGAACTGCCCTGTGCCTATGTGGAACTGGTCGCTGGCGCCGAGGTATCGGTGCGCGAACTGGCCGAACATGCCAAAACCCATATTCACGAACGCGCTGCAATTCCTAAGCATATCGAGATCCTGCCAGAGTTGCCCAAGACGGCGGTCGGCAAGATATTCAAGCCGGACCTGCGCCGGCTGGCCATCACGCGTGTCTATGACGAGGCGCTGGCAGGCACCGGCGTCCGCGTCGGCGCGGTGCGCGAGGACAAGAAGCGGGGCTTGGTCGCCTATTTGATCCGCGAGGGTTCGGTCGACGAGGCCGAAGTGGAAAAACGCCTTGGCCAGTTCACCTGCCCTTGGGACTGGTCCAGCACCACTGCCTGAAAGCGCCGGGCAGGCCGGTCCTCCCGGCCTGTTCAGCCGTTTTCGCGCAGAACCCTTCCGGCCAGGTAAAGCGAGCCGCAGATCAGGATGCGCGCCGCCGGGTCCCGCGCGATGATGGCCCTGATGGCATGGGCTGCGTCCTCGGCGGTGCTGCTGTTGATGCCCACCCCTCGCGCCTCGTCCGCCGTGGCAGAGGCGGGCAGGGTGTTCGGCTCTCCGGGGATGTCGATGGCGGTCAGGCTGGCGGCATGGGCGGCCAGCGGGCGAAGATAGCCGGCGATGTCCTTGGTGTTCAGCATCCCGCAGACCAGGTGGGTCGGGCGCGGGGGCAGGGCGGACAGCGTCGCCGCCAGCGCCTCGCCGCCGGCGGGGTTGTGGCCGCCGTCCAGCCACAGTTCGGCAGTGTCCGCCAGATCGACCAGCGGGCCGTGGCGCAGGCGCTGCATCCGGGCAGGCCATTCGGCTTGGGTGACGGCGGCGCGGGCTTGCGCCTCGGTCGCGCCCAGCTGGCGCAGGGCCGCAAGGGCGGTTCCTGCATTCTCGACCTGATGGGGTCCGATCAGGTTCGGCAGCGGCAGGTCCCACAGCCCGTGATCGTCCTGATATACCATGCCGTCCCGGTCGCGCTGGATCATCCAGTGCTGGCCATGCGCGAAGATGGGGGCGGTCAATCCTTGGGCGCGGGCCTCGATCACCCGCAGCGCCTCGTCCCGCTGCGGGGCAATGACGACGGGAATACGCGGCTTGATGATCCCGGCCTTTTCGCCGGCGATCAGGGGCAGGGTGTCGCCCAGGTATTGCGTGTGGTCGATCGATACGGGTGTAATAACCGTCAGCTGCGGCTGGTCGACCACGTTCGTGGCATCCAGCCGCCCGCCCAGGCCCACCTCCAGCAGGGTATAATCCGCGTCGCTGCGCGAGAAGGCCAGAAAGGCGGCCGCGGTCGTGATCTCGAAGAAGGTGATCGGCTGGCCCTCATTGGCCGCCTCGCATTCTTCCAGCACGGCGGCCAGGTCGGGCTCGGGGATCAGGTCGCCAGACAGCCGGATGCGTTCATGGAAATGCGCCAGATGCGGCGAGGTATAGGCATGGACACGTGCGCCGCCCGCCTCCAGCCCCGCGCGGATCATGGCCTGGGTGCTGCCCTTGCCGTTCGTGCCGGCGATGTGGATCACCGGCGGGATGGACCGCTCCGGGTTGCCCAGGGCGGCCAGGATGCGGTGCATCCGGTCCAGCGACAGGTCGATGATCTTGGGATGCAGCGCCATCAGGCGCCCGAGGATCTGGTCGGATTGGCTCATGTCGATAACGCCGGGGGCCAGCCCCCGGACCCCCGGGATATTGCGTTGAGATGGACGTCTAGTCGGCCTTGGCGGGCTCGGGCGCGGGCTGCGCTGTTGCTTCGGCGGCCGGGGCGGGCAGGTCGGCGCGGGTCGGGGCGGGCAGCCCGCCCAGCATCCGCAGGATCGAGATCAGCTCGTCGCGCAGCTGCTTGCGGTGCGTCACCCGGTCCAGCATGCCGTGTTCCAGCAGGTATTCCGCGCGCTGAAAACCCTCGGGCAGCTTTTCGCGGATCGTCTGTTCGATCACGCGGGGGCCGGCAAAACAGATCAACGCGTTGGGTTCGGCGATCTGGATGTCGCCCAGCATGGCATAGCTGGCCGTGACGCCGCCGGTGGTAGGATGCGTCAGAACGACGATATAAGGGATACCGGCTTCCTTCAACATCTCGACCGCGACCGTCGTGCGCGGCATCTGCATCAGCGACAGGATGCCCTCCTGCATCCGCGCGCCACCGGCCGCTGAAAACAGGACCAGGGGCTTCCTGACCTTCACGGCGCGTTCGGCCGCGGCGACGATGGCATTACCGACATACATGCCCATCGAGCCGCCCATGAAGCCAAAATCCTGCGCGGCGGCGATGATCGGCGTGCGGCCGATCTCGCCCTCGGCGACCAGCATCGCCTCTTTTTCGCCGGTCGATTTCTGCGCGGCCTTCATGCGGTCGGGATATTTCTTCTGGTCGCGGAAATGCAGCGGGTCGCCGACCGGCTCGGGCACCTTCACCTCGACGAAGGCACCGCCGTCGAACAGCGCGCCAAAGCGGTCGCGCGGCGTGATCGCCATGTGATGGTCGCAGTTCGTGCAGACGTTCAGGTTGTCCGACAGTTCGCGATGGAACAGCATGGTTCCGCATTCGGGGCACTTGGTCCACAGGTTCTCGGGCACTTCGCGGCGCGAGAACAGCGAATTGATGCGCGGGCGGACATAGTTCGTGATCCAGTTCATCGCGGGCGACCTTGGCTGTTTCCCGCCCCAGATAGGCCGCGACGGGGGGAATTGCAATTGCCGGGGCGGGCGCTGATGATGCCGGCCATGTGGGCGACCCTGTTCTTTTTTTTCCACACGACGCTGTCGCTGGTGATCATCGCCCGCGTGCTGCTGCGTCCAAGGGTCGAACCCTCGGTGCGGCTGGCCTGGATCATGGTCATCGAGGCCGTGCCGCTGGTCGGCATCGCAGCCTATCTGCTGTTCGGCGAGGTGCGCATGAAGCAGGCCGAGGTGCAGCGCATGGCCGACGTGCGCGACCGCCTGACCGGACTGCGGCTGACCAACGCGGACTGGGTGGCCGAGGTGCCCGACGATGCGCGGCCGGTGGCGGCCGCCAATGCCGCCGTGGGCGGGATGGCCGCGCTGTCCGGCAATCGCCTGCGCCTGCTGGAGGAAACGGACGCGGCCATGGACCGCCTGGTTGATGCGATCGACCAGGCGCGGGACCATGTCCATGTGGTGTTCTACATCTGGCTGCCGGACACCAGCGGCACCAAGATCGCCGAGGCGATCTGCCGCGCCGAGGCGCGCGGCGTCGAGTGCCGGGTGATTGTCGATGCGCTTGGGTCACGCGCCCTGGTGCGGTCGGAACTGTGGGAACGGATGCAGCAGGCGGGCGCGGAATGCGTGACGGCCTTTCCCTGGGGCCTGCCCTTCATCAGCATCCTGTTCCAGCGCCTTGACCTGCGCAACCACCGCAAGATCCTGGTCGTCGACAACCGCATCGCCTTTACCGGCAGCCGCAACTGCGCCGACATCGCCTTTGCGGTCAAGGCGCGCTTCGCACCCTGGATCGACATGGTGGTTTCGGTCGAGGGGCCGGCGGTGCGGCAGCTGCAATCGGTCTTCCTGGGCGACTGGATGAGCTATACCGGCCGCGACCTGGGTTACATGCTGCAGCCGGTCGAGCCGGTCGAGGCGCCGGGGACGGTGGCGCAGGTGGTGGCGACGGGGCCGGACCTGCGCGCCGGCAGCGTCTCGGACTGCTTGGCCGGGATGCTGCATGCGGCCCGGGAATCCGTGGTCATCACCACGCCCTATTACGTGCCCGACGCGGCGCTGGACGCGGCGATCCGTGCAGCCGCGCGCCGGGGCGTCCGGGTGACCCTGATCCTGCCCGCGCGCAACGACAGCCTGATCGTCGGCGCGACCAGCCAGGGGTTCTATTACGGGCTTCTAGCCGCCGGCGTGCGGCTGATGCTGTTCGAAGGCGGCCTTCTGCATTCCAAGATCATGACCGTTGACGGCCGCATGGCGATGATCGGCAGCGCCAACCTGGACCGCCGCAGCTTCGAGCTGAACTACGAGGTCAGCATGTGCATCTTTGATCCCGGTCTGGTGGCGCAGCTGGATGCGCGGCAGGCCAGCTATGCGGCGCGGTCGGGGGTCATCACCTTGGACGAGGTGCGGCGCTGGACCGCCTGGCGGCGGCTGCGCAACAACCTGCTGGCGCTTGCTTCGCCGCTGCTGTGATCACAAGGGCAGGGCGGTCGTGTATTTCGTCTGCCGCAGCACGAAATGCGTTACCGTGCTGCGGATGATCCCCAGGGGCAGCATGCGCCGCATCAGGAAATGCTCCAGCCCCTCGGGGTCGGCGGCGACGATCTTCAGCTGATAATCATAGGTGCCGGTGATCGTGGCGCATTCCATGATCTGGTCCTCGGTCTGCACGAAGCGGTCGAACCGTGCTAAAGTCTGTTCCGTATGATCCAGAAGCGACACCTGGACATGCGCCATCGCGTGCAGTCCGGCAAGGGCAGGGGGGACCAGCGCCACCTGCCGCTGGATCACGCCGTCGTCGATCAGCCGCTTGAGCCGCCGCCAGGCCGGAGAACTGGACAGGCCCGCCGCCTCGGCCAGGGCCTGGGTGGACATGGTCGCGTCCCGTTGCAGCAGGCGCAGGATGCGGCGGTCGATGTCGTCCAGTGTGGGCATGTGGTTCCCCGGAAGAACGGAAAGGCGAAAGGACTTGCCCCAGAACTGGTTTCAAGGGCCGAACAAGGCAAGGATTTTCTTCCGCAGCCGGTAACCTGAACCTTGGGAAGAGGAGGACCCGCCATGCCGAAATCGACCGAATATCAGGCCAAGCATCCCGACGCCGAAGGCTTCATCGTCTATGATGCCGATGAAGACGCCGTTTGGCGCGACCTTGTGGCCCAGCAGCTGCCGGCGGTCCGCCGACACATGGCCGCACCCTATCTGCGCGGGCTGGACCTGCTGGACCTGCCGCAGGACCGCGTGCCGCAATGTCCCGACGTCTCGGCCGTCCTGGGAAGACTGACCGGCTGGCGGGTGGAGCCGGTGCCCGCGCTGATCGGCTTTGGCAAGTTCTTCGGGATGCTGGCCGACCGCACCTTTCCGGCCGCCAGCTTCATCCGCAAGCGCAAGCACTTTGATTACATCGAGGAGCCCGATATCTTCCACGAGATCTTCGGTCACACGCCGCTGCTGACGGACCCGGCCTTCGCCGCCTTCAGCCAGTCGATCGGAGAGGCGGGAACGCGCTGCGACAAGGCCGATTACAGCTGGCTGATCCGGCTCTACTGGTTCTCGATCGAATTCGGGCTGATGCGCGAGGGTGGGCAGATCAAGGCGCTCGGCTCGGGACTGGCCAGTTCGGTCACCGAACTGCCTTGGGCGATTTCGGGCCAGCCCGAACAGCGGCCCTTTGACGTGATCGACATCCTGCGCACCCCTTACCGCATCGACATTCACCAGCCCGTGTATTTTGTGATAGACGATCTGGACGACCTGTTTGCCGCCGCGCGCCGCGACCTGCTGGCCGATATCGCCACCGCGCGGGGCCTGGGACTGCACGCGCCCAAATACCCGCCCAAAGATGCCGCCTGAGGAGATGACACCATGACCACCTGCGACCTGGCTGCCCAAAGCTGCGAACCCTGTCAGGGCGGCATCCCGCCCCTGCCGCTGGACGAGGCGCGCAAGATGATGGACCAGTTGACCGGCTGGACCCTGTCCACCTCGGGCAAGGAGATCACCCGGCGGTTCGAGTTCAAGGGCTTTGCCAAGGCGGTCGAGATGGCCAACCTTGCTGCCTGGCTGGGCAACAAGCAGGGGCACCATCCTGACATCGCCTTTGGGTGGGGCTATTGCAGCGTGACCTTTACCACCCACGAGGCAGGCGGTCTGACGCGGAACGACTTCATCTGCGCCGCGCGCCTGGACGCGCTGGTGGCCTGACCCCGTTCACGGAACCCCCGCCCGGTTCACAAGGCTTGTTCCGGGGCCCATCCCGGTTTATCCCGTCAGGGTAGAGTAGCGGGCTGTGCGGCATGACGATTGCAAAGGTTTCAGAAGCTTGGCCGGGCGGCATGACCGGGCTGCCTGACTTCCCATGCGGCAACTAAGGGCAATGGGTCGCGGGACAGGTTGGCTGGCACGACGGATCCGTGCCCGCGCCGCCCGGCAATGGCAACGGATGCTGGATGCCGCCGCGCATGACCCGGTTCCGGCCACCCTGCGGCAAGAGGCCCGCGCCCTGCAGCGGGTTCTGACACGGTTTCTGCAGGCAGCCGAGTTGCGGGACGGCCAGAACCGGGCGTCGCTGTCGCGGATGGACCTGCCGGTCGGCACCGACTGGCGTTGGCGTCCGAAGGTTTTGCAGGGCCGCAGCGGCACCCCGGCGCTTGTCGCGCCGACCAGCGGCCAGTGGCTGTCGGACGAGGTGGCGCTGTTTCACGACTGCGCCGAACAGGCATTGATCCTGCGACAGGTCCGCAACCGCCAAGCAACCGATCTGGCCGAATACGGGCTGCGACTTGAGGTGATGGGCTTTACCGGGGCCTTTCTATCCTATTCCTTGACGCTTCCTTCCGAAGCGCTTCGGGACTTAGCGTCGCATCACATCCTGCGTCTTGAAGCGACGCTTCAGGCCGAGCGACCCATTGCCGTCTATGCGCGGCTGAACATCCAGCAGGGGCCGAACGCGGAAAAGATCCTGCGCCAGATGGGCGATCCGATCGCCGGGCGGCACAACCACCGCATCGTGGAATTCGACCTGGGTTACGCGCAGCTGTCGAACCGTTCGGTGGACCGGGCCTGGCTGGACCTGATCTTCGAAGCGCCGTTCATGAACGAAACCGTGCTGAGGGACGTGGTCCTGTCCCGCCACGCCCGCGCCCAGGTCTAAGGAGGCCCTCCATGCCGCAATTCGAAAACCACGGGCTGACGGGGGGGGTGTGGCGGGGCCGTCTGCAGGGGCTGGCCATGCGCCCCGCGCGCGTGGTGCTGACCCATCACGGAGAGGTGGTGGCCGAGGCGCAGATCGAGCCCGACGGCGAGGGGGCGTGGCTGTTGGAGGTGGACCTGCCGGGTGACGTGCTGTCCGACGGGCTTCAGACGCTGCTGCTGCGGACCGATCCCGGAGCGTCGGGCGAGGACCTGCAGCCCGGCGGCGAGGTGCTGGCGCGGCTGCCCCTGATGGCGGGAGAACCCCTGGCCGAGGATCTTGCGGCCGAGCTTGCCGCCCTGCGCGCCGAGCTGGAGCTGGTCAAGCGCGAGCTGCGCCGGTTCGCGTCCGGCGGCATGTCGCGGCAGGATTGACCCGCCGGCGGCCTGGACTGCCCGACGCGTCATTGCAACGTCATGTTTCCTTGCGAAAAGCAAGGCGCATGGCTATATCGGCGGCTCCGTGACCGTGCCCTGTTACGCGATCCAGATCGAAGGCTTGCCATGACCCCGCTGCAGACGCCCCATTACCTGATCGACATGGCCCGCCTGCGCGCCAACATGGAAAAGGTGACTTGGCTGCGCGAGGCGTCGGGCGCCAAGGCGTTGCTGGCGCTGAAATGCTTTGCCACCTGGTCGGTCTTTGACCTGATGCGCGAGTACATGGACGGCACGACATCGTCCTCGCTCTTCGAGCTGCGGCTGGGGCGCGAGGAGTTCGGCAAGGAAACCCATGCCTATTCCGTGGCCTGGGCCGATCATGAGATCGACGAGGCCGTCACCTATGCCGACAAGATCATCTTCAACAGCCTGTCGCAGCTGGACCGCTATGCCGACCGCGCCACGGGGATCGCGACCGGCCTGCGCCTGAACCCGCGCTTTTCGACCAGCGGCTTCGACCTTGCCGATCCGGCGCGGCCCTTTTCGCGACTTGGCGAGGCCGATCCGGAACGGCTGGAAAGCGCGCTGGACCGCATCAGCGGCGTGATGATCCATTACAACTGCGAAAACGACGACTTCGACCTGTTCGATCGCCAGCTGACGCGGATCGAGGATGAATTTGGCTTCCTCCTGAAGCGGCTGGACTGGGTGTCCCTGGGCGGCGGCATCCACTTCACCGGCGAAGGCTATCCGCTGGAGCGCCTGGCCGACCGGCTGAAGGCGTTTCAGGACCGTTTCGGCGTCCAGGCCTTCCTGGAGCCGGGCGAGGCCAGCATCACCCGAACCACGACGCTGGAGGTGTCGGTCCTCGACATCATCAACAACGGCAAGGACGTGGCCATCGTCGACAGCAGCACCGAGGCGCATATGCTGGACCTGCTGATCTATCGCGAGACGGCGAAGCTGCCGCAGAACGGCGACCATGTGTATCAGATCGCCGGCAAGACCTGCCTGGCGGGCGACATCTTCGGCGAGGCGCGCCTGGCCCAGCCCCTGAAGATCGGCGACCGGGTCAGCATCCAGGACGCCGCGGGTTATACGATGGTGAAGAAGAACTGGTTCAACGGCGTGGCCATGCCCGCCATTGCCATCCGCGACGAGGACGGGACGATCCGGACCGCGCGCAGCTTTACCTATGACGATTTCAAAGGCAGCCTGTCGTAAAGGCGACCCATCCTCTGCCACCCTGCGACAAGGAGACAGAATTGGCGAAGAAGAACGTGCTCATCATCGGTGCCGGTGGCGTGGCGCAGGTCGTGGCCCACAAGGTCGCGCAATGGTCGGCCGAGTTCGGCGACCTGCATATCGCGAACCGGACGCAGTCCAAGGCGGATGCGATCATCGAAGGCCTGCGCGACAAGGGCCACCAGATGCCCTTTACCAGCCATGCGCTGGACGCAATGGACGCGAGCGCGGTCGAGGCCCTGATCCGCGAGATCGACGCCAAGATCGTCATCAACGTGGGGACCGCCTTCGTCAACATGACCGTGCTGGAGGGCTGCATCCGCGCGGGCGCCGCCTATATCGACACGGCCATCCACGAGGACCCGTCCAAGGTCTGCGAGACTCCGCCCTGGTACGGCAACTATGAATGGAAGCGCCGCGAGGATGTCGCAAAGGCCGGCATCACCGCCGTCCTGGGCGCGGGCTTCGATCCGGGCGTGGTGAATGCTTATGCGCGCCTGGCCGAGGACGAGTACTTCGACAAGGTCGACAGCATCGACATCGTCGACATCAACGCCGGCAGCCACGGCCGCTGGTTCGCCACGAATTTCGACCCCGAGATCAACTTTCGCGAATTCACCGGCACGGTCTATTCCTGGCAGAAAGGCGTCTGGCAGGAAAACCGCATGTTCGAGGTGGGTCGCGAATGGGACCTGCCGGTGGTCGGCAAGCGCACGGCCTATCTGTCCGGCCATGACGAGGTTCACAGCCTGTCGGCCCGTTATCCGCAGGCGGATGTGCGGTTCTGGATGGGCTTCGGCGAGCATTACATCAACGTCTTCACCGTCCTGCAAAAGCTGGGACTTCTGTCGGAACAGCCGGTCCGGCTGGACAACGGGTCCGAGGTCGTGCCGCTGAAGGTGGTCAAGGCCGTGCTGCCCGACCCGGCCAGCCTGGCGCCCGATTACGAAGGCAAGACCTGCATCGGTGATCTGGTAAAGGGTACACGCGACGGCAAGCCGGGCGAGGTCTTCATCTACAACGTTGCCGACCACAAGGAGGCGTTCGAGGAAGTCGGCAGCCAGGGCATCAGCTATACTGCGGGCGTCCCCCCGGTGGCGGCCGCCATCCTGATCGCGCGCGGCCCTTGGGATGCGAAGAAGATGGCCAACGTGGAGGATCTTCCCGCGCGACCCTTCCTTGAGCTGCTGGGCAAGATGGGTCTGCCCACGCGGGTCATTGACGCCACGGGCGACCATCCGATCTGAGGATCCGGCCCCGATCTTGAACCCCTGACGCCGCGGGCCGGAACAACCGGCCCGCCGGCCGCGTTTGGCGGCACCAATCGCCCCTGCTGCCTTGGGTGCGTGGCGTGTATCAGGGGGTAACTATGCCAAGTCCCGAGGGACATCGTTTTCCGCGTTTCGCCCCTGACGGCGAAAGCACCGTGCCGCGGCTTGCCAATTGGGCGATCATCGGCATTTTCATGATTCTCGCCTTTTCCGCCATCGCCGCCGGTCGGGATTTCCTGATGCCGGTCACCATGGCGGTGCTGCTGTTCTTTGTCTTCACCCCGCTGCGCCGCTTTGCCGAACGCCGCGGTGTTCCGGATGCGTTGACGGCCTTGGGGATCACCTTGTCCATCCTGCTGACCGTGGGCGTGATCGCCTATGCCGCCAGCGGCCCGCTGAGCCGGGCAATGAACAACATGCCCTTCATCAGCCAGCAGCTGGAACAGAAGTTCGACAGCGTGCGTGACAGCCTGACGGGCCTGCGCGATGCCGCCCGCCGCATCGAGGAGGCGCAGGAGGTTGCGGCAGACGAGGGCGGCCAGACCACCATCAAGGTCGAGCAGGAGAGCGAGACGACCTTGGGCACCGTCCTGAAGATGACGCCGCTTCTGCTGGGACAGGTGCTGTTCACGCTGATCCTGCTGTTCTTCATGATCGCGTCGGGGGATCTTCTCTACCTCAAGATCGTGCAGAGTTTTGACCGGATGCGCGACAAGCGCGGCGCCTATCTGGCCCTGCGGGGGATCGAGGATTCCCTTGGCAACTACCTGGGTGCGATCACCATCATCAATGCGGGACTGGGCCTGACGGTCGGTTTGGCCATGTGGGCTTGGGGTCTTCCGGGGGCGCTGCTGTTCGGGATCGGCGCTTTTGTCCTGAACTTCATCCCTTATCTGGGGGCGATCCTTGGGGTGGTGATTTCGGGTCTGGTGGCGCTGATCGTGATGCCGGGGGTCTTCTGGCCCGCGATGGTCGCGCTGACCTATCTGACCCTCACCTCGTTGGAGGGGCAGATCATCACTCCTTATTTCGTATCTCGCCGGCTGCAGATGAACACCGTTGTCGTCTTCCTGGCGGTTGCGCTTTGGGCTTGGCTATGGTCCGTCCTGGGCATGGTGATCGCCGTGCCGGTGTTGGTCGTGATGCGCGTATTGGCCGAACATGTGCCGGGATGGGAAAAGTTCGGCAACTTCCTGGCCGGCGACGAACCTCCGGCGCTTGAGGACGACGACCAGGAGGATGCGCGGGAAGTGGTCGAGGCCGGCGCGGACGCCGAGGACGGGGCATCGGCACGCGCGGCCACGGCAGAGTTGGTGACAGAGGGTGCCTCTCAACCGGATCGGGATTGACGGGTCCCTCAGCCGGACGCAGGCCGGCGTGACCGGCCTGCGTCGATGTCAGGAAAGGCGCAGGCTCAGCCGGCCGGAAGGCCCGGAGCCACCTCATTGACGGCAGCCTCGATTTCTTGGCAGGTGGCTTCGACGCTGCTTTCCCGGCTTTCGGCGGCCTGTGCCAGCGAAATTTCGGCGTCGCCCACGGCCACTGTGCCTTCGGTGCCCTTTTGCTCGGCCATGGCACCGGCCTGCTCATCCCCGGCCTCGATCATGCCGATCAGGCGGGTCTGCGTGGCCACGGCTTCGGGTCCGGTAAAGCCTTCCTGGTTGCAATACTTCAGGATGCCCAACTGGTTGCGGGCCGCCTCGTAATTCGCCCCGGTGTCGGCGGGGGCTTCGGCAACCTGGGCGGCTGCGGGTGCGGCCAGGCCGAGGCTCAGAACGACTGCGATATGCCGGATCATGCAATTTCTCCTTTTCCGTCATGGCTGCGCCTGTCGGCGCGTCGGGACTGGCTAGTCAGAACGGCAGGGGAAGGCCCGCGCCGATCTGCATCCGCCCAAAGAACGGCAGCGACCTGCCCATATCGGAAGATCGCCGACCTTTTAGCCGGCGAGTTTCAGCGCGTGGGCCCTCTCCTATGGCAAAGCGGAACACGATGAGGTGAGGCGGTACTCCGCTTGGGCAGCGGGACGTCGGGAACCTAGACGGCTTTGACAAGCGTTGGGCAACCAATCGAATCATGGAGAACTGACATGTTCACGTCCTCGTTCAAGTCCCTTCTGATCGGCGGCAGGCTGGCTGCCACCGCCGCCCTGCTGGCGACCTCCGCTGTTGCACAGACCACCTCCATCGACACGCCGCAGGGCAATACGGTGGTTGTCCCCGACCAGGCGCTGGAAGAACAATCAGGGGCCAGCTTTGTCGCGGAAAGCGACTATCCCCGCCTGGAAAGCATGGAAAACAACCAGATAATCGCGGATTCGCTGATTGCCCAAGGATATTCCGATGTGTTCATTAGCCGCGAGGGGCCGATCCTGACGGTTACGGCGCAGCGTGACAGTATGCCGATCGAGCTGGTTTACAGCACCGCCAACGGGCGCCTGATCTCGGTCGATGGCGTGGAAACACGCGCACCTGCCAAGGGCGCTTCTGCTGGCGATACGGTAAGTGGGACCACCGCAGAGCTTTCGACCACGGACAGCGGGGTGTCGGACGAAGCCGCCGATGACGGCGTCACTGACGGCAGCCAGACAGGTGCCGCGACCAACGGCACCAGCGCCGGCAGCACCGAGGGCGGGGAAGAGGCAGACACAGGCACCGAAGCAGGCACTGGCGACGCAGATGCTGATGGCGCCGATGCCGGGGGGCCGGAGGCGGCCGACGCTGATGGCGCCGATAGCGATGGTGCGGACGGTGACGGCGAGGCCGGCGGTTCCGACAGCAACGGCTGATCCACCTTGCAGCCAAGGGAGCCGGGGCTTCCGCCCGGTTCCCACCTTTCCGCCTGCGCGTGTTCGTGACGGCGTCGTGATTGAACCCCAACTGCCTCAGGTCACGGGATTGCAAATGTGGCACGTAAGCAACGTGATGAGCAGCCGACCGAAACGCAGGACTCGTCCAGCTTCAGCGGACAAGGGGATGTGCCTATCGCCGCACCGACCGCCTCTGGCCTGCCCCTATCGAATGGTCCGGTTTCAGTCTTAGTGCATGATGGGTCTGGGTGCCAAGACAGGGGTCGACGGGGGAGATGATCGACCTGGCTTTGACGGCCAGTGGATGTCCTCCGGCGCGGGTGATCAGTAGCCCAGAGACGCGTGCGGCCGGACTGTGTTATAGTTGACGCGCCACTCTGCGATCACGACGCGAGCCTCGGCGAGAGAATAGAATATCTCACCATTCAACAACTCGTCGC
>QKYL01000130.1 GCA_003255745.1 Paracoccus saliphilus
CAACCTGGACCACTCAGGTGGGGCTGATCAGTTGTCCAGGTCGTTCCTATCCGTCAGGACCAGGAGCGTCGGGTTTTCCAGATCGGGGTGATGCATGACCCGGCCCGCAAGGAAGGTCATCAGCAGCGACTTTCCGGAGCCTTGCGTGTGCCAGATCACCCCGGCTTTGCCGTCGCGCCCACGGGCCGCCCCGATGGCCTCTACGGCTTTCCTGACGGCAAAGACCTGATGGTAGCCTGCAACCTTCTTGATCGGCCCGCGCCCCTCGTCTTCGAAGACAACGAACCAGCGGAGCAGATCGAGCAGCGTCTCGCGGCTGAGAAGGCCGCGCGCCAGCGTTTCCAGGGCGAGGTCAGAGCCATTCGGGATGAGGTTTTCCCCATCGACCGTGCGCCACGCCATGTAGCGGTCCAGATTGGCCGAAAGCGAGCCATAGCGCGCGACGTGCCCGTCGCTGATCACATTCAGCAGCGTGGTCCGGAACAGGTCGGGAATGTCGGCCTTGTAGGTCTCGATCTGGTTGAAGGCCGCGCCGATGTCCTTGCCTTCGGTGCCTTTCAGCTCGATCACCACCAGCGGCAGACCGTTTAGCAGGATCACCACATCCGGGATGCGCGGAGTTTTCCCGACGATGTCGTATTGATCGACCGCCCGCCAGTCATTGGCCTTGTCCGACCAGTCCACCAGCTTCACGACCGCATTCCGCTCTTCATGGCCGTCCATGAAGGTGGTCTTGATGCCATCCACCAGCAGGCGATGGATGCGGCGGTTTTCCTGGATGATGTCGCCCGCAAAGACGACATCCAGAACCTTCTTCGACGCCTCCACCAAGGCGCGCTCGGGCAGACCGGGGTTGATCCGGCACAGGCTGTCCAGCAGCACCGGTTCCAGAATGGCGTCGTGGTATGAGGCGCGGAGCGGTTGGGAAATGTCGGGCGCGGTTTCGGCACCATGCATGAGCGTGCAGCCAAGATCGGCCAACTCTTCCATCAGGAAGTCTTCAAGGTCTGCTTCACTCAGAAATGTCATCGGATGCTCGTCAATGAAACGGTTGGCTTGCGCTGAATACGGGGGAAGAAGGCGGCATCACGCGACCTCCTCGATCAGTTCTTTTGCCGCGCCGACGCGTAGCTCGCCCGACATCAGGCGAGGCAGAAGCGTGTCCCGCAGGGTGGTGAGGGTTTGGCTCTCCCGTCCCTTTGACTCTACGGCTTCCATCATCGGGATCGTGATTTCTGAAAAGGCTTGCCAAATATCATCGGCAGGAAGCGCAAACGGCATTTCCGCTATTCGCTTTTCGTCAGCCCTCTGACGACCAGACGATCCAGTCATTGTAGCAATGGCTTCTTCTCGAAATGCTGCGTCTCGCGCTACGCAGTAAGGCAAACTGAATGGGACTCCGTCTTTTGCGCGCATCACAATAAACTCAGTCGATCCCCAACCGACAACACCCGGACCAAGGCCAGACGCGATGCCTGTTTTTCCGTTTTCGAGACAGGGTGAAATGCGTGCAAGGAGGGTATCCCGGTCCCGAAACTTCGTTCCAGACGCGAACTCACGCAGGATCGGCAGTTCTGTTGTAAGGCCACTTGTTGGGAGTGCCTTCATGTCGAGATAAGGAACCAGCTTTCCCTTCGTTATTGTTTCCCGAGGATTGAAAACGACAACATCCATCAATCGCCCATTTGTCCACCCCACTGGTAGCCCATCCTCACCGAAGCTCTCAGGAAACAGGGCAGCCGTCGCTGCGTCCATATGCGCGGGGGCGCGGCCTTCGGCTTTGGCGTGGACGGGGTCGAAATCAACGAACCACGACCGATAGAGCGCCCGCGCCATCTCTTCCAGCGTAGCTGCCGTCTTGCGGTTCAACTCAATCTTGTCATCCAGCGCCCCAAGGATCGCGCCGACTTCTTCCCGCTCCCCAGAACTGATGTCTGGTATTTCAATCGAGGCGATCTGTTGCCAAGCAACGCGCTGCCGACCAGAAGTCCCTTCCATTCTGGAAATCGCAACCGACCGGAAATCTTCCGTCCTCGTAAGATAATAAACAAAACGCGCATCACTCTCCACTTTTGGTCGAGCGACGATAAACTCCGTTGAGCCAAAAGCCGGATTCTTGTCTGGCAAACCAGAAACCATAGCGCCCTTGCCGTTTTCAAAGCATGGGGTGATGCGGGCAATCAGTGTATCACCATTCACGAACCGAGACCCTGAACCCGTGTAAGGTTTGGTGTCGAACGTGGTTATATCCCGACCGTAGTTGGGCAAGGACGACATTTCTACAAAACGGGCTGAGGTTCCTTTTTCGAGACGGGTAGGCGGGTTGATTTGTGCAAGATCATCAAATCGCATTATCCCAACGCCCCCAACCGCGCCTCGATCTCCGCCTCCAGCCGCCGCCATTCGGCAAACTGGGCGCGAAGCGTGCCCATCAGGCGGTCGAACTTCTCCTCGAAGGGTTCGTCATCCTCATCCGCCGCGCCCGCGCCGACATATCGACCGGGCGTCAGGACATAGTTGTGCTTCTCGATGTCAGCCAAGGTCGCGGCTTTGGAGAAGCCCGGCTCGTCGGCATATTCCCCCGCGTCCGGCTCTCCGCGCCATGCGTGGTAGGCGCGGGCAATGCGGGCGACTTCGTCGGGCGACAGCTCCTTCTGCTTGCGGCTGCCCGGAACCAGAGCGCCCATCTTGCGGGCGTCGATGAACAGCACCTCGCCCCGACGGTCACGCAGCGTGGCGTCCTTGGCAATCCCGTTGGACTTGTCCTTGGCAAGGATCCACAGGCAGGCCGGAATCTGCGTGCCATAGAACAGCTGGCCGGGCAGTGCGACCATGCAGTCGACTGCGTCGCCCTGAACCATCGCGCGCCGGATCTCGCCTTCGCCGCCCTGCATCGAGGACATCGAGCCATTGGCAAGCACTACGCCCGCGATGCCCTTTGCCGTCAGATGGGTATGGATGTGCTGCAACCAGGCGAAGTTCGCATTACCCACCGGGGGCGCGCCGAACTTCCACCGCGCATCCTCGCGCAGCAGGTCGCCGGACCAGTCCGAGATGTTGAAAGGCGGGTTCGCCAGTATGTAATCGAAGCGTTCATCGGGGAACGCGTCTTTCAGAAGGGTGCCTTCGGAGTTCCAGCGGATATCGGCAAAGATCCCGCGGATGGCAAGGTTCATGCGCGCAAGGCCGAAGGTGGTGTGGTTCCGCTCCTGCCCATAGACGGCAATGTCGTTCCTTTGCCCCTGGTGGGCGTCGATGAACTTCTCCGACTGGACGAAAAATCCGCCGGTGCCACAGCACGGGTCATAGACGCGGCCCTTGGTCGGTTCCAGCATCTCGATCAGCGTATCGACCACGGATTTCGGCGTGTAGAACTCGCCCCCGCGCTTGCCCTCGCTGCTGGCGAACTCGCCGATGCAATATTCGTAGATCCGGCCGATCAGGTCGAAATCCTGCGCGGTCCCGTCAAGCTTGATGCCATTGGTGAACAGTTCGATCAGGCCCGACAGCATCGCCTTGTCGAGGGATTCCTTGCCGAAGACCTTGGGCAGCGCGCCTTTGAGCGACGGGTTTTCCGCCTCGATCGCACGCATGGCGTCGTCGATCATCACGCCGATGTCGGGGTTCTTCGAGTTCTTGGCGATGTTCGGCCAGCGGGCGTTTTCGGGCACCCAGAAGACGTTCTCGGCCAGATATTCGTCCCGATCTTCCGGGTCAGAAAGCGGGTCAGCCGCGAGCTTCTCGTGCATCCGGTGGAAGGCCACAGAAACATAGCGCAGGAACAGAAGGCCAAGAGCAAGATGCTTGTATTCGCCAGAGTCCATCGCCCCGCGCATTTTGTCTGCGGCGGCGAAGAGCGTTTTTTCGATGTTCATGCCTGTCCTCGGGCTTGGTGTCTTGTTGGTATATGATGTCAAAAGGTTTGTCTCGGAAACATCCAGAGCGGGAAAATGCTCTGATTTTGCAAGGATTGGCGTGGAAAATCGGTGATGCCACCTGCCTTCAAGAGTAGGAGATCAGGTCGCGTGCATAGATCTTTCCCTTCGCCAGACCCAACCGCATCGCAGGAGTCTGATGGTCGTTTTCCGGAAGGGCCAACATGTAGTTGTAGTAGAACCGCAGAATGGCAGCCATCTTCGGGACCATCTCGGGATTGTAGTAGGAATAGGCGTGCCAGATGCGCTTCTCATTCGAAGCCGTAGGAATACCTCGTTCGAAGCCTGCCACGCGGCGGCGGGCGAAGTTGAAATAGGCATCGACCGGGTGGATTGAGGCGTTTGCGTGGAAGTGCGCCAGCCCATCCCAACCCATATCATCCAGATCGGTTTTGAGCCGGATCGTCTTCAAGGGTTCGGCCTTCGTGTGGAAGGGCCACGGGATGCCTTCATTCGCAAGCTTCTTTGCTCGATCCTCAGGGCTAAGGTCTTTCAGGTTCTTCCAGAGCAGAACGAGTGTTGCAGCCTGGAAGTCGGAGAGCCAAGGAAAGTCGGATTTTATCGCTGCGATGTTCTCGGCTTCGGAAGACAGGACAAAGTCGAGGATCCGACGCCCCTCTGCCGCAAACGCCATCCGGTCATCATTGGTCATTCCTTTCTTGAAGCTGACCTCGGCGACATTCACCCTTCCGGCCTTGATATCTCGGACATTGAGAGCGCAGATCGCCACCGACAGACCGGCCTCGTCGTCGATGCAATAGTTGGCGGTCCGGAACTGGTTTCCGATCAGTTTCTTTACAAGCATCATGTGCGCGTAGATGAAGGCATCTCCCCGCACCCGGCAGCCCGAACCCGGTAACTGCAACTGGCCTGCCGTTGCGATATCCTCCTTGGAGAACAGTTTGCCCTGAAGGCGTAGGAGGGAATTCTGGTATCCCGTCGCCGCCCACAGGCGGGCGTGGCGGCGCATAGACCGGTTCCGGTCGAAGTCCCCGCAGGCGGCCATTTTCTCCTCTATCTGCTCGGGAGAGATCGACGGATCGTAGTCGACAGTCGAGGCAACGACGAACTGGGAAAACTTGTGAACCGTCGCCATGTGCAACAGTGGGATTGTGCCTCTGCGGTTCTTTACCGGCCAGTTGACCAGGATCGTTTGGACATCTGTCGCGAAGTATGGCCGCCGCCCCGCAAAGCAATCTGCCATTTTCGCCTCGCGGACATGTGTGAAGGCGAGCACCTGCTGGAAGAGGAAGTCGATCTTCCCGTGGACCTGTTTCAGGCTGACATCATGGATCTCGCAAATGCGACTGAGCGCCATCTTGTTGACCAAGGATTTCAGGATGCCCGCCGTTTCGTGTGTCTGCTTGTGCCGAAGGGTAGGACTCCCCACGGAGAATGTCTTCTTGCAGGACTTGCACTGAAACCGCTTGTCCCCTTTTGCCGTCTTACCGAACGCAGCATAGGAGGAAGGGCTTAGCGAAAGCGACACGCCTTCATGCTCGCAGCCCTCAGTTCGGCAATGTTTCTGGTTCGTTCGCCCATTCAGCGACCGGACCCTGGCGTATTCTTCCACCAACGCGCGGTTCGATTTGACGGTGTTTGCGGTTTTGCAGGCTGGACCGGTAAACGCCCTGTCTTCGCAAGACCCGGACACCAAGCCTCGATCCGGTTCGCCTGGGACTTTGCCTCACCCATCAAGTGGGTTTGGATAGACCCCGAACAGGCGACAATGCGGGTTGCGGCAGAAGTTCACGGAAAAACCCCCAATGGTTGAGGGCAATCGCTGCTTTTCATCTCTCGACGATTTCGTCGAGGGTTGTGCTTCTACGGACGGCTCCGGCATCGACGCAAACCCTCACTCTCAATAGGAAATGCCCCACCAGCTTAGTGGTGGGGCGTGAAATCATCAACATTTATCGCATGGGCTGGACCGGTGGGGTTTTCTTCACGCCTGTCCTACGCGGCCGACATCGTCCTGCGGTGCATCGGGAGAGTTGTCCGGATCCGCGGTGGAGGCAGCTTTGGACCTCTCCGTCGCGCATCTCGGGCAGACCGTCGCCGTGGCGTCGAAGGCAAGGCTGCAGCTGAGGCACGCTTTCATGCGGGTCTTGTCCGCAAGGAAGGCGCAGCGCTTGCAAAGCGTCTCGGTGTCTTGAAGCGACAGGTAGCGGCGCATGTCTTCGCACCAGCGCAAGATCCCCTCGCGGATCCACTCATCCCGCCTCTGTCCCTTGAGCGCCCGCCACGCCGCATTCTTGCGCTGAGAGACTGCACGCTTCTCCTCGGGTGTGGCGGCCATGACCTCTCCCGGTGTGTCGAAGACATGTCCGCAGGCGCGGCCGTGCTTTTTCGAGATGCACATCCAGGTCTTGGTGTTCTTGCGGAAGTAGATGCTTGTGCCGGCGCAAATCGGGCAGCAGGGTCGCGGCGAAAGTTCCGCGCCTGCCTCGATCTGCTCCTTCTGCCGGACGAGCTCGTCATGGTAGTCCGATTCGAGCTTTGCCTTTTGCACCAGGTCACCCAGACTCGGCAGGCGGAAGGTGTGCTGCAGCGTCATGATGCCCTCCTGGGTGCCGCACTCTGCGCAGCAGCTTCCGATGATCTGACTGCGGGCCGCCTTCCACTCCCGCCAATGCCAGGGTGGCCCCAGCCTGGTGCGTGCCGCATAGAGCAAGTTCGACGCCTCACTCCCTGTCAGACTACGGTCCTTCAGGAATCCCTCGATCCGTTCGTAGTCCTTGGGCAGGGGGATCATGACCGACACTCCATCTTGCTTGGCACATCTTCTCCGCAGCATCACAGGGGTGCAACGCCGATTTTCGGACGTAGCGACGTGCTTTGCGGAGGGTCCGACGGCCGCGTCCGTGTGGCGACGTGCGAGATGTAGGGCAGGTGCGTGGCGCTTCCTCATCGACACCCCTCAGGGTGCCGCGCCTGCGGCCACGAGATCAACGCCGGCGTGAATGCGGCGCGCAACCTGAAGAGCGGACGTTCCGCGTATCATCTGGGCGCGCGCCACACGAAGGCAAACAGCCTCTGTCCGACGGTTCTCCGTCATCTGGAGCGTGACACGACCCGCGGTCGGGCGACCTCGGCCAAGCTGCGCGGCAGCCCCGACTTGAAGAGCGTCACGGCAGCCCTGGAACCACTGTTGATCACGACCTCGCCAACACAACATATGGTGGCTGAGGTGTCAGCGGGCAATTGGTCGCGGTCAAGACTCTTGATCGGAGACCCTCTCGCGGTGACGATGCCTTCAAGGTCTCGCAGCGACTTGAGGCGCAAGGGGAGGGTGAACATGATTGCCGGACAGGCGAGAAAAGGGTCCCGGATCGTGGATCGTCCAGAGTTTTCCACCAAGTTCAGCCCGCTGACCAGCCGGGGCGACCGGTCGGTTGCCGAAGCCGTGGCACGCATGAAGGAGCGCAACTACGGCTGCATTGTCATCACCGACGAGGCGAACCGCGTCGAAGGGATCGTCACTGAGCGCGACATCATGTTCAAGCTGGTCGCGCAGAATGGTGATCCGACGAAGGTGCTTCTTTCCGAGATCATGACGCGCGAGCTCCGGGTGGCCAAGGAGACGGACAACGTGATCGATTGGCTGCGCATCATGTCGAACGAGCGGTTTCGCCGTCTGCCGGTGGTTGATGCGGAAGGGCGTCTGCAGGCGCTCCTGACGCAAGGCGACTTCGTCAGCTACACATGGCCTGACCTGCTCTACCAGGCAAGCGGGCTGGCCAAAGCAACGATCTTCGGACAGCTCCAGTACATCGTGATCTCCTTCGTTGCAGCGTTGGTTGCCGTCGTCGCGCTGCTCAGCTGGGGTTGACGCGCTGCCCGGCCAGATCGGCCCGGTGTGGCGTCGCCCCCTGTCATGCAGGACTTGTATCGGGCGCCGAGGCCTGGCGCGAAGCTTTGCCGCCGAGATGGTGAGCTTGCCTCCGCGTCGGGCCGCCGGTCACAGCTTGCCGAACAGAGACTTGTCATGCCGGTCAAGGACGCGGCCGATGAGTTGGAGCTGGTCCTTCAAGGCATGGCGCGCATGTTCCTCCACAAGGAGGTCGGACCGCTCGAAGAGGGCGAAGCAGAGCTCATCCGGGTTGTGGCGAGAGGCGTAGGCGATGCCGTCCGGCTGGTCGGGATGGCTGAAGAGCGCATCGGACCAGAGGCCGCAGGGGTCATAGGGACCCGTGGAAAGCGCAGCCGTCGTCCCGAGCCGCGACAGGTTCGGGCCCGTCGCGTCCACGAGCCGCAACTCGCGCGGCGCCTGCAGGATCGACAGGGACCGGACTGCGACTTCAGCCGCACTGACGGTCATGCGGGCGGGATTCCTCAGCAGTGTCTCGATGATGGCCGCGTCAGGTCTTGGCGCGACATAGAGAACGCCGAATGCGGAGCTGGCAGAGTCGAAGCGATAGGTCGGGGGATTGCCCTCGCCCGGGCCATAGAAGCACGGGCTGAAGGTCGTCCGATGGACCCGGAAGAGGTCCGCGCCGGCACCGACCGACCTGATGGGAAGGGCATGATCATGCAGATCTGCCGGCGGTGGATCCGCTGCCCCGCTTGGCCCGCGCGTGGCCGTCATGCGAAGCCGTCGCCTTCCATCTGTGCGACATACCTGGCGACGGCCGCGTGGTCGCCCTCCTTGACTGCGTCGAGAAGCCGCCGTCCATCGAGCGCCGTGTCGGGGGCCAGCAGGATGTCGAGCGTCACCCAGGGTCCATGCTCGCGGCACGCCACCAGCACGTCCTCCATCAGCGGGTCGAGCTTCCCGTCAACGAACTGCAGCGCCGGGTAGGCCCAGTCCGAAGCCTTGGGCAGGGCCAGGATTCTGCCGCTCTTGCGACGCACCTCGATCAAGGCTCGGGGGACATTCAGAAGATCCTGAAGCGCCTGTGCCGTCAGGCATTCGCCTGCCCTGTCGAGGAGCATTTTCTGGTGCTGGGGGACACGCGCATCCGACGCCGCCAGGGGGTCGGGATCAGGATCGGCTCCAGAGGGCGGGAGGCTGGTGATGAAGGTGGAGAGGGCGCCGTAGTCGGTCCGTGACAGGGCCGCGGTCCACAAAATGCGTGCAGGTGCGGCAGGCAGGCTTCGCTCAACGGCGCGCATGATCCGCGCCGAGGCGAGGGCGCGAACGTGGTCTTCAGACGCCCCCAAATCCCGCAAGAACAGGTTTTCAATGAACCACTGTTCTGTGGGAGCTGCCTCGCTCTCGTCGAGCGACTTGCCCAAGTAGGACGCCTGAAGTTCTCTTATCAGTTCGTCTATCTTGATCGTCTGCGCAGCCGGGATGTCTCCAGACCTCGTCGCAATGATGTTGCGCAGTTCCTGGAAAAGGCCATCGACGAACGGCCGCTCGTCGCCATCTTTGACGGCTTCGGTCGACGGGTCCTTACGCTTGTCGTCTTCAACGTGCATGACGCCTCGCAATCTGAGCCTGCAGTGTAGCCGCTTCCGTCGTCCGACGGAACCGGCGACGTGCGCCGGCGACACCTGCTCATCAAGGCGCCGCGCGATCATGGATCCTGCCTGGGCGGATCACGTCGAACGGCCTTGGCGGTGTGGGACGACCCTCTACGAGATGAGATGGCCAGATCTTGATCGGATGAGGCGCCCTGCGGGGCCGAAGACCCCGGCGGATATCCTTCCTGAGGGCGCCTGCCGGTGTGGTTTCCTCAGTTCGTGAAGACCATGCGGTTGGTCACGAAGCTGTACGTGGCCTCAGCCTCCAGTTCGTTCGAGAAGGCGCGGGCATCCTCCAGCGTCTGGAAGGCGAGACCCCAGTTGGCATCGTCATTGCCGTGCAGCCTCAGGCGGAACGGCTTTTCCAGCGTGGCTTGAGCCCGAAGCTCGTCGCGGGCTCGGGAGATGTCGCGGATTGTCCTCGCCTCGTAGTCCTGAAGCCGGGCGAGGAGATCCGCCTTGTCGAGATTTTCGAGGCCGTGGATCACCATGCGTGCGAAGTCCAGGCAGTCGATCTCGAAGGAGCTGTTCGTGCTGGTCTCGACATGGGGGCGGGTGCGTGTCGTCGAATCCTCCAGCGTGTCCTTGGTCATGAAGAAGTCACTGCCTTCCGCCTCATCCAGGGGAACGGGCGCGCAGGTCTCCTTGCTCGTTCGCCCCATCAGGTACTGATGGACGGTCTTGATCCCTGCCTCCTTGGCGAGGTCCCTCAGGTGATAGGCGGAGTTCGCCCTGTGGCGGGCGGCATCGTTGTAGGCTTGGGTCTCGGTCAGAAGAGGATTGCCGCGCAGTCGCGGAGACTTCCGCGCGTCCGTGATCGTCACGAGGCCATAGCATCCGCCGAAGGGTCCAGCGAGGAACGCGGGTTCGTGAAATGCGACGAGCTTTGCCTCGTCCCGCAGCGTCCGGGACGCCAGCTCCTCCGCCCATCTTGCCTAGTAGGGGTTGGCTCGGGCGAACTCGGCAAGGGTGATGTGGCTCATGATGTCTGTCTTTCCTTCCTGGTTGGTCTTTGGGTCGCCACCGGCGTGGCGAGAGCGGTGTGGGGGTTGGCCGGCCGTTTTGGCCGAATGTCGTGACTTCGGCGGATCCTGATGGGCGCCGTCGATCCATAGGAGCGCGCCGGGCATGGGCCGCCCGCTTGACATCGGCTCCCGCCGGCTTGCCCGGCCGAGGTTTGACCCACCCCGCCGCTGCGGGACATTCCCATGCATCTGCGCGCTTCAGTTGCATGGGAATGTCCCGCAGCGACGGGGCGCGATTGCACCGGAAGACGCCGACGAGCGGCCTTTCCTAGTGGCTTCCCGGCAGTGGGTGCCAACCAGTGCCTGTTCAGCCGGCGGCCTCGAGATGGCCCGGCAAGCCATGAGGATGTGGTGGCGGCTGTTTTGCTTTGGCAGCCAAGGGCAACGAGTGCATCAAGCCGCAGGTCTTGCGTCGGTGCGCTATATTTGCTATAAGCATACAACGGATAGGGATAATAGGAGTTCGCCGTGCACCGCCCGTTGGGTTTCATGCAGACTTCAGGAAGCAGCCGTCAGCGGCAGAAGGGCTCCAAGGTCATCTTCCAGTCGCCAAAGAGCTCGGTGTCAACCTCGGGCGCGACCGAGGTTCGTGTCGATCTGAAGCTTGACGTGAAGGATGTGGACTTCGAAACCCTCTTCAGGGATCTCAAGGTGAAACTCCATCAGGTTGGTCCGCATCCAAGCGGCAAGGATCTGCATGGCGAGACCCTTGTGGCCCTCAAGGATGCGGTTCGGGAACTCCTGATGCGCGGGCTGGCTGGCGAGTTCGAGGGGATCATCGGTGCCTACCGTGACATGCTGGAGCAGCGGGCGGCCTCCGGTCAGGACGAGGCTGTGGCGCGTGCCCTCACAAGGGTCAAGCTGCAGACGGATGTGCTTAATTCGGTGCCGATGGTCGATCAGGCACAGGCATGCACGATCCTGGGCTTGTCGACCGCCAACCCTTCAGCGTCGCTGAGGCGCCTGGAGGCCAGGGACGCGATCCTGCGGTTTGACCGGTCAGGGAGAGCATCATACCCGCTTTTCCAATTCGACATTCCGGAACGCCGCGTTCATCCGGTGCTGATCAAGCTCCTTCAGATGCGTTCGGACGACTGGGGCGGGAAGATGGCGCTTCTCCATTGGCTGACCCGTCCCAACCGCAACCTCCAGGGTGCGCGGCCCTGCGACAGGCTGGCTGAACACCCCGAGGCGATTCTGAGTTCCTTCGCAGCCGAAGTCGCCGAGCCGCTGAACGGATGACGAGCTTCGATCTCACGATCCCCGGGCCTGTGGGCTTCGATGCCGCACGCGCTTCTTTCCGCCAGCTGCCGGCTGGAACGCCCCTGCACCGCATCCATGACGGCCGCTTCGGGTCGGTCGAGTTCAATGGGACTGCCTTGGGGAACGCGCGCTTTTCTCCGATCAGGCGACCCGATGGGGCGATCATTCCGACGATCTATGCTGCACAGAGCTTCGAGTGCGCCATCAGCGAGACGATCCTGCGCTGTCCGGACCAGGAGATGTTCGATCAGGCAACCGGACGAGCGAACACGGTGGTCGAGCGGCCCCACAAGTGGCGCGCTTCCGTACACAGTTCTCTCGACACGACCAGGGATCTGCGCCTCGTCGACCTGACCGGCAGAGGGCAGCGCCAGCTCGGCATCAACCGCAATGCTCTGCTCGCAGGACCGACCGGCACGTATGGTGCGACCCGCGCCTGGGCCGAGGCAATCCACGCAGGCACTCCGGATGCTGATGGGCTCTTCTACACCTCCCACCAGTACGGCGACGAGTTCGCGATCATGATCTTCGGTGATCGGGCGCCTGACGCCCTCCGGGGAGCGGCGCAACCGCGCCGAGTTGCAGACCGCGACTGCGATCGCGAGATCAGGATGCTGGCGAATGCGTTCGGGATCACCTACGAGGACCTGTGACGCGGAAGAGGCCGGAGCGTCAGTTGTCGTAGTACACCACCAGGCGCAGGGTGTCCTTGTTGATGGGAAGCAGTCCGCGGGCGCGGCCGGCACTGCGCATGAGCTCGTGCTCACTTGGCGCGTCGCCCAGCAGGATTTCGTCGAGTGGCAGGTCGTGCGGCTTTGAATAGCCCCATGTTTCCTGGACGCTTTCTTTGCTAACTTTGAGGCAAGGAGGCCATGATGGGCACAGGTAATTTCACGGACGAGTTCAAGCGCGATGCGGTAGCGCAGATCACGGAGCGGGGCTATCCGGCCAAGGAGGTTTCGGCTCGGCTTGGCGTCAGCACGCATTCGCTCTATTCGTGGAAGCGCAAGTTCGCGAAGGCAGTGTCGGGTGACACGGAGAAGGATGCAGAGATTCGACGGCTGAAGCGTGAACTGGTCCGGGTGTCGGAGGAGCGTGACATCTTAAAAAAAGTCACGGTGGGTTCAACCGGTCAGCGCAACGGCTCTTTCGAACGTAGCAGCCGGCGTTTCGAAGCCAAGCGTTTTCCGTGGCCTTGTGTTGAGCCGTAAAGCGACCTGGTCAAGATCATGCTGCGTGTAAACGGATAGGTCCGTCCCATTCGGGAAGTATTGGCGAAGCAACCCATTAGTATTTTCGTTGCTGCCGCGCTGCCACGGGCTCTTGGGATCACAGAAGTAGACGCTGACATCTGTCGCGACGGTGAATTTGCGATGATAAGCCAGTTCCATCCCCCGGTCCCAGGTCAACGAAGCCATGACGCCCTGCGGTAGGTGCTGCACCCGGAAGATCAGGGCGCTGACGACACTGTCGCTGTCCTTGCCCCCGACTTTGACCAGCATGACAAAGCGCGAGCTGCGTTCGACCAGCGTGGCGATACGGCTGTTTCTGGAGCCGCTCAACAAGTCGCCTTCCCAGTGGCCGGGAATGGCGCGATCCTCGACTTCTGCCGGCCTGTCCCGGATCGAAACGGCGTCGACGATCTGCCCCCGGGTCTGACCTGCCGTTGTCGCGGTTCGGCCCCGACGCATGATCCTGCGACTGCGCAGATGGGCGAGCAGCTCTTTCTTGAGGACGCCTCGCGCCTGAATGAACAGGCTTTTATAGATCGTCTCGTGCGAGATGGTCATGGAGGGGTCTCCAGGATGACCTCGCGCCTTCAGCCACCCGGCGATCTGTTGCGGTGACCATTGGCCGGACAGCTTTCCGGCGACCAGTTTGCACAAGGCGGGGTTGAATGCCAGCCGGCAGGGCTTGGGGCGAAGCGCGCAATCCAACGCCCGTTCTTCAGCCCGGGCAGCGCGATACACACGGCGTCCACCGTTGCGCGCAACTTCACGGCTTATCGTAGAAGCTGCCCGCCCCAGATCACGGCCGATCTTGCTGAGGGCGCGGCCTTCAGCAAGACCACGCGATATCTCCTCTCGCTCCGCCAAGCTGAGCGATCCCGGCTTGCGTGATCGGGGCGCCGGGGCAAGACCTCCCTTTGCCGCGACAACACCAAACACCGAGGCCGCATGTTTGACCAAGGCCCGGCCAATATCACTCAGCGTCTCACCAGCCTTCCAACGCTGCCAGAGTTCAGCCTTCTGTGCATGCGACAGGCCAGGGCGACCAGTTCGTGCCATCGTGGGTCCTTTCAGAACATCTCAAACCAAAGATGTTGCGCTGACCGGTTGAACCCACCACCGCGTATTTTGCTCGGGATGCAAAGTGAGTGGAGCCATTGGAGCGCCATTGGTTCGAGCCCAATGGCGACGGCGTTCGTGGCCGAGCATCGGGGTCAGTTTTCGGTGCGGACGATGTGTCGTTGCCTGCGCGTCCAGCTGAGCGGGTTCTATGCATGGCTGAAGGCACCGCTGAGCGCACGGGCGCAGGAAGACAGGCGCCAGACCGAGCTGCTGCAGAAGGCTTGGGCGGAGAGTGGCAAGGTCTATGGCTATCGCAAGCTGCATGACGATCTGGTTGAACAGGGCGAGAGCATCTGTCCGAACCGGGTAGCCAGATTGGCTTAGCTTGCAGGTATCAAGGCGCAGATCGGCTACAGGCGCCGCCCCGGCAGTTATGGTGGCAAGCCATCGGTCGTGGTCGATAATACTCTCGACCGGAAGTTCGACGTCGAGGCCCCGGACAAGGTCTGGGTGACCGATATTACCTATATCCGGACGCAAGAAGGGTTCGCCTACCTCGCGGTGGTCATCGATCTTTACTCCCGGCGCGTGGTCGGCTGGTCCATGCAGAGCCGTCAGACGACAGATGTCGTTCTGCAGGCCCTGATGATGGCCGTCTGGCGACGAAAGCCGAAGAACAAGGTGCTGATCCATTCGGATCAGGGCAGTCAATTCACCAGCATGGATTGGGCCGCATTCCTGCGTGCTCACAATCTTGAGCATTCGATGAGCCGCTGCGGCAGCTGTCATGACAACGCAGTCGCCGAGAGCTTCTTCAATCTGCTCAAACGCGAAAGAATCAGGCGCAGGACCTACCGGACATGCAAAGACGCAAGACAGGACGTGTTCGATTACATCGAGATGTTCTACAATCCGAAGCGCAAGCATGCGAGGAATGGGATGCTGTCGCCTGCCGACTTCGAACGGCGGCAGATGATGAGACGCGAAGGCGTCTAAGAAACTCGGGGCTATTCACCATGCCTATGCCGCCATTCCGACGCCTTTGTCGAGGGTTCCGGAGAGCGAGGCTGTCGTCCAGATCCTGATGGATCGCGTTCGGATCTACATGACAGCGACCCTTTGCCGGTCCTGCGAGGAGACGCTCATGTCGAGCGGGCTGGAGATCGTGCGCTTCAGCTGGATGCCTGACCTCCCCGAGGGGACTGTGCGCGTCTATGACACCACCTGGTCCACTCCCCAGGTACGGGACAAGTTCCCTCACGATCGGGTCGGCTATCTGGTCGGCACGGGCCTCCTCTATCGGCGCTGGATGAAGGACGTGTACATTCTTCCCGCTGTCCATGTGGAGCTGGCCGATGGGCGCGAGGGAATGATCCCGTTCAGCGCAAGTGACCGGCGATGAGCTCGGCGAAGGGCCGGATGTCTTGATGCACGCTGGCCGCGTCCAGGGCAGCCATGTACCGCGCGCGCTCCTCCAGCCTGATGACGACCCAGTCATACCCGCCTGACACCAGGAGGCTGTTCATGGTGAAGCGGGCCAGTCGGCCATTGCCGTCCGGATAGGGGTGGATGTAGCCCAGCAGCCAGTGGCCCAGAACGGCTTGAACGCCAGGATGCTCCTCATCCTCGAGGAGATCGAAATACGTCTCCATGGCGTCCCCAAGCGCCTCCGCGCGCGGGGGAACATGCTGGGCCGTACGGATGAAGACAGGATGGTTTCGAAAGCCGATGATCTGTTCCGGCCTCACGATGCCGGCCGTCACCGCAGGCCCGAAGAGCCGCTGGTACCAGTCGCTCTGCTCGTCGCGCAGGTCGATGGGTAGGCCAGCCTGCAGAGCCTCCTCCAGAACGCCCCTGACGGCCTGGAAGGCGTCCCAGTAGCCCTTCGCGGCCAGCGCGTCGAGGCTGCGCTGATCGTCCCGATTGCCATCCGGCGACCACGCTCCGGACCGGATCTTGTCGATGAGCTCCCGCGTGACCCGGTACCCCTCGATCGAGAGGGAATGCCAGGCATCCTCGCGATAGACGTCGTCGACCTGGTGGAGGACCTCCTCGACGTCGCGCTTCCCCTTCGGCTCCGGCATGATCTCGACCACCGCCGCGCGCGTCGCTTCCCAGTAGGCACGCAGACGGTTGGAGATGGGTGCTGCACCCGGCCTGACGCCGAAGTTCGACATGGAGAACGGCTCATCCTTCCTTACCTCAAGCCCGAAGCGGCGCATGCCGTCGCTGAGGCGCTTGGCCTGCCGCTCCATGCCCACATGCCGAAAGGCGCCCGACAGGCGATTTCCTGCGGTCTTGTGGGACCCTGCGACGATGACGCTGAGCAGATTGTCGACCGAGCGATATCGACCGAGAAGCGCCGCGACCTCGCCGGCGTTGCTGTCAAAGCAGTTCGGCGACATCGCAACCAGGGTTGCCTCAGGCGTATGGACCCGCAGCCCGTCAGATGTGACCGTGATGCGGTCAGCATCCGGAAGGCTCGTCTTGAGGTCGAAGAGCGACCTTCCGTCAGGAAGCGAGAGCGTGTTGTTTCCGCCGCCCGGCGCATGGACGAGGATCTGCCGCGGGCAGATGCGGTTCTCGGCATGAAGCATCAGTGACGCCTCCGGGCTCAGAACCCAGTCCTCACCGAACCGCTCATCGCAGTAGCGCCGAATGAAGGACCAGTAGGCCATGGCCCAGGGTGTTGTGTCGCCCGGCCGTGAGGCCGGATCCGACAGGTGGTACCAGCCTTTCATGATCGGCTGGACGTAGCCCTGCTTCTTCAGAAGCTGCATCCGCGGTGCTGGCAGCTCGCCTGCCTTGAAGACAAGATGCCCTTGATCCTGCAGCTCATGCAGATCTTCCAAAGCATCGGCGAGCAGCCCATTTCTCGACACCATGATCTCGCCCCTTTTG
This sequence comes from Paracoccus saliphilus, assembly GCA_003255745.1. Classification (GTDB taxonomy): domain Bacteria; phylum Pseudomonadota; class Alphaproteobacteria; order Rhodobacterales; family Rhodobacteraceae; genus Paracoccus; species Paracoccus saliphilus_A. The sequence goes on from QKYL01000130.1 coordinate 16,885, forward strand.
TCCGAAGTCCCGTAGACGCAACTGTCTGCATTCAAGTATATTCGAGTGTCTGAGTTCAAGTATATTCTGCTGTCTGAGTTCAAGTAAAACATGCTTGGCGATGGACACGTATATCGGTGGTGTCTGCGATGCTCCTTGCGGTGGTTGAGCATCCTCAGCGATGCTTCGGCCAAGCCTCATTCGCGCCGCAGCTGCGGCCTCGGGCCTTCCTTGCTCGGGCGAGCCTGAAAGACAGAAAGACAGGTCATGTCTCGCATGATGTCCGCTGCGTGGCGCCATGAGCGGACCGACCGGCAATCGCCGATCAGGAAGCCCTCACCGTGCCTTTGCTCCGCAGCAGGCAAGGCCAGCCCTGGGGCTGGCCCCGGCGTGCATCGCCTGCATGCAAGAGGCGCAGCGGCGGCCTGCATGGCCGCCGCTGCGCTGGAGAACATCGTAGTTGACGGGGAGCCGTGCCCCTGACGGGCAAAAGCTTCAGGCCTATACCAAAGGCCCCAGGCGGGCGCCGGTCGCAGGCGCCTCGTTGTGGCTCATGAAGTCGCCCTGATCGATGCGGATCATCTGGAGTGGCGCCTGCTTGGCCTTTTCGGCCACGGGGTGCTTTTCGAGCGGGGCTTCTGCGTTCCATCCGCCGTTGCGCGTGAAGATGCGCTGGACCGGCATGCCGGCCCGCATGACGGTACATTGGTTGTCGACGTCGAACTGCTCGAGCTGGACCCCGCGAAGCGCCGACAGCAGGATGCCACCGATCACGGGGATCGTGCCGCTCATGTTCTTGGCCGAACCTCTGGCATCAGGCACGCCCGCCTGTTTTGTTGCCGCGGCCGCCTTGTCGAAGGCTGGCAACAGGTGGGGCCTGTTGAGGGCGAGAGGCGTCCTGCCAATGCGACAGCGGCGCGAACACAGCGTCCTGGTGCGTCACGCCCGGCTGAATGAGGTCTGGCTGTGGCACAGCCGGAGATGGGCGACCTTCACCGTGACCGTCACGCCCGAGATCAGCACGACCTCATGGCTCCAGTCGAACTGGTAGGCCTCGCCGGGAGCATAATAGAGCGGCACATAGGCCTCGGACGTCACCGCCCCGCGGGTCTTTGACCAGGTTCGCGCAAACCGGCGCACGGCATCGTATCCGCCCTCATATCCGAGGGCCTGCAATTCCTCGAAGATGCGGATCAGCGTCAGCCGCTCGCGAGAAGCCTTCGACGCATTCGAGGATAGAAATTGCTCGAGCTGCCCCTGCCACGGCCCGATCCGGGGCAACGGCTGTCGGCTGCGTTCATAATTGAAATCCGTCTCGTCCGACCGCAGGATCTTCCGCACCGTATTCCGCGACACATGCAGCTCCCGAACGATCTTCTTCACCGACCAGCCATGAACATAAAAGGCACGCCGGACCCGCGCGATCGTATCCACCCGCTTCATCTCCCCCTCCGCTCGCTGACCCTCCAGCGAACGGTCTGACAAAACATCAGGGGGGTCAAAATCGGGCGCCGATACCCCCGTCTATGGGGTCAAGATTGCATGCCGAAACACAATGAACATCGGGACACTCGGGGGAAGTCGCCCAAAAGCTTGACACCGAGCGCTTTCGCGGCCCAACTGGTTCTAATCCTGAAGAACACATTACGCCCGAACCGGAGACAAGGTGAAGTCGACGGAGAACGGAGATCATGATGTTTCGCGCGTCCGGCCTCCTTGCACTGCCAGCCGCAACACTTGCCCTTTGGCTCGCCGCGGCCCCGTTAATCGCACAGGATTGCAGTCTGTCCGCAGAAGGCGATGGAGCAACCCCACTCACCTACGGGCCGAGGGGAGACCGCTGCGAGGGGCTATACCGGAACAGGGTGGCCAACCGTATCAATTTGCGGGTTGTCGGGTATCATCTCGACCGTCCGCCGGAAGCCCTTGGAGCTACTGAGGCGATCGATCTTGTGGTTGGGGGCGGCGATCTTGCCGAGATCGCCGGGACTGAACCGGAGCTTCGGGTCATGTCTCTTCGGGAGCAGGTCTACTACCAGATGGACACCCGGTCCCTGTCACCTGACGGTCGCTTCCTCTGGAGCCTCGATGTCTTTCGACCGCTCGCGGATAGGCTGCCGCCCCGCGACCTTGGTGCCATGGTTTGCGTACCCGGATGCGAAGATCAGAAAGCCGGCATCGTTGTGGCTCCGGTCGTATTCTTGCTGGACGGTCAGGGCGGCGACAGGCAGGCGCAAGTCTATCTGATGGCCGACGTCGAGCTACAGAGCCTCCATGTCGACTTGCGGGTTGGAGATCGGAAACTGCTGAGCGAGCACCGCATCGGCGGCAGGTTTCTGCCAGCGATGCGCGCCCACCGCCTTCAGTTGCCACAGTGGGAGAGTGGCGCGGCGGAGTTGGTATTCCTCGCGGTCACGCGCAGCGGCCAGAGAGACGTCCTCCGGCTCACTCTTGCGCCCCCGGTCGCCCGGTCACGATGAAGCTCGCGAGGCTGAGTCCCGTGCTTTGGCCGATGGCGGTCGCTGTCAGTCTCGCCCTCGTGCTTGTCGTCCTCGGGCTGCGAATCCCGACATCACAGATTTCGGGGTTCGCCGAGACGCGGTTCGTCTCCCTTACGCCGGAGGAGCCCTTCATCCTCGCCGATTTGAGCGCCTCCAACCTGGGCCTGAGCTTCTCGGGAGAACTGCGCTTTCCCGGCGGCACGGTCCTGCGCGATCAGGACATCGCGGTCTTCATCGAGGACAGTCCTGATCAGCAGCGGCGCTTCACCAGCATTCCCGGCTTCGAAGTTCCGGCCGGGACGGCAGTGGTGGCCGAGCTCTCGCCACGCGAAGGACGCGTCGTGCTGCGCCTGTCAGAGGCATCCTTCGACTTCGAGCTACTTACCGCAGCGGGCGCTCGCATTTCAGCGGACGCCCCGACATGCGCGGAGACCGACAGCTGCTCGACCACGATCGCGGCCGGGGCGGATCTGTCCGTCTCGACCGATGCGGACCAACCTCTTGTCATCCAATTCGACATTCCGCCGACCGACATTCCCCTTGCGACACGCATCGTCGTGACCTCCCTTGCATTCTGGGACACCGACATCGCTGAGGGGCGGATCGAGCGTGACAGCGGGCTTCTCGCCGGAAGGGTTCGCTTCATCGAGAGGCCTGACATCCTGCGCGAGTTCGACCCGGGAGAGATTGTCACCATCGATCCGGCCGATCTGTCGGTGCGCGGGATCGTGCTTCAGATCGACCACCTCGGCGCACAGTTCTCCGGTGCGGTCAACGACCTGACAGTCGCGATAGGCCGTGCCGAGCATTCCCTCATGCCGACATGGTTCGACGCGCTCGCGGGCAACACCACCGTGAAGTTCCTCGCCGCGCTCATCTCGCTGATCGTCGGCGCGGAGATCACCTGGCGCAGCGTCCACGTCCGACGAGAGCGGAAACGCCATACGACGCCGTGCCTGGCAGACGCTGCAGATCAGACAGGAGGCATTGAAAATGACATATGAGCCTTGCCGTCCCCTCCGATCTTTCAGAGCAACCTTGTCGGCTGCCTTGGCCTGTCTTGGTCTGGCGCCTGGCCCGGTCGTTGGCGACGAGCGGATGGTGGCGATGATCACAATTCAGGACGGCCCGGACGCTTTCGTCGAGGTGGCTGGGGCGGGGATTATTTTGCACCAGACTGGCATGTCCAGCATCATCGCCACGGCCGCCCATACCCTTGAGTATGTCGAGGGCAGTGGCATCTATGTCGAGTTCTTTGAAGATCTCGGCCGCAAGTATCCGGCGGACGTGATTTATGCCGATTCTGGCCTCGACCTCGCGTTCCTGCGGGTTCCGACGCCAGAAGAAGTCGTCGCCGAGTTCAAGGAGAAGAACGACATTCTGATGCCGACGGCCTTCCGGGACGTGCTGGTCGGCGGCGTTTACGCGATCGGAAACCCCGGTCAACGACCCTGGTTCGGAAACCGCCGTCCTGATCCATTGCTTTCCGACATGACTGACCCCTCCATGATCGCCTTTCAATCCTCGATCGTCATCGACGGGATGTCTGGGGGCGGTTTGTTCAGCGAGCATGGCACGCTTCTCGGCATGGTTCTCGACGTCGGATCGAGCGGCGGCGCAGCCCTCGCGACCGAGGAGATCCTCGTGACGGCATTGCGAGAGAACATCCCCGTTTCGCTGCGCGATCGGCCGCAGGCCGTCACGTCCATCGCGGCGCTGCTGCTCGCCGATCTTGGAAAAGACGTCCGCACGACGCTTGCTTCAGACATGGCCGCTTCGCCGATAGACTATGGCATGCTGCATCTCTACTGGATGTCGGCTCCGCCGGCGGACGCGTTCGAGACGGTGCTCTCGGCTCCTTGGATTGGCGGCAATGCCTCCGTTCTTCAGCATTTCCTTGAGCGGACCGCGACCGCGGCGACCGGCGCCGAGCAGGGACGAGCAACTTGCACCGTTACGGCCGAAGGGGAGGTCGAAGCACGTCTTCTTGAAGCCGCCGTGGCAAGGTTCGAAGGAAGTCGTGACCAATCCTGCGATGATCAGCTGAAGGTTTTCCTTTGCGGCGCCATAGAAACCGGCGTTTCCCCTGACCTGATCCTGCCGGCGAGAGGGACGTTTCGAAGATACTCGAATCAAGGCGGGCGGGATGTGGACGAGCGGATAGAGTGGGACGAGGCCGTACTTGCAACAGCCCTGCGCGCAGGCAATGATGCAGCTGCGCGTGCGTTATTGGAGTGCGGCGCGGCAGCTCATCCTTATCAACAGCTGCATGGGCAGCTCAATGGGCTCGATGACCGCTTCGCGGAACCAGCTTTCATAGATCCCATAGCCCGGGCGACGTCGGAAGAGGTGGCGGACCTTCTCCGCGAGAGTGGCGCGCTGCGCCTTGGGCGCGAACGCCCAGTATCGTTCAAGAACATGGTCGATACGGAAGAGACCTTTTCTGCTCAACTCAATCGGATTTGTGCGCGTGTGCCGGCATCCGCTGTGAACGAATGGTGCCAGGATTTTGCCGAACGTGGACGGGAGATCGAGTTCACCGGGTGGACCGGTCCAGAAGCCGATTTCCGCGAACCTGTCAGCAGGATGTTCCTTATCCATCCGCTCACTCTTGGCGAGAACTATGCATTCTTCTACGTCAACTTCGCCCCTGCCTACGAAGTCTTCCAGGCAAATTCGTCGGTCGACATTGGTCAAATAGGGGTCGCACTCGTCCCAATAGACCCGAATAACAGGTGGTTTCTCTATGGGCGCGTCGAAAATTTCGGCGACAGGTGCTACGGAGGTGAATATTGCTGGCGTGCCTACGAAATCAGTCCCGTCGATTGAAATCGACATGCTTAAGTCGGACTGAGCATAACCACCAACTCCGCCGGATTGATTGAGAGCCGCCTCATGGCCGGTCTTCGTTAGATCCGCCCCGGTTAGCTAAAACCAACCGCTGCCTCGACATGAAGGCACTTCTGGACCTGCCCCGGTTTCGTTCCGGTCTTCTGAGAGCAATGCTCCCCAAGAAGGAGACTGGATATGGAAGCGACACGCAGCGACGAGTTCAAGCGAAATGCGGCTCGTCGTCCTCGCGGACACCCAGGGTGGGTTGCCGCACCGCTTCCTGCCGAGGATTAAGCCTGCCATGGAGGGCTCGTCCCGACTGCGCTTCTTCGAGGTGCGGCATCTGAGGATCAGCTTCAAGGTGTCGGCCATGGCCGCGGCGGGCCAGACCACGCACTCCTGCGCCAAGTCAAACCTGTCGTTTTGCTTCTCATGATTTCGACCCAGCTCCCCCGCAAAGGAGTTGGCGATGTCAGATCACCCGCAAGCAGAGTCAGTGCCGCTCGAAGACATGGCAGCGGCCATGGGTTTGCGTACGGCCAGGGCGCGGGTTCTCTGCGCGCGCACCGGCGCGCTGTTTGGAGGGGACGCGGTCGATGTCCAAACGCTCTTTGACGCTCTGGGCCTGTCCGCAGCTTCTGCAAGATCTTTCTGGGCGGGACGGCCCATCTTCCTGACCGCCGCGGAGCTTGCGCAACAGCGGGGCGTTTCGACCCGGACCATCTCCAATCACGTCAATGGCCGAGGAACCCCTTCGGACTTCCCCAGGCACATCATGCTGACGCCGCACGACATGGTTTTTGTTGCCGATGATGTGGCCGACGCGCTCTACCATGTCCCTGGCGTTTGCGCGCCACATCATGCCGCGCCTGCGCCGCATGCTCCCCCGGATGCGGCGGATGGCTGGAACCACTTCACCGGAAATCATGAGCTTTGCGTCGATCTGGATGCCCTGATTCCGGCCCCGCCCAAGCGCAAACGGGCGCGGAAAAAATGACAGACACCCCAAACCTTTCGGATCGGGAAAAACATGGGGTGCCTGTCATTTCGGCCCTTCGCACTTTCACAGACTGGCCAATCTGTCATCCAAGCATAGGAGAAAACTGATGATGAACTTCGTCCCCGGCCGTGTCGCAACGCTTGCCGATGTTGCGACATGGGCGGAGAAGAACCGCGGCATTGATGACTGCCGCGCATTGGCGCGTGTCGAGAGACTGTGGGAGAATGTGCCGCTGTCTGCACGCAAGGCGGACTTGGCTGCGTTCGATACGCAGTTTCCGCTGCACGGGTTCGACCCGACGCTGCACAAGTCGGAAGCCGCATACAGGGCATGGCGCCGCAAGGTCATGGCAGTGATCAAGGGCTACCTTCGGCAGACCGCCCCCACCCCGGTTCAGGCGGCGATCGATGCACCGGACGATGTCGCCTGGGCGTGGCGGCAACTTCTCGACGTCATCCGCATCTACTGTCACCACAAGGAGGGCGCGCTCTTCAGCGGTCCGCGTGTGATCCCGATCGTTGGCCTTTCGAAGCGCGCCATCATGCACCGAGTTGCGCCAAAGGATCTTGCGAAACATCATCTGGCGAAGATCGGTGATGGTCTGGACGGCAATGACCGCAAGAGCATCAAGAGCGCGCTGCACAACCTCAACATGATGCGCAGCGTCCCCGACATCGCCGCTCTCCTGCCGGAGGAGGAATACTGCCTGACGCCCTGGCCGCGCAGGCATGCGATCCGCCCGCTGCCGTTGGCTCTGCAGGCGCAGATCCAGGCATGGCTGGACGTCTCCTGCGGCGGACATTTCGATCCGGTTGCTGATGCGATGGTGGGCGGCACCTCGAAGGGCGACCGAGACAAAAAGAGCGTGTCTCTGCGGCGCTACTGCGAAGCAGCGCTGACCATCGACCCTCGTCAAAGTACGACCGAATCTCTCGCCGCCCTGATCGTACCAGACATCGCAATTGGCGTCTTGCGGCACTGGATCGAGGCGAAGGGAAAGAAAAAGGTCAAGGACAGGACGATCAGCGCATACTTCCGCGGCGTCAAGACGGTGGCCGCCCATAATGGCCTCGACATGTCTGTCTTTCAGACTCTTGAGAGGACAACTACCGTGCTCCAGCAGGGCAAAAGGGCTGATCAGGGTATGTCGCTCAAGGTTCGCAAGTTCTGTGAAGGGCTCATGAACGACCGTGCGCTTCAGGGCAGGATGATGACGCTGCACATCCAGGCGCGACGGCTGGCGCAGTCTTTGCTTGACCGGGCAGATGCTGAGAACAGGGAGCTGTCGCCGCGAGAAGCGGAGCGGATCCGTCAGTTTGGGGCTTTCGCGGTCTTCTGCGCGGTGGAAGTGTGCGGCGTGCCGCTGCGGATCCAGAACGTGATGACGCTTCGTCTTCAGGGCCCGGAGGCAAACTTCCTGATGCCGACAAAGGCCACGCCGTTCGCCCGGATGCTGCTGAGCGGAAACAACGTTAAGAACAGGAAGCGCATTGAAGCCGCGCTGAGGCAGGACCGCCGGAACGGCCTGGACACTGTCCTATGGTATGTCCGCCATGTGCGGCCGCTCTACAGGTACGCCGCGACCAGTGACTACCTCTTCCCGGCGGTCACGAGTTCATCGGCACTGAGCGAGAAGCTGTTCCGGGAATGGTTCAAGAAGATCAGCCGCAGCCTGGGACTGCCAATGCTGCCGCACAACTTCCGTCATGGACTCGCCTCCCTGCTGAACCGCGCCGGGTCTGCCGGAGGCTGATT
>KZ836046.1 GCA_003255745.1 Paracoccus saliphilus
TTTTGCCCATACGAGATCAGTGCTCTACTTGCGTCACCGACGCTCCTGACAAGACGCGGTCAGCAGACCGCCCCCGCAGGATCCCTGTAAACGTCCTTCCGTGTCATGATGGCCCAGATGATCCTGGCGAGCTTGTTGGCTAGGGCGATGGCCGTCAGCATCCGCGATTTACAAGTAAGCATCCGCGCCAGCCATGACCCGGGCTTTCCACCCTTCCGACCCCTCCAGTGGATGATCGACATCGCACCGCTGATCAGCAACCTACGGATGTCGCGCTGCCCCATCTTTGAAGTTCGCCCCAAACGCTGCTTACCTCCACTGGAGTGCTGCCGAGGAACAAGCCCGAGCCCGGCTGAGAAATCCCTGCCACGCGCAAAACTCTCCATGGCCGGAGCGAAAGCCTCAACGGCCATAGCCGTGACCGGCCCGACCCCAGGAATGGTGCGCAGGCGCTGTGCCATCTCATGCTCCTTGGCCTGCTCGTCGATCTGGCGCTCCAGATTTTCGATTTCGCCAGCGGTCTGGGCGATCCGGTCCAGATAAGTGGCCCCGACCTTGCGAACCACATGAGGAAGCGGGTTCGTCATATCGTCAAAAACGCGGATGAGCGGATCGATCGATCGACGACCTCCCGCCACGATGACCCCGTGCTCTGCCAGATGGGCGCGAAGCGCGTTCACCAGCTGGGTCTTTTGCGTCAGCAGCAGTTCGCGTGTCCGGAACAGCATGGCAAGGGCCTGCTGCTCAGGCGATTTGACTGGCACCGTGCGCATTGCTGGCCGCAGCGCCGCTTCGACAATCGCCTCAGCGTCGTTGGCATCGTTCGGCGAGAAAACGATTCACTGGATCGTTTTCTTGCCCGCCTCACTCTGGCGCTTCACAAAAGGCTTCACATAGATTGGTGGGATCAGGCGGACCTCGTGGCCCAGGGCAGTCAACTCCCGCGCCCAGTAGTGCGATGTTGCGCAAGCCTCCATCGCGACCACGCACGGCTTGATCTGTGACATGAAGGACAGGAAACGCGTGCGCGGCAGCCGCTTTCTGGTGACGGCCCGCCCGTCTGAATTTGATGCGTGAACCTGAAAAACGTTCTTGGCCAGATCGACCCCGACTAGGGCAACCTCATCCATGGACACTTCTCCTCTGTGGCGATTTCGACATCACCACCATGGCACATTGCGATGCCGTCGGGCGGGGGTGTCCACCCCATCAGAACTGGATCGCCGCATCGGAAAACACCGGCGGGCGGCCAGGTCGCCCCTCCCTGTTCGCCAGCCACACCATGTCCTTGTCCAGCCAGATCAGCAGTGATCCGCGTCGCCTCAAGGCCTCGTTGTAAGACTTCCAGTTCGTCGTGCGGTAGCGGGCAGCCTCGGGCTTTGCTCATGCCGAGACGCTTGCCCTACCAGGCCAGCCGCGTGAAGCCTCCAACAGGCCGAGTTCTGCAACAACGCCGTGGTGGGTCCTGCAAACGCGCAAAATGCAATCTCGAGGGAACTTCATCCACGGTCTCGGCTTAAGTTTCTCGAAAACAATCCGGGCCTTCCATGACACGTTGCGGCAAGCAAGCCACGCGCGGTCCTGCACCGCCGGCATTTCTGGTGCTGCCACTGATGCTGGGGGCTTGCGAGGGGCGCCAGTCGGCCCTGATGCCTGGTGGCCAGGACGCAAGCCAGCTGTTCCTGATCTTCATGGTGATGCTGGGCGGCGCCGTTGTTCTGTGGGTCGCCCTGAACGGGATGTTCTACTATTTTACCCAAGTCAATCGCAGGCACTTTGCGCTCCGGCACGGCAACCGGATCATTATCGGGGCGGGGGTGATCCTGCCGACGGTTGTCGTGGGGGCCCTGCTGGCCTGGGGCTTGTCGATCATGCCGTCACAGCGGGCGCGGGGGGACGGTCTGGTGATCCGCGTCAACGCCGAGGAATGGTGGTGGCGGGTGGAATACTGGCCACCCGGCGCCGAGGCGCCTATCGCTTCGGCCAATGAAATCCGCTTTCCCGCCGGCAGCCGGACCGAGCTGCAACTGACCGCCAGCACCTATATTCATTCGCTGTGGATCCCATCGCTTGGCGGCAAGATGGACATGATCCCCGGCAGGCAGACGGTCCTGACCCTGCATCCCGACCTGGAGGGGTTTTATCGCGGCCAATGTGCTGAATTCTGCGGAGCCTCGCATGCGCTGATGGCGTTTGAAGCGGTTGTGATGGCGCCCAGCGCGTTCGACACATGGCTAGCCAGTCAGGCAACGCCCGCGGCCGAACCGGTCACGCAGGACCAGATGCAGGGCAAGTCGATCTTCCGCCGCGAGGGATGCGGCGCCTGTCACACCATTCGCGGCACCGAGTTCACAGGCGCGGTCGGCCCCGACCTGACGCACCTAGCCTCGCGGGCGTCTCTGGCCGCGGGGATCATGGAGGTCGAGCGTGACGATCTGATGACGTGGATCGCCCACACGCGCGAGATCAAGCCCCAGGTCGCCATGCCCGCTTATGACTGGCTTTCACCCGAAGAACTTGCCGCCCTGGCCGCCTATCTGGAGAGCCTTGAATGATCGACCGCGCGCCTCAGGGCCCCTACCCTCCCACCGAGGCGATGCTGGCCGAGCCGGTTCCCCAGGATCTGCGCGACGCGCAGGAAGACCGGCTGCGCAAGGTCTGGAAAACAAAGACGGGCATCCGCTACCTGATGTCGGTGAACAATTCCGAAGTTGGCAAGTGGTATTCGCTGACCTGCTTTGCCTTCATGCTGGCGGCGGGGGTTCTGGCGCTGCTGATGCGCGTGCAGCTGGCCTATCCGGGGATGCAGTTCCTGGACGCCGACCGCTTCAACCAGTTCTTCACGATGCACGGCTCGGCAATGATGTTCCTTTTCGCCGTGCCGCTGTTCGAGGCGATGGCGATCCTGATCCTGCCTGCCTTTTTGGGCGCGCGCGACATGCCCTTTCCGCGCCTGTCGGCTTTCGGCTACTGGTCTTTCCTGATCGGCGGGGTCTTTGTGCTGGGATCGGTCCTGTTCGACGCCGCGCCCAAGTCGGGCTGGTTCATGTATCCGCCGCTGGCGACGATGGACCCGGGCGTTGGGTCGGACATCTGGCTTTTGGGCCTGTCGTTCATCGAGATCGCCTCGATCGCCGCGGCGGTCGAGCTGATCGTAGGCGTCCTGAAGTGCCGCCCGCCGGGCATGCGCATCAACACGATGCCGCTTTATGCCTGGTACGTGCTGGTGGTGGGCGGGATGATCCTGTTCGCCTTTCCGCCGCTGATTGCGGGCGACCTGCTGTTCGAACTGGAACGGGCGCTGGACTGGCCCTTCTTCGACCCGTCGCGCGGGGGCGACCCGATCTTCTGGCAGCACCTGTTCTGGATCTTCGGCCACCCCGAGGTCTATATCGTCTTCCTGCCCTCGGTCGCCATCGCGGCCATGGTGGTGCCGACCATGGCGCAGCGGCCGATCGTGGGCTATTCCTGGATCGTGCTGTCGGCGGTGGGGACGGGATTTCTGTCCTTTGGCCTCTGGGTGCACCACATGTTCACCACCGGCCTGCCGATGATCTCGCTAGCCTTCTTTTCCGCCGCATCCGAGGCGGTGGTGATCCCGACGGGCATCCAGCTGTTCGTCTTTCTGGTCACGCTGATGATCGGTAATGTACAGAAAAGCCTGCCGATGCTGTGGATCGCGGGCGGGCTGGCGATCTTCACAGCGGGCGGGCTGACCGGCATCATGCTGGCGATCGCACCATTCGACTGGCAGGTGCATGATACATATTTCATTGTGGCGCATCTGCATTACACCTTGTTCGGGGGGATGATCCTGCCGGTGATGGCGGGGGTCTATTACTTCTTTCCCTTCTTCACCAAGCGGGTGCTGTCCGTGCGGCTTGGCAAATGGGCGTTCTGGCTGATCTTCGGCGGGTTCAACCTGACCTTCCTGCCGATGCACCTGACCGGGCTGCTGGGCATGCCGCGCCGGGTCTTCACCTATCAGCCGGATCTGGGCTGGAACACGCTGAACCTGGTATCCTCGGTCGGCGCCTTCATCATTGCGGCGGGGTTCCTGGTCTTTACCTATGACCTGCTGCGCCCCGGCAAGCCGCGTCTGCGCGAACGCAATCCTTGGAATGCCGGCACCCTGGAATGGAGCGACACGCTGTCGGACGATGCCTGGGGCGTGCGATCCATCCCCTTTATCACCTCGCGCTATCCGCTGTGGGATCAGCCCCAGCTGGTCGATCGCATGGCCCAAGGCCGCTACTACCTGCCCGATGCCCCCGAAGGTTATCGGGAAACCATGGTGACCAGCGTCATTGACGCCCGCCCGGTGCAGGTCCAGCGGGTGACGGGCGATGCTTGGATCACGCTTCTGGCCGCCGTGTTCATCGGCGGCAGCTTTATCCTGCCGACCTTCCATCACTATGTCGCGGGCGCCCTGTCAGGGATGGTGGGGGTGGGGTGCATCCTCTACTGGCTCTGGACTTCGACCGCCCGTGTTCCCGAAAAAGATATGAAGGACGCCGGGCTGGGCCTCAGCCTGCCGACCTATGCCTCGGGGCCGCAATCGGTGGGATGGTGGGCCATGTGGATCACCATGCTGGGCGACGCGACCGCGTTCGCCTCGGTCGTCTTCGGGTTCTTTTTCTACTGGACGGCGGATGCGAACTTCCCGCCCCAGGGTGCGGCCCATGCCGATCCGTGGCTGGTGGGGCTGTCGGCGCTGGCGCTGGTCGTGGCTTGGGCGCTGACGTTGGGGGCGCGGTATCTGAACCGCACCGGCCGCACCCCGTTCGCGCGCGCGGCGCTGATCGCAGGTCCGCTTGCGGCGCTGGCGGGGGGCGGAATGCTGGTCCTGTCGGTTCTGCACCTGGAGCCCTCCAGCCACGTCTATCCGGCGGTGGTTTGCGCGCTGGTGATCTGGACCGGCGTGCATGTCCTGGTGGGCGTCCTGATGCAGCTTTATTGTCTGGCCGGGACGATCTTCGGCAAGATCGATCCAGACCATGACGCCGACCTGTGGAACGTCTCGCTCTACTGGCACTTTCATGTGCTGACGGTGCTGGTCACCGCCACCGTCATCGGCCTCGGACCGAGGCTGCTGTGAAGGAGGATCCGATGCCCGGCATCAGCCACCGCCAGGACGAGGAAGAGTTCCGCGGCGCCACCGGCAGCCTGTTCCGCATCGCGCTGTCGCCGACAATCTGGGCCTTCCACTTCCTGTTCTGCTATGCTGGCGCCGCCGTCTGGTGCGCCAAGGTCGGCACCGAGGAGGGCATCACCTTTCTGCGCCTGTCGATCCTGGGGCTGACGCTGCTGGCCTTGCTGGTCATCGGCTGGCAGGGCTGGCATTCGTACCGCCAATGGGCGCCCCACGATAATGACGATCATGTCGAGGGACCCCATCGGTTCCTGGGCCATGCGGCCTTGCTGCTGTCGATCATCTCGTTCGTGGGGGTCGTCTATGTGGCCCTGCCCGCCCTGTTCATCGAGACCTGCCTATGACCATGCGCCACATCTTGGCCCTTGGCGGTATCCTTCTGCTGGCGGCGATCTGGCTGTTGCCGCTGGATCAGCTTGCGCCGCGCTTTCCGCTGCACATGCTGCGGCACATGGTGCTGGTCGCGCTGGCGGCGCCCCTGCTGGTGCTGGGTTTGCCGGCACTTGGCCGCTGGCTGGCCATTTCACCGCTGATTGCTGCCGCGATCGAATTCGCGCTGGTCTGGGCGTGGCACATGCCAGCCGCGCATGGGCTGGCCTATCGGCTGCCCTTGGGCTTCGCACTGGAACAGGCCAGCTTCCTGCTGGCGGGGCTGCTGGTCTGGGCCGGCTGCCTGCGCGCGGCCGCAACCGGCGACGCCGGACAGGCGCTGGCAGGCGCGGGCGGCCTGCTGCTGACATCAATGCACATGACGCTGCTGGGGGCGCTTCTGACGCTGGCGCCGCGCGATCTGTACGCGGGCTTCTGCGGCACGGCGCCCGATCCGGGCGGGCAGGCAGCGGGCGGCATGCTGATGCTGGCCATCGGCACGCCGGTCTATCTGCTGGCCGGCGTCGCGCTGGCGGCGCGGGCGCTGACCGCGCGCGAGGTGCAGGCATGAGCAGGCTGCGCACCGTCATCGTCACGATTGCTGCCTTGGGCGCAATGGCAGGCGTAGTCGGCCTGGCAGTGGTGTTCCTGGGGCTGTTCAACACTTCAGCGCAGAAGGGGCATTGGCCCATCACCAGTTGGGTGCTGCACACCACGTTCCGCAATGCGGTCGAACTGCGCGCCCCGCCACCGTCCGAGGTTCCCCATGATCTGGAGGACGCTGCCCTGATCAAGCTGGGCGCACGCCATTACGACAGCGCCTGCCGGATGTGCCACGCCAGCCCCGGCGAGGTGGCGACGGCGACCATTGCCGCCATGGTCCCCCGTCCGCCGCAGGTGGAGCGGGCCGTCGCGCCCTGGCGCCCCGAAGAACTGCACTGGATCGTCGAACAGGGCGTCAAGATGTCGGGCATGCCCGCCTGGCCCGACCCGCATCGGGGCGACGAGGTCTGGTCCGTGGTGGCATTTTTGTCCGCAGTGCAGCGAGGCCTGACCGACGAGGGGTATGACCGGCTGACCGCCGCGGAGTCCCAAGGCTATTGCGCAGGCTGCCACGGCCCCCAAGGCACGTCCCGTGCGCCCCGTCTGGACATCCTGGGTCCTGAATACATTGCGCTGGCCCTTGCCGCCTATCGTTCAGGGGAACGGCCCAGCGGGATCATGTCCCACGCCCTCAGTCAGGTCGATCCCGCCTCGGACGCGGAACTGGCCCAGCGCCTGGCCACGCTGCCCGGGCCCGGGCGCGCCCCCCTTCCGCCGCCGCCTGCTGCGGCCGAGGCGCTTGCGCGGGGGGGGACCAGCCGCATCCCTGCCTGCCTGGCCTGCCACGGACCCGAAAACAGCAACCCGTTGATCCCTCGTCTTGTCGGGCAAAGCCCGGAATACCTGCAGCAGCAGTTGATCCTGTGGCGTGCGGGACAACGGGGCGGGGGCGAAAGGGCGGTGCTGATGCATTCGGCCGCCCAAGGGCTGACGGACCCGCAGATCGAGGCTTTGGCCGCCTACTTCGCCAGCCGGGACGCGTTTCCCGAGGAACGTCCATAGCCGTGTCCGGGGAACAATCCCGTCTCGAACAGGTTGGCATGAACACAACCGAGAAGGAGAATTCCCATGAATGAAGATCGCACCAAAGGCCATGCCAAGGACGTGATCGGCTCGGCCAAGGAAACCATCGGCAAGGCGATCGGGGACAAGGAAACCGAGCGCAGTGGCCAGGCCGACCAAGCTGAAGGCAAGGTCCAGAAAGGGATCGGGAAAGTCAAGGACGCGCTGAACGGCAACAAGTAAGCCATTTTCTGTCCCGCAGGTGCAGCGGCCCCGGCCGGGGCCGCTGCACAGCATAAGCCCCTTCCTTGCCCCGCGAAAGCATTCGGCCTTCGCGCCCAGCCAACCTGTGAGGGCGGGTTGTTCGATCATTTGCTGCAAAACCTCAGAATGAACTGGCGTGACATGGCAAGACGGGCCGTGCAATCGGCCGTGGCCGCCCCTGCGACCTATCTTCTGATGCGCGGGCTGGATCTGAACGAAAGCTTCCTTGCGATCCTGAGCGCCGTCCTGATCATTCAGCCCTCGGTAGGTGGAACAATGGGCGCGGCCTTTACCCGGGTTCAGGCCACCTTCGCGGGCAGCTTGATCAGTCTTGCCTGTCTGGCGCTGCTGCCGGACGTGTGGGGCACCACCGTGGCGCTGGCCCTGTCGATGCTGGTCGTCGGCGGTGTGGCTGGGGCGCGCCCCGATTGGACCTATGGCGCAGTGGCGGCCGTGGGCATCGCGATGGCCCCTGACAGTGCAATGCTGGAAACTTCGGCCGCCCGTGGGGTCGCGATCGCCTTGGGCGCCGCGACTGGGGTTCTGGTGGCCCTGGTTGTTTGGCCTGACCGGGCAGAAGCCCGCTTTGACCGGCATTTCCGGCGCGCGTTGCGTGCCACGGCCACGCGGCTTGGAGACGCATTGAAGGCCGCGACACAGGACGGACAGGAACCCGCCCTGCCTGATCATGTGTCCGAATACTACAAGGCGGTGCAAGAGGCGCAGGAGGCGCTGTCGGCAGCCAAGCTGGTAGATCGCGCCGGCATGAACCGCAGGCTGGAGGCGCTGCGGATGCTTTACAATTCTGTCATCATCCTTGATCGGGCAACCGAGGATGATCGGGCACCTTCGGCTTCGGACAACGATCTAAAGGCCCAGAGCGACACCTTGCGGCAGGATGCCTGCGCGGTTCTGCGTGCCTTGGCCGATGGTGAAGGCGGACTGGACCCGCGCATCGACCGGATGGACAGCATTCTGGCCCATCTGCAAGCTTGCCTTGCTGGGGACAAGGCCGCCCCCGAAACGCACCAGACCCGCAACGTGTTCGCCTTTGGACTGCACGAGGTTCGCCGGACGCTGGCCACGCTGATTGATGCCTGCCAATCCGCTGATTGATTCGCCTACATAAAATTTGAAAGCGTTTGGTTTTGGAAGAACCGCCGCGTTTAACTTGTCAGGATCGCCGTCCCCCACCCATTAAGGTGGGATAACTGTTTGGCTGCGGACACTGACCCCGCCTTTACGACACTTTCGCCGATGCCCGGATGACCTTTGGGCGCCCTAGGGTCCCCGCACATGCTAATCGGCATTATTCGTCACTGGTGGGGCCCTCAAGCGGTCGACTGAGGGCTCATGCTGTCAAGCTGAGTAATCAAGATCACCTGGGTGGGTGAATATCCTCTGATCCGTCCGTCCCCTGCCACGCACAGGCATCCGCCAAAGGAAAAGGCCTCTCGAATCACGAGAGGCCTTGAAACCGCGGCATATGCCGCCTGTGTCCGCCCTTGACGAACGGTTATGCCAAAAGCTGGCTCAGTTGCTGGACGGCTGCTCACCATCCGCCGAACTGTCGGACATGTCGGCCGAAGAACCGCTGGACGATGAGGTGTCGCCGGAAGCGTCAGTCGCGTCTTCGTCTGTTCCCGAAGCCGGTTCATCAGGGGTCGATGCTGCCTCCGGGGTTTCCGTTCCAGTCGGCATACCGCCGGCATCTGATGAGGTATCGGTGGAAGATCCACTGCCCTGCTCCGAGGCAGCCTGATCCTCGATCGGTCGTCCGGTTGGATCGTAGAGCACGATGTCCGCTCCCTCGCGCAGTTGCGTACGGATGTCCTGCATCGCCTGCTGGCGCAGATGCTGTTCGATCTGCGGGCGCACGACTTCGATCGGCGGCAGGTCTTGCTGACCTTGCGACGCGGCTTCGTCATAGCTTTGCTGGACCGCTTCGTCGCTGACGGCCTTTGCCATTTCGCGATCAAGCCAGACCTGCACCATTGCGTTCTTTTCGGCATCCTCGGTGGTGCGACGCACCATCTCGGTCACTTCGGGATCTTGCGACAGGTTGTCGGCCTGGGCCTTTTCCAGCACCAGTTCGCGAAGAATCAACTGCTCCAGCGCGATCGGGATCAGCATTTGCGGCGACTGTGCCTGCAACTGGGGTGGCAGCATTCCCACCACGGCCAACACATCCTCGCCGCGGATCTCGGCATCGCCGACCGTCGCTACAACTGCGTCCGGCTGGGGATTGCCGGCAGCCTGTTGATCGTCAGCCTGCTGCCCATCGGCCTGCATCTCAGAATTTGGGTCCTGCGCGCCTGCGGTGGCGGCATCTTCACCTTGGGACATGGCCGAGTTCTGATCGTTCGCGGTCGCATCCTGGGCCAGTGCCGAACCTGCCGCGAAAGGAAGGCTGAGAATTGCGGCCAAAGCCGTGCTGCGCATTTTCCAGTTCGTCAGTGTCATGTCGATCTCCTGTCTGACTGTGTTGGGGACTCAACGGATCAGCCTCGGACCCGTTCCGGGCCGACGCCTCACGTCTCAGCTACTGCCAGATGTCGCGGGGGTCCTGCCTCCCGGTAGCCCAAGGAACAATCTTCACGGCGCAGGGTTCGAAATATGGGGCATCACAGCCCTCAGAAGGAGGACATCATGGCACATGCAAGCGGAAAGAAGTTCGGAGCGGGCCAGCAGGATCAGGGCAAAGGTGACGGCAGCGGCGGGATGAGCCCCATCGATGTCGACCCCCTGCCCGATAACGAAATCCTGTCAAACCGCGACAAATCCCGCCATTCGGACCAACGCGGGCTGGATTCCCGACACGTTCACACCCAACAGCACCATGACCACGCGTCCAATCACGCCCCGGGACAAGGAGAACCCGGAGCCGCAGCGAAACCAGACCACCTGCCGGACGAGCGAGAGGACGGCGCGGCAAAGGACTGATGCTGCGGCACGCCATATGAAAGGAGATACCAGATGAGCAGCAAGCACGAAAAAAGCCAGAATCCGACGGATGCCGATCTGCGCGACGATCCCGGCATCGGCAGGTCCAAAGGCATGAAGCGGGGCGACCCGGCCATCGGGGGCGACAATACCTTCGAAGGCGATGTGGGCAATGACACCACGCCTCAGGGAGGGATCGACCCGAACCAGCTGGGGCGCAGCAACAAGTAAGCCACCTGGCACTGCACCGGCTGCGGCAGCTGCCATCGGCCGGTGCATCTGACAGCAGCAATCCGGTTGGGGATGCCGGAGTTCAGAAATGCGGCTGACAGGCTGCTCTGTCCCAGACCGTGGCTTGAGATATCGGTTGGCAATCGGCTTTATTGCCTTGGAAGCCAAAATCGCTGCGCTTGAGGCGACACGCGATTTGGGCCGTTTGGGAAGGGTCTGCATTGCTTCAGGACGGGCGCAGAAGGCCGCCCGTCCCAAGCCTGCTTGCCGGACTGGCGTCACTTTTGGTCCGGAACCTGCGGTGAAACGGGCGAACGAAGCGCCTCGTCGGCCTCATCGGGTCCGCCAGCGGTTCCGCCCTCGCCAGCCTCGATGATATGTCCATCGGCGGGGCCTGCATCCTCGGGCATGAGGCCGGCGGGCGCAGAGGACGTGTCGTCCTGATAACCGCGCCCCAAGGCGTCATCCTCATCCAACGCGCCCTCCTGACGAAGTTCGTCCTGAGCGCGGGCCCAATGTTCGGCCTCGCGACCTTCGGGGCGCCCCTCGGCTTCCCAGATCTGGTGCGCGCGCCTGCGGATCAGCTCGCTTTGTTCCATGGCATCCTCCCGGTATCATGATGTTGCTTTGGAACAAGGCCGTTGCCTCAAAGTTCCCGGCGCAGTGCAAACAGACGGTCAGGAACATATTGCAGCGCAGGCGCTTTCGCTGTCGTCGCAGGTATGGAGTTTCTTGCATGATCCAGACCAGAACCTACCGGATCATCGACCGGCGCGCTTCTGATCGCTGTCCCCCCTGCTTCCTCCACGACCGGCAGGATCGAGGAGCAGCTTGCGCAATTCCTCATCGTATCAAGTGTGATCACAACATACGGGCCGAATTTGGCAATTGCTCCGCCGACAACTCTGCCGGCGCCGGACGTTCTGGGCAGGGTTCTGCTTGCGCTTGCACCTTGGCTTTGTGGGTTAGCCGACATCATCTGGCGGTAGGGGCGATGAAGATCATGACGACCAGGCGCGACGCTTGGGGTGCCGCTTGAAACCGTTGCGGCAAAGGGAACCCGCAAGCACCTCGGCAGGACGGCTGAATGCTGTCACCGGAACCAGGGGTCGCCCTGACCAGCCGCCTGCGCGCGGTCTCGGATCAAGGTTCCGGCCTGCGGTGCCCGCAGCTTTCAAAAGGAGGAGGACGTGAGCGGGAAAGGACTTCTGTCTCGCGGCAATGCCGCCCGCGCGCTGTGGGATGCGGTCCGGACCAGCCTGTGGTTTCTGCCGGCCGTCCTGGGGATCATCGCGCCTGTTCTGACTTTCCTTGCGCTGGCCATCGACCATCGGCTGGACCCGCATGATGGCCTGCCGGGCCTGATCTATCTCAGCCCGCCCTCCCAGGCCCAGGACCTTCTGGCGACGGTCTTGACCTCGATGATCACGATGGCCAGCCTTGTCTTTTCGATTACCATGGTGGTGCTGACCCTGGCCACCAGCCAGTTCGGCCCCCGGCTGATCCGAAATTTCATGGGCCGCCTGCAGACCCAGCTTATTCTGGGCACCTTCGTCATGACGATCATCTACTGCCTGCTGCTGTTGTCCTTCATCGGACCCGACGAAGACGGTGTGACGAACGCATATTTCTCGGTCACCGTGGCGATCGGCCTGACCATCGCCAGCGTTGCCCTGATGGTGCTGCATATCCACAAGCTTGCCGCCTCGATCATGTCCGAGTCGCTTATCGAGGCGGTGGGCCACGAACTGGACCGCGGCCTGCGGGACCTGCGCCCGCTTGCCGAAAGCGACGACCCCGAAAAGGCGCTGCCCGACGATTTCGAGGAAAGGGCGGCCTTTTTCGGACTTCGATCTTCGGGGTATGCGCAGGCCATCGAATTCCAGCGGATCATCGACGCTGCCTGCGCGGCCGATGTCCTGATCGGCCTGGACCTGCGGGCGGGTGATTTCGTCATCCCGAACGGCCGGGCCTTTGGCATCTATCCGGCGGAACGCGCATCCCTTGCCCTGGCTGAGACCATCGAAGAAACGATCACCCTGGGCGTGCACCGAACGCCGGTGCAGGATCTGGAGTTTTCGATCCGCCACCTGGTCGAGATCGCGGTAAGGGCCCTGTCGCCGGGCATCAACGATCCCTACACGGCCGTTTCGGTCATCCACAGGCTGTCGGCATCATGGGCAGAACTGATGCGGAAATCCGTGCCGCCGGGCGTCTTTCGGGACAAGGCGGGCGCGCTGCGCATCATCTGCCCCCGCCCCGGCTATGGCAGCCTGCTGAACGCTTCGTTCAGCCAGATCCGCCAAAGCGGCGCCGACAAGCCGATCATCCTGATCCACCTGCTGAAGGCGATGGGGGCCATGAGCCACTGTGTCGGCACCGCCGAGCAGCAGGCGGCCCTGCGGGATCAGGTGCGCGCCATCCTGGAAGACGCAAGGCGCGAGATCCCCAACGGCGCGGACCTGAAGGACGTGGAAGACATGGGTCGGCGCATGCTGAACAAGATGCAGGACCCGAAGGCGCAGCCCGGCGGATGATGCTGCGCCGGATCATCCTGTGGAACACATTTTTACGCCAGATAACCGTAGCGCTTGAGAAAGCTCCAGATGGCCCGGTTGAGTTCGCCCAGAACCTTCAGCGCCTCGTCCATGCGGGCCATTTCGGTGGCGTCCAAAGGCTCGCACTTGCCGAACAGAACGCCGTCCCGGCGGTCCGCGATGCGCATGAGGATCGTGGAGATCGAGCCTTGTTCAAGGTCGAACGACCAGATGCTGTGGTTGAACCGGTTTCGTGTGGATGCAAGCCGCGTAAACCGCTGCATCAGCGCCAGCAGCTCGGTCCGCTCGTCCCCTGCGGGGCGGCACAGCTTCGCCAATCGCTCGATCAGTTCGATGCGGGCTTGGGTGGACTTCAGCGACAGGAACAGAACAACCGCCACATCCTCGCGGACACCGGCCAAACCGGCCAGCAGGTGGATCAGCAGGCTTTCAGTGTTGCTCCAGGAATAGTTCATGACGCCGACACGCAACAGAACGGCATCCAGGTTCTCGGCCATGCCGGACCCGGTACCGGCGGGCGAGGCTGGGTGCTGCTGCCTGCTCATGGCCGGCAGTCGCGAAAGCGGGCGGCGGCCTCTGTCCGGTTCGTCACGCCAAGCCGGCTGATGATGTTGTGGATATGCAGCTTGACCGTGTGATCCGACAGCCCGAGCCGCAGGGCGATGACCTTGTTGGGATGACCTTCGGCGACAAGCTCCAGCACGTCGTATTGACGCCGTGTCAGTCCCAGCAGCGGCAACTCGGACATGCGGTCGATCGCCGGGTTGTGGCGATGAGGCCGGTGGTTCAGCAACTCCTCGGGCACATACTTGCCGCCGTGCAGCAACAGCTTCAGCAGCGAAAGCCATACGTCCAGCCGCACGTCCAGCGGCACGAAGCTGTGGATCGGCGGCCGCTGATGCGCCTCGTGATAGCGCCGGGCCGCGGCCTCGACATCCAGATAGGCCAGAACGATCCTGACGGGCCCGCTTGCGATGGAATGGGCCGCCTCGCTGGACGCGGCCAGCGCGAATTCGTCGACCAGCAGCAAGCGCATGGATGCGGTCTGTTCGGAAGACATTGTACTCAGCGCGTCAAGCGACGGCAGGTGGATCAGGGGATGGTCACGAAATTCATGGCTGGTCGCGCGCAACAGGTTATCCGTGAAACTGCTGCGGCTTCCGACAAGCGCAAGCTCGGGCGGGCGCCGACAGCCCCGCAGCGGGACGCTATGCGCGACCTCCTGTAAATGTTCACTCATAACAGCCTCTTGATGTTGTCAAGGGAGCCAAGGTTTGGACTACTGGTTGTGTCTCCGTCTGCTGGAACTGGCCGCCTCCGTCGCTGAAATTCCCGAAAACCTGCTTGTTTGCGGCGATCGAAGGTATCCCGATTGTGGCTGCGAATGCCCCATATTTCCATATACCAAATGGGCTAAGGTCAGCCCGCAGGGTCAGGGCATTCCTCGACCTGAGGGCTGACCAAAGGCAGTCCCTGCGGTATCGCCCGGCAACCGCCTGAATGTCCGGCTTTCGCGACGGGTCGGAACGCGCGACGCTTGGGGTCCGTCAGAGGCGCCCTTGACTGCCTTTGGCGATCCATACGCGGGTTGGGGGGAACCACGTACGGATCAGCGTCGCTTGACCGGAACTGCTGCCGCCGTTTGGCGCGTGGGCCATTGCCCAGCAGCTGAATCTTCGGCCTGCGATATGTCCCCCGGAACAGTGCAGTCCCTGCTGCTTGCGATGATCCGGCAGCGGCACTGCACAACGAACCGGAGTGCAAGTCATGTCAGACAGCCGCAACTTCAACCTGTTCACCTGGCCCTTCAGCGAGCAGAGCCAAGGGCAGGACCAGGACCAGGGTCAGGGCCAAACGCAGGCCCAGGCCGAAATGCAGGACCAGCTTCAGGAACAAGGACAGGGACAGGATCAGGGTCAAGGCCAGGATCAGGGCCAGGGGCAGGACCAAGGTCAGGCGCAAAGCAGCGAAAGCTACAGCTACAATGCGAATGACAACGGGAACGCCAACGGCAACATGAACGGGAATGGCAACCTGAACGGCAATGCCAACGGCAATCTCAACGGGAATGCCAACAGCAACACCAATGCAAACGACGCCGCGAACACGGCCTGGAACGCGGCCTCGAACTATGCCGCGAACCACACGGACGTGGCCACCAACGTCAGCACGACCGTCGATGTCGGCCTGGACATGGGAGGATGGGAGCCGACGGATGACGACTTTGCCGATCTGGACATCGACAATGCCGATGGCACGATCGAGACCCTGATCGTCAACCGCGACGGCAATGTCGTGCTGGGCAATGACGACGACATCAGCCTGGAGGACATGCTGAACGGCGCCTTGTCAGGGGCTGGCAACGACAGCGCCAACACCCTGGTCCAATCGGGGCACATGGTCGACAATGACGTCCTGAGCGATCCGACCGTATCCAACGACGGCACGTTCAACCAGAACGGAAGCGCCTTTGGCGGGACCGCGACGGCCGAGGATGGCATTGACGCCGGCGGCGCGGGCGGTACCGGCGGAGCAGCCGGGAATACCAATGGCGGCAACGGCGCCGCGACGGCAACGGGCGGCATCGCACTGGCGGCAGGCGGCCTGTCCCTGTCCGGCAACGGCGGGGATGCCGATGCGGATGCCGGCGCTGGGGGTGCTTCGGCCGGGCTGGGCCTGGGTCTGGGCGCAGGAATGGGCGGCCAGGCCAATGGCGGCGAAGGCACGGCTGACGCCGATGCGGATGGCGACGGCACGGGCGGCGATGCGACCGGCGGCGATGCGGGCGCCTTGGCTGCGGGCCTTGGCCTTGGAGCCGGCATGGGAGGCATGGCCGGCAGCGGCGGCGATACCGGTGACGCAGGCGATGGTGGCGACACCGGCGACAGCGATGGCGGCTTTGGCAGCGGCGCGTCCGGCGGCGATGGCGGTGACGGAGGCGATTCGGGCTTCCTCGGATCGGGCGGCGCAGGCGGTTTCGGCGGCTCTGGTGGTGCCGGAACGGGCGGCGCGGGTGGTCCGACGGGCGCCGGCGGCTCCAGCAGCAACGACGGCGCGGCCGGTGACGGCGGCGACGGCGGCGACGGATCAGGGGCCGGCTATGGCCTGGGTGCCGCGCTGGCTGATGCAGGCGACGCGCTTGGCGGGGCCGGCATGGGTCTGGGTCAGGCCATGGCGCATGGCATGGGCGGCGACGGAGGCTCGGCCGACGGCATCGGCACAGGCACCGGCGGCGGATGGTCCATCGGCGGCGCGGGCGGCAGCACCGGCGGCACCTCGGGCGGCGCGGGCGGAGCGTCGTCGGCAGGCGGCGGCATGGCCTATGGCGGCGAGGCCTGGAATTCGGGCAGCGGCAATGGAGGCGCCGGCGGCTCGATCATGACCGGCGACGGGGGCTATGCCCATGCGGGCACCTGGGGTTCGGACAACGGCGATGACGGCTATGTCACCGGCACCTCGTCCGCCTCGGCCGACAGCATCCTGGAAACGACCGCCTTCAACCAGAGCATCGTGATGGGCGCGAATGTCCTGGGCAACACGGTCGACATGACCGTGGTGGGCGGCGACCTCAGCTCCAGCCTGATCGGCCAGGACGACATGAGCTGACGACCCACGCGACCGGGCCCTGCGCGGCACCGCTGCGCAGGGCCTTCACGAATGCGGCCTTCCAACGTTGATCGCTGCGCGACTGAACAGGGGAATTTGCGATGTTCTGCTCGGATGCGGCTTCGGAATCGATCACTCATTTTATTGGACTGTTCGAACTGATGGAAACACGGGCGCGCCTGCGCCTGGATTACGACGAACTGGCGGCGGTTCAGGTCCAGTACGAACTGGGCGATCTGGTCGAACTGGATCAGGACGTGCCCCACCCTTATGCCTTCCGCGACATCATCGCCGCCGTGCGTCATGCACCGCCACCGCTTGCGTCCGACACGGTCGCGAACGGTGCATCCTTCGGCTATGGCCCTGCCACGATCCAGCCGCTGCTGACGGGTCCCGCTTCGTATCGGGGCGGGCAGGACGATCCGCTGACATTCCGTTTCGGTTCGGATGCCGCCATGCCGCAACTGGTCATGCCCGCGCCGGGATCGGTCGCCGTGGTCATCGTCCAGCACCTGCGCCTGTCCGACGACGATCTGCTGGATGCAGACCGGATGCAGCATGTCTCGGCCGATGTGCTGCGCGCGGAACTGGACGGGCTGGTGGCAGAGGCCGGCGCGCTTGGCGTCGGCTCCACCCTGACCCTGCCGGAAACCGAGGCTGATTTCGTCGAGATGGCCTGGACGGCGCTTGACCTTGCATCGCCCGGGAACGGTCTGTCCGGTGCGGAAGCCTATGGCAATCACCTGAACGGTCAGTCGGACGCACCGCGCCCCGACATCCAGGACCTGCTGCCCGAAGCCGTGCAAAACCGGATCGAACGCAGCGACGACGCGGACGCGGATGCCGGTCCGGCGCACCAGGTCGTCCATGGCGCGAACATGCTGGTGAACGAGGTCGTCCTGACGGCCAGCTGGGTATCGGCGCCGGTGATGGTCGTGGGCGGCGACAGCATCTCGGTCGATCTGATCTCGCAGGTGAATGTTTGGCAGGACCTTGATGCCGTGACCGGTCCGGCAGGGGGCATCTGGGACTGCTTTGGCGGAGAAACGTGCGGCATCAACCACGCCGAGCTGGTTCACCGGTCCCACCCCCAAGCTGTCCCCGCGCAGGGGGATGACGCGGCTCCGCAATTCTGGGCGGTGACGACGATCGAAGGCAGCCTTGTCAACTTCAACTGGGTCGTCCAGCACAACTATGTCAGCGACAACGACGTGACCTCGATCACGCTGACCGCCTCCAGCACCACGCTGGTTTTCGGGGCCAACGATGCCATCAACGAAGTGTCGCTGTTCGAGCTGGGCTTTCATTTCGACCTGATCGTCATCGACGGCAACCTCATCAACCTGGCCGCGATCTTCCAGACCAACGTGCTGCTGGACAGCGACCACGTCACCCTGCGCGATGCGGAGGGCCGGATCAGCAGCGGCGACAACCTGCTGGTGAACGATGCCTCGATCCTGCAGGTGGGGCAGGCCGGCCATGTTGCCGCGACGGGCGATTACCTCAAGCTGCTGACCGACGGTCCTGACGCGATATCATCGGGCGTGCTGCAGGACGGGGCCTTTGCAGGCACCGAGATGCTGCGCGTCCTGCATATCAAGGGCGATGTGGTATCAGCCCAGATCATCGAACAGATCAATGTCCTGGGCGATGCCGACCAGGTCGATCTGCTGGCCGCACAAGCGATGGAGAATGCCGGCGACGTCACCGTTGTCACGGGGTCGAACGTGCTGATCAATTCGGCCCATATCGCGGAATACGGGGTGGATGCCACCGTGCACACCCAGGGCGGCGTCTATACCGACGCGCTGATCCACCAGGCGGAACTGGTCGATACCGCCCCGCCCCCGGGCGGACCGGGGCTGGCCAGCGAGGCCGTGGTCTTTCTGGCCGACGCGATGGGACAACAGGGGGATGACGGCGATCTGGCCCCCCACATGATCCCGCAGGACGCCATTCCCGTCGATCCCATGCAAGCGGTATTGTCATGACGACAGAACAACTGCCGCCCGATCATCCCCGGCGCGGCCCCGGCAGAGCATCCCCAACAGGGGCCGCCGCCTTGGGCCACGGCCCCACGATCGAGGCCGAGGCCGGGCGCGTTCCCGCAAGCCCTGCGCCCCTCAAGGGCAGGGCCGCATTCCACAAGCGCGTCCCGGAAAACGACATATCGGGCGCGATCGGGCGCGCCTTGCGCGCGGTGCGGCTGAACCTGCTGGCCGTGATGGTCTTTACCTGCGTGACGAACATCCTTGTGCTGGCCATCCCGCTTTACCTGTTCCAGATCTCGGACCGGGTGCTGACCAGCCGCTCGACCGACACGCTGGTCATGCTGACGCTGGTCATCGTGGGCGCGGTCATCCTGCAGGTCACCTTTGACGCGATCCGGCGATTCATCCTGATGCGCACCTCGGTCGACATGTCGGCGCGGCTTGGTGCGCCCATCCTGGCTGCGGCGGCGCGCGCGTCGCTGCAAAGCAACGGGCGCGAATACCAGACGCTTGGCGACCTGCAGCAGCTGCGCAGTTTTCTGGTTTCGGGAACCCTGCTGGCCTTTCTGGACCTGCCCTTCGCCCCCCTGTTCGCGGTGGCGATCTTCCTGGTGCATCCGCATCTGGGCATGATCGTCCTGGGCAGCGCACTGCTTTTGCTGCTGATCGCCCATATCAACCAGCGCATCACCGAAAAGGCCTTCGCCGAGGCGAACCTGCATCAGATCAAGGCCAACCTGCACCTGGATTCCATGTCGCGCAATTCGCAAATCATCAACGCGCTGGCGATGATCCCCGAGGCCGTCACCATCTGGGGCCGCGACAGCGCCGCCTCGATGCGGGCGCAGGTGCGCGCGCAGGACCGCAACATCGCCAGCGCGGCAGCGTCGCGGGGGGTGCGCCTGCTGACGCAGATCGGGATGCTGGGCTGGGGCGCCTATCTGGCCATCCTGGGCGACATCACGGGTGGGATGGTGATTGCCGCCTCGATCATCGCGGGCCGGGCACTGTCGCCGATCGAAGGCGCCATCGAGGGCTGGAACAGCTTTGCCCTGTCGCGGGCCAGCTTTCGCCGGATTTCCACCCTGCTGACAGCGTCGCCGCTGAACCAGGACCGGCTGCAGCTGCCGCGCCCGCAGGGGCGGCTGGATGTCGAGCGGCTGCTGTATGTTCCGCAGGGAACCAAGCGGGTGGTGCTGAACGCGATCACCTTTTCCCTGGCGCCAGGCACGTCCTGCGCGATCGTGGGCAATTCCGGGGCCGGCAAGACCACGCTTGGCAAGATGCTGGTGGGGTCGATCCTGCCGACCTCGGGCAGCGTCAGGCTGGACCTGATGGACCTGCGCAACTGGGACCAGCGGCAGCTGGGCGAAAGCATCGGTTATCTGCCCCAGGACGTGCAGCTGTTTCCCGGCTCGATCAAGCGCAACATCGCACGGATGCGCGACGACGCGACGGATGAACAGATCTATGACGCGGCCGAACTGGCCGATGTGCACGACATGATCGCGCAGCTGCCCGAAGGCTATGAGACCATCGTCGCCGCCGACGGATCACCCCTGTCCGGCGGGCAGAAGCAGCGCATCGCCTTGGCCCGCGCCTTTTTCGGGAACCCCAAGCTGATGGTGATGGACGAGCCGAACGCCAATTTGGATTCCGCGGGCGACAAGGCCCTGGCCCGCGCCATGGGACATGCAAAGCGCAGCGGCATCACTGTAGTGGTGGTCACGCAAAAGGCGTCGCTCCTCAGCCATGTGGACAATATCATGATGCTGGCCGACGGGCAGATCGCCATGTTCGGCACCCGTGACCGAATGCTGAAGGCCCTGGCGGAACGGGGCGGCCTGGGACAGGGCGCCGTCCGCGGCGCCGCAGCACCCGCGCCTGTTGCCGCACCCGGCGGTGCCATGCCTGCCCCTGCGTGAGGACGTGACGATGGACTTTCCCAGAACCCCGACGCCCGACTGGTCGCAGGATCTTCCCCGATCCGTCTGGCGCCATGTCTTGTTCGGCCTGGTCCTGCTGGCGGTTTCGTTTGGCGGCTTCGGGGCTTGGGCCTTTCGCGCGCCGCTGGCGGCAGCGGTTCTGGCCTCGGGCAGTTTCGTTGCGACGGGACGGAACAAGATCGTCCAGCATCTGGAAGGCGGGATCATCGCCAGGATCCTTGTCAACGAGGGCGACCAGGTTCAGGCAGGCCAGCCGCTGCTGCGGCTTGACCAGACCTCGGCCCTGGCAAACAAGCGCGAGCTGATGCTGCGTCGGGTCCGCCTGGAAACCATCGCGGCGCGACTGCGGGCAATCTATGCGGGGGCGGATGCGGTCGAACTGACCGGCTATGTGGCCGGGCTGCGCGGCGACCCCGAGATCGACGTAATGGTCGAGGAGCAGCTGGTGAACTTTGCCGGCTCCCGCGCGAAATTCGCCAGCGACATCGCCCTGCTGACCAGCAACATCCACGCGGCCCAAGCCCGCCGCGAGGGTTTGGAGGAGCAGCTGCGGGCGCTGGAACGGCAGGTCGTCCTGCTGGAAGAAGATCATGACGCCCGTGCACAGCTGATGGACCGCGGCCTGGTGCGCCGCACCGAGGTCAATGCCCTGCGCCGTGCCTTGGCCGAGGCCGACGGCGAGGCGGCGCGGTTGCGCTCGATGATCCGCGAGACGAGAGAACTGGCCCAAAAGGCCCAGCTGCAGATCAACCAGGCCCGCAACGAAAACCGCCAGCAGGCGCTGGACGAGATGCAGGTCGTGGAATCGGAACTCGACAGCATCCGGGAACAGTCGCTGAAGGCGCAGGATATCCTGGTGCGGTCCGAGATCCTGTCCCCCGTGGCGGGCACCGTGGTGCGCCTGCATTACCACACGATCGGCGGCGTGATCGAAGCCGGCAAGCCGATCATCGAAATCCTGCCCGACGACGTCCCCCTGATCATCGAGGCGCAGGTTCCCCGGACCGATGTCGACTCGCTGACCGTGGGACATCCCGCATCGGTCCGCCTGACTTCGCTGAACCAGCGCACCACGCCGGTGCTGACAGGCCGGCTGATCTATGTCTCGGCCGACGCGGTTCCAAGTGATATCGACGGCACAAGACAAGAGGTCTATCTGGCCCGCGTCGACATCGCCCCGGACGAACTGTCCCGCGTGCATGGCTTTACCCCGACCCCGGGAATGCCGGCCGAAGTGATGATCCAGACCGAATCGCGCACCTTCATGCAATATCTTCTGAAACCCGTGCGCGATTCCTTTTCTCGGGCGTTTCTGGAAAGCTGAAGGGCCGGAAAGGCAGCGGCTTCTCCCTAAAATTTCTCGGCCAGCAGCAAAAGGGCGACCTTTCTGCCCTGGCCGTCGGCCCGCAGGATCATCCCGGCATGGGTCAGGCCCGGTTGCAGGATCTGCTGGGAATAGGAGCCCTGCCCTTCCAGCCAGTCCCCCACAAAGGTTTCGACATCTCCCGCAACCGGGCGGGTGCCGCAGCCGCCGCAGGTGCCCCCCACGGTCAGGATGCGCCGCCAGTCACCCATTGCCCCATCGGGCAGCGCGTCGCGAAGATCACCCATGTCGTCCAACGCAAAACCTTGAAGGTCTTCGGGAACCAGCGCCGCCGCAGCCTGCTGCAGCCCGGTGTCCAGCTGCAATGGGTCCAGACCCTCTGCCTGCCGCGCATCGTTGATCCGGTCCAGTGCGTCCTGTGCGGCGGCTTCCGGCTTCAGGGACTCACCCTCTTCACCCCCGCGCGAAGTGCCCGAGCCGGCAAAGGTCTGGACCGCATAAACGGTTTGCCCTCCGGAGGCGGTGGCAAAGCCGAACCGATCCAACCCCTCGGCCAGGATGTTCTCGCGGTGTTCAGGGCTGTTCATCCACCCTTCGTGGAAGGCGTCAACGCGCGCGGCATCGGCCGGACCGCAGCCGACGCATTTGGCAATGTTTTCGGCCACCAGCTCCCATTCGCTGCCGCCCGCAGCCAGGTATCGGTCGCGCACGTCCTCGCCTTCGGGCGATTCATGCGCGTAATAGTTCCGAGCCAGCATATCCTCGGCATGCACGCGCGCGGCTTCGTCAAGATCGGCACCTGAACTCAGCGGCTCAAGCCCCTGGTCCTGCCTGGCCTGGTTGACCAGATCCAGCGCATGCTGGTTCAACGCCTCCGGTTGCTGTGCGACGGCGGCGCTGCAGGACAGCAGCAGTGCAAGAAGGGGCTTCAGCGACATCCATGATCTCCGTTGTTCTTACTGTACCGGACGGATCGCTGCGCCGCGATCTGTCCGGTCCCTGCCGTGCGAACGATCAAAGCGCCCAAATGTTTCTGCGCGTCGCCCATATGCAGGCAGCGGGCGCCGCGGCAAATCTGTGCCTCCTCACCCACCCAGCGCCAGCTTGACCGCGATCGCCCACATGACGATGGCAATGACGGCCTCCAGAACCCGCCAAGAGGACGGCTTGGCAAAGATGGGACGCAGCCACGCGGAACCATAGCCGAGCGTAAAGAAGAACAGGAACGACCCTGACACCGCACCCGCCGCAAACGACCCTGTCTGGCCTGCAAAGCGGGTCGATATCGTTCCCAGCAGCACCACCGTGTCCAGATAGACATGAGGGTTCAGCCAAGTTATCGCCAGGCACGCGGCCAAGGTGCCGGCAAGACCTCTGGCTTTTCGTGGGGTTCCAATAACCAGCGCCTCGCTTGATCGACGGGCTGCCCGCATGCTCTTGATGCCGTACCAGAACAGGAAGGCAGCACCCGCGTAACGCATGACGGGGCCCAGCCAGGGAAGCCACAGGGCGATCTGGCCAAAGCTTGTAACTCCCATCAGGATCAGGATGGCGTCCGACATCGCGCAGGTCAGGCAGACGGCCAGAACATGCTCTCCCCTCAGCCCTTGGCGCAGCACGAACGCATTCTGCGCGCCGATAGCGACGATCAGGCTGAGGCCGGTCAGCATGCCGGTCAGGAAGACGGGAAGGCTCATCAGGGTCATCCGCTGTCTGGTGGCGTTTAAACTAGGTCATGTTGACATATGGCGGAGCCAGAGGCGGATCGAGGTGATGTCGATGAAGGCCAGGAAGCTTTCTGCGGACTTGTCGACGCGGCGGGCATTCTTGAGCCTGTTGAATCTCCGTTCGACCAGATTGCGCAGCCGGTAGAGGGTACGGTCCACGGCGACACGCAGTTTGTGAAACTTGCGCATCGGGATTACCGGCATCATGCTGCGGGCCTCCATGGTTTTGCGAGCCTTACCGGTGTCATAGCCGCGATCGGCCAGCAGGACGGCAGGCTCGGGCAAGTTGTCGTCCATGACCAGGTCGAAGCCCGGATAGTCCGATGTCTGNAGTTGTCGTCCATGACCAGGTCGAAGCCCGGATAGTCCGATGTCTGCCCCGGCGTGATGTCCGACCTCATAGGCAGGCCTGCCCCGTTGACGCGAAGATGGATCCTGGTCGTGAAGCGTCCGGTGAGAAAACGAACCCTTGGATCGTTTTCTCATCGGACGCTCTTGAGCGGCCAAGACGCTGTTTCGGAGTTCTCCTTTAGCGCCCGCTGCCTGA
>QKYL01000133.1 GCA_003255745.1 Paracoccus saliphilus
AACCTGGACCACTCAGGTGGGGCTGATCACTCCCAAGTTACATTCATCGCCTCTGCATCCGATATTGAGATATCTAATTTCCGGTGACATCCAATACCGATCAGTGCTGAAGGTAGAAGCTCAATCATGCGAGGTGGTGCGATGCTGGCGGTACCAATGATCCCCGACCTCACCACGTTGACCACTTAGGCCCGCTGGGTACCAGCATCAAAGCGGCAGTCTCGCTTCTCTAGGATCAGGAGTGTGGTAAGAAGCTCCCATAGTACTCACACCGGCAGTGAGTAAGGTTCCACCAGCCTTGACACCCGCTCCTCGCTCCCGGTTCATGTCTCCTCTGACAAGGAGGGGATGAGACATGCGACATTGGGCACAGGCAGCGTTCGCTGGTGCACTGGTGCTGGCGGCGGGTGCGGCGCAGGCGGAGACACGGCTGACCTACAAGTCGGCGAAGACGGGCACGTCCTACTACCAGATGGGCGTCGAGCTTGCCGAAGCGATGAAGGCCGCGTCGAACGGCGCGCTGGTGATGACGGTCGAGGAGAGCCAGGGATCGGTGCAGAACGTGATGGAGGTGCGGGCACGCGGCGCCGACTATGTCTTCACGGCACCGCCGTCGCTGGTTGCCGCTGCCCAGTCCGGCAGCGGGGCTTTCGAGGGCAAGAGCGCGCCGCAGTTCGACGAGATCCGTTCGCTGTTCCCGATCCCCTCACTGACCATGCATTTCGTCGTGGCAGGGGCCGAGGGGCCGATGACGCTCGAGGCGCTCGAGGGCAAGAACATCCTGCTGGGCAAGGGCAGCTTCGGCGCGACGGAGGGCGAGAAGTATCTCGAGCTCTTCGGTCTCATGGACAAGGTGACGGTCGCCGATGCCGAACTCTCCAATGCCGGAGACGCGCTGAAAAACGGGCAGATCGACGGCTTCGTGACCGCCGGCAGCTTCCCGGCGCCGAACGTCATCGAAGCGGCCGCCAGCCAGGACGTGCGGCTCCTGTCCCTGACCGAGGAACAGGTGGAGGAGACGGGGCAGGCGCGGGTGGTCATTCCCGCCGATGTCTATCCGGGTCAGAGCGGCGACATCGTGACCACCGGCCTGCCTGTCGTCGCCTACACGACCACGGCCATGGATGACGACACCGCCTATGGGTTGACCAAGGCCTTCTGGTCCCAGCGCGAGAAGATGGCCGAAACCGCTCGCTGGTGGGCGGGCGTGACGCCTGATCAGGTGGCGGCGCTCGATGCACTGCATCCGGGTGCGGCGCGCTACTATGAGGAAGCGGGTGTGGCCGTCGCCGAATGAGCCGACCTTCTCATTCGATCGCGCGGCGGGCAGTGATGCTGTCCGCCGCCCTGCTGCTGGTGGCCTTTCACCTGGGCCTGATCTTCTCGGGGCTGGTGCCGAACCTCGTTGCGCGGCCCCTGCATGTGGCGCTGATCCTGCCGTGGATCTTCCTCTTCACCGAGCAGCGCGCCCAGCGCTGGGTTACAGCCTTTGGCATCGTCCTGGCCTTGGCGGGAATGGCGGCGGCGGCTTGGGTCGCCGTCAACGCCGATCGACTGGCCGACCAATATGGTTTCGTGGAGACGGGGTTCCAGTATGGCGTCGGGGCCGTCCTGCTGCTGGCGGTGCTGGAGGCGGCCCGACGCGCGATCGGGTGGCCTCTGCCGGTCGTGGCGGCGGTGGCGCTGCTTTACGCGGCTTTCGGGCAGCATGTGCCAGGTGAGTTCGGCCATGCCCCGCTGCCGCCGGCCAGCCTCATGGGCACGCTGACCTTGGCCGAGGGCGGGATCTTCGGACAACTGACCGGGGTTTCCGTGGGCGTAGTGGCGATCTTCGTCATCTTCGGGGCGGTGCTGAACGCGGGCGAGGCGGGGCAGGGCTTCATGAACCTCGCTGCTGCGGCCGCAGGCCGGCTGCGGGGCGGGGCAGGCAAGGTTGCGGTCATTGCC
The DNA here is from genome assembly GCA_003255745.1 of Paracoccus saliphilus. GTDB lineage: Bacteria > Pseudomonadota > Alphaproteobacteria > Rhodobacterales > Rhodobacteraceae > Paracoccus > Paracoccus saliphilus_A. The sequence continues at coordinate 1,948 of QKYL01000133.1, forward strand.
TCGGCGCTCTTCGGCTCCATCTCGGGATCGGCCTCGGCCAATGTGGCATCAACAGGAGCGGTGACCATCCCGGCGATGATCCGGATGGGCTATCCGCGCCGGATCGCGGCAGCGGTCGAGGCGGTGGCCTCGTCGGGCGGGCAGATCATGCCGCCCTTGATGGGGGCAGGGGCCTTCGTGATGGTCGAACTGACCGGCACGCCCTACACGCAGATCATCACCGCGGCCCTGCTGCCGGCGCTTCTCTACTTCGCAGTGGTCTGGTTCGGGATCGACGCCTATGCGCGTCGCCTGGATCTGGGAGGGTTGCCGCCAGAGCAGCAACCTGCACCAAAGGAGGTTCTGGTGACTTCCGGCTTCTTCATGGTGCCCTTCGCAATCTTGCTGGGGGCGATGTTCTGGGCGGGCTACACGCCGCAGTATTCCGCCGCCCTTGCGATCATCGCTGGCGCCGTCCTGCTGCTGACCGGCGCCGACATGCGTCTCGACCTGCAGCGCGCGGCGGTCCGAACCGAGGTGGCGCTGGTCGGCGCGGCGCGGCAGGTGTCGCTGATTGCCGCGATCATCCTTTGCGCCTCGATCATCATCGGCGTCCTGGCCATGACCGGACTGGGCGTGAAGATCACCTCGCTGATCCTGTCCGCCTCGAACGGCAACCTGTGGCCGTCGCTGCTGCTGACCGCGCTCGCCTGCCTTGTCCTCGGGATGGAGGTGCCGACGACGGCGGCCTATGTCATCTGCGTATCGGTCGCAGGACCGGCCCTGACGGCTCTGGGCCTGGAGCCGCTCCAGGCGCATCTCTTCGTCTTCTGGTTCGCGCTGCTGTCCACCATCACGCCGCCGGTCTGCGGCGCTGTCTTTATCGCGGCCGGCATGGCGGAGGAGAACTGGCTGCGGGTGGCAATGACGGCGATGGCCCTGGGTGTCGGCCTCTACCTCATCCCGCTCGGCATGATCGCGCGTCCGGACCTGATCCGGCTGGCCGAGGCGCCGGGTTCGGCACTGTTGTCCGCCTCTCTGGTCGGTGGCGGATGCGTGATCATCTCCTATGCGCTGATAGGCCTGCGCAGGTTTGTGCAGACAGTTGCAGGGCTGGTGTTGGGCCTCGCGATGATCTTCGTCAGCTGGGGCGGGTGAGGGGACCGATTGCAAAACAGCCACCTGCCGGGAGGCGAGCGCCTTAAAAAGGCCGCCTCCCGCGTTTGGGTCCATGATAGAATAGCAGGATTGGAGACGAACCTCGGCGCTCGTGCCCAACGGTGGCAGAAGTATCGGCCAAGGCCGGCGCGCCAGCCGGATTGTCCGACCCTGCGCACCTTCATCCTGTTCTCGACTGGCGGCGCTTCGGCCACTTATCGAATGCGGGGTCAAGGGACGTCAGCACGGGCTCGCCCGTCGTCGTGGTGATCTCCAGGATCAGCCGGCCTGAGATTGGCGATCGGGATACTCTTATGGAGAGCTGCCGCAGTCGACGAGCAAACCGGTATCAGCTGTACTTTCGCAGTGCAGTGACCTTCAGCGCCGCCTTCCCATGCGCTGCGATAGCGCGACACCAAGCATCGAATTCCTCATCGGAAAGGCCATAGCGTTCGAGTGCTTCTTGACGGTGTATCAGACCGTGGGTGACAGCCAGGACCACCGTCTGCTTGCGGCTGGCTACCCAGCGGGTATCCGCATCGGGAAGATCAGCAACAGTTAGGATGCGGCCGTCATCAAGTCTCGCGATACGACGAGTTTTGGTCTTCTTCAAAAACATGGGAAACCTTTACTTCACGTCATACACATTTAGACGCAGATCGTTCACGTGGCAGCCCGCCAACCCGGCGGCGTCGCGCAGATCCAGCGAGAGCGTTTCCGCATCTGGTGGTTGTCGATGGGCAGCATGGACTGAAGGTCCAGCAAGAAGGGTCGGTCTGCCCCATTTGCTCCCTCATGCTGGCAATCCGGCCCTATTGCCTGTCGGTTACAGTGTTCGATCGTCTGAGTAAGCCTTGCGTCGGGTCAGGAACCTCTGATGACACCCCAGCTTGTCGCCTGACGCTGCAGCCTGTCCCGGAGATCTCAATATTCGGCAATGTGGGAATAGGTGCCGATCGCGGAGAGGATCATCGTCAGATCTCTCGCTGAAACGAACGGACGGAGGTCGGCGTGCTGCTGGTTCTGGCACATGGAGAAACTCATCCAACTCGTTAATAATGTACGAGCTTAATTACCCCACACCCGCGCCCGACAGAACTTGTCTTTTCGCACAGGTTGATTTCGAACTGGCTGAACATCCCTCCAGTTGCTCTTCTCTCAGCCCAAAGCGTCCAATGGAGAACACCACCCAACGGGCCCGCGGCGGGCAATCCGTCTGTTTTGGGAACCCGACGGCCACCGATCCAAGCCGTCCAGATCTTGCCTGGCAGCTCGGCCTCGACGAGGAGGTAACCGATGCCCGCAGCCGTATGCAGGAGCTCGGTAACTTCCTTGCGGTCATTGAGGAAGGGAAACTACGATAGCTCCACGGGGTCTTCCGCTAAACGACCAGCGGCACAAGGAGAGAGATACGATGACAGGAACCTGCCTGTGCGGCGCGGTCAGCGTCACGATCGACACGAAACCGGACTTCATACACGACTGCAACTGCGATCTCTGCCGAAAGTCCGGCGGAGCATGGGGGTATTTCTCGGCTTCACGGGTCGGCACCGACGGGTCGACCTCGTCCCTGATGCGAGCAGACAAAGCAGACCCGGCCGCAGAGGTGCATTCGTGCCGATCCTGTTCCGCGACCACGCATTTCACGATGGCCAAGTCATTCACGGACAGGCACGGACCCATCGACATGGTCGGAGTCAACATGCGCCTGTTCAATCCTGCAGAACTAAAAGGTGTCGAAGTCCGGTTTCCCGATGGCCGGGGTTGGTCTGGCGAGGGCGCATTTGAATATCGGCGCCCGGCAGTCACCATAGGCGCCGGGGCTGACTGGTAGAACCGACCACGCGGGCAATGTGATTTCTTCTTTGAGAGTGCAACGATTCTTACCCGTTTATTTGGATCTGGACCGCTGCAGGCGCGCCGCGCATGTCCGCGACGGACGCCAATCATCTCGTAGCGGTCAAGGATGCGAAAATAGTGTTAGACAGGTGGACTGAATAACCTTAAGGGGCAATCAATAACAAGAACTACCGCACTAGTTGATAAACTCCGACGGATAAGGTCGGGGGCACGGGCAATACGGCAAGCGCGCATGGCCGAATGGTATGTGCAGGCCCCCGGGTTAAATCCGGGGGCCGCCACTTTTCGGCACAAAGTCCTGCATCGTCTGCCAGCGACAGGATATGAAGCGCATTTGAGACTGCGGACCTTCGAAGAGCCGCTGCCGACAGCACAATAATCGCAGCAGTCAGGTCCACATACCGCTTTTCGGTATGTGCGGCGGCCTGCGCGCCAGTATCTAAAAATGTTCGTTTCAGCCGGATGTTCATCGCGCCGCATTAGCAACTTGTTGATGCCAAGGCCTGATCCTGAGCGCAGGAAGAAGGACATCGCGTGAAGCGCCATCAGAAGAATGCGCATTGGCTCAAATGCCGCCTCGCTCAAACCGGCAGCATCCTCGAGGAGTGCCCGAGAGAAGGTCCGCAGCATCGAGTGGGAGACCGAGGACCGGGAATGGCTCATGACCCGGGCGGCCCGGCAAGCCCAAGACCTGAATGTCATCATGGCGGAACTTACAGCAGTATCGAGGGCCGGAGGCGATGGACCGGCGCTGCTGTGACAGGCAGGCGGATCTCCAGATTGATTCTCCTGAGCGGCACCTGGCTGGCTGCGGCCTCGCTTATTTTCCTGCCTCTCATCGAGATGGCCACCGACATCATCCTGTCTCCGCTGTGGCTTCTTTGACAAAAAGGGCTCCGTGAGCCCGGCAACTGCAGATGAACAGAATCCCGTCCAGCTGGCGTGCTTCTCTTTGCGCCTCTACCCGGGAAGATGTTCGCCTGAGGGACTTCTGTTGGTTTGCCCGGACGCGGCTTGCGGCTCTACCAGAGCTGGCAGTTCGCAGTCGGCCAGGAGCCGGAAAAACCGAGAGCCGGTTAGGCCAGGAGTCTGAAAGGCCGTAATCGGGAAGCCCAGAGGGCAACACCGGAACATCCGCCCGAAATTCCGTGGCGCCGAAGTATCACCCTGTCGAACCGCCAGGCAAAGCAGCGTCTGATCACCTTTGCCTCAACCGCCTTAACCCATGATGTCTTTGCGCAGTGGGTCGTGTAAGGCGGGAGCCGAGTTGCAACTGGCACAGCGTCAGATCGAACGCAGAGAGCGCATGTCGACACAATCCAAACTCGTCATCGGTCTGTCGTTGCTGATGGCAACGGCAATCGCGGTCCTGACGCTGTCACCGATCTCGGCACCGCCAGTGGGAACGGTTGCGCAATCGGACAAGATCTACCACGCGGTCGCGTTCGCAGGGCTTGTGCTTCCGATCGCGTTCTTCCGACCGCGCTGGCTGATTTTGGCGACGCCTGTCTATGCAGCTTTCGGCGGTCTGATCGAGATCGTCCAGCCTCTCGCTGGCCGAGACTGCAACCTCGGTGACTGGAGTGCAGACCTGATCGGCCTCTGCCTGGGGGTTGCTGTCGGTCGTACTGCTGCGACAGTCGTGCCCTTTGGTGGGCAGTCTTCGCGGTGGTCAGCAGGAGGAGGGCGACTTCCATGAGCAAGCTGCGGCTACATCGAAAATGTGGCGCAACTGACTATCCCCATTGTCCACGTATCGCTGCTTGTTGGGCGAGTTGAGCCTCAGCTCGTCTGGCAGCCATTCTTCAAGTTGGTCTTGTTCATGGTCTTCTGCATCAAAGGTTGCAAAGGTCCCGCCCGCCTTTGCATTGCCAGCCAGGCAGGACGCGTTTCTGGCGCGATCAAGCCCGTGCGCCCTATCGTTTGGGTTACATGAGCCCCGCCCGCGCTGTTGGGAATGCACGGAACCTTCACGCTGTACGGGCCCAGGATCGCCGCGGTGCCAATCGTGGCGTTGAAGTTGTGGCATGCCAAAGACAGCGTCGCCGCGCCTCTGCGAACCAGAGGCGCTGACATGCATCAGCCCGCAAGATACGTCCGGAACCATGCGATCATTCGGGTTTCCGCCAGCGTGGCCGCCTCTGCGTCGTAGCGCGGCGTTGTATCGTTGTGAAAGCCGTGGTTCACGCCGGGATAGATGTACGCCTCGTAGCGTTTGTCGTTTTCCTCCAGCGCCTTCTGGAACTCCGGCCACATAGCATTGATGCGCTGGTCCAACGCCGCAAGCTGGATCATCAGCGGGGCTTTGATCAGCGCGACCTGATCGCTGTCCGGCGCAGAGCCGTAGAACGGCACCCCCGCGGCCAATTCCGGATAGGCCACGGCCAGCTTGCTCACCACGCCGCCGCCATAGCAGAACCCCGTGGCGCCGATCTTGCCGTTCGTGCCCTCCAAGGCCTGCAGATACTCAAATCCCGCGAAGAAGTCGTTGAGCAGCGCCTCCTGATCAAGGCTGCGTTGCATGGTGCGGCCCTCATCGTCATTACCCGGATATCCGCCGAGCGAGGACAGGCCATCCGGCCCCATGGCAACGAAGCCGGCTTTTCCAAGCCGACGCACGACGTCGCGGATATACGGGTTCAGCCCGCGGTTCTCGTGCACGACCAGCACGGCGGCGGGCGGATTGTCAGGGTCGATAGCGGTCGGGCGCACGAGGTAGGCGGTGATGTCACCTGTGCCATTCGGGCTCGCATAGGTGATGTCCTCGCCCCGGATGTCCGGATCGTCCTCTTCGACCTGTTGGGCCAGCGCGTAGTTGGGCGAGAGCGTGTCGAGGATTGCCAGCGCGGTCAGGCCGCCGATGGCCCATTTTCCCGCGCGATCCAGGAATTCGCGTTTAGATATCTTGCCGTGCGCGTAGTAATCGTAGAGGTCGAGGAGGTCTTGGTCGAAGTCGCGCGCTGACAGGCGGCGGGTGGCGGGTTGTTCATCCATCGTATTCTCTCCCTATTTGACGCCAATGGTATGACGAACGCGCGCTTCCACCAGATAAAAGGTCGGCAAGGCGAATGCGGTTTGGTCCAGGTGACGGCATCACGGCACAGCCCCGTCTTGCGGCCCGCTTACGTTGACGGCGCCCGAGACCCGCGCTCATCCCGCACCGATTGGCCGCGGGAGGCCGAGCCATGCCTGCGAGCCCTGCGGCCAAGCCACGAAAGAGTGAAGCTCACAGGCCCTGCTTCACCGTCGCTTTCGATTTGGATGCCTGGAAATCCTCGCTAGAGTCTGGAGCAGTGTACTGCATGTGCACCCAGTCAAGGAGTCTCACCGATGACCGGAACAACCTATTACCGCCGTCGCTTGCTGGCGCTTGGGGGAGCCGCCGCCGCTGGACTTGGTGGCACGCTCTTCTTGCCCGCGCGCGCCCGTGCTGCTGGGCTCGCGCCCACCCCCACCATGCGCGGCGGATCGAACAACTATCGCCCGGGGGCAGCCGTCGTTGAGCGGATCGGCGGTGGCGGATTCTGGATGAGCGGCACCGTGCGACGGGCTGGCGACGGCGCACCGCTGCCGGGCCAGCGTATACAGATCTGGGCGCACACTACCGAAGGGCACGAACGAGACTGGCATAGCCACGGTGCAACGCTGACCGACGAAAATGGTATCTTTCGATTGGAAATGCCGCAGATCGTGCCCGCATTCGGCCAGCCGCATGGCCACCTGGCTTATGACAGCGGCGAGTTCGAGACCGTGTTTTTGCGGCCTGTCATGTCGGACGCCGCAGACACCAGCCTCGAAGCGCACTTCGTTCTGCAGCCGGTTTGACGGGCGGGGCTGGAACCCGAGTACCGGCTGCCCGGATCGTTCTGGCATGGGCTGCGCTGATCCTGGTGCTGGCCATACCTTTTGGGTTCGCGGCGACCAGCCCGCTTCTGGCTTGGAGGAACGGGGTCTACATTGTCGCGGGTTTCGCCGGGATCGTCGCCCTGGGATTATTGTTGGTGCAGCCCTTGCTGATACTTGGTGTCCTACCCGGCTTGAGTGACGTTCTCGCGCGCCGCGTTCATCGTCTCGTCGGCGTGGCCCTCGCGGGCTTGCTGGTCGTGCACGTGGCAGCCCTTTGGGTTACATCGCCACCAGATGTCGTCGATGCGCTCCTGTTCACATCGCCCACTCCGTTTTCGGCTTGGGGCGTGATTGCCATGTGGGCGCTATTCGCCAGCGCCGGGCTTGCGGTGCGCAGGCGTCGATTGCACACAAGCATGTGGCGGCTCACACACGGGACATTGGCCTTGGTCATTGTTTCCTGCACCATCGCCCATGCCCTCCTCATCGAGGGCACGATGGAGACGGTGTCGAAGATCGTCCTTTGCAGTTTTGTCGCAGTCTCGACAGGCTGGGCTCTCGTGCGATCGAGCACACGCCGCTCTCAATCCTGAAACTTGAACTGGTTTCTGCGAACTGCAGAGCGACCCATTCGCCTCGGCCAATGCTGCGCAGCTGACGAACAGCACTCGGTGAAGCTGCACATTAGCAAGATCGGCTTGTGAATGCCAGGATCGGGCCGGTCAGATCACTCTGCTGCCAGGCTTAAGGGCTATAATCTATGCTGCGCCGGCTGAGGTACGCACCTGCGCACCCGAATGCGCACCCCGATTTTTTGCCTCGGGCTGAAGATTTCGCGGGACAAAGCCCACCGCGTGGGAAACAGTGCCGGAAGGACCCACAAGGGCGGGGAGTTTGGAGCCTTCTGCGGAAGCGGCTGTTTCAGTTGCTTGCGTTGCTGCTGGCAAAGGTTATCCCCCGCCGGATCAGGTGCAATATCTCATCCGGCGCGTTTCATAAGACGGTAGTAGCCGGCCTGGCTGTCAGACGGATGCGCAAAATCAAGACGACGGGTAGGATCAGCGACCGGTGATGCCTTCCATGGCGGGCAGCGGGTATGGCCGCGTCACAAGCTCCGGCCTGCGGCGCTCGTAGAACGCGTTCCCGCCTGTGGTCAGCACGTAGTGCATGTTGTTGTAGCTCGCGCGATAGCTGGCCGTGTGGAAGAACTGAGCTTGGCCGATGAGGGGATGACGTTCTCCCCGCAGCACGGACAGTGCAGCATCTCGGACCAGAGGAGCTGATCGCGCGTCCATCTTGCGTGTCATGACGCCGCGGGCGAACTGGTTCTTCTGGCCGACCACTCCGCACCCCGAATTCGGGTATTGCCGCGAGGCGACGCGGTTCATGACGACGCTTCCCACTGCCACCATGCCGTCACGGCTGGAGCGATTGGACTCGAAGTACATGGCGCTCCATGCATTCGAGCTCAGACATTCCGCCGAACATCCCGCACCCTGTGAGCGCAGCGAACGCAAGGAACACAGGGACGAGGCGCCGGGCGGAGCTTCCACCGTTCATCAGCCAATCTCCTTGAACAGGCTTTTGCTCCAGTCTTTGGCGCCATCGGCGAGCGACAGCAAGCTGATGTTCTGCTGCGGCCATGCAGTCGATCTTCCTTGCCCCACTGGACGACGTGATGAGCATGACAAACTGGCTTCATCGAAGGGTGGCGACCTTCACCGCGAGGACAGGGGCGCATTCCAGAAAAGAAACGGGGGAGGCTGATCAAGGGCTTGATCCGTGGGTGATCGGAAGGGCTCAGCTCAGCGCACCAAAAGCGCTTAGAGTTGCTTGATATTGTTGCGAATGATGCCGGCGGATCAGGCTCGTCGTCGCCGTTTTCGCAGAGTTGCAACCCTTACGGATTAGTATGCAAAACGCTGTCTGACGCATCGCGGGTTCAGTTTCCGTGCAGCATCGCGATTGCGATCTGAAAGAAGTGGTCCGGCCCCATTTGTCCCCCTTTCATGATCACGGGCAGGTTGCCGGCTTCCAATCTTGCGTGCAGGATCGGCACGCCGGCGCAAACATCACCTGCGTAATCCAGCCATTGCGGCGCAAGCTGCCTCAAGATGGCACTGGAGGTATCACCTCCGGCGACGATTAACCCACCGATGCCGACACCTCGCTTCGCAATCTCCTCGATCAGTTCGGCGCTCCGACGGGCGAGTTCGGCCGGCGCTGCGTTGATGGAACCCTCTTCAGTCAGGTACAGCAGGCAATCCTCGCCGCGCCTCAGCCTCTCGGCGCTCCAGCCAATCGCTCTCTCAAACGCGGCCTCGTCCGACAAAAGCCTCGCCGGATCGAGTGGCAAAGAGGGCAGCGCTGATGCCGCAGCGATCTGGGAATTCGTGAGCGAAGAGCGCGATCCCGCCAAGGCCAAGACGGGTCCATCAGCCGTAGGCGGTATGGGGGGACAGGGCCGCCGGCCGGCCTGAACAGCAAGCCATGCCTCTGCGACGCTGGACGACCCCATGATCACCAGCCGCCGGCCCGATGCATCGAGGTCCCGGCCGACGGCTGTCACATCCGCCTGATCGAGCAGATCATAGAGGCGCGGAAAGGCGTGTCCCTTGCCACATCGGCTTACCTGTTCCAGGTCCGGCAGACCAAGCTGCGCGAGGTGCAGGCGGATGTCGGCTTCGGCCATCGGCGTAACTGGGTGGCTGGACATGACGGGGTGGCGGTCGATGCGGTGGATACGTCCGTCAGAGGCCTTCGCAAAAAGCGTCCCAAAGATCGCGTAGCGTCCCAATGACGGCTGGCCTGCCACGACCGCAATGTCCGGCACGCCGGTGGCATCTGACAACCCGCGCACCAACAGCGCGACATTGCCGATTGTCTCGCTGCTGTCGAAGGTCGAGCAGATCTTTACATGAAGGAATTCCGGTCGATGTGGGAGAAGGGCTGTACCAATGCGCCGAGCGAGAGCCTTCATGCCGTCCTGGTCGAGTGATCGCGCATCCGTCGCCACGCCCCAGGCATCTAGGTCGCGCACCGCGTCTGGGGGTGGCACATCGAGAAACAGCCGTGTCCGCAGTCCGCCGCGCGCCAAGGTCGCCAGCGTATCGGACGCCCCGGTGAAGTCGTCCGCCACAAAGACATAGCTCATCCGTGCAGCGCCCCGAAGGCTTCCAGCGCCTGCGCCAGTTCGGGCATATTCGCGGGGTTGCGAAGAGGTAGGCCCCGGCGCGTTGCCTCGTGTGCCTGTCTCAAACTTGTCAGTCCGGCGGCTGGCCCGCCCGGATGGGCCATGATGCCGCCACCGCAAAGGAACATGAAATCATCCGAGCCGATCTGGTCCAGCGTCTTCGGCAGGGTTCCGGCCCACTGCCCCGAGGACAGTACAGGCATGACTTCGTCCTGATCCGAAAGAGGCGTCAGGCAGTGGCGAGCGGATTCGGTGACGTCATCATCAAGATCGGCAAATTTGCCGCCCATGCCATGGACATGCATGTGATCGATCCCCGCCAGCCGGTAGAGGGTCTGATAGGCACGCACGCCCAAGCCCAACGACGGGTGACGGCTCATTCCGCCAAAGCCGTTCCGGTGACCGTGGATTGCAAGTGGAGTGTGCTTGCGAAGGGTCTGGACGGCGGACAGGCCGCACCAGTTCAGCGACACCATGGCGCAGCTTCCGCCCTCGGCTTCGATCAGGTCGGCATGGCGACGCATGGCATCCGTCTCATCCGTGATGTTGAAGGCGACCATCATCAACTTGCCGGTCTGGTCACGGTGACGCCGGACGACCTGCATCACGGCCCGGATGCGTGCGTCGACGGGAGCGTGGGGATGGGTGCCCGCGATCTCGTCATCCTTGACGAAGTCGGCACCGGCCTCGGCCAGCCGCCGGACAAGCTCGGCGATCTGATCGGGGTCAAGACCGATGTTCGGCTTGATGATCGTTCCGAAGATAGGGCGATCCGTTACCCCTATCGATCCACGGGTCCCGGCGATCCCAAACTTAGGGCGCTCATACCGGTTGCGATAATCCGGGCGCAGGGCGACGTCGATCAGCTTAAGCCCGGTGACCTCTCCCAGGTCAAAAAGGTTGCCTGCCAGCACGGCGGCAAGATTTGGAAGGTTCACCCCAATATTGTCCTCGGGATAGTCGATGATGACCCGATGGACCCCGTATGGGCCGTTCAGCTTCTTGCGTTCCACCCAAGCCGAGCGGAGAGAGGGTGCAGCAAGCTCTCCCACCTGTTCGGACGAGACGACGATTGCACCGAAACGGGCACGAAGCTCGTCGGTCTCTCCCTCGACGCGGATAAAGGTACCGGCGCTCTGCTCGCCGGCCATCATGGCAGCGACATCGGCAATAGGGCAGGGAGTTTCGACAAGATAGGTTGCGCGGATCATGGCTCAGATCTTTGCCAGATCGGGGAACGGCCGGACCGGGTCGGTTCCGTCCCAGCCTTCGGACGCCGCGCGGATCATGTCGAACATGCGGCCTTTCGGTCCCTTGACCTCCGACAACTCGATGCAGGTGCCGGGATGGGCTTCGCGGTCGAAATAGGCGAAGCGACCGTTTTCTCCGACCTTGCCGGACATGCGCACGCGGAAGCCCTGATCATGCATGACCTCCAGGTCACGGTCGTAATCGCCAGTCCAGTAGGCCGTGTGCTGCAAGCCCAAGTTTCCGGCGTCGGTAAATTCCTTGTAGCAGGACGGGACAGCGTTCCGGCACTGGATAAGTTCAACCTGGATGTAGCCCGCGTTTGCCAAGGCGACCGAGTTCCGGGGCTGGTAGCTCGCGCCGTCAAAGCGATAGTCCTCAATCGGGACCTGCGGATTGTAGAAGAACGGGCCAACGCCTATCACTTCCGTCCAGTGCGTCATGGCCTGTTCGATGTCGAAAACGACAAATCCAAGCTGGCGGATGGGGCCAAGGAAGCGGCTCATGGGTTACTCCATCAGGTATGTCGGCAGCCAGGCGGTCAGGCCGGGAAACAGCGTGACCAGCAGCAGCGCCAGGAAGAGGGGAACGAAAAAGGGCGCGACGCCCCGAAGCACCTCGGCAAAAGGCATCTTCACCGTAATCGACATCATATAGAGGCTCATACCAACGGGCGGGGTCAGCAGGCCGATCATCAGATTAAGCACCATTACGACGCCGATCTGTTCGGCCGGTGCGCCGGCCTGCATCAGCGCAGGCGTGACGATTGGCGCGATGATCAGGATGGCCGCAATGGATTCGAGGAACATTCCGGCGACAAGCAGCACACCGTTCAGGATCAGCAGCAACACCAGCGGATTGTCGGAGACTCCTAGGAGCCAAGCCCCGGCCTTCATCGGCACCTGATCCATCGTCAAGACCCAGGCAAAGACCGCGGCGGCCGCGACCACGAACAGGATGTTCGCCGTTGCCAGAACCGTCTCGCGGGCCGAGGAGATAAGTGTCGAAATGCGCAGCGTACGATAGACCGCCGCGCCGATGAACAGCGCATAGGCGACAGTGATGCCTGCGGCCTCGGTGGGGCCGAAATAGCCAGAGAGCAATCCGCCCACCAGCAGCACCGGCGTCAGCAGCGCTGGCAGAGAGATGACCGCCAGCCGCGCAAATGCCGGGAGCGTCGGCCGCACGTCGTCGCGGGGCAGGTTCTGCGCGCGGGCGACTAGTGCGATGTACCCCATCAGCATCGCCGCCAGCAGAAGCGCCGGGACAATCCCCGCCAGAAGCAGCTTCACCGGCGACACTTCGGCCGCGGCGGCGAAGATGATCAGGGGGATCGACGGTGGGAATATCGGCCCGATGGTGGCCGAGGCAATGGTCAGTCCGGCAGCAAAGCGCCGGGTATATCCCTGCTTTTCCATCTCGCGGACCTGCATGCCGCCGAGCGCGCCGATATCGGCCAGTGCTGCACCCGACATCCCCGAGAAGACCAAGGACAGGAGAACGTTGACATGAGCCATTCCGCCCCTGACCCGCCCCACAAACATGCGGACCAAGTCGAACATGTAGCCCGTCACGCCAGTGACGCCGAGAAGCGCGGCCGCCATGATGAACATCGGCACCGCCAGCAATGGGGAACTGTCGATGGACGCCACCGCCCGCTGCATCAACACGCTGGCGGGAAGGTCGTGCAGCAGGATCGTAACTGCGGACGACAGTCCCAGGGCCACAGCGATCGGCGCGCCGATGATCAGCAGCGCGGCGAAGGACAAAAGCAGCGTCAGCGTCATGCCCGTGTCTTTCCCGCTCGCATGGTGGCCGTGATGCGCCACCCCGCAACGGCGATCAGCAGCACCAGCGACAACATGATCGGCGCATAGAGCCAGATGTTCCTGATCCCCAGAGCGGGCGTCTTGAACTTCCACGCCCGCTCCAGGTAGAGCCAGCCGCCCCAAAGGGTCAGCGCAGCGAAAGCCAGAACCGAGGCTTCGGCCAGGGTGGCGCATGCGAGGCGTGGCAGTCGCGGCATGGCGCCGGTGAAGGCGTCCACGGCCACATGCAACCCGTGCAGCGACAGCAGAGGTACCGTCAGGTACACCATCAGCACCCCGGCATAACGGCTAATCTCTTCGGCGCGCGGCAAGCCGATGTTCCAGAAGTTGCGTGCGACGATCTGCGCGACGATCAGCGTCACGATCAACAGAAGAAGCGCGGTGGACAGGGACAGCAGGCCGCGCGTCGCCATTTCAAGCGCGCGCGGCGGTTGCAGCGGTTGATCCTGCATCAGGCGACTGCGGCAATCTTCGCGTAGAGATCGCCATATTCGGCATCGAACTCGCTGGAAATGCGAGACTGCACGCCTTCCCGGAATGCGGCAAGTTCAAGACCGTCGGCTTCACCCAGAACAGTCATGCCATGGTCGCGCAGAGTCTGCAGGTCGCTTTCCTCGGACGCAAGCATTGCCTCGGATGCGCGGACGCGCGTTTCTGTGGCCGCGGCAGCCACGGCTTCCTTGTGCGCGTCCGACAGGTCATTCCACACGCCGTCGTTCATCATCACGACCTGTGCCGCGGTGATGTGGCCGGTCAGCATCAAGTGGCTCTGCACTTCGTAGAGCTTGGCAGACACCAGCACGTTCATCGGGTTCTCCTGGCCATCGACGACACCTGTTGCCAGGGCGGTCGGCACCTCGGCCCAGTCGACTGGCACGGGAACGGCACCCAAGCCTTCGACCGTGGCCATGTAGATCGGGAAGGGGATAGACCTGATCTTGACGCCAGTCAGGTCCGCAGGCGTCTTTGCCGCGCGGTCGGCTGTCAGGTTGCGCGTCCCGAAATAGAAGGCGTAAAGCGCACGCGTCCCGGATGCGTCGATAAGACCCTGGTTCAATTTCGACATGACCGGCCCCTGGACGTCCGTCACCTTCATCAGGTGGTCCACATCGCGGTAAAGATAGGGTGTGTCGAAGGCCGCGAAGGGCGCATAGAGTGACCCGATCGCCCCCGCGGTGTTGTGCGAGAAAGCGATGGACCCTGTCGAGACTGCCTCGGCCAATTCCTGCAGCTTGCCCAGCTGAGAATTTGGGAACATCTGGATCTCGATCTCGCCGCCGGTCTTCTCGGCTACGGCATCGGCAAACCATTGCGCCTGCGCTCCGGCGATCGAGTCCGGCGTGTGCATATGGCCATAGCGTAGCGTCGTGGCGGCACGAGCGCGTGTCGCAATGAAAGGCGTGGCCAGCAGTGCCGCACTTGCGCCCAGCAAAAGTCCTCGGCGCGACAGGCCGAATGTCGTAGTCATCGTTCTCCCCTCCCTGATCTGCAATGGCGCCGGGGGCTCCTCCCTCCACAAGCGCATTGACCGACAGTCTAGGCGGGGGTGATATGAAAGCAACTTGGGTTTGTTGAGGGGTTTTGAGGGATTGATGAAGGCAGGCATCCGCGAGGTGGCGCAACTGGCCGCAGTCTCCGAGGCGACAGTGGACCGGGTGCTGCACGGGCGTCCCAACGTTCGCCCCGCAACGGCCGAGCGGGTCCTGCGGGCAGCGGCCGAATGCGGCTACCTGTCCGCGGACGTTGTTGCGCGCCTGAAGCGAACTGACCGGCTGCGGCTGGTCGTCGTGCTGCCCGGCACCGCCAATCCCTACATACGCGCCCTCAATGAAGAGTTGCGGGAATGGTCTCAGGTTCGAGACAGGGGCGCGCGCATCCATTCCTACCTGCTGGACACGATGGATCCGGCCGCCGTTGCAAAGACCCTGCTGAAGCTGGGCTGCAAGGCCGATGCCATCGCGATCTTTTGCGTCGATCACCCCGACGTCCGCAAGGCGGTCGACAGGCTGACCGCTTTGGGCAAGACTGTCCTGACGCTGATCAGCGACATCACGGGATCGTCTCGGCAAGCCTTCATCGGCATCGACAACCTGGCTGCCGGCAGAACCGCCGCCTATCTTCTGGCGGCGACTGCGCCACCGGCAGGCGGGCGGCTGGCGGTGGTCACAGCGACCCGCCACTATCGGTCCCATGTCGAGCGCGAGCTGGGGTTCCAGGATTTGATCCGCAGCGACCATCCCGAACTGTCCTTCTGCGGAACGATCGAGGGACAGGACGACCCGCTGATCAACATGCGTCTGACGCTGGAACTGCTGGAGCATTGGCCCGACCTCTGCGGCATTTACAACGTCGGCGGATCGTCCGAAGGGATCGGCATGGCGCTGCGGCGAACAGGGCGCGTCGGACATGTCCGCCTTGTCGGACACGGCTATGGCCCTGACACACGCAAGCTGCTGTCCGAAGGGCTGATGATGGCCGTCCTGACCCAGCGCAATCTGTCTATGTTCGAGATCATGCTGGACCACCTGCACAGCCCCCGCCCACCAGCTCACCTGCCCATGCAGATTGTGTTCCCGACAAATCTCCCTGCGGGCAATCAGTAGGCTATCTGGCGCCGCACTCCTACAGACGTCAGGTGCGGACGTCATCTTATAGACGAAGATGTTGTTTTAGCTTCCTCAGTCGACGGGGATATTTTCACGAAAGATAACTTGGTTCCGGGGCGGGTAGTCAGGTTCGGCGCGTCCGCGTACAGCAGATATCAACATCCGGACAACTTCACGAGCTTCCACGCGGGGGTTCTGATCGATTACGGCGTCCAGCGTCCGTTCGAGCAGCAGCAGACGGGTCGCATTAGTTAGATCGTGACCGATGAAGACAGTTTCCCTTGCTTGCCTTCCGTCGCGCAAAGCCCGGGCTATACCTTGGTTCCCCGAGCCGATGTTATAGATTCCAGCGATGGGACCATTTTGCAAAATACGAGTCGTCTCATCATAGGCCCGCTCGCGATCGTCGCCGACTTCTGCATAGGCCGCGATGCGCAAGTCCGGAAATTCGTCGTACAAGATCGACCGAAAGCCCATCTCCCGCTCTTCATGTCCGCGATATGCGCGCGAGCCAACGAAAAGCGCAATGTCACGTTGGCTGCCGGTTCCGAGAAGCCTGCCTAGCAGCAAGCCAGCCAGACGACCTGCGGCGCGATTGTCGATGCCTACATAGCCAATTTTCTCCACGGACGGGATGTCTGAGACAAGCGTGACGATGTGTATTCCCGTGCGGGATAAGGCGTTCAGCAGTTCGCGAATTTCTGGCCGGTCCGGGGCGACGATCCCGATCCCGTCCGTCTGTCCCCGCAGCTCGACCAATTTGCGCTCGATCCTGTCGTCGTCCCAGCGATCGACATCGTGAACGCGTAGCGCGACATCCTCACGGCGCTCGCATTCCTCGATGATCCGAGTCCGCAGAGTGGAGATGAAACTGTTCGTGCCCGCCGGCAGGATGAAATCCAGCCTGATGCGCGTGGCGTTATCGGCAATGACGGGGCCAAAATAGCCAAGATCTTCAGCAACTGCCAGCACAACGGCACGCGTGCGCTCTTTGACGCCGCCACGGTTGTTGAGGACACGGTCAACGGTCGAGGGAGACAGGCAGGCCTTTTCTGCAATTTCGCTGATCGTTGTCCGCATGCTCGTGCTCCTTCGCATTACCGTCATCCAAATCAAAACACCCAATTATCGTCATTAACAACATAGCCGCCGCTCGCAACGCTGTCAGTTGAGGCGAAAAGACGAGAAATGACGTGTAATGATGATTGTTCATGATGTGGCGATTTGTAACGCTTCCTCAAAGCTGGACCGGGGGATCTGGCGAAGGGGGAGATATGGCAGACACGAAATTTCAACCCGACCCGGAGATCCGGTGCCGTGCTTACAGGATCGGCGCTGTTGGTGCGGGAATGATCATGGCTGAATGTCACTTGGAGGCTTATCGGCTTGCGGAGTTCGCGGTGGCCGGCATCGCCTCGCGCAGTCCCGAGCAGGCGAACGATGTCGCCGAGCGCTACGGCATTCCGGTGGTCCATGAGACGCCCGAGGCGCTGATTGCCGATCCGGCGATGGACATCATCGACATCGCCTATCCCCCGCACCTGCAGCCCGATCTGATCCGCCTCGCCCTGCGCCAACCGCACGTAAAGGGGATCCTCGCGCAGAAGCCGCTGGCTCTGTCGGTCGCTGAGGCACGGGCGCTGCGAGATGAGGCGCGGGCGGCCGGTAAGATCCTCTCGGTGAACCAGAACATGCGCTACGACCAGTCGATGCGTGTTCTGAAGCAATTGCTGGATCGGGGCGCGCTTGGTGATCCGGTTTTCGCACAGATCGACATGCATGCCATCCCGCACTGGCAGGGGTTTCTGGAGGGCTACGATCGCCTGACGCTGTCAAACATGAGCGTGCATCATCTGGATGTGCTGCGCTTCCTGTTCGGCGATCCGAACGAGGTGACATCGATCACCCGGACCGACCCGCGCACGCGATTTGCGCACAAAGACGGGATCGTGGCGACGACGCTGCGATTTCCGTCCGGCCTGCTGGCCATGTCGCTCGAGGATGTCTGGTCGGGCCCGCGGGACGAAGGATATCAGGACGACCAGCACATCGCTTGGCGCGTCGAGGGGACCCAGGGTGTCGCGCACGGCACCATCGGCTGGCCGACCGGCGTGGCCTCGACCCTCATCTACGCCTCGACGCTCGAAACCGGAGGTGATTGGGTGACGCCGACATGGGACACGATGTGGTTCCCGCACGCTTTCATCGGGGTGATGGAACAGCTGCAATGGGCGATCAGCCGCGGCGAGGAGCCGGCACTGTCGGTGGCGGACAACGTCCGCACCATGGCGCTGGTCGAGGCGGCCTATCGCTCCATCGACGACAAGCGAACCATTTCGCTTGATCTTTCGAACGACTGATCAGGTGAAGGTTTTCTGATGCGGGTCGCGGCG
>QKYL01000134.1 GCA_003255745.1 Paracoccus saliphilus
TGCCGGCTCAGTTCTGGGTGAAAATCAACACCGCAAGGCTCCATATACCCTGAGAAAAAGCCTTCTCAGCGTCTAAATACGGCTTCAAGATCCGGTCTGGTAAATGCTCGGGGACGACTGGTTGGGGTTTTGCTGGTGCCTGCCACAGCAAGTTCGCCTTGAATTGTCCTTCATGGCCACTGCAAGCGAACACTCGCGCTAGATCGCCCTTGAGAGCCCCTAATTCCGGAGCTTTTGGCAACGTAGCCTCGAAACCAGTCAAAGACGTGTGGCCGCACCCTCCGCATATACCGGCGGCCTCGAAGCTGTAATGATAGGGCAAACGGCTCCCGCGCTTCCGAAGGACTGTGAGAAATTTTACGGCGTGCAATGCGCGCGCCGCGGTGCAATGGGGACAATCGAGCGACATGAATAAGGACAAGCAAAATCTCCTTCGGGGAGTGCTGAAGCAGCACCAAGATCCGGGCAGACTGTTCGACCGCCTGGCACAAGAGTATCGGGCAACCGGTGACGCCGGAAAGCAAGAACTGTTCCTTGCGGTGGCAGCGGAGTTGGCGACCGCTCAGGCTGCGGTTGGGGCGCTGGCGGCTCAAAATCGAATGGCTGGCAGTACCTCATGAACCGGGAGCTCGTCGTCATTGAATGGCATGACAGCCGCCGCCCCATCTCCGAGTGGAGATACTTGTCAGACCTCGAGGGCGAGGGCCCTTTGGTCTGTAAAAGCGTTGGTTGGCTTATTGATGATGGAGAGACAAAGCTCCTCTGCCAGACGGTCGGGGATGCAGATGAGGATGGCGCCCAAGGCATGGGCATCATCCAGATACCTGCTGTGGCTGTGATCAGCGTTTACCCTTTGGCGCCTTTGGCGGAGCTTTCGGAGCGGCCTTCGGGCGGTCCGGAGCCTGCGTAAGAGCAGATGCGCCGAGCGATTTGATCTGTCCCTTGGTAAGGCTTCCGGGGTCACGCATAGCCTTCGAAGCAATGCTGGCGATGTCTTTACCACTTTTTTCATTCGCAGCCATGAAGTCGTCCTTTCTCCTAATGGTGGAAAGACTGACACCGTGCCGCTCGATTCGGATACTGAAAAATGGGAAGTCGGAGGGGGAGCTAGCCTTTCGGGTGTGCGCGCGCGAAAATGCGGCTCGCGGCTCAGGCGGCAGTAAGAGCACTGGCACGGCGGTAGTCGCGTACGGCTAGCGCCGCATCGTTAGCCCCATCAGGACCATCACCCACCCAATGATCCCGGCTAGTGAAAGGCCGGCGACGACTACGTAGGGGGAAGGCGGCAATGGAGCAACATAGCTCCATGCCGGCAGCGCCTCATGAAGCTCAAGTAGCAGAAGGACGGCCAGAAGCGGCCCGCAGATGCCAAGTATTATCCCTATGTAGCCAACCTTTTTTAGGCGCTGCCCGTTCATGCTCGGAGACATCGGTTCCTTCTCCTTGCAGCTTCTGGGGTGAAGGCACTCAAGTCGGAATGAGCGCCACTAGAGGCGGGCAACTAGGATCGGCCAGCAACTGAAAAGTGGACGTTCTTTAAGCCCTTCTCGTCTGGTTCCCCTAGAAGCCTCAGCGTCAGGGACTGATCTAGCGAGTGCAGCCACTCGTTAGCCTCTGCCACTAGATCCTGTTGTTCGGCGAAGTCTTTTGCACCTTGAATGCGAGAAACCACCTCCACGATCTTTGACATCCGAACTTCATGCACAGCCGGCGCCGGATACTTCTCCTCCAATGTCGCCACGATCTCCGCGTTCATGGACCGATTGTTCGCATCAGCGGCAGCCTTGATCCGGTCCCGGAGGCCGTCCGGAAAACGCACTGTGTATTGCTCAGCACCACGCCCAACAGTCGCCATAAGAACCTCCAACGGTTACAGGCGCATTACTGTAATGTTTCCGCTTGACCTGCAATCAAATTACGGTAATGTAGAGTTACGGTGATGCTACTTGGAAGGAGAAGCGAAGTGGAATTGCAGCGTACACCTTTTGGGCTGAGGATGCCTGAGGAGGTTCAGAACTGGATCAAGATGAAGGCGAAGCGTGAAGACAGGTCGCAGAACTACGTGATCAACCGCATCCTCGCGAAGGCGATGGAAGACGATCATGCAAAGGCCTGAAATGAAGAAGGCCACCAGGGCGGCAACCCCGATGGCCTTGAATGAACCCCAACCGTCTAAGAAAGGCTTCAAGGAATGAATATGCTCTCAACCGGCGGGAAATTCAACGGTCCTGTCACCATGTCGTCGCGTGAGATCGCTGAGCTGTGCGAAAAGCGCCACGACCACGTCCTGCGCGATATCGAGAAAATGCTGGCAGATATCGGCGCCCCCAAATTTGGGGTGGCTGATTTCGAGGCGGAATACCTCGACAGCCAAGGCAAGCCCCGCAAGGAGTACCGCCTGCCGAAGGATCTGACGGTCACCCTGATCACCGGGTATCGCGCAGATCTACGCTACAAGGTTGTGAAGCGGCTCGAAGAACTGGAGGAGCGCGGCTCCTCTACGATGTTGAGCGGCCCGCAGCTTATGGCTGCCGCCCTGATCGAGGCTGACGCGACGATGAAGGCGCAGGCGGCGCAGATCGAAGCCATGAAGGGAGATGTGGAGGCCCATCAGCGGCTGGCAAAAGCAGACGGGTCATTGTGCTTCAGGGACAGTGCGAAGTCTTTGCAGGTGCGCCCCGGGGATCTGACGCAGTTCATGGCCACGCACCGCTGGACCTACCGGCAGTCGCAGAACGGACCGTGGCTCGCGTACCAGGACAAGATCACCGCGGGATACCTTGAGCACAAGGTAACCACGGTCGATCGGAGCGACGGCACTGAAAAAGCCGTCACACAGTGCCGGATCACGCCCAAGGGGCTGTCGAAGTTGGCAAAGCTGATCGGGGGTGCAGCATGAGCGGCGAACGGAAGATCCTGGTGGATGATCGCGGCCAGCCCTTGGACGGTTCCGAGCTTCTGACCGCCAGCCGCCAAGCTGTGAAGGCAGGCTTCATGGTGAACGCGCCGGTTATCCTCTGCTATCCCAACGGCCGGGAAGTCCGAGGGCATGAGGCGAGAATGACCCAGAAGGGCTTGCGCGAGGCATCGCGGATGATCGCTGAAGAGCATGGAGGCATCCAATGAACCGCCGTCAGATCCTGACCGCCACGCTCCCGGCCGCGATGGCTGCTGCTTATGTGGCAGGCGCCCAGGCTGCCGGCGCAACCCCGGCACCCGCAGAGGAAGTAACGCCGATCATGGCGCTGTTCCGTGAGTGGCAGGGGCTTCGGATCGAGGAGGAGGCCATCTACGCGGCCAGCCCGACCGGTGAGGACGAGGCGACGAAGGCAATCAGCGAGCGCACTCACCAGCTTGAGTGTCGGGTGATGGCGGAGCGATGCCACGACGCGCGAGATTTCGTGGCGAAGATGATGGTTTGGACGGTCTTTGGCCTTAACACGCTGCCAGATGAGGAAGCCGACCCTGAGCTATGGGCCGAGGCGCGGGCGCTGGTCGCAGCATAACTGAAACCGGCGCTTCGGCGTCGTGGTGGGGGCGGGTGATCGCCCCTGCTGGTCACGGAAGGCGGTCAAGGAAAGGCGAGGCCTGGCAAGTTCAGGCGAGGCCCGGAGAGGCGGTCAATGGAGCGCCTCGGAGAGGGGGCGTTCTGCTATTCAAGGATCAGCCTGCAGAGGTCGACGGCTCTATCCGCCTTATCGGGGCCAACCAGATCCGTCGCACCGGCAACGGGATCAGGTGCACCCGCAGGCGAGCCATAGGGCATGGATATTGCGATCCAGCAGCGCATCTCAGTGAACTGCTGGAGCTTCTCGCCTGTGGTGAAGTAGGCCCAAAATCCTCCCACACTAACCACCACACCGGCCGCTAGGCCAAACACGAAATTTCTCATCGAACACTCCCTCCCTCACATCATCATGTGGGGTTTTTGTGTTTCTAAGCCAAGGATCAAGCCATTGGTAGAAGCTGCAAGGCTGGTTTTGATCAGCGACACATCCAGCCTGAAGCAGGGCGAACGTGACCTCGATAGCCTTGCCCGCACTGGCTCGCGCGTTGAAGGCACGCTGACCATCAATGCCAAGTCGATCGAACGGGCCATGGCAAACGTCGGCGCGACGATGGGCGGCCTGGACCGGACGATGAAGTCGCTTGAGGCGGCAGTGTCGCAGTCGATGGGCCGCACCGCTCAGGAGGCGCAGAAAGGTGCGCGCAGCTTTGAGGATCTGCGCCGCGCCATTGACCCGGCCTACGCTGCCTCGCAGCGCTTTGCAGAAGTGCAGCGCGAGTTGGCCGCCGTGGTTGCATCGGGGGAGGCCAGCCAGCGCGCAGCCAATATCGTCCTAGAGCAGGCCGCGTCCCGCTACATGGGCGTTGCGACGGCAGCCGAGCGGGCAGAGCAAGTGCAGCGTGAGCAGGCTCAAGCGGTCGCGGCGGCCACCGGCAACTACCAGGCGCTGCGTGCCGCGCTGGATCCCGTTTACGCCTCGTCCAAGCGCTACGAGCAGGCACAGGAAACCCTGACCGCTGCAGTCAAGCAGGGAGTCATCAGCCAGCAGGAAATGAACCGAGTTCTGGCGATGGCGGAGCGCCAGATGCTTGCACCTGCCACGGGCATGCGGGGCCTTGCTGGAGCGGCGGATGATGCGGGCAAAGGCTTGGCTCGCTTCGCGCCGAACCTGACGAATGCATCGTTCCAGATTCAAGATTTCGCGGTGCAGGTGGCCTCTGGCCAATCGGCGCTGATCGCCTTCACTCAGCAGTTCCCGCAGCTGGCCGGTGTGATGGGCTTCTCGGGGAAGATCGCCCTCTGGGGCGCTGGCCTCGGCACGCTCGTCGCCGTTGGCGCGGCCGTGGCTCCGATGCTGCTGGATATGAGCAGCGCAGCGGACAAGGCGGAAAAGGCGATGGACGGCCTGAAGGATGCAGTGTCGCGCTACAATCAGTTCGCTGACGTCGCATCGAAGTCTCAGGCTGATTTGATGTCGCAGTTCGGCACGATGGCAAGTCAGGCCCGCGCTGCGAATGAGGTGCTTGCGCAGTTTGCCCGCTTGGATGCCATCGCGGCGATGGATCAAGCGGTGAAGGATCTCACGGGAACCTTTGGCGGCCTCAGTGACAGGATCGTCTTCTCGCGCATCGGCGGGACGATGCAAGAATGGCAGGAGACGGCAGCTACGATCCGCGGTGAGCTAAATCTCACTGAGGTGCAAGCGAACAACGTCGTTGCTTCCCTTTATCAATTCAAAAGCGCCGCTGTCGGAGAGGACCAGATTGCCGCCGCTGTCCGCTTCAAAGAGCAGATGGTGGCAACCTTCGGCTCCATCGAGAAAATGCCAAAGGAGCTGCAAGCCGTTGCCAAGCAGGCGCTTCTATTGGCCGCCTCGGCCGCAGAGCTTGTGGACCCGTTGGAGCGCGCCCGGCAGGAACAGCAGCGGATGGCTGATGCTGCCGCTGGCGTCATCGCCAAGTTCGACCAGCAGGCCGCCATGTCTCAGGCGATCACCCGCTTCGGCGCCGACAGCGCGCAGGTTGAGGCACTGAAGCGCGATGAGGCGACGCGGGCCGCTCGCGCATTGGCGGAGCAGCACAACATCTCGGGCCCGCTGGCGGATCAGCTTGTTCGCTCGGCCATGGCTGCGTTTGACGCGGCCAGTGGGGCGGATCAAGCCGCGGTGGCGCTTCGCAACGCCGAGGTGGCTGCGCGTGCATTGGCGTCCGCCCTTGCCGCAGCTGGTGGGTTCACCGGGAACCTGCAGGATCAGATCTCCGTCATCCAGGCGCGGATCGATGCCCAAAGATCCGGCGCAGATGCGGCGATCGCCGGGCAGAAGAAATCCATGCAGCTGCAGGCTGAGGCGCATCGGCAGGCTATGCTAGATGCTGGAGAGAGTGAGTTTGCAGCTCAGACCGCCTACCTGCGCAATATCGGCTTGATCAACCAGCTGGGGGAAATGACCACCCAAGAGCGCGCTCTTGCTGAGGCCAACCGCGAGGCCGCTAGGGCGAGCACCAAGGGCGCGTCCGAAGCGGAGAAGGCATCCAAGAAGGCCGCGACCGAAGCAAAGCGCCAAGCCGAGGCCCTGGACAAGGAAGCCGAGAAGTGGGGCGAGCTGCTCAGCCCTGTCAAGAAGTACCAGAACGCGATGAGCGATCTGGCGGCGCTCAAGGGCCGTCTGTCCGACGAGGAGATGGCGCAGGCTCAGCGCAAGCTGAACGTGGAGCTGGCGGACTCTCTGCCGCTCGCTGGCGAGTTCGTGGACATCATGACCACCGGCCTGCTCAACAAGTTCGACGGCACGCTCAAGAGCATGTGGAACATGCTGAAGCAGTGGCTGGCAAATGCGATGGCGATGGCTGCGAAGAACAGCATCGTCATGTCCATGGGCATCGGCGGCGGGGCGCCTGGCGCGGTGGCTTCTGCCGCGGGCGGCGTGCCTGGCGTCGGCGGCGCAGGTGGCGTCATGGGCGGCCTGATGGGTGGCGCTGGCACCATTGCGGGCGCAGCCCTGTCCGGCGCATCTGGCTTCCTGACGGCGGCCGGCGGCGGCTTCGGCAGCGCGGCGACCTATACCAGCTTCATGCTCAAAGGTGCGACCTCCGGCCTCGCGGGCTTCGGCGCCGCCCTGGGCGCCATCGCCCTGCCTCTGGCAGCCGTCGCCGCGGTGTTCTCGTTCTTCAAGACCAAGACCAAGCAGCTCGACGCGGGGCTGCGCGTAACGATCGACGGCATGGATGCGCTGACCGAGACGTTCAACAAGGTCGAGAAAAAGAAGTTCTGGGGTCTCTCGAAGAAGGTCCGCACCTATTACGACGACGCGGACAGCGAGACGCAGCGCGCGGTCGAGAACGCGATTAACGGCTTGCAGGCGGGCGTCCTGTCGGCGGCCAAGGTCCTCGGCTTCGGCGCGCAGACCTTCAAGGACTTCGCCCACTCGATCCAGATCAGCACCAAGGGAATGTCTGAGGAGGATGCACAGAAAGCGCTGATGGAGGCCATCGGCGGCGTGAGCGATGCCTATGCCCGGATGATCCCCGGCCTGCAGCGCTTCGCGACGGAAGGCGAGACGGCCACGCAGACGCTGACCCGCCTCTCGCAGTCGCTGGTGGGCGTGAACGGCATCATGGACACCTTGGGCCACCGCTTCCGCGCTGCGGGCCTCAAGGGCGCTGCGCTGGCCTCCGACATCGCTGCCCTGTTCGGCGGGCTGGAGGCAATGGCAACCGCCACGCAGCGGTATTACGAGGCTTTCTACACCGAGGCCGAGCGGCTCAAGGTCACCACCCGCCAGACCCGTTCGGCGCTTGCTGACCTCGGCATCGCCATGCCCAAGACCCGCGCAGAGTATCGCGCGATCATCGAGGCGCTGGACCTGACCACGGTCAAGGGCCGCAAGACTTATGCCGCGCTCATCGGCATGGCCGACGCGATGGACCTGATCCTGCCGAAGATCAGCGGCTTCACCAAGGACATGGAGCGGCTGCAGAACCGCATCGTGAACCAGATCGGGACCGTGATTGGGCATCTGAACGACGCCATCCGGGCCAACCAAGCGGCGGCGTCCGACTGGCGCAAGGCGGGTGACGGCATCCGGGACTACCTGGACAAGCTGCGCGGCACGGCCTCGGCGCTGGTCAGCCCGATGCAGGCCCGGGCCTACAACCGGGCGCTCTATGGGCGCACGCTGCGCGCGGCGCAGGGCGGCGATTCAGATGCCGCGGGGCGTTTGACCGGGGCGGCTGGCAATTACCTGGGCAGCGTGAACGACACCGCCAAGTCACGCGTCGAGGCCGCACTGGCGCAAGCCCGCGTGGCGGCGCAGCTGGGCAAGGTGGCGATCAGGGCCGACACCACGGCGGCGGCGCTTGATCGGGTGGCGGGCCTGCAGCAGCGACAGGTCGATATCCTGACACGGGTGCAAGAGCACATCGCGGCCGGGAACAGCCTGACGAAAGTGGGCATCACGAAGCTGCTGGGGCAACTCGGTGGGTTGGATGAGCGGATTGCCCGACGTGCTGGCGATGCTGGCACCATCGTGGCCGGCGTCAGCGATGCCTTGGGCAACACAAGTGTTACCGCCTCGCTCAAGGGGGCGGATGGTCTGCACAACAGCATGGGCGCGCTGCGCACGTCACTTGTGGACCTGCGCAAAGCCATTGCGGCTGAAACCGCACGGACCCAAAGGCAGCAGAAAGTTGCCGCGCTGAACCGCTACGTTGGCAAGCTCACTGCCAATGCCGCGGGCAACCACTTCGTGGACAACGCCGATCTCGCCGCGATGTCGAAGGCCGCGGGGATCAACACCACCGGCCTCAACACCAACCAGATCCGAAACCGGTTGGCAGCCTTTGACGGCGGCGATCTGCTGAAAGGGACGGTTTACGATCCGACCGGCAGCCAGGAACGGGCTTATGTCGAGAAGGAGCGCCTGAAGCAGGAAGTGGCCGGGATGTACGGCACCATCCGGCAGATGATGACGCAGTACGGGGTCACCACGGCCAATCCGTTTGTGCTGAACAACAAGGGGGTGCGGTCCAACCCCCATACCGGCCACTTCTTCATCAACGGGCGGCACATCACCGACCATAGCCATCCTTTCTGGAACACCCTGTGGGGCTCCGGGGGACTATGGGCCCGGTTCACGGCTGCAGAAACAGCGCTTAAGAACGTGCCGGGCTTTGCATTGGGAGGCAGCCACGTCGGAGGCCTTCGCATCGTGGGCGAGAATGGCCCGGAACTGGAAGCCACCGGCGCGAGCCGGATCTACAGCAACAGCCAGACGCAGAAGATGCTGGACAACCGCGCGGTCGTCGCGGGCCTTCGTGAGGTGGCGAAGCGGCTGGAAGCGGTTGAAACCTTCACGCGCAAGACATCGGAAAGCACGACCAGCTCCGACAAGACACTGAAGCGCATCGACGCCCTGGGCGTCAAGATCGACCCGGAGCAGAACCTTGTCTCTGGCACCACCACAATCGACGGCACGACATCAGGTTCGGGCGGGTCGGGCGATCCTGTCTACGACATTAGTTAAGAGAGCCCCATGCCAACATTCCCTGATGGTACAGGTCCCGCATGGGACGCGCTAAACGCGACCGGCATGCGCAAAAACAACTTTGGCGGAACGCGGGCGCCCGGCTCAACTGACGACGTGTCTCTCGGCTACGAGAGAGGGTCCCGCTGGTGGGACGGTTCAAGGTGGTGGAGCTGCCGGTCCAACGCCTCGGCCAGCGCCATTTGGGCTCCGGAGGACATCAAGACCTCATACGAAACCAAGGCGGCGCTGGCTGTTCTGGATGCTGAGGTCAATCTGCCGCTCGGCATGATGGCGACGGTCGACGGCGTCCAGTACCTCAAGATGCAGGCCAGCCATCCGCAGTACGGCAGCAACCCGATCCCGGACCTGCCGGGCTGGATCACGGCAACGGCGGTTTCCAGCGAGGTCATCCGGGCTCAATGGCGCATCTCCGACGTGTTCGGCGGCGCGTGGCGGGCTCTGGAAACAAGGGAGACGATCGACACTGACCCCTATTCGGGGTCGCGTACAACTCAGGCCATTTCCCGCATCGTCTCGGGGAGTGGCTCTAACGGTCCTGCCACTGCGGACAGCGCTCTTCACCTGATGGTCAAGAAGGCCGACGTTTACGGGGCCAGTCCCGGCGAGATCGACACGCTGCGGATCAACGTGTTCCAAGATGGGCACTCCGACTGCGGCGGCATCCTGATCGGGGCCTACAAGAAGATCGGCGACGGCACATCATCCGAGGGCGGAGTGACGCCCATCGAGGTGTCCATGCGGCGCTTTCTAGACAATGTGAACGTGCCGGTCGCAAAGCATCAGTTCATCCCGGCGTTCTCGCCCAACCCGCAATCGGCGTGGGGTGGGCGCGGGGCTATCGGCGCATATTCCGAGAACCACATCGGCGCTGGCTTCGCGAACTTCCTTGGCATCGCGGACGGCGAGACTGCTGGCGATGCGTCGATGGAATACCTGATCGCGGGCTTCGGGCGGCGGGACCTGACCACGCGATACTTCAGCGTCACGCCGGCCGCTAAAATGGACCTGATCTCTTACGATGCCGGGGGCTCGGCCGCCCCCACACTTGACCGCATGCGGGCTTCGTCCAGTCCGGCGACGAATGATCTGCTTGGCGAGGATCTCTATCGGGGTCGGAACAGTGCTGCCGAGGATGTGGTCTACGCCCGCGCCTATGCTGCGATCAAGGGCGTGATCGACGGGACCGAAGACGGCATCTTTCGCATTGAGGTGATGGTCAATGGCATCCTGGCGCGGCAGTTCAGCGCCGAGAACGGGGTCTCCATCGGATCGACCCCGACACAGGGCACCGGCACGCTGAATGCGCAGGCCGGGCTTCTGGTCAATGCCCAGACCGTGGTCGACGGGGGCGGAGGCATCCGCTTCCCCTCGTTCGGCGCAACGGCCCTCGCCAGTGCGACCAGCGGCGTCAACACGAACCACAAGGTCGCGGGGAAAGCCATCTGGGACGCGACAAACGGGCGCGTTCTGGTCGCCAGCGGTGCTGACCCGACCTCCCCTTGGGCGCTGACCACAGGACAAGTGGCGATCACCCCGGCCTGATCTGTCCGTCCCGCAGTCTGACCGCCCACACCCGCCGCCGTGCGGGCCTTTCCCGGAGACCCCATGAGGATCATCGAACCCTTCACGGTCACATCAGAGATGGTGACCGCCAGCAACATTCCGGAGACGGACCATGCGCCTTGGGACAGCGGCGCGACCTACTCGACGGGCAACCGGGTTATCTATGAGCACAGCGTCTGGGAGAGCGTTCAGGGCAGCAATATCGGCAACAATCCTGCAGCGGACACGGCGGGCATATGGTGGGTCAGGATCGGCGCCACCAACCGCTGGCGGGCCTTTGACGAGCGCATCGGTGGGCTGACGACTGGCGGCACATCAATCAGCTACACGATCCAGCTGCCCCGCACACTGAACTCCCTGTGCTTCTTCGGGCTGGACGGCTCGGAACTGCACATCGTGGTGACGGCGCCGGGGCCGACAATCATCTATGACCAGACGTTCAACTTGTCCGGCCGGGACAGCGTTGGCAACTTCTGGGAGTACATCTACACGCCCTTTGCCTTCAGGCAGGACATGGTGCTGACCAATGTGCCGCTCCCCTCTGGCGCGACGATCGACATCACCTTGACGGCGGGCAGCAGCGCGCGGGTGGGCGAGATCATCATCGGCAACGACATCGAGATCGGCGACACGCTGACCGAGACGAGCCTCGGGATTGTGGATTACTCAAGAAAGGAGCGCGACGAGTGGGGCGGGGTCTATGTGATCCAGAGGCCCGTGACGCGCACCGTTAACTTCCGCTTCGCCGTGCCCACCGAGGGCGCCGCACGGGTGCAGCGCATCATGGAGCGCATCGCCAGCAAACTTTGCGTCTTCTACGCGGTGGACGGCAACGATGCATTCGGGACGACCATTCCAGGCATTCTGCGGGACTACGACCTGACCCTCGGCGCAAACATCAGCTACGGCACCTTGCAGGCCGAAAGCCTCACCTGATCCGCAACATCTGACAGGGAACCCGCTTCAGGCGGGCTTTAACGCATGCCATTATTCAGCCCTCTGGCCACCCCGCCGAACAGCGGCGATCCCGCGACGTTCAACAGCCGCGCCGACACCCTTCTGGGCCAGCTGCCGACGATGGTCACGCAGTTCAACAATCTCGGCCCGCTGCTGATGTCCAAGTATCGGGCAGACCGCAGCGGGACGGCCAACGCCATCGTTTTGACGGCAGGGTATGACAGCCTGCCCGTCGGCACGCAGGTGCGGTTCCGGGCAGCATCGGCGAATACAGGCGCTGCCACGATCAACCTGGATGGCCTGGGCGCTGTTGGCTGCCGGACAGTCACCGGCGCGGCTCTGCCTGCCGGCTACATCCGAACGAATGCGGATACGGTTGCCACCTACGACGGAGCCCACTGGGTTCTGGAGCGCGAGGCCGAAAACGGCACCAATACAAACGGCACATATCTGCGGCTGGCGAACGGAACACAAATTTGCTGGGGCTACACAAGCACCAGCGGCAGTGGCGACGTAACCGCGACATTCCCTGCGGCCTTCAGCACGGCCGCGCCGAGTGATGACGTGATGGTCACTCTGGGCGTCAACTCAAGCAACTCCGCGCATGGGATCACAGCCCGCTACACCGGCGCGACCAATACAGCCATTCAGGTTGCGGCGTTCCGTACCGACACGCAGGCGCGCATCGCCGCACGGGTGAACATCATCGCTCACGGCGCATGGTACTAAGGGCATCCCAATGAAAATCAGCTTCACCCCGCAGTTGCGGGCCGACAGACTGTCTGTGCGGGTCGAAGGCGACACGTTGACCGTGAACGGCGAGGACTTCGACTTTTCCAGCCTCGAGGAGGGGGCAACCCTGCCTGCCGCTGCAGTCGAGTGCGATTTCCTAGCCTCGGATGTGATCCGAGAAGCCGGCCAGATCACGCTGACCCTGATCCTGCCCCATGGCTCCGACGCGCCGGAGATCGTTCGGTTTCCGCAGCCAGTCCATGTGACCGGAGATGGCCCTGTCCCGCTGCCCGGATCGGAGGAGCAGCCATGATCGACTGGAGCAAGGTGCTTGCGCCGGGGCAGCGAACGGCGCGGATTTCCAATGACGGGATCGAAGAACTGGGCGGCTGGCCCGGCTTGGCCTTTCTCCACGCGGGCACCGGCATTTACCGCCTGAGCGGGCATCCTGATCTGGCAGCAGCCGCCGGCCGCTCGGACCCAGTGCTTGACGCTGATGGGCAGCCTTTCGCGGACGTCAAGGCAACCTGGGTCGATGATGCTCTGGTCCTGTGGGTCACACGCAACGGCGACCTGACCGACATTCCGGCCGGGCGCTGGATCACCATCAATCTCTGAGCGGAGCACGCCATGTCAAAAGTTAAACGGGGCGCCACATTCCGCGCCGAGTTCCAGTTCGTAGACGCTGCTGAGTGGGCGGAGGTCTACCCCTTCGACAGCGTGGTAGGCGCGGTTTCCCTCGGTGGCGTGACCCATGCCTTGACGGTGACGGCTGACGCCCCGAACACGCGGTTCCTGGTGAGCGCCAGCACGGCGGGGTGGGAGCTTGGCAAGGGCCTGATGGATATCGCCGTGACGCGGGGCGCGGTCATCACGCCCGTTCCCTATGCTGAGAATATCGGCATTGAGGTCGTGGAAGGGGTGTCGCTGTGAAAGTGATCTTCACCGACCAGGACGTGACCCTATTCAACGGGCCGCTATTCCCGGCGCCAAAGGCAGCCGCTCGCGGGTCGCGGGCGCCGCAGTTTCGTATCGGCGGGGCAGGGGTTCCATCCGCCGCGCCGACTGCACCGGCCCAGTTTGCGGCCAACCAGTGGTCTGTCTCGACTGGCCTCGATGCAAACCAGATCGTGCTGAACATCAGCGAACTCCCCAGCAACGGCGGCTCTCCCATCACCGCCCTGCAGTACAACATCGGCGGCGGCTGGATTGCGCTGACCGGCACCGGCACGGGCGCCCGGACGCTCACGATGGCGTCGGCTGGCACCAGCTACACCTTCACGCTGCGGGCGGTGAACGCCGTTAATCCGGGCACGGCAAGCGGGACCAAGACGGCCACAAGCGGGGCAGCAAATGCCGTCATGGCATCGCCACAGGGTGGATCGTCCTATGGCGTCAATCAAGCAATCCCGCTTGCCGTGAACGGCGCCGGTGATGACGTCCAATATGTCGAATATCAGATCGAGGAAGCGTAAACTATGGCCAGCTTTTTCTTTAATCCGAATGATTACCCGCTAGGCGCAGCGCCTGCCGAATGGGTTGATTTGGTCGGCGGCATTTTCGCTCTTTCGATTATCGAATTTGACGGGGCAAAGGCCCTTGAGATAAGGAATAATGCCGGTGTTGCCGGGCGCTATCCTGTTGCTTGGACAGTGCCCGGAAGTCCGGCCAATTACGAAATCTGGATGGATGCCAACCAGTATGGACAGCTGCCAGCTGACGGCACAAGCACCCAATGGCTTGCTATGGGGTCTTATACTGCGGGCGCTGATGCCAATAGCCTTAGCTGCTATGCCGCAGGCTGGCGGCACCAAAGCGGCTATCACCGGATAGTCAAATACGTTGGCGGCACATTTACAGAACTAACCAGCGAACTCATAGGCCAAAATTCTATCGACCAGCGATTGCGGTCACTCATGACTAAATCTGGCACGTCTTTTCAGTCCCGCGTTTGGTTTGAGGGGGCAGACATTAGCGCGCCTAGCGGCACGCTAACTGCGACCGACTCCAGCCTTGGAGCGGGTCAAGTCGGTGTCCACAACGCATTCCCGCAAGGCGTCTTAAGAATTCGCGGCTTTGGCGTGGGCACCAATGGGGACGCCGCACCGCGCAGACCGCTGCCCAGCAGCTTTGGCGGCGCCAGTTCCATCACTTCTGCCATCTATGACGCCAACGGCGTGGGCGTAGCGAATGCAAAAGTCGTAGCGGTTCGTTCGGACGAGCCGTTTGACACATACAAAGCGACCACCGCCGCTGATGGGTCATTCACGATTACGGGGATGACTGACGGCGCTGAATGGGAAGTCTATGCCCGCGCGGATGCACTCACCACGCGAGTGATCGCTATGGGAGGGAGTGTCTGATGGCATATCGAAACCCAAACCCTAATTACCCTGCTGCCCTCGACCTTCCGGTAATTCAAAGCTACCCCGATATTCTCACGCGGCTTGACGGGGCGACCGTATCACTTCGCGCAGAATGGGCTGCGCGGCGCGCAGAGCTGCTTGATCTGATCCAGCACTATAACTATGGCTACGCCCCCGCAAATCCGGGATTTACCGTCACCACGGTGCTTGATCGCGACGCTTTCGGCGGCAAGGCGCGGCTGCGCAGCTTCGACCTTGTTTTTAACACATTGACCGGTTCCCCAAAGGTTCAGATCCTGTTGGCAGAGCCTAAAACTGGCGGCCCCTATCCGTTAGTTTGCGGCATGAACCGAGGCGGGAACCAATCTCTGCTGCCCGACGCCGACATTCCTCTCACTACAGGCGGCAACCCTGTGGAAAGCGTTCGCGGATCGCGCATGGAGGAATACGCTTTTGAAATGGCGGTGGATCGCGGCTACGCTATGGCGTCGTGGCACTGCGCCGAATTTTGCAACGACCGACTGGACGCCAACACGTTTTTTGCCGGGTACAGCGTATACGATGCCATAGAAGGCACTACCCCCGGCCGCCACGATTGGCACATCTTGTCGGCATGGGCTTGGGGCATTAGCCGCGCCCTTGACCATCTATTGACGCTGCCAGAAATTGACGCCAAGCGCGTTGCCGTTTCTGGCCTGTCGCGGCGCGGCAAGGCTACAGCATTGGCCGGGGCGCTAGATGATAGGATCACTGTCACCATCCCCATTATGTCAGGCTATGGTGGCGTCGGTCCATATCGCCCTGATCTGGCTGTAAGCCCGCATGACGTTTACGGGCGGCATGTTTGGCACAACCAAGCCTTCGGCGATTTTGCCGATACTACGGACATGACTGTTTGGGACACCAACATTCGCCGGATGCCTTTCGACGGGCACTCTTTGATCGCTTGCTGCGCTCCGCGCCGTGTGTTGGTGTTGGGTGCCACCAGCGACCAATACGGTAACCCGAGAAACGAATGGGAAATGCTGACACTTGCCGATGGAGTTTACAACTTCCTCGGCTTCAAAGGGCTGAACGGGGCAGCTTACCCCAACGAAAATAATGTCGTTGGCAATCGCCTGGCATTTCACCGGCGCTCCGGCCTTCACGGAACCACCAATGCTGAATGGGTGGCGGTATTCGATTACATGGACGAAAGTCTGGTTTCAGTTTTAAGGGAAGCTGATTACCGGAATACCCTTGTAGTTTCAGGGCAACCGGCCAGCTTCGCCCTAACGAAGCAACCAATGCCCAAAATTACCTTCACCTCGCAATTTGATCCATTTTCGGCGTCTTGGCTGCCGACAGTGGCCGGGAGTTATCGCATCACCGCCCGCGTTAAAAGAACGGACGGTAGCGTAACAGATGCAGGCCCCGTGATCGTTCAAGTGAACGCGCAGCCATGATCGGGCTGATCCGCGACATGCTGCGCACCCCGGAGGCGCAGCTTGATCCCTACATCTGGGGCGCCGCGCTGCTGGGTCACTTCGCAATCGGCGTGTTCCTGACGGCGCTGGTGGGCTGGCGGGCGGGAGCATGGCGAGGCGCGGCTATTGTGTCCGTCTCCTACCTGCTGCTGTGGGAGGGCGCGCAGCTGGCGTTCTTCGGCGGCGGCTTGGGGGATAGCTTGGTCGACGCCGCCGCGGTGGCCTGCGGGGCTGTGGTGGCGGCTGCCGCCTGGCGCAACGAGGGCGGCGCGGTCGCGGCTGCGCTGGCCCTTCTGGCAGCCATCGGCATTCGAGGGAGGCGCTGATGCCGTACCGGGACGAGAAAGCCGGCCTTTCGGTCGCGGCGCTGATGCTGATCTTCGCTGCGATGGGCTTCGCCTTGCGCGCGGACTTCTGGATGACGGTCGAGAAGCTGGATGTCCAAGACGTGACCCAAGGCGAGCCGATCCTGATCGACTACAGCCGGACCATCCGGCGGCCGTTCACAGCTGACTGGCGCGTGAAGGTCCGGCGATTCACGGATGACGGCCTTGAGTGGGTTTGCGCCACGCCGATCTCACGCGAGGATTACGACGCCAAGTCACGGCTGCCCCGTCCCGTCACGTTGGAGTGGTTCGCCTGGACTGACCCGCGCTGCTACGACCTGCAACCGGGACGCTACGAGATTGCCGCCACATGGGAGATCAACCCCGATGGGCTGGCCTCAATCCTGTTCCGGCGCACGGCGCGGCATACCGATACCTTCACCATCAGGCCCGCCCCATGATCCCGATGCAGCGACGCAACGCGCAAATGAGCTTTGCCCTCCAAATCTTCGCCGCCGCCTGGATCTTCTGGGGCGGCATCCTGCTGTACCCTGACGCATTGGGCGCGGCGGTCTATGGCGATCTGGCGCAGGAGGTGCAGGCCGAGGCGTGGGCGGTGGGCTTCATGGGATCGGCGTTACTGCTGGTCTACGGCGTCCATATCAACGGGCGCTGGCGGTGGTCACCGTTCCTTCGGATCGCAGGGCTGCTGCTGCTGACGGCACTGTTCTCGGCCCTTACGCTGTCTTCGCTGTCGGCCCCGACCGGCGTCGTCATCTGGGCGTTCACGGTGCCGTGCTTCCTGTTCCCGTGCCTGCGCTATCTGCGGCTGAACATTGCGGACGCGAGGACGAGGTGGCGGCATGGGCGCGAATGAGATCGAGGCACTGGGCAGGCTGAACCCGAGCTGGTGGTCTCTGGTCGTGGCGGCGCTGGTGCTGGCGCCGTTGCTGGTTCCGTTGTTCCGTCGCGAGCGGGAGAAGCCGCACGACCCGCTGCCGGCCATCATGCAGGAGATCGCGGAGCTTAAGCGGCGCACCGCAGAGAACGAGAAGCGGATGGATAAGAGCGACGACGACCGCCACGACATCCGCCGCGATCTGGAGCGGGTCGAGCGCCGTCAGGACCTGTACCAGGCAATCAGGAACATGGGGCGGCGCGATGAGTGAGGCAGTTCCCGGCGGCTGGCACTGGCGAGTGTCATGCTTCCTTAACGGATGCGCGGGCGGCAGTTTCAGCGAGCCCGCCTGTTCTCGCGCGTGGCGCAATGACTGGCGCCTGTTCATCGAAGCGATGGCGGTTGTCTGGCACGCCTGGATGCACCCGGCACGGCTACCGATGCTGCGCCGAGCGAAGCCTAAACGGTATCACATTGTCGACCGGCTCTTCGTCCCTCGCATCGGCGCAATCGCGCAGCCAGCGGAGCAGACCGTCGGGTCCGCTGGCAATGTAGCACGACAGGCACCCTGATCGGTTGGGTCCCATCCGGTCCAACTGGTTTCCACAGGTCCCGCAGAAATGTACACGACGTGACGTCCATTCCTTCAACAACGGCCCGAATCCTTCCTGTACGCGCCTGCACTGCAGGGAGGCCATAATCAACGGCCGTTGGCTAATCAACCGCTGCCTTCGGTAGCGTCACCTTGCGTGCAGCGAGCTTAGGAACTCTATCCCAGGATGTTAATAAAGGAGGCCCGCCGGATGATGATCCGGGGGCCTCTGCAGGGATCCGATCCACTAGCTTCAGCAAGTAAGAACTGGTCGGACGGCAAGTGCCTTGTGCACTCTTTGGGGAAGAAGCACCGGTGCGCCTTGCCCGTGCTTCCGGAGAAGCCTCTTGTCAGGCCGCAACGGCTACAGGTTGGGTGTGGGGACAGGACAGCTGCCTCGGCAAACCGGCCAGAATTCTCTCGATGAGCATCACACCAACTTTCCGGTTGCTGTCTCCGCTATCGATCACGTCGCCCGCGAGCGAAAGGTGCTTCGTGATGGCGGCGTCGATGATGGTCATGTGTCTCTCCCTAAAGCTTTTATCCCTTCGGAATATGTGCACATCAACTTCGGGTGGAGTAAAAAAATGTTCCAACACAAACCGTTGTATCCACAAATAGCCACGACATGTGGCCAGCTTGCATCATCTTCTAAAGGCGGTGCGCCTGCCAGTTGATGTTCTCAGGGCATCAACTGGGGTGGCCTAAAAGCTCAACTCCAGGCGACACGGGCGCGCCCCGTGGCGTACCCGCCTGCAAATGGCCTGAGGTGCGCAGCCGTCATGCCGCTCCCACTGCGACAAGCGGACCGTCTACAGACTAGCATTTCTGCCAGACCTGTGAGCGGGCCCGCAGAGCATGCGCAGCGTCCTTCCCTCGACCTCTGCCTTCTTCGAAGATTTTTCCGTGCCCATCCACCCCCGGATGCCTCGCATGCCGAAGCGCGGATCTGCACCAGCTGGACGGTCCACTGCACTGCCTCCTGGAAGAAACACCCCTCAAGAGCGAGGCGGGACTAACGCCAGCTCCCTTGCCCCGCCTCGCCTTGGCTCAAGCAGGGCGTTCAACCAACCCTTCTTCACCATGGAGAAACGCATGACACGCGACGCAATCCGGTCCATCCAGACCGGGCTCAACACGCTTGGCCACGAGCCGGGCCCTATCGACGGCCTTTACGGCAGCAGGACGGAGAGGGCGGCCGAAAGCTGGCTGGCGGCCGGTGGCAAGGCCGCTCCAGCAGCTGCGCCGGTACCGGCAGCAACCAAGCCCGCCACCTCGGCCATGATCTACCAAGGCAGCGCCCGCCACCCGGTGCGCGAGATCGTGGTCCACTGCGCCGCGACACGGCCGGACTGGATGGAGGGCCGCCCCCTCGCGGAGAAGATCGCCGAGATCCGGCGCTGGCACCTGGCCAACGGCTGGAAGGACATCGGCTATCACTGGATCATCGATCGGGACGGCAAGGTTCTGGCCGGACGATCCGAGACAACGATCGGCGCGCACACAGTCGCCCAAAACGCTGGCACGATCGGCATCTGCCTGATCGGCGGCCATGGCTCGGCCGAGACCGACAGCTTCGCCCGCAACTTCACGCCGCAGCAGGACATCACCCTGCGCCAGATGATCAGCGCGATCGGCCTGCGCACGGCGATCGAGCGCGTGAGCGGCCACAACGAATATGCGCCCAAAGCCTGCCCCGGCTTTGACGTATCCACCTGGCTAAAAGGAGCCTGACCCATGTCCGCAGAATCAATCAAGACGGTTGCCCCTATCCTGATCACCAGGACCCGCAGTTTCTGGTTCGGCATCCTGCCGGCCGTGCTGACCGGGATCGATGTCTTGGCCCGATCCGTGACGGATGGCACCAGCGAACCGATCGCCGGCGCCATCGCCCTAGTCCTGAGCCCGATCACCGGCCTGACCGCGGAGGATGTGCATTCCTTCATGGTCGCGATTGCGCCGATCTTTGCGCTGATCGTGGCGCAACAGCGCGGCGGCCTGTCGCGCCCCTACACCACTTAGCGTAATCGCCACGCCCCCA
>QKYL01000135.1 GCA_003255745.1 Paracoccus saliphilus
CCTCCGTTGCAGATACCAGCTTGGATCACCATCAGACCGCCCTATGAATCCCTTTTTCAAACACAACCTAACTACGGTGGTATGACGTTTCATTTGACCTTTACTTGAAGACCGATGATAAAACGCAGCCTGCCGCACGATCGGCCTGCCGATGACATACTGGAAAATCCGGCGGAAAAGCTGCGCCTGCGTTGTCGATGCGGCTTGACCCATGCGCCGGCTGCGGTCATTCATCGGGGCGATGGTTCCCGGCCAAGCCACGCGCGGCCGGGTGAAAAGGGAACACGGTGCGGTGTAGCCATCAGGCGCCAAATCCGTGACTGCCCCCGCAACTGTAAGCGGCGAGCGTTCTTTGATGCCACTGCGCCCGATCCGGGCGCGGGAAGGCAAAGACCGCAGCGACCCGCGAAGTCAGGAGACCTGCCATCGAAGACCACGACCACCGGGCGGGGTGTCCCGGAAGGAGCATTCGATGGATGATCTCTTGCGCCGACTCGCGGCGATGTCCGGCGCCCGCCCGCTGAACCGCCCAAGGGCGGCCGGTGCCGCTGTTCCGGAACCGCGATGACTCCGGCGGTCGAATTTTCCGATGTCTTCTGGGGACCCGCGCGAGGCCCCGACATTCTGTCCGACATCAGCTTTTGCGTGCCGCAGGGGCAGATCATGGCGATCTGCGGGGCCAACGGCGCCGGCAAGTCGTCGCTGCTGCGTCTGATCTATCGCCATCATGCTCCGCGACAGGGCCGCATCACCCTGCTGGGCCGCGACCTGTGGGAAACCCGCGCCGATCAGGTGGCCCGCAGCCTTGCGGCGGTTCTGCAGGAACAGCCTACGGATTTCGCGCTGACAGTGCGGCAGATCGTGGCGTTGGGCCGCCTGCCGCACCGGCGCGGCTGGACGGCGGGGCTGTCGCTGCCGGGCAAGGCGGATGCCCCGATCATCGCCGGCGCAATCCAGCGGATGGACTTGGATGTGCTGGCAGACCGGGCCTATGGCAGCCTGTCGGGCGGAGAGCGTCAGCGCGTGATGGTCGCCCGTGCCTTGGCACAAGAGCCGCAGGTCATTGTGCTGGACGAACCCACGAACCACCTTGATATCCGTCACCAGCTTGAACTGCTGGCACTGTTGAAGGGCTTGGGCCTGACCGTTATCGCCACGCTGCACGATCTGACCTTGGCGACCGAGTTCGCCGAACGGGTGCTGGTCCTGTCGCAGGGCCGCATCCTGGCCGACGGCTCCCCCGACCAAGCCCTGACCGAGACGACCCTGGCCCGCGCCTTTCAGGTCAGGGCGCGGATCGACCGCAGCGGACCCGCGCCGCGCTTTACCTTCCACCTGTGACCACGTTCCGAAAGGTCCGCCGATGATCCGAATGTCCCTTGCTGCCGTGCTGCTGTCCGCAGGTGTCGGGCTGGCCGAACCCGTGACGGTGCAAAGCTGCGACCGGCAGGTGACCTTTGAGACGCCGCCCAGCCGCGCGATCTCGAATGACGTAAACCTGACCGAAATGATGCTGGTCCTGGGCCTGCGCGACCGGATGATCGGCTATACCGGCATATCGGGCTGGAAGACCTTGAATGCCCAGATGCGGAAAAGCGTCGCCGAACTGCCGGAGCTGTCGGAAAAATACCCCAGCAAAGAGGTTCTGGCAGCGGCCGAACCGGATTTCTTCTTTGCCGGCTGGAATTACGGCATGAAGGTTGGCGGAGAGGTCACCCCCGACACCCTCGCCCCCTTCGGCATCCGGGTCTATGAACTGACGGAAAGCTGCATCCACCTGGGCCCGCGACCCCGGTCCAGCATGGATGACATGTATGCCGACATCCTGAACCTGGGCCGCATCTTCGGGGTCGAGGATCGGGCCACCGCGCTGGTCGATGACTGGAAGACCCGCCTGGAGGCTGCCACCCAACCCATCGGCGCGGGCGATCCGCTGCGGGTCTTCGTCTATGACAGCGGAGAGGATGCGCCCTTCACCGCGGGCGCACATGCCATGCCGACCGCGCTGATCGAAGCCGCCGGGGGCCGCAACATCCTGGACGACCTGGACAAGAGCTGGGCCGAGGTCAGCTGGGAGGCCGTGGTCGAGCGGGACCCACAGGCTGTCCTCATCGTGAACTATGGCGACGTGACGGCGCAGCAGAAGATCGACTTCATGAAGTCCAGCCCTGCCTTGGCCAGTATCGACGCCGTCAAGAACGACCGCTTCGTAGTCCTTGACTATGTCGAGGCAACACCCGGCCCCCGCAACATCCAGGCAGTGGAAAAGCTGGTTGCGGCCTTCCGGCAAACACAGGGATGAGCGACGGCACCATTGCGGCCACCGTCGACCAGCGCCCGGCGGCAAGGTTGGGGCTGAAGCTGGGCCTGGGCACCGCATTGGCCGCAATCATGATGACGGCGGTTGGGCTCTCGGTTTCGGTCGGCGCGGTGTCGGTGCCGCTGACGACGGTCTGGGGCGTGGTGCTGGACCGGCTTTTGCCGGGTCTTGTCACCCCCGACTGGAGCGCGGGGCGCGCCAGCATCGTGTGGGAAATCCGCCTGCCCCGCGTGATCCTGGCGGGCATCGTCGGGGCGGGCCTGGGCCTGGTGGGTGCGGCGCTGCAATCGGTGACCCGCAACCCGCTGGCCGACCCCCACTTGCTGGGCATCTCGTCCGGCGGGGCCTTCGGTGCCATCGCGGCACTGTTGCATACGGGGCTGTTCCTGGGCGCGCTGACCGTGCCGCTGATGGCTTTCGGGGGCGCGCTGCTGGCGACGGCGATGGTCTTGGGGCTGGCCAGCGTCGCCCGCGCCACCAGCGCCGACCGGCTGGTGCTGACGGGTGTTGCCGTCAGCTTCGTGGTGATGGCATGTGCCAATATCCTGATCTTCCTGGGCGACCCAAAGGCGACGCATACTGTTGTCTTCTGGATGCTGGGCGGCTTGGGCCTTGCGCAATGGGGGCATCTTGCCTGGCCCCTGGCAGTGCTTCTGCCTTGCGGGTTATGGCTCTGGGCACAGGCAGGGCGGCTGAACGCGATGAGCCTGGGCGACGAGACGGCCGCCAGCCTGGGGCTGGAAGTCGGTCGGTTCCGCCTGACCGTTTTTGTCGTGGCGGCCCTTATCACCGGCGTGATGGTCGCCTTTTCCGGCCTGATCGGCTTTGTCGGGCTGATGATGCCGCACCTGGTGCGGATGTTCGTGGGCGGCGACAACGTCCGGGTGCTGCCCGGATCGGCCTTCGCCGGCGCCGTGTTCCTGATTGGCGCGGATGCCCTGGCCCGCGTTGCGCTGGCGCCCGAGGACCTGCCCGTCGGCGTCGTCACCGGCCTTTGCGGCGGCCTGTTCTTCATCTGGATCATGGCCCGCAGGCGTTGACGCGACCGCGCCTGCGGGCCGGGACCACTGCTAGGCGTCCCGCGCCTCGTCGTCGGCAGTCAGGATCGAGGCATGGCGGTCCACCAGAAAGCTGGTCCCGCCATGAATGATGGCCGAGGCAAAGATGGTGAAGGCCACCAGCGCCCACAACTGTGCCTCGTTGACGAACTCCATGTGGCCCGTCGCGAAGCCAACGTAATAGACCGACCCGATGCCGCGTACGCCGAAAAAGCCGACGATAAGCCGGTCGCCCGACG
Organism: Paracoccus saliphilus; assembly: GCA_003255745.1. Classification (GTDB taxonomy): domain Bacteria; phylum Pseudomonadota; class Alphaproteobacteria; order Rhodobacterales; family Rhodobacteraceae; genus Paracoccus; species Paracoccus saliphilus_A. The sequence goes on from QKYL01000135.1 coordinate 3,618, forward strand.
TCATCCCCGTTCCAAGCAGCGCCAGCCAGCCGATCAGCGGACGAATCACCAGCAGCAGGCTGAACCCGATCAGCGAATGACGCCAGTCCAGCACCGGCCAGAGCGATGGCAGGATGCTGCCCAGCAGCACAAGCAGGATTGCCGTCAGCGCATGCTCAACCGCTTCGCTGAAGGCGTGCAGGCGCTTGTGGAACTGGTGCTTTTGCTGGACCCGGCGGCACATCAGGCCGGCCGTGAAGGCGCCGATGAAGCCATAGCCCTCTGCCAATTCGACCACGCCATAGCACAGAAGAACCGCGCCAAGCGCCAAAACGCCCGGGCCGCTTTTCTCGATCGCGCGGCTGCCCCAGGTTGAAAACAGGCTGCGGCCCAGCAGCCAGCCCACCAGTGCGCCCACCGCGGCCCCCACGGTGATCCGGTAAAGAAGATCGCGCAGGACCCATTCCGCCAGCCATTGCGAAGGATCGGCTCCCTGTGCCGCGATGATCAGACCCAGATAGACAAAGGGAAAGGCAAGCCCGTCGTTCAGCCCCGCCTCGGCCGTAAGGGTAAAGCGCACGGGATGTTCTCGTCCCTCCAAGGGCGGGCCGACCTGCACGTCGCCCGCCAGAACCGGATCGGTGGGCGACAGGACGGCCCCCAGCATGACCGCGCCGGCGACCGTCATTCCCGCCAGCGCCCATCCCAGAAAGGCCAGCACTCCGATGGTCAGCGGCATGGCGATCAGCAGCAGGCGAAAGGTAGGGCTCCACCGGCGCCAGCTGCTGACGTTGTCGATCCGCAGGCCGGTGGCGAACAGCACCACGATCACCGCCACCTCGCTGGTGATCTCCCAGATGCGGGGGGAGACGGTTGGATCCAGCGCCTCGGGCATGCCGGGCACGAAGGCAAAAGTCACCATGCCCAGGATCATCAGAAGGGCCGATGACGATGCCGCCCGCATGAAGGCAAAGCGCGGCAGCAGGTAAGCCACAAAGACCGAGGCCCCGACCACGGACATCAGCACATGGACGGGCGACAACCCGAAGAACGGTTCAGCTTCGGACATCACGATCCCTTTCCCTGGACCAGCCGCGCACGGCGATTGGCCGGGCGCGATAATCCGGCACAACGCCTGCCGGTGCAACATCGGCACCAATAAGATCTTGTGACCAGAAACCGCGCCGACAAACGGGCGCAGCTGCGGCAGCGCGCGCCAAGGTGGACAAACAGGCCCGCCTTCCCTATGCGAAGGCCTTATTGCGAAGCTTGGATGGGCTTTTCCGACATGTGCAGTTCAGTCACTTCGACATCAGCCGACGACACCACCGTGCCCCAAGAGCTGGTGCGCGCGCTGGCGGCCTATCCCGACAACGCGGCCCTGATCGACCGGGAACACCAGCTGAGCTATGGCCAGCTTGGCCGGTTCGTGCAGCAATTTCAGCGCCGGTCGCCGGGGCGGGGCGCCATTGCCATCTTCGGCATGCCCAGCACACTGCTGGCGGCCTCGGCCACGGCCTGCGTGATCAGCGGCCGGCCCTTCGTGCACCTGGATCCCGCCATGCCGCAGGCGGTGCTGACGAACATCATCGACGAACTGGAAATCGGCACAATCATCACCTGCCAGCCAGCCCAGTCTGGTCAGCTACCCGCCAGGTGCCAGGTGATTGCCGCAGAAAGTTGCCTCGGCGGGGCGGATGCGGACAGGCCCGCGCTGGTCGCCGCCGATGTGCGGCCGACGGATGCGATCTATTTGGTGGCCACGTCCGGCACGACCGGACGGCCGAAATGCATCCCCGTCACGCATGACGCGGCCTTCCTCTCATATCGCTGGCGGGATGCCTACACCCCTTATGATGCTTCGATGCGCGTGGGGATTTACATCTTCGCGATCTGGGAGATGTTCCGGCCGCTGCGCAACGGCGCGCAGCTGCACTTTCCGGGGTTGAACGACCTGATGTCACCCAAGGCGCTCGTCGCCTTCCTGTCACGCAACCGCATCGACGAGATGCTGTTCACCCCGTCCTTCTTCGAAAAGACCTTGCACGCCGTTGAGCCGGCCCAAGGCGCCGCCCTGCCCCTGCGCCGCGTCGTCCTGAACGGCGAGGTCGTGCGCGAGGGGCTGGCGGCCGAGGCACTCCGGCGGCTTCCCAACACCCAGATCTGGAACCTCTACAGCATCTGCGAGACCCATGACATCAGCATGACGCGGATCACGGGCGCCCCCGTTCCTGCCGAGGGCCTGTCGGTCGGCGCCGCGATGCCTCATCTGCGCGCCGTGGTGCTGGACGACGGCGACCGGCCCTGCCCGCAGGGCCAGCCGGGCCTGCTGCATTTCGAAGGTCCGCGGATGCTGGGACCGGGCTATGTCAACCGCCCCGAGGAAACCGCCCAGCGCTTTCGCATCCTGCGGCTGGAGGGGAAGGATCGGCGTCTTTATGACACCGGCGACCGCGGCTATGTCACGGCCGAGGGTCAGATCCATGTGCTGGGCCGCGTGGCCCACATGCTGAAGCTGCGCGGCCACAGCATCCAGACCCGCGAACTGACGGAAACCATGGCCGACCATCTGCGCTTTTCCCAAGCGATCCCCTGGGTGCAGCAGATGGACCGCCAGGGGCAGGTGCTGGTCTTCTACTACACCGCCGATGCCGCGCAGCAGGCCGTGAATGCCGACATGTGGGCCTTGGCGCCCGGCTGGCAGCGCACGCCCCCTGCCTTGGCCGAGGCGCTGCAACAAGGACTGCCACGCTATTGCACGCCGACTTATCTGGTGCACCTGCCGGAAATCCCGATCAACCCGGTTTCGGGCAAATGCGACTTCAAGGCGCTTCCGGCCCTGCCGCCCGCGCACCTGGAGCCGGACGAGGATGACAGCAGCCTGCCGGTGACGCGCCTTGCCGCGCGCATCTTGGGATGTCCGGCTGCCAACCTCGATCCGGCGATGTCCTTTCATGATCAGGGGGGCGATTCGCTGATGTGCGTCGATCTGCTGCTGTCGCTGGAGGCGGGTTATGGGCGGGCGGTGGATTTCGACTGGGCGCTGAACCTGCCGTTGGCCCGGCTGCACGACCTGCTGACGAAAAACGGCGCCGCGGCCCCGGTGGCCAGGGTCGAGCGCAGGGGTATCCTGCTGACCGGTGCGACGGGTTTTCTGGGCGGGCATGTCCTGGCCGAGGCAGCGCGCCACTTGCCTCGCGACCAGGTGATCTATTGCCTGGTGCGGCCCCGCGACACGGACCCCCAGGCGCGGTTGGCCGCGCGGGCCGATACCCTGGGCATTCCGCCGGATCGGATCGTGGCCGTGGCGGGCAGCATCGATGAGCCACGCTTTGGCCTTGATCCGGACAGCTATGACCGGTTGGCCGCACAAGTCTCATCCGTCATCCATTGCGCCGCGATGGTGAACCTTGCCGTAGACCGCGAACGGATGGAGGCCTGGTCGCAGGCGGGCATCATGACGGTCCTGCAGTTCTGCCGCGATGCCGATGCGCCGCTGGCCTTTTCCAGTTCGACCTCGATCTTTCCCGATGCGGGCGGCCCTTATGCCGAGAACGCCACCGCGCCCTTTGCAGGCATCTCGGGCTACGGTGCGGCCAAGATCGCCGCTGAACATGCCATCGCAACCTCCGGCGTACGGGCCACGATCCTGCGGCTGCCGTCGCTTTATGACCTTGGGGACCCCAATCCCAAGGACATCTACGAAAGCATCCTGACGGCCTGCCGGCAGTTGGGTCAGGTGCCCCAGGGCCTGTGCTTCAGGATGACCGATGTCCGTGCCGCCGCGCGTTTTCTGGTCCGGCTACCCGCACCTGAGGGGCTGCGCTACTGCAACCTGATCACGGACGATGCCGTGACCGCGCCTGCTGACATGCAGGTAATGCCGGTCGCGGACTGGCTGGAGGCCGCCCGCCTCAGCCCCGCCGAACGTCGCCTGCTGCAGGACAATCCAGGTACGCTGCAGGCGGATGCACGGTTCGACCATGCGCAGGCGCGGCGGATCTGGGACCAGCTGGGCCTTGGTCCCTTTGCACAGGTGTCGGACGTGTCAGGTCTGCTGGCGTGCCGGCTGAATGTGCAGCGTCACCACAGCGATCCGGCATTGACCTGATGGTCGGCCATGGTGATGGCCCGCGCCGCGTCGCTGGCCAGAAAGGCCGCCAGACCCGCGATCTCATCGGGCTGCACCAGCTGACCTTGAGGGTTCGATGCCTCGTATTTGGCGCGCACCTCGGCCCGTGACTGGCCGGTCTGCTGCATGTCCTGTTCGATGAACTGTTGCAGCATCTCGGTTTCGACCCAGGTGGGGCTTATGCTGTTGCAGGTCACGCCGTGGGGGGCCGCCTCCAGGCTGACGCAGCGGCCCAGGCCCAGGAGGCCGGCCTTGGACGCGCAATAGGCGGCGTTGTTCGCCATGCCCTGATGGGCTGCAACCGAGGCGATGTTGACGATGCGCCCCCATTTCTGCTGCATCATGCCGGGCAGGACCGCACGGATCATCTTGAACGTCCCTGTCAGGTTCGTGTCGATCGTGTCGTCCCACAGCTTGTCGGCATGCCCGGCCACCGGCGCCTCGTCATAGACGCCTGCGGCATTCACCAGAACGTCGACGCGCCCATGTCTGTCAATCACCGCGTCCACAAACGCCGCAACGCTGTCCGAGCACCTGACGTCTAGGCCCATGACGCGAACGGGCGCGCCGAAGGCATCTTGCAGGTCCCGCTCGAACGCCGGATCGTCCCCGCGCCGCGCCCCGATATGGACGGCCATGCCATCAGCCGCAAAGCGGCGCGCCACGGCGCGGCCGATGCCCGACAGGCCACCGGTGATTATCGCGATTTTCTGGGTGTTGCTCATCATTTTCAACTCTGCCGGATCAACAAAAGCCCACCGCGCGTGGTGGAACACGAAGGCGCCGGGTCAGGCGACCGGGGTCCTTATGCCGCCACGGGTCCCTGCCGTCCAACAGGAAATCCCCACGGCCCGGCCGGCCAGGGAATTGTTCCACCACGCACCCGCTGCTAGGCTGGCGAAAAAGCCAAAACATCGAGCGGCAGGACAACTGGAAATGAACTTCAACGGCATGGTGATGCGGACGGTCGTCCGGGTGGGGGCAATCCTGCTGCTGACGGGCTGCGGCGCCTTTCAGCGGCACAGCGAGCGTGAATGCATGGAGCGGGCGATGTATTTCGAATCCAATCGGTCCAGCCGCGACGGGATGGTCGCGGTGGGCACGGTGGTGATGAACAGGGTCCGATCGGGCGAATACCCACGGTCGATCTGCGGGGTCGTGTCACAAAAAGGGCAGTTCGCGCCCGGCATCATGTCCCGCAAGATGAACGATCGATCCGTGCCGCTGGTGCGCGAGGCCGCCGCCTCGGTCCTGCGGGGCGAACGCCACCCGCTGGTGGGGAATGCCAAGTTCTTTCACGCGGCCAGTTATCGCGCGTCCTATGACAACATGCACTATGTTCTGGTGGCAGGCGGCAACGCCTTTTACGAAAGGCGCAAACCTGCGATGGTCACACAACCGTTTCCCCCGGCACCGATCGAAGGGGTGACCGGACGGCGGCGCTGGCGCTGATGTGTCTGCCTAAAACGTGCCCGCTCCGCAACCAAGTGCCGCGAAAAGCGCCACCCGGTTCTTCTGGTGGCGCATCGCCAGGTTTCGCCCGGCGCGCCCGTTCAGGAACCTCCGGGCGGGAAGGAAGGGGCGGTCGATCAACTGGGGAAACAGCTCCATGATCTCTTGCACAGCTTCACGGCCGACGCTGGCAAGGGCCTCGGCCCCCGTGAACAGGCTCTCGGTCATGGCGCCTTCGGACGACACCACCTGATGGCGGTCGAACATGAAGTGCCAGTATTCGATCCGCGCCCCGTCCTCGATCACCTCGATCCCGCAGCTTCCGACCAGGTGCTTGGCCGCGACAAGCACCTCATCCTGACCAAACATGCGCTTGGCAATGCGCGACCGCACAAGAACCCGATGCTGGGGCGAAACCGTCAGCGCCCGCAGGGGCAACCCATCCCCCAGCGCCCCGGCAGGGATCCGGACTGGCCGCAGCCTGGGCCGGGCCGCCAGTTCGGCCGCAGAAAGCGCCCGGTGACCGATCCACAATACGGGTTGCGCGCCGGCATCCAGCGTCAGGACCAGATCCCCGCGGCGCAGGTCCTGAACCGCAACACAGCCATCAGGCGTCAGGATCATGGTGCCCCTGGCAAAGCAGGGAACCCCGGTGTTGTCGTTGGTAAAGTCCGCAGGCAGCATGCCGTCGAAAATGATCCCGCCACTGCCGTTGACCAGCAGGGAATCCTTGCCGTCGTAGCTGACGGGGTTCCCGGACTTGTCCGTCGCGTTCGACTGGTTCAGGATGCCGTCATCCAAGACGTCAGCCTGCAGCTGCGAAAGGTTGTCATAATAGCGGCTGAGGTCGATGAAGTCGTTGTTGGTCGTGTTCCCGTCGTTCAGCGCCCCGGTATTGCCGGCGTTGAAATCCGTGATCGTGTCAATGCTGCCATCGGCGGTATAGGTGAAGACGTCATCACCGGCCCCTCCTGACAGGCGATCCGTCCCGCTGCCCCCGGTCAGGGTGTCGTTGCCCCCGCCCCCGTCCACGACATCATCATCCGCGCCACCATCAAGCAGATCGTCTCCAAGCCCGCCCAGCAGCGTGTCCGCGCCGGTTCCTCCGCTCAGCGTATCATGGCCGTCGCCCCCGTCCATGTAGTCCGCGCCGGCCCCACCGCTGAGCGAATCTTCGGCCCCACCGCCGAACAGGTAATCGCCCCCGTCATCGCCAATCAGCGTGTCGTTGCCATCGCCGCCATCAAGGTGATCGTTGTCCAGGCCCCCGTTCAGAACGTCATTGCCCAGATCGCCGACCAGCGTGTCGTGACCAGCCCCGCCATTCAGCGTGTCATGCCCTGCGCCGCCATGAAGATAGTCGTTGCCCGAACCGCCGTTCAAAAGATCTTCGCCGGTCCCGCCGTAAAGGTTGTCATCCCCATCGTCGCCATTCAGCGTGTCGTTGCCGTCGCCGCCGTCCAGGTGGTCGTTGCCGGTGCCGCCGGACAGTTGGTCATTGCCGGTGCCGCCCACCAGCGTGTCCTGGCCCAGCTCTCCGCTCAGCGTGTCGTTGCCGCCGCCCCCGTTCAGCGCATCGTTGGCGTCACTGCCCGGAAGCTGGTCGCCAGCTTCGCTGGTGACGGCGTCGTTAGTGGTCAGGTTGATCTTGACGTCATGGCCCGACGGATCGAAATCCAGCGTCCGCGTCTGGAGCGAGGCGAGATTGATAGCGCCCACCCTGTCGTCCAGCGCCGCGAAGAACCGGGTGGGACCCACACCCGAAAGCGGCACCGCGCGAATAAAGGCGATGCTGGTGGTTCCATCATCCCCGGTGATGTTCCTGATCGTGCCGTTTGCGTCCGTCAACGTGACCGGGGACGATGTCGATGCGGGCGTTACCAGCTCGATCTTGTAGGCCACGCCGTCGATCGTCAGGATCCCGCCATCATAGTCGGTATCGTTCAGCTCGACGATGGCGGTGGCGGAGTTGTCACCGTCGCCGTCATAGGTCGCACCGTCGATGACCCCCAGAATGGTTCCGTTTGCGGTGCTGTAGGTGGTATTGCTGGCAATCCCCGACAGCTCGACAAGATCGTGAAGATACGGCACGACGAAACCTCAAAAAACATCTGGATAAGAACCAGATATTATAAAGAAGATCGCGCCGTCCCAGGAATTGAAATTAAGATTCTATCATTTACGCCAGCACCATATACCTGCGCCTATCGAAACATTCATACATAATCGCAATGCCGAAGCAGCCTTTCGAACGATCCGGGATAGCGTTGCTTGGCTCCTGCCAGAAGCACGGCGATGTTTACATCCCCTGCCCGAAAAGAAGGCCGATGCGGGTCACGGCTGGCGCTTGGCCAGCTTGCGGATTTCGGAGATGTCGCCGACGCCATAAAGGTGGACGCCCGCCTTGCGGGCAAGTTCCTCGGCGCTGCGGGTATATGTGCCGGTGGTCACGACCGCCGCGATGTGCAGCCCGTGGAAAACACGGCCCGCGATCGCTTCCTGAACGGCCTTGTTGCCCACCGATCCGGTATACCGCTTGCACTGGATCCCGACCTTGATCCGGCCCATGGTCGCGACGATGTCGATGCCCTGGTCGCCGCTGGTCTGGGTCAGGCGGGTTCTCCAGCCCTGCTGCCGCAGGCGGCCCGCTACCCAAAGTTCAAAGTCATGGCCGTCGCTCGGCACGCCGGCGATGAAGGACTGGATCGGCCGTTGCCGCGGCGGCCTGATGGTGCGGGCCGCTGGCTTGGCCTTGGTCCGGCGACGTATCATCCGGGACCGCGGCGACCTGCGCTTGGGTCGCCGCAACACCCAGCTGGGAACAAGCACCATTGTGCAGCCAAGCATCAGAAGCGCCTCTTGCTGCCGGTGAAGATCCGCCACGCACAGGACAGCCAGCCCCGTTGCCAAGGTGCAGAACGCCATCGCGAGCCAGGCAAGGCCGCGGGCGAGAGAGTAGAGTTTCTTCTGCAATGACGACGGCCGGCTGGATGTTGTCCGGAAACTATAGCCGCAAACAAATGCAGGGAACAGATGTGGAACGCCCCCTGAACACCGCCTTGGGGGCGGGAAATCGGGATGGTGGTTCACGCATCTTCGCTTTTCAGGCGGGTGGCGCCGTGTCTGGTGCACAAGAAGGCTGTTGGCGAAGGTCTTCCGTCGCGCTGCGGCCCCCGGCCTTCCGCGATAGGGTCAGGCCATCAAGCCGAAATTCGGTGGCCGGCGCAGTGTCGCGCCGGCCCAGCTCCATCCATGGCCGCGTTGATCCGGGTTCGGGTCAGGCATCCCGTCCACTGACCCGCGCCGTTTCCAGGGCGGATCACATGCGCCGGTGCCAGCGTCAGGGCTGGCGCATCTGGCCTACCGACCAGAACAGCGTCTCGCCCGAACTGTCGTCGGTGCCGTCATTGTCGGTGACGACCCAACCCTCGCCGGCCGCGTCGATGGCAAAGCCCTCGACCTTGTCCACGACGTAACCGCCGGTCGCCTTAAGGTCGGGGATCAGGTCCCGGACTTCTTCTTTGGTTACCACGGGCAAGGTCTGGTCGAGGGTCACCGGCTGCAATTGGTCCAACCGGATGCGGAACAGCTTTTTTACCTGCGCTGCGGTGCCGATCAGGTTGTCGCGCTCGATCACATAGGCCCAGTCCCCGTCGATCGTCATCTCGGACAGGCCCATCCAGCCCTCGGCCGCCGGCTCCAGCGGATAGGCGACGGCGCCCCATTCCTCGGTCGCAAGATCATAGGACAACAGCTTGACCTGCCCCGCCGGATCGTTGCCCCATTCGCGCTGCAGGGCCATCCACAACCGGTCCCCCTGCCGCGTGATGCCTTCAATGCCATAGCGCGTCTCATGCGCCAGAAGTTCGGCCGGCAGCGCAATCTCCTCCTGGATCTCGCCTTCGGCATCGACATGATAGATCGCATGGGGGATCAGCCGGTCGCTGCGCCCTTCGGAAGCCAGCCAGAAGCCGCCTTCGCCATCGGTGGCCACCCCCTCCAGGTCCAGCTTCTGCGCCGGATCGCCGCCGCGCGTGACAACGGTCCGGGCGGTGATGCGGGCGGGCTGCTGCGTCGCGTCGATGGTATGGATCGCGGGCTGGCGGCCAAAGACACTGTCGGATACGGCGAACAGCTGGCCGGGCGTTTCGCCCGCCGAAAGACCGGATATGGCGCCCCATCCTATCAGGTTTTCGGCCCCGTCCGAAGTCAGCATCGGATAGCTTGCCGGCCCCTCACCCGCCTGGAACAGCATAACACGGGCGCGCGCTCCGCCGTCTTCGCCCAGATCAGCTTCGTTGGCGGTGACCAACAGGTTGCGGCCAGGGATCGCCACGACGCCTTCAGGGCTGATCCCCGAGGGCAGCAGCTGCGTCAGACGTGGCGCGGTCGGATCGGTGACGTCATAGATGCCAACGACCGAGGCCCGTTCCGAGGCAACAAAGACATAGGGCCTGTCGCCAAAGCGCGCCACCTCGATCGACTCGGGTTCGACGCCCTTTGCGCCGGACCGACGGTCGGGATAATGCCCCGCGCGGATCACCGCATGTTCGAAATCGGCGCCCGCATCGTAGACAACCGCGCCGTCGCGCGAAAAGATCGTCCAGCCGCGCGAGCCGCCTTCGTAATCGCCTTCGTTCGCGGTGACGATGTGGTCCGCATCCAGCCATTTGACGGCATCGGGTTCACGCGGCAGGTCGGTCAGGCTGTCGATGAACTCCAGCGCACCGTCATCCTGCGCGTCGACGCCTTCCAGGCTGACCATGCCCGCGCTGAAATCCGAAGTGACGGTCCCATCGGCACCGATGATGACAACATGGTTGTTTTCCTGCAGCGTCACGACGATCTCGCCCGCGTCGTTGATGTCGACATATTCGGGCTCGGGATCCTCGGACGCGATGTCGGCCAGCCCGGTCATGTCGATGCGGGTCTGGGCATCGCAATCCACCGCGCCATCGGCCACCGGCAGTTTCACGACATAGCCCGCCGGCAGTTGCGGCAATTGCCCGTCGTTCAGATCCTCGTCCCGCTGGTTCTCGATCGCGACGGCCAGAAAACTGCCGTCAGGCGACTTGGCAACGGAGTCAGGCTGGCCGCCAAGGTCACAGGATTGCAGCACCTCGCGGCTGTCCAGGTCCAGAACGCGCAGCATGCCGGAGGGTTCGGTGAAGCTGTCCGAGGTGTCGACGCCTGCAAAGACACGGTTGCCGATGATCACCGCGGTGGTGGGCTCCCCCTCCATCGCCACGTTGCCCAAGGGGCGAGGCGCGGCGGGATCGGTGATGTCGACGAAACCCAGGACGCCCAGGGGACTGTCAGAATAGACCAGCTGCCTGCCGTCCTCGGAAGCCGAGATGATCTCGGCAGAGCTTTTCCGGGTGCGATCCTCGCCCTCGGCCATGTTGTCGGGCGTGGCAAAGACCGAGATGCGGTTGAAGGTCGTCTCGGACAGCGCGGGCAAGGCGGCCGCCAGCGCGATGGCCGAGGTGAAAAGGGCAAGTTTCGGCACGATGGGTCCCCCAAAATCTTTACGCCTTCTCTCTGTAGATGCACCATGACGCCGCCACGACAGGACCGTGACGATTTCAAGACGGGTTCGGCAGGCCCGGAGCAACGCTGCCTTCAAGGCGTGTCAGCACGGATATTGCGGCACCAGACCCCCTGATCCCTTGGCCTGTAAACCGGGCCGAAATTCCGCCCTTTACTCTTCTTGCGGAGGCCGCTTCTGCCTGGGCAGATGCTCGGGGCGCCTGCGGGAATGTGCAGGTTGTCAACCTTCATGGGCTGGATGATGATCGTTTCGAGAGTGAAGATCGGCGCGGTCTGCGGCCGCTTCCTCATCGAAATGATCACGGTCAGGATGGGCGTCTATTCTGCGTTTTCAGATTGATTGTCCCGGTCGTGGACAATGCGGCCACCGCAGATCGTCAGCGCCACGCCCAGTGCGGGGATCCTGTCCGGGTCCGTGGTTTCAATGTCCCCGCCCAGCAGCACAAGGTCGGCGGCAAGGCCGGGGCGCAGGGTTCCCGTCAAGTGATCCCGATGCGCCGCCCACGCGCCGCCGGCAGTATAGGCATGCAGGACCTCCATCAGCGAAAGCCGCTCGTCGCGGGCGCCGTCGTAGGGCTTTCGCGTCAGGGCGGCCGCGATGCCGCGCAGCACCGAGACATCGGCCACCGGCCAGTCGCTGGAAAAGGCAATGGCGGCGCCCCCTTCAGCCAGGCTGCGGCAGAGATAGGCATCGGCCCACCGCTCTGCTCCGATCCGTGACATCGTGGGTTCAAGCGGAAAGTCCATGGCACCCGGCACATGCGGCGGCTGCAGGCTGGCGGTGATGCCAAGCGTCCCCAACCGGGGAACGTCGGCAGGGTCGATCAGCTCGATATGTTCGATGCGGTGGCGGCTGTCGCGCGGCCCGTTGGTGGCGCGGGCCGCCTGATAGCCGTCGATCACCGTTCTGACCGCCCCGTCGCCGATCGCATGAACGGCGATCTGCAACCCGCGCCGGTCGATCTCGGCGGCGATCCGGGCGAAACGCTCGGGCGGAAACAGCGGTTCGGACCGGTGGCCCGGCTGGTCGGGATAATCGCGCAGCAGATGGGCGGTCCGGCTGTCAATGACCCCGTCCATAAACATCTTGACGAAGCCCGAGCTGACCCATTCATCGTCGAAATCTGCCGCCATGGCGGAGGCGCGGTCCAGCGCGTCCACTTCCATATGCGGCTTGAAATGGAACGGCACCTTGACGCGCAGGGCCAGCCTGCCTTCGGCGCGCAGCTCGGCCAGCAGCTCCAGCGTATAATAATTACCGTCCATGTTCACGAGGCTGGTCACGCCATGCGCGGCGCAATGCATCATGCCCCGCTGCAGCAGCGCCTTGTCAGTTGCGCGTTCGGCCGCGGTGGGGCGGGGATCAGGTTCTTCGCCTGTGGCGATGCCCAGATTGATGCGCCCTTCCCCGGCATAGGCAATCAGGGGGCCGAAGGCCTCGAACTCGCGCAGCTCCCCGGTGGCAAGGCCGTCCGGACCCATCACGACCTCATGGCCATGCGGCATCCGGGCGCCGCCCAGCAGCCCGGCGGCCTTCAGCGCGGCGGTGTTGGCCCAGACCGTGTGCAGGTCGGGCGACATCATCGCAATGGGGCGGTCCGGGATCATTGCGTCAAGGTCATGCCGCGTGGCGGGCCTGCCCAGGATACCGTAGTGGGCCTCTTGCGCCATCAGCAGCGGCATGTCGGGATTTGCGGTGGCAAAGTCACAAAAGGCCGCGCCGACCGCCTCGGCCCCGTGCAGATGGCCGATGTGCAGATGGGTTAGGTCGGCGCCGCCCAGACCCACATGGACATGCCCTTCGAAAAACCCGGGCAGCAGCGTGCGCCCGTCCGCGTCGATGATCCGGGTCCCCGGTCCTGCCAGCGCAGCAATCTCTGCCGCGCGGCCGACGGCAAGGATGCGGTCGCCTGCAACCGCCACGGCTTCGGCGCGGGGGTGCTGCGGGTCCATGGTCAAAACACGCGCATTGGTCAGGATCAGATCGGCGGTAATCATCGGGGCGCATTCCGATAAAGGCCGGCCATCGGCCCCCGTCGGGGCCGCGGACCGGCGCGGTGCAGCTTATTTCAGCTTGATGGCAAAGTGCTTGCGCACCGGTTCCTCGATGGTCCAAGTGCCCTTGAACGTCGGCTCGACGACAAAGGCATCGCCCGGCATCAGCGTGACGGGCTCGCCGTCCTCGGGCGTGATGGTGATCCGGCCCTCGATCAGGTGAACGAATTCATAGAACTGGTAGCTGGCGTGCCAGGTGCCGGTTGTCGCCTCCCAAGTGCCCGAAATCATGCTGCCATCGGCAGAGCTGTGCTGCACCCAATAACGCATGGTCGGATCACCTTCGATCTTGGTCCAGCCCTCAAGGTCGGTGGTGATGGGCTCGGAGCCCGGTGCGGGAAAGCGGAAAACCGTGTCGCTCATGTCAGTCCTCGTGCGTCGTCTTCTGTGTCAAGCCTCTTGGTAGGCGGCCCCCGCGCGGCGCGCAAGGCGGACGAACAGCGGTGGCGCGCGACGGCCGTGGGGGCTGGCGGGCTGGCCGCAGATCGGCAATGACTGGCAGGTGAAAGGCAGCAAGCAGGGACAGGGAAGGGGCATGAAGATCCGCAAGGCAACAGCATCGGACGCCGCGCATCTGGTGCGCTTCATCAACATGGCGGCAGACGACCTGCCGCTGCATTTCTGGCACAAGACGGTCGGACCTGACGGCGACCCATGGGCCTGGGGAGAAGAGCGAGCGGCCCGCGAAACCGGGAACTTCTCTTATCGGAATGCCTGGCTGGCCGAAGTCGAAGGGAACGTGGCCGCCTGCCTGCTCGGCTACGCCGCCGAGGTGGAACCCGGTCCGATCGACCCTGACACGCCGCCCATCTTCGTGCCGCTGCTGGAGCTGGAGGCGCTTGCTCCGGGTTCGTGGTACCTGAACGTGCTGGCCACCTATGAAACCTTTCGCGGCAAGGGATCGGGCAGCGCCTTGCTGGCGCATGCCGAAACTGTCGCTGCCTCTGCCGGTCATGCCAGCATCAGCCTGATTGCGGCGGACACACATCAGGATGCACTTCGTCTGTATGCATCGAAAGGCTACCGCGAGGTCGCCCGCCGTTCCGTCGTCAAGGGCGATTGGGCTGTCGATGCCAACGAATGGCTTTTGCTCATGAAGCCCATCGGTGCCTGAGGCAAATGACCGGTCTGGCAGAAAACACCAGGCTGAGGTGGGACATCCGGCAGGCGCGGCGCCGGAAACAGGTGCCTAACCGCATTCTGCCCGGCCCAAAACACAAATCCTGGTGACACCATGCAACCGCAGGTGTCAGAGTTGAACCGCTCAAGGACGAAGAAAAGGATCACATCTTGATCACCAGGCGTATTTTCCTTGGATAGCTCACGGCGGTTCTGGCCCCGGCAAGCATGTTGGGCGCATCATCCCTGCAAGAAAAAACCCTTGTCGCCGTGGTCCGCTCGCCCGATTTCGGTTGTTGCGGTGCGTGGATCGATCATCTGCGACAGAGCGGTTTCACTGTTCAGGAAACCCTGTCCGATGACGTCGATGCCTTCAAGGACAAGCACTCCTTCCCCGAACCTCTCCGGTCGTGCCACACCGCACTTGTCGAGGGTTACGTGATTGAAGGCCACGTCCCGGCCCAGGCCATTCGCGACCTGCTGGACCAGCGGCCCGATGCCGTCGGTCTGGCAGTGCCCGGAATGCCCAATGGATCGCCCGGCGTGGAGATGGACAGTCATGCCGAGCCGTTCGCCGTCATCATATGGAGCGGATCGGACACGGACGTATTCGCAAGATATTAAAGCGGTTTGCGTTTAATCTGATTGATA
>QKYL01000136.1 GCA_003255745.1 Paracoccus saliphilus
TTGCCGCCCTCCAGCCCCATGCGGAACATCCTCATGCTGTCGGTCAGGTTCTCGGCCAGGCTCTCGGCCGCGCCCTGGTGCATCGCGTCGCGCGTCGCGGCCGAGCCCAGATGCGTCAGCCCCGTTCCCGTCAGGTGCAGATGCGCCGGGTCGGGATGATCCAGCGGCAAGAGAACACGCCCTTCGGCCAGCGCCGCCGCCAGGTCGAACCCCTCGCCCGCGCCCCGCGCCTCCACCTCGGCGACCAGACTGCGCCCCGCCGCATGCGCCGCCAGCGCCAGATCCCGCGTCGAGCCCGCACCGGGAACAAGCTGGGCAGCACCCTCAGTGCGGGCGGCAACGGCCCGGGTGCTGTCAGGAAGGATTAGTTGCGACAGCCACATGATCAGGCCTCTCAGTTTTTGTTATAGACGTCGGAGGGAGCAGAAGATGATGAAAAAGTTGGCGGGTCAGGTCGAGCCTGAGGTGAGACTCACAACGGAGCCACTCGCCAATCATCGAGATGCCAGCTATCGCTTGGCCCCGTTGCGCCACAGCAGGTGATCCCATTCCTTTATGGACCAGTGTCCTCCATTGCGCAGGCAAGTTAAGCTGTGGCATCTGCAACCTTGGACTGAGGGTTGGGATGGTCGGACCGTTGGATACTATCATAGGGGATCGGTTCCGCAGTGGTACGCGCCGGACGTCGCAACACGATCAGGCCCGAGCCTACGATAAGCGCTGCCCCCACCATCATGCCCGCAGCAGGAATGTCGCCGAAGAAGAGAAAACCGAACAAGGCACCCCAGACCAGCAGAGAATACTGCAGTGGCGCTACCACAGATGCGTCGGCCAGCTTCAAAGCCCGCGTGACCAGCATATGTGCGCCGGTGGCCACAACTCCCAACAAGAAAAGCAAGACAAGGTCGCTGCCCGATTTCAGCGGCTGCCAGTCGAAGGGCGCCAGCAGCAGGCCGGCGGCTCCGGCGGCGGCGATCTGGAACAGCACCAAGTCGCGGTCAGAGGTCTGGCTCAGGGATCGCCCTAGGATCATGATCGCGGCAAAGGCTCCGGTGCCCAGTAATGCGAAGAGCACCCCGAGGCCGGACACCTGTAGCGACGGGGCCAGCAGGATCAGCACACCCGCGAAGCCGACCGCGACTGCGCTCCAGGTCTTGGCGCCGACATGTTCGCCCAGCAGGAAGGGTGAAATTGCGACGACATAGATAGGGGCGGCCATCCAGAAGGCCATGACGTCAACCAGCGGCATCGAGGAGACGGAGAGGTAGAAACAAAAGACCTCGGCCGTCGCGCAGATTGCACGAAGGGCCTGCAGGCCGGGGCGTGGCGCCGACCTGACGCGGGCTATCAGGCCGCCGCGCATCATGAAGGGCGCCATCATCAGTGCAGCCGCGGCAGACCGCAGCAGGATCACCTGCGCGACACCATAGTCGGCTATCAGCCACTTGCCGATAGTATCATTGGCCGCAAAGGCTGCCATGCCCATCAGCATCAATAATACCCCGGCTTTGTTGCCGGACAGGTTCGAGATCATGTCAGGGGACCTGTGAGTGGTCGGGACACCCGGGTGATGCCCGGGCGCCCACTTTAAAAAAAACCTGTCAGTCGCTGAGGATCACTCGGCGGCGCGCATTTCGGCCAGCGTCTGCTGGACCTGATCGACCACATCGGCGCCGATTTCGGCCTTGTGCTTTTCATAGACGACCTGCGATTTCTCCAGCATCTCCTCCTGATCCTCGGGCGAGATGGTGTTGTACTGCAAGCCGGCCTCTTGCATCTTGGCCAGCGAAGCCTTGTTCAGCTCCTGAATGGCCTCACGCTCAACGTCGCGGCCTACGGTGGCACATTCGCGCAGCGCCTGCTGCTCCTCAGGCGAATAGCTGTTGAAGATCGCCTTGGAGAACAGGAAAAGGAACGGCGTGTAGGCGTGCTTCGTCTCGCTGAGGTAAGACTGCACTTCGTAGAACTTCGACGTGTCGATGGTCACATAGGGGTTCTCTTGCGCGTCGATTGCCTTGGTTTCAAGCGCCGAGAACACCTCGCCGAAGGACATGGGCGTTGCGTTCGCACCAAAGTTCGAGAAGGTGTCGAGGAAAATGTTGTTCTGCATGACGCGAACCTTCATCCCCTGGAAATCTTCCCAAGTCTCGATGGGACGCTGAGAGTTCGACATGTTGCGGAAGCCGTTCTCCCAATAGCCCAGGTTGACCAGGCCCATGGCGTCCAGCTTTTCGTTCAGGGTCTCGCCGAAGGGCCCGTCCATCACCGCATAGGCCTCTTCCGGCGTGCGGAACAGGAAAGGCAGGTCGAAGACGCCGAGCGCGGGCACCATGCCCACCAGCGGTGAGGAGGAGGTCACGACCGCCTCTTGCAGACCCGAGCGCACCGCCTGGGTCGCCTGCAAGTCACCGCCGAGCGCGCCGCCCCAGAAACCCTGCATCTTCATCATGCCGCCGGTCTTCTCGTCCAGACAGGCCTGCATCGCCTCCATGCCCACGGCAACGGGATGATCCTCGTTGATGCCGTTCGAGACGCGGAACGAGCGCTCCTGGAATTGCGCCAGGGCGGGACTGGCCACGGCGAGTGCGGTGGTCAGGCAAAAGGCAGCTTTCAGAACAGAATGTTTCATTTTTTCCTCCCTCAGGAATTTTTTAGATCAGTAGAACCAGTTGGCCGGGATGATGACGATCTGCGGGAAGGCCACCAGCAGCAGGATCACCAGGATCTGGGCGATCAGGAACGGCCAGACGCCCATGATCACCTTGCCAAGTGGTACGCGCCCAACGCCGCTGACGACGTTCAGGACCACGCCCACGGGCGGCGTCAGCAGCCCGATGCAGCAATTCATGATGAACAGGACACCGAAATAGACCGGGTCGATCCCTGCCTTGATGATGATCGGCATCAGAACTGGCGTCAGGATCAGGATAGTGGGTGTCAGGTCAAGCGCAGTGCCGACGATCAGGATTAGGATCATGATGACCAGCATCAGAAGCCTGGGGTTCGCGATCAGCGGCTCGATATAGCTGGCGATTTCGTTGGGAATGTTTGCCGCCGTGATAAGCCACGCTGACACCAGCGCCGCACAGACCAGGAACATGATGGCCGCAGTTGTTCGCCCGGCGGCGATCAGGACCTCGGGCAGGTCGCGCAGCTTCAGTTCGCCGTAGATGACCATTCCCACGAACAAAGCATAGAAGGCGGCGATGACCGCGGCCTCGGTGGGGGTAACCACTCCTAGCTTGATGCCGCCCAGGATAATCACCGGCATGCCAAGCGCCCAGGCCGCCCGGGCCGAGGCGCGGCCGCGTTCGGCCCACCCGGTGCGGGGCAGCGTCTCCACATTGTCGTTGCGCGCCACGATCAGCCAGGTGATCACCAGCGCGCCCCCCATCAGGAGGCCCGGCACAATGCCCGCCATAAACAACTGGCTGATCGACACGTTCGCGGCCACGCCGAAGATGATGAAGGCCATGGACGGCGGGATGACCGGTGCGATGACCCCACCCGCCGCGATCAGGCCCGCCGAGCGAGGCACGTTATAACCCGCCCGAGCCATCATCGGGATCAGTATCGCTGCCAGGGCTGCCGTGTCCGCCGCCGCCGAGCCCGAGATCGACGCCATGATAACAGCTGCGATGATTGCCACGAGCCCGAGGCCGCCCCGGATATGGCCCACGCAGGTGATCGCGAATTCGATGATCCGGGTGGACAGCCCGCCCTTGTTCATCAGCTCACCCGCCAGGATGAAGAAGGGGATCGCAAGCAAGGTGAAGGTGTCGGCCCCGATCAGCATATTCTGCGCGATGATCTGCGTGTTGAACATGCCCATGAAGGACATGAGGATGATGCCGCAGAAGATCAGAGCAAACGCCACCGGCACGCCGAGCGACATTGCCCCCAGCAGCGACACGATAAAGACCAGCAGGGTCATTCCGCGCGTTCTCCTGCCTTGAGTTCCGCTTTGGCGGGATCGTTGTAAAGATCATCCATCTCGCCGCCGAACCCGCGCAGTTCAGCATCTGTGATGCGCCCCGTCGCCAGCCGGTACAGCCGCTCCAGCGTAATCAGGATGATTCCGGCGCCGGTGAACAGCCCGATGCCGTAAACCCAAGCCATTGACAGGCCCGAAACCGGCGCGCTCATCGACGCGTTGATGGGCAGCTGTTTCCACGTCCCGTGCATCAACACGCCCGCGCAGCCCAGGATCGTCAGATCTGAAATTCCCATCAGCGCCAGCCGGCCGCGATTGCCAAGCTGCGCCACCACCGTCTCCATCCCCATGTGCTGGCGGTGGTGATAGACGACGACCGCGCCGATGAAGGTCAACCAGACAAAGGCAAAGCGTGACAGTTCGTCCGACAAAGGCAGGCCAGAGTTCATCGTATAGCGCATGACCACGTTGACGAAGACCATCAGCGCCATGGTCGCCAGCAACAGGGCCAGCAGGATGTCGAGAAACCGGAAGAAGTAGTGCGAAACCCGCGACATCTCAGATTCTTTCGCCAAGGCCACGGCCGATCAGGTTGCGCATCAATCTACGGACGCCAAAGCGCCACTCTGCGCACCGATCCGTACGATCGACCCAGTTGACCAGCCGCCCCAGCTGCGCCGACGCGATCTCGACCCGGTCGCCGATCTCATGGGTAAAGCCCTGTCCTTCGCCCCGGCGATCCTTGACTGGGGCGAACATCGTACCCAGGAACAGCACCACCCCGTCGGGGTACTGGTGCGAGCGGTTCAGAAGCTGGCCGACCAGGTCCTGAGGACTGCGGCTGATGGCCTCCATAGGGCTTTCTCCGGTCATCACAAAGCCGTCCTCTCCCTCGACCCGCAGCGAGACCCGCGTGCGGTTGAGATCGTCTTTGGTAAAGCTGCTGTCGAACAGGCGGATGAAGGGGCCGATCGCGCAGGAGGCGTTGTTGTCCTTCGCTTTTCCCAGAAGCAGTGCCGAGCGTCCCTCGACATCGCGCAGGTTGACGTCGTTGCCCAAGGTGGCGCCCAGGATGGTGCCGTCTGAGCGTACCACAAGCACCACCTCTGGCTCCGGATTGTTCCACTCGGACATCGGGTGAATGCCGACCTTGTCGCCACATCCGACCGCCGACATCGGCTGTGCCTTGGTAAAGATCTCGGCATCCGGGCCGATCCCTACCTCCAGGTACTGCGACCAGAGGCCCATCTCCTGCAGCAGCGACTTGACTTGGCTGGCCTTCTCCGATCCGGCAGGAACGCCGCGCAGGCTGTCTCCGATCACCGGAGCCAAACGGGCACGGACTTCATGGGCGCGGGCGCTGTCGCCGCGGGCCTGCTCTTCGATCACGCGCTCCAGCATGCTGTCGGCAAATGTGACGCCGGCGGCCTTGATCGCCTGCAGATCGACCGGCGCCAGCAGGCGGCCGACAGTGCCATCCAGAAAACCATCCAAGGGGCCAAGGTCCGGCAGACCGTCGGCTGCAACAATCTCGTGCAGGTCATCGCGTTCCAGCAATCCAGACATCGTGGCGCAGAGCCCGCTCAGATCGAGCAGATGCCCGTCACGCACGACCGCCGGACAAGGCCCGTCATGTTGGTCTGACCAAACCCGCCCTAAAAGGGTCGCGCGATCCGCATCCTCCGGCAAAAGCGCAGATGCCTTCAATGCCTGCTTCGCAGCCAACTCATCTCTCCCCCTGTAGGACGGCACCCTCCAGCGCCGCATTGCCTGATGCTGTCAGACAACCGTATGACAAGACCATATCAACGGCTCCGCTGACCTGTCCACAGGAAACTTGTCCCTGCGCAGGTGCAGGGTCTTACGGATAGAACTCTAGCTGCAGTGCAACCCGTTTAGCCGAATTGACCATGTGCGATTGCATCGCCGTGCGTGCGCGAAGGGGGTCGCGGGCGGCGATGGCGTCTCGCAGCTCCGCATGTTCGCGGCTTACGATAGAAACAATCTCTTCCAGCTGGATCCGCTCTCGCGACTCCACGATGCTTTGCAGGACACGGTCAGAAATTGCGCGTAGGAACTGGACGAAGTAGTCATTGCCGGTGGCCGCGGCGATAGTCCGGTGAAAGTCGAGGTCGGCCAGGATGCCGTCGTTGGCACCTTCGCCGGTAACAGCCATTCGGGCCATCGCCTCGTCCATCTGCTGCAGATGTTCAATACGATGATATTTGGCAGCCAATCCCGCAGCTTCAATTTCAAGCGGCACGCGCAGTTGAAACAGGTCGCGGAACATGTGCTTGTCCATATGGCCGTTGTGATCCAACCGAATGTGACGTGTGGGACGAAGGCTCACGAAGGCGCCGACGCCCTGACGGGTTTCAATTATGCCCTCGTTGCGCAGCTGCGCGATGGCCTCCCGAATAACAGTCCGGCTAACGCCGAAGTTTTTCGACATGGCGTGTTCTGTGGGCAGCTTGTCTCCTCGCTTCAGAGTCCCGCTTTCGATCTGCTGCGAGAACTGTGCCGCGATGCGAGTCGGCAAATGTTCCGTGCGCATGATCTGAGTGAAATCGCCGCTCATCATTCCGCTCCTTTAAGTTCTGCCCTCACCCCGTGAAGGCAAATCGAGTTGACAGCCCGGGTTCATCGTCATCTTTGGATCCAGCGCCTGCTTGAGGGACGCAAGAAGCTGACGATTTATCGCAGGCAGCCGGCTTTCAAAATCCACCTTCTTCAGCCGCCCTATCCCATGCTCGGCACTGATCGAGCCGCTGTACCGGTCCACGACTTCGTTCACGATCTTCTTTGCCATCAGGATCTGGCTCTCTACCTTTTTGGGGCCTTGCTCGAAATCGGGCAGGACATTCAGGTGCACATTGCCGTCACCGACGTGACCATAGGACACGCAGATGCAGCCCGGCATTTGCGACGTAATCGCTGCCTCGGCCTCGACCACGAATTCTGCCAGCCTTGACAGCGGCACCGAGATGTCGGTGCGCAGGTGCCGCCCACGTTGCGCCTGCCCGATGTTCATCCCTTCGCGGATCGCCCAAAGGTTCCGTGCCTGGGCCTGCGATTGCGCAATCACCCCATCAACGGCCAAACCAGTTTCGAAAGCAGCCTCCAGAAACCGGTGCATAAGGCTGTTGATGTCGACCAAGCCCGAGCCTGAGATTTCAATCAAGGCATAGGCGGGATGGGCTTGGTCCAGCGGAATTGGCAGGTCCGGCATCGCCTCGCGCGCCAGATCGATAGCAAGCGAGGGCATGAACTCGAACGCCGACATCAGGTCACAGCAATCGCGTCGCGCACGGCGGTATAGCTCGATGACATCCTCCAGCCGCGGCAGGGCAACCAATGCGGTTGCCACCTGATCAGGCGCAGGCAGCAGCTTGACTGAAACGGCGGTAATGATCCCCAACGTCCCTTCGGCGCCGATGAAAAGCTGCTTGAGGTCGATGCCCCGATTGTCCTTTCGCAGTTGCGAAAGCCCATCGAAGACTTGACCATCAGGCAGCACGACCTCCAGCCCCAGGACAAGCTCGCGCGTCATGCCATAGCGCAACACGTTCACTCCGCCGGCATTGGTCGATACATTGCCTCCGATCCGGCAACTGCCCTGGGCACCAAGGGTCAGCGGAAAGAACAGCCCCGCCGCCGCCACGGCCTCCTTGAACTGCTCAAGAACCGCTCCGGCCTCGACAACTGCGGAGAAGTTCTCGATGTCCAGGCTGCGGATACGGGACATGCGCTCGAGGCTGATGATCAACTGCCGGACGGGGGCGTCAGGTACGGCCCCCAGCACCAATCCTGTGTTTCCGCCCTGTGGAACGACCTGAAGATCCAAGGCAACAGCGGCTCGTACGCAGGCCTGCACGTCGCTGGTGCTTCGCGGCCGCAGAACGGCGACAGCATCGGTTTGAACATCGCCGTGCCAGTCACGGCAATAGGGCAACACCGCTGCACCCGAAAGGACCATCTCCGGTCCCAGCATCTCGATCAGTTGCCCAACAGGCGGACCGTCAGCTTCATCGGGGGAAACCTGTGTGGTGGAGTGAGGCAGTTCATCTGCACCGGTCATCAACATGCCTTCGATCTTTGTGTTTGCAGGTCATCAGACAATCATACTAGTTTAATCTATCTTATTTGCCAGCTGGGATCTAAGGAGGAGAACACTGATGCATGTCCTGATCATTGGGGCTGCCGGGATGTTGGGGCGAAAGCTGACGCAGCGACTGGTGCGGGATGGGACGCTGGCGGAAAAATCAATCACCGATCTGACCCTGGTCGATGTAGTTGCTCCCCAAGCGCCCGAGGGCTTTTCCGGCAAGACGCGGCTGATGTCAGTGGACTTGTCGGCATCCGCAGTCGCCGCGCAACTGGTCGAGGCACGGCCGAACGTGATCTTCCACTTCGCCGCGATCGTTTCGGGCGAAGCCGAAGCCGACTTCGAGAAGGGTTACCGAATCAACCTTGATGGAACCCGCGATCTGTTCGAGGCGATCCGTCTGGCCCATCTTGAGGACGGATATCATCCGCGGGTGGTCTTCGCGTCCTCGATTGCGGTGGTGGGGGCCCCGTTGCCCTATCCGATCCCGGACGATTTCCACACAACACCGCTGACAAGCTATGGCACACAAAAGGCGATCAGCGAACTGCTGCTGGCCGACTATACCCGGCGCGGATTTCTTGACGGCATCGGGATCAGGTTGCCGACCATCTGCATCCGGCCCGGCGCGCCGAACAAGGCGGCGTCAGGGTTCTTTTCCAATATCCTGCGGGAACCATTGGTCGGGCAAGAGGCCGTCCTGCCTGTTCCCGACAGCATCCGGCACTGGCACACCTCACCGCGCTCCGCAGTCGGGTTCATGATCCACGCCGCCAGCATGGATCTGGACCGGGTGGGGCCAAGGCGAAGCCTCTCCATGCCCGGCGTCAGCGCCACCGTCGGCGATCAGATCGAGGCGCTGCGCCGCGTGGCCGGCGATGCGGCGGTCGCCCTGATCAGGCGCGAACCCGACGCAGCCATCACCCGCATGTGCGAAGGCTGGGCGCCGGGATTCGAGGCGACCCGTGCCCGCAAACTGGGCTTTGTTGCCGAAGACCGGTTTGATGACATCATCCGCGCCCATATTGAGGACGAATTGGGTGGCACGATATGAACAGGATTGCGTTTCTGGGGACCGGGTTGATGGGTGCCCCGATGGTGCAACGGCTGCTTGCGGCAGGCCATCCGGTGACCGTCTGGAACCGCTCGCCAGACAAGGCAGAGGCGCTGGCGGCTGATGGTGCCATGCCTGTCTCCCATCCCGGGCAGGCCGTGGCTGGCGCCGACTTCGTCTTCACCATGCTGTCGGATGGGCCGGCCGTGGCCGAGATGCTGTTCAACCGCGGCGTGGCCAATGCCATGTCACAAGGAGCAGTGCTAATCGACACCTCTTCCATCGCGCCGGCTCAGGCCCAGGATCATGCCGACCGCCTCCAGGCCATGGGGATCGATGCGGTCGATTGTCCCGTTTCGGGCGGGGTCATCGGCGCAAGGGAAGGCTCGCTTGCGCTGATGGCAGGGGGCGAGGCTGCGGTGATCGCGCGGATCACGGATATCATGGCGCCGTTGGGCCGGCTGACCCATGTCGGGCCAGCGGGGGCGGGGCAGGTCTGCAAGCTGGCCAACCAGCAGATCGTGGCCATCACCATCGGCGCGGTGGCCGAGGCAATGACACTTGTCTCGGCCGGTGGCGCCGATCGCGTCAGGTTCCGCGAAGCGATCCGAGGCGGATTTGCCGAAAGCCGCATCCTGGAACTGCACGGCGGACGCATGGTCGCCCGGAATTTCCAACCCGGTGGTCCGTCCCGGCTGCAACTGAAGGATCTGAACGCCGTGGCGGATCTGGCGGGCATGGCAGGATTGACCCTTCCCCTCACAGAAACGGTTCGGGCGGCATTCTCGGATTTCGTGGCCTCGGGCCATGGGGACACCGATCACAGCGGGTTGCTGCTGCATCTGGAAGCGATGAACCCGACGTCAAAAAGCAAGGATCACCCATGACGGCACCCGACAATCCGCGCCGCCGCCTGCGTTCGCAGGACTGGTTTGACAACCCGGATCATGCCGACATGACGGCCCTCTATCTTGAGCGCTTCATGAACTACGGCACGACGCCCGAGGAACTGCGGTCCGGCAAGCCCATCATCGGCATCGCCCAATCCGGCAGCGATCTGAACCCCTGCAACCGCCATCATCTGGACCTGGCCAAGCGCGTGCGCGACGGCATCCGGGATGCAGGCGGCATCCCCATCGAGTTCCCGTCGCACCCCTTGTTCGAGAACTGCAAGCGGCCTACCGCTGCCCTGGACCGCAACCTGGCCTATCTTGGGCTGGTCGAACTGCTTTACGGCTATCCATTTGATGGGGTGGTGCTGACTACAGGCTGCGACAAGACAACACCTTCGGCCATCATGGCAGCGGCGACCGTCGATCTGCCCGCGATCGTGCTTTCAGGCGGTCCGATGCTGGACGGTTGGCACGAAGGCAAGCTGGCCGGGTCCGGCACCGTCATTTGGCAATCGCGTCGCAAGCTGGCGGCAGGCGAGATCTCGCGGGACGAGTTTTTGCAGACTGCGCTCGATTCCGCGCCTTCGATCGGGCACTGCAACACGATGGGCACCGCTTCGACAATGAACGCCATTGCCGAGGCGCTTGGCATGTCCCTGACCGGAGGTGCGGCCATTCCCGCAGCCTATCGCGAGCGTGGTCAGATGGCCTATCGCACCGGGTTGCGCGCGGTGGAACTGGTGCGAGAGGATATCCGCCCCTCACATGTGCTGACACGGGCGGCGTTCCTGAACGCGATCCGCGTCAATTCCGCAATCGGCGGTTCGACCAATGCGCAGCCGCACCTGATGGCGATGGCCCGACATGCGGGTGTGGAGTTGTACCCCGAAGACTGGCAGCGGCACGGATATGATGTTCCGTTGCTGGCAAATGTCCAACCCGCGGGGGCCTATCTTGGCGAGCGCTTCCATCGTGCTGGCGGCGTTCCCGCCATCATGTGGGAGTTGCTGCAGGCCGGTCTGCTGGACGGCGATTGTCCGACTGTGACCGGCAAGACAATGGCACAGAATCTTTTCGGCCGGGAAAGCACCGACCGCGAGGTGATATGGCCTTTCGAAGCTCCGATGATGAAGCGGGCAGGTTTTCTGGTGCTGCGGGGAAACTTGTTCGATTTTGCCATCATGAAGACCAGCGCCATTTCGAACGAGTTTCATGCCCGCTACCTTTCCCGGCCGGGGCAGGAGGGCACGTTCGAGGGCACGGCCTTCGTCTTCGACGGATCAGCGGATTATCATGCGCGGATCAACGATCCTGCGTTGGAGATCGACGAGCACTCCATTCTGGTGATCCGTGGTGCCGGCCCCCTCGGCTGGCCCGGTGCGGCCGAAGTGGTGAACATGCAGCCGCCCGACCGCCTGATCAAGCGCGGCATCCGCAGCCTGCCCACAATCGGCGACGGTCGGCAGTCCGGCACGGCCGACAGCCCATCGATTCTGAATGCCTCGCCTGAAAGTGCGGCGGGCGGAGGTCTTGCATGGTTGCGCACCGGCGACAGAATATGGATCGACCTGAACCAAGGCCGCTGCGACATGCTTGTGGATGATGCCGAGATCGCGCGGCGGAAGGCCGAAGGAATCCCTGCCGTTCCCGCCTCGGCAACGCCGTGGCAGCGTCTTTATCGGGCGACGGTCACGCAGCTTGCGGAAGGGGCGACGATCAACGGTTCTGACGAATTTCAACGGATCAGCGCGACATTGCCGCGGCACAATCATTGATGATGGCGCCGAATTTGATGCTTGCTCTGACGTTGCCACTCGCCTGACGGAGGCCGACTGATGTCTACTTCTCTATTCGATCTGACAGGCAAGACGGCACTTGTGACCGGCTCCTCAAGAGGACTGGGACGGGCATTCGCGGAGGGATTGGCCGCCGCCGGTGCGCGCGTCATCCTGAACGGACAAGGCCATGACCGGCTGCAAACAACCGCGGCCGAAATGCGCGCGGATGGACACGATGTACAGACCGTTGCCTTCGACGTGGCTGATGAAGCCGCCGTCGTCGCAGCCTTCGAGCGCTTGGACTCAGAAGCTGAACATGTCGATATTCTGGTCAACAATGCGGGCATCCAGTTTCGCCGCCCCATGCTGGAGCTGGACAGCGCCGACTGGCGCCGGGTGATCGAGATCAACCTGACATCAGCCTTCATCGTAGGCCGGGAGGCCGCACGCCGAATGGCAGAGCGCGGGCGCGGCAAGATCATCAACGTGGGCTCAGTAAATTCCCAGTTGGCTCGCGCGACGATCGCACCCTATACCGCCGCAAAGGGGGGCATCAAGATGCTCACCCAGGCAATGGCAGCCGAATGGGGAGCGAAAGGCATACAGGCCAATGCCATCGGACCCGGGTATATGGTCACAGAAATGAACAAGGCCCTGCTGGAGAACGCTGATTTCGATGCGTGGGTCAAAGCGCGGACACCGGTGCACCGTTGGGGCCTCCCTGAAGAGTTGGGCGGCACGGTGATCTATCTGGCGTCTGATGCCTCGAATTACGTGTCCGGGCAGATAATTTATGTGGATGGCGGCATGACATCGGTGCTGTGATGAGCACTGTCGTGATCCGAAACGAGGAAGCCAGAAGGCATGGACGACAAGATTGTCGGTCTCTATGCCGCCGGGCTGACGGTTCGTGATATTCGCGCGCACCTTGAGGATGTCTATGGGCTGCAAGTGTCGCCCGACCTGATCAGCCGCGTCACCGATGCCGTGCTGGACGAGGTCCGGGAGTGGCAGAGCCGTGCGCTGGAGCGGATGTATCCGATCGTCATTTTTGACGCGCTCCGGGTCAAAATTCGCGATGCCGACAGCCGGATGGTCAAGAACAAGGCCGTTTACGTCGCGCTCGGCGTCAGCAGGGACGGCGTGCGGGAAGTTCTGGGCCTGTGGATTGCGGAGAATGAAGGGGCCAAATTCTGGCTTTCGGTGATGAACGAGTTGAAGAACCGTGGGGTTCAGGACGTCCTGATCGCGGTCGTGGACGGGCTCAAGGGCTTTCCCGACGCAATCACCGCCGCCTTCCCGGACGCCACGGTCCAGACCTGCATCGTCCACCTGGTGCGCCATTCCCTCAACTTCTGCGCCTGGAAGGACCGCAAGGCCGTGGCCGCCGATCTGCGCCTGATTTATGGTGCCGCAACAGCGGATCAGGCTGCCGCCGAGTTGGACGCGTTCGAAGAAAAATGGGCGAGGAAATATGCCTCGATCGCCCCGGCATGGCGGCGAGCATGGCAGGAGGTGATCCCGTTCTTCGCCTTCGACCCGGCAATCCGCAAGATCATCTACACGACGAACGCCATAGAGAGCCTGAACCGCGTGATCCGCAAATCGATCAAGACCCGCGGCTCGTTTCCGACCGAGGAGGCCGCGACCAAGCTGATCTATCTGGCGATCCGCAACTTCGAGAAAGGCGGCAGAAATGTCCGCGAATGGTTTGCGGCCCGTAGGGTCCATCCCTATAAATTTCAGATCCAGAAGATGATGATTGCGGCTAGGATGATTGCGTTGAGGAAGATGTCACCGCATCTCTCATAGCGGGTCGCGATGCCGCGCCAGTCCTTCAGACGACCGAAGGCATTCTCGATGCGGTGGCGTTTGCGATAAAGCCGCTTGTTGTATCTGGCTGGCTTCCTGCGTTTCTTTCTGGGCGGGATGCAGGGACGGATGCCGCGATCCTGGAGCTCTTCACGCGGCCAGTCGGCATCATAAGCCTTGTCACCCAGGAAGCGCTTGGCTGGCGGCAGATGGCGCAGCAGCACAAGCGCACCCCGGCTGTCGGCCATCTGGCCTGGAGAGAGGAAGAAGTCCAACAGGCGACCTTTGCCATCCCTGAGCATGTGCAGCTTGGAGTTCAGGCCACCTTTCGTGCGCCCGATCGCCCGCGGACGATCCCCCTTTTTCGAAGGCTGGCCGCGGTGCGGTGTGCCTTCATGAACGTGCTGTCGATCATCAATGTGTCGCCATGGCCGCCAGGTCGCGCCAATTCCTGGAATATGAGCGCGAAGATGCCCATCCGGGACCAGCGGGCAAACCGGTTGTACAGCGTCTTGTAGGGACCGTAGACCGAGGGCGCATCCTGCCATCGCAGCCCATAGCGCTTGACGTAGATGATCCCGCTCAGCACCTTTCAGTCGTCGGATCGTGCGCGGCCCCGCACCCTGGGAAAGAACGGCTGAAGCCGCCGCAGCTGTTGCGCGCTCAGCCAGAAATATCGCTTGTCTCGTTTGACCATGACCAGCGTGAATCACTCAACACGCTGGCCTGCAACAGAAACTTATAGGGACAGACCCTACGAGTCTGGGGAGATCAGCCGGAACGGGCGAGTGTCCAAACGGGGAGATGGCTCACCAGGAAGTGCCTCTGACGCTGATCTTCAGCGCGACCGAATGCGTCCAGCCGGGACGCACTGCGAGGGTAAGATCGTTCCCTGGACTGCGGCGACGACCGCGCACACCACTTCGATCGATCCGACCCTGAACGCAAACATGCGGCCACAGCGGCGACCGCGGAGAGAGCCTCAGAGCCCGGCACGCAGATGAACCGCAGAAGATAAGCTCTTGACGAAGGCGATTAGAGAAAATCCCGGGGACCAAGCTCTCATAGGCGACCGCGCGGGAGTGGTCGGACGTTGTCAGGCTCACCACGCATTGCCACCGCTCAAAGCGTTCTAGCTGTCTCGAACATCCGCATCAGGCCCGTGCCGTTCTGCTTGAGATATAGGTCGCTCATGATGGTCCCGACCACGCCCATGTCCGACAGCCTGACCAGGGCGGCGTCGAACTGGAGGGAGGAGCAGCCGACCGCTCTACGCACCGCATGGGCGTCCCGAGCGGAGGACGGTGAGATGCTGCCCCGGATTCGGAGTTCGTGCACAATAGCGGACTCTATGTTTTCCATATCGGTGACCTTTCGCGGACAGGCTGCGCACTAGGGCGCAAGATGGTCAAAGGTTCGGTTCCGTCTCTTCCGTCGCTTCCGTAGATGATCGGGTGCGGTGGCGGACGGTTCTGCGGGTTGCCGAGCGGCGGCCGGCTTTACTGCTGCCGGTCCGGCGCGGGATACGTTGGAGTGCCCCTGCTGGTGCAGCATCTGAAGTGTACTGCCACTGCCGACTTCGAAAACAGCGGAGGCGGGCCTCCTGACCAATGCTTCAAGTTGGTTCCCAACAGCCACGGCGTGTCGCGGAGATAGCGGCTGCAGTTTGGGAGGCCCCGGCTGACGAAGCCGGAGGCGAGCTCCTGCAGCGCGCCGCTGAGCGCGGCTCCATGCAACGCGGGGCCGTGGCTCGTTACCAAGACCTCGGGCGCCAGTGCGGCGAGGCGGCGGACGGACGCCCCTGCGGCCTTCCAGTCGAGGGTGAACTCTGCAGGCGGACCCTGCAGCTTGCCCTGCGGGAAGAGGGCGGCCAGCACAGATTCCTGCTGCGTCGTGACAACGGCGTCCCCAGCAACGAGCGCCCGGGCGCTATCGTTCCACAACGAGACATGACCGGGACTGTGGCCCGGTGTGGCGATCCACCGCCATTGATCAGTGCCGGGGAGGCTGCCGTCGGCGGGCAGGCTGCGCAGCCGATCGGAGACATCGATCGGTTTGCGGGGGAACAGCCAGGACAGTTCGGCCATCGTGCCGCCCCCGACCTCTGGCGCGGCGGGTGGATAGGAGCGCTGCCCGGTCAGGTAAGGGTGCTCGTTCGGATGCGCATAAACCGGAGCGTCCCATTCCCGTGCCAGAAGCTCGAGTACGCCGACATGGTCAAAATGACCGTGCGTCAGAAGGATGGCAGCTGGCCGGGAAGCGCCAAACCGCGCCCGGGCCGCGGCCCGGATGGCGCCAGCGGAGCCGGCGAGGCCTGCATCCACCAGCAACCACCGACGGTCCGGCGCTCCGGCAGCGCCGAGGAACACCACGTTGACGATGCCGCAGCGCAGGTAGGCGAGGTCCGGCCCAAGCTGGCGGTCCGCGGCGACGGCACCCATGGGGACCTCCACTCCGGCGGGACCCGGGGGCGAGGACAGGGCCGCCGCCGCCAGCGAAAACGCGCCATAGCCGCGCAGCAGAGCCTGCGCCCACGGGTCTTTCACCTTCCTGGCAAGCGCAAGGCAGGCTGCACCTTGCGCTGCATACAGCAGGCGATGCTCGTGCATGCGGATCGGCCGGGCGGCGTGGGGCCTGTCGCCGTACTGGGTCCCAAGCGAATAGACCGCGATCCCAGCACCGATGGCGCCAAGCGGACCCCGCACCGCCAGCCGGGGCGATGCCGCGGCAGAGCTTATGATCAGGCCCGTGGCAGAAACGGCGTCCAGCACCGCATGCAGTCCAGGAGATATCATCGCATGCATCCTTCTGTTGCAGACCATGCCGGCCTTATCTCTGCGCTGCGCGTCTCAGCACCATGCGCTTCACCGCGAAGACCAAGCCGCTGGCGACAATGACGCTGGACGCATCGACGGCCCACCGTTCCAAGCCGAGGAGCGCCAGCGAGGGCATGCCTGCCCCAAGGCCCATGCCGAAGATCGCCATTCCGGGGACCAGAGCCAGCGCGATCATAACGCCGGTTGCAAAGACGGTCTGGTGCGAATTGACCACCAGCGCGCCGGCCAGTCCTGCAAAGAGGGCAATGGCGACGCTGCCCAGTTTGATGTCGATCCAGAACTTCACCCAGTCACGGCTCGGCAGGTCCGCCAGCGCAATGGTGGGGTCGAGCCAAATGGCGACGAACATGCCGACGACGGCCCCAAGTGCCAGAACCAGGTAAGCGAGAACTGCCGACAGCACGCCGCGCCGGGCGCTGTCATGAAGACCAGAGGCAAGGCCGAACGAGATGCGGACCAGCGGCTCGAAACCGGGGGCGATCAGCATGGCGCCGATGACGATATGCAAGATGTCCTGCATCAGCCCGGCGCCTGATCAGCCCCACCTGAGTGGTCCAAGTTGAAAGTTAGTGCATGACTGGCCTTTGGT
>KZ836047.1 GCA_003255745.1 Paracoccus saliphilus
ACAACGGCGATATCGGCATGATAGAGGATGTAGATGCGGACGAGGGCGAGGTGGCGGTCAACTTCGACGGCCGCACGATCGCCTTCGCCTTTGGCGAGCTTGACACGCTGGTGCCAGCTTACGCCGCCACCATCCACAAGAGCCAGGGCTCGGAATATCCCGCCGTAGTGATCCCGGTGATGACCCAGCATTACGCGATGCTGCAGCGCAACCTCATCTACACCGGCGTCACCCGCGGCCGGAAGCTGGTCGTGCTGGTCGGCCAGAAGAAGGCCGTGGCGATCGCCGTCAGGAACATCTCGGGGCGCCGCCGCTGGTCCAAGCTCGACGAGTGGCTGGCGGCAGGGAGGGTAGGTGACTGAACCCGAGGTCCGTCGTTCGCCCCGTTCCCGATTGTCCGGGTTCAGCGCAGGTACAAAGCCCCGCGCTCCAGCTCGTCCTAGATGACGACATGCAGAGACCTTTCACCATCGCTGCAGTAGCCGGTTCCACTTCTGCGAGAAGCGATATAGCGCGAGCCTTTTGAATGCTTGAGTCCGCGCTGGCCTAACAAGCGGCGCCCGGCTCCCCGTTGCGAGCGTCACGCCATCTGCTAGGTTCGTGCGCCATATGTTATACAAGGGAGCCTGTGTGACAGACGACACCACGCCAGAGTACGAGGCTCTTTCGCCTCAGGCGACAGGAGAGCCCTCGTCTCAACAACAAGCCAGGGCGCGGATGATGAACGAGCTGGAGCGTGCGGCGTTGCAGGAGCGCAGGCTCCTGGACGGAGACGCCGGGCTGTTCGCTCCAGATGAATTAGCGGAGGCCGAGGCCTTGCTTGCCGAGGTCGATCAGCTTGTTGCTCGGGCGGAGGCACTCAACCGGACGATAGGCCAGCGTCTGAGAACGGAAGCGGTAGGAAATCCAGAGAAAGCAGCCCTGTTGAAGCGCTTCCGAGCCGCAAAGGGGCTGACGGTAAAGCTGGCGGCTTTCTAACGCACGAGGAGCTGCCGGCGCATGTCCAAAGCGAGGCGTACGGATGATGTCCCTCTGGCACCGGATTGGTTCTTCAGAATGTGCTTGTTCAGTCTTTCCGCAGGGCCGGCACTCCGGTGGGCGTTTGGAAGCTGGAAGCCGAAACAACGTACAGGGCGAGCAGATCAGAGAAGGCGGTCTTTCGGGCTCCATCCTTTCGCCGCTGCCTGTTGTGGGAGCGGCGAAAGGATGGAGCCCAAAAGGATCGAAGGGAGAAAAAGAAGTCTCGTCGGTCGGTAATCCTCCCGGTCTGAGCGGGGAGCGGAAGGAGGAGATTATCATTGTTTTCCTAGCAGCCGCTGACGACTGATCCGCCGACTTCGCGGTACTGCCTCCGGCTTCACAACCTCGCCCTCCAGCGTGGGAACCCCCCGCGCCATTGACAAATCGAGGTCGCGCTTCCTGCCCGCACAAGCCTCGTGTGCCACATACGAATGCGGTGCCGGACTGGGCAAAGCGCGTGTTTGTCTGCTCTGCCTACATGGATGTCAAACAGGTCGAGACTTGTCCTGAAGTGCAGTGGTCACTGGCTCGCGGTTGATCCGAAACCGAGGGTCCGGCCTGGCGCGCGCCGGACCTCAGCTCCGAACAACCGGCGCCCGCCAAGGCCCGTACCCTCCGAGGGGCACAAGCCGGCAGAGAGCGCTGCGGCCGAGCCGTCGCGCCCTCACCATCATCTTTTTCCTTTCAATCACTATCATGAGGATTCATGGCTCGTTTTCTGATGTGGTCCGACCTTCATCTGGAGTGCGCGGACTTCGAGATCCCGCCGCGGCAAATCGAGCTTGGCATCGAGGCGATCCTGATCGCCGGCGATATCGACGTTCGTGGCCGTCACGTGGATTTTCTGGCCCGGGTCCGGGAGATCTGGCAGGTGCCGGTTCTCGCCGTGGCGGGCAACCACGATCCGTACCGGTCACGTCGCTTCCAGAAGCACGAGGCCGAAGAGCGGCGGAGGCTCATGGAAGCCCAAGCCTCGGGTATCGACATCAATGTCCTGCGTATGAAGGAGCGCCTCATCGGGGATACGAGGATCATCGGGGCGACCCTCTGGACCGACATGAACCTTTGGCCCGAAATGGCAGCATATGTCCGCTGGAACGTGAAGGACGTGATGAACGACTACCGCTGGATCCGTTGGTACGACGAACGGACCGGGATCTATCGGAAAATGGCGCCGGAGGACTCCATCGCCATGCACGTCGAGGAACGTGACTATATCATGAGCCGGCTGGACGCCCGCTTTGACGGCCGAGCCCTCGTGATGAGCCACCACCTTCCCGTGCCGCAGATGTTGCCCGACGAGGTGCTGGCGCGCCGCCAAAGCATCACCTCGGCTTACGCATCGGACCTCTGGCATCTGATCGCGCCCCGGAGGCTCGATGCTTGGATCTGCGGCCATTTTCACCATGGCCGGGAGGTTGTGCTGGAGGGCGGGCACGGGCCGGTGCATTTTCTCAGCAACATGCGCGGCTATCCCGCGGAGAGAACCCGTTTCGATCCGCTACGCGTGCTGGATAGCAACCAGATCAGGCCGCTCGGCGGCTGAAGACATGACGTCTTCTGCCCTTGCCGGTGCGCGCACGATGAACGCTTCGCTCCTTCAGCAACTCATTTTCTGCCGCAGAGGATTACCCATGCAGGATACTCCAAACGAGCCCGACATCACGGATGGAGAGGCGGCCGCGCTTGCCCGCGCCACCGTGAACCTGTTTCGCGCTTGGCAGCTTGATGACGCGGAGGCGCGTACGCTGCTCGGCGGCATGCCCCAACGGACCTGGACAAGTTGGAAGGCAGGGAGCATTGGCTCGATCACTCCTGACATCCGCGCCCGGATGGCCGTGCTGATCGGGATCCACATGGGCCTGCGCCACCTCTTGGCGGATGCAGCGCGCGGGTACGCCTGGATCCGAAAGGCCAATGCCGGTTTTGGCGGCCGCAGTGCACTTGATGTCATGATGCGCGGCGAGATCGCCGACCTCATCAAATTGCGCGACTACCTGGGCGCCAAGGCGGGCTGAATACCCCGTGCCGCGGCGTAATCAAGCTCACCTTCGGAACATGGACACGCTCACTCATCAGGGCGCTGCCTGTGACCTGAACCGCATGAGCGGACTGCCGGACTCACTCCGCCAACGCGCTTCAGCCAAGCGCCTGTTGTTCGGCAACAAGCGCGCCGCGCGCCGCCAGTGCTGGATCAGCCGCCTGCGGCCGCATCCGTCGTTCACGCACCGCAACCTCTTTGCAGCGGCCTGCGCCACTCGGTGACTTGCCTGATATCCCGGTTGGCTCTGAACGCCGCTGCCTGTCATGCGAGCGGCGTTCAGAGCCAACCAGATACAGCTACAAAAGAGGAAAGGAGGGAAAAAGATCTTGTCAGCCGGGCATCCTGCCTCGGCCATAAAAACAGGGGAAACTTCATGTTTCATCAAACCCGATTCTTTACGTCTGAACTCGCCGTCTTCATGCAAACTCACGCCGAAGCGTTGCAGAACGCGGCCTTTCTGCTCGGCGGGCGAGGCGCTTTGCGCCGCACCCAGGGTCTTCTCGACGCTTTCGGATCGCAGCCGGCTTTGACACGCCGGATGCAGCGCGAGACGGTCGCGCTCCATGACCTGCTGACCCTCCAAAACGTGCACGACGGGGACCGGGACGAGGCGTATTGTTTCGCCATGCTCTCGCCTGAAAGTCCGCACGTCGAGGAGATCTGTCTGCTCGCCGATGGACTGGAGGACGCGATGACGTCTGCTGGCTTCGCATCGAACTGGAGGACGGAAGCGCCCGACGGTCTATCGGAGTACGGGCGATCGGAGGACTGGCAATGAGGAGCGAGGATCCCATCGTCCAGGCCATCTACGATGCGCTGACGCTCCTGCCTGCAGCAGAAATCGCGCTCGCAGACATCGCGCGGCACGAACGCTGCGACTCCCGGTACCAGCGCCTTACGGACCATCTCCTCGGCCGCATTCGCGAACAGGAGGTTTTCGACAACAAGGATTGTCGTGATCTTGAGGCCCTGCTGAGTGGTCTCCGGGTCTGGATCGACAACGGGCGGGAGCATGTGTGGGTGCATGACGAGCAATGCATGTCTGGCGGCTGGTACGAGGTTGTGGTCCCATCCGATCTTGCAGTGATCGAGGAGCACTACGTGTTACTCGATAAGTTGCTCGCAGCTCTGAGGATGGTGCGTGATGTCGTGCGCGCTCACCGTCTCGGCTACAAGATGTCTGTGTAAACCTGGGGAGGAAGGCGCGGCTGCGCCTTCCTCTCATTTGGCTGCTCTACGTCGAGCGGACGTGTGACCGGATAAAGCCGAATACCGACCAATCATTCGCCCATTGGCGTTCCGTTCGTGTTCCCATGGAAAGACCATTCTAACCTTGTGGCTTTTGCCTTGGCAGCATTCCCGCTAACGGCGCCTGATCAGCGTTCGAATGATCGCTGCTCGCACTGGTTCTCTTGTTCAACTCGGAACCCTGTGAAGATTAGGTAGGTCCGAAGCCGAAGTCCTTGAATACCTGCGCCCCGGACGCTCAACAGGAAATCGCGATGCTACCCTAAGATAGAAGCCCTCGGTAGGAACGCCGCCCATCGTCTTGAAACGGTTTATCTCGCCCATCGCATGAAAGATGAAGCATAGGATGGGCGCTACCGCGGCCTGCTCTGCGCCATAATGATCTCCTGCCCTCAGCCTTCGGCTCGCAGCCCATGCTCTAATCTGGAAGCTGGCGGCTTGGGTGCAGCCTTCTGCGGGAGGCAGCGGGCGGCGGTGTCGGTGAGGCGGCTGCGGCGGGAAGCCTTCTTGCGACTGATTTGCGTCGAAACGACGCCGCAAGGAGACACCGCCGGTGCAACACAAAAAGGACATTGAAAGGAAGTAACATAACATTATTATGTTTCGCCCGAAGTAGAAAGGTCAGCCGTACCTCTTCGAACCAGAAAACTGTTTCTTCTCAAGGGTCTGTCAGGTTCCTCAAGCATCGGATCACCCTCTTGTGCGGAGGGTAGAGGTCCAACAGGAAGGAATCAAACCAGCCGAGCCTGAAGCTTGCGAGGTCTGTTGAGCCGATGCTAGACGAGGTGAGCCGATGGCGATGGAGGGACAGAGGATGCGAATCAGTGATCAACGCCCACGAAGCGGACGTGATTCTCCTGCAGCGCTTCTTCGGCTCCTCCGGCGCGGCAGCGTTTCTTCCGCTGACCTCCAGCGGGCGCATTCGTCCGACCGAGAACTTGGGGTCGCGGCAGCTTCGCTGGAGGCGGAGCCTATCGCTGATGAGGCGATCCGCTTCGCGAAAACGAGTTCCACTATACTAGTTTACTCAGCAAACAGGGGATAAACAACAGAAACTCCAGCCTGAAAATCTGCCAACGGCAACACGTTTCGTTATGCGAGACGAGGGGCAAATCTTCCGCCCCCAAAGATAATAATCAAAACCAAAAAGCAAAAAAAGGGACACAAGAGAAGAACGTATAAGTAGGCCCCCCGAGACAACTCCCGGAGAGCCAGATCTCAGACTAGGAACCTGCGATCTAACAGCTCATCCGATAACTCTCAAGATCAACCGTTCCGGCGGAATGATGAGCCGTGGCGTTTTTTCTCATGCAGAGACGCCATGGAGTTGCCTTGTCGTGGCCTCACGTCCTCTCGTGAAGAACCATGCGTAAAGTAACTCAAAAATCCCGGATCGTCCTCTCGAGTGACGGTGGCTCACAGATGTCCGCTCTCAAGAAAGAGCTTTACCAGCTGCACAATGACCTCCGCGCCGCGCACCGGAGTTACGGTCTCAACTCCAGCCAGCTTGAGACGCTGCGTGTTCTCATCACGTTCGTGGGCAACAAGGGCGGATGCATCGTTTTCGCCTCCAATGCCGCGATAACTAGGCGTCGCCATACTAGTGAGCGGACCGTCCGCCGTCATGTTGAAGAACTCGTCGCGCAGGAATTTCTTCAGCGTCGTGATAGTAACAACGGCAGACGCTTCCGCGTCGCAGATCCTGACGGATCGGCCATCGTCTACGGACTGGACTTGTCTCCGCTTTTCTCTCGTGCCGCGGAGCTGGCTGAGCGTGCGGCAGCTTTCGCCCGGGAAGAAGAGGCAAGGAAGTTCCAGAAGAAGCGCCTGTTAAAGCTGCTTTATGAGGCCCAGTCTTTAGGGCTTCCCGAGGGCACCATGAAGGAATACTGCAACATGGGCCGGCGAGTGACGGTTACCGCAGATGAGCTTTCCCGGGCCTGCGACGAGATCGGCCGCGAAGTTGCCACTCGAAAGTTATCCACAGATGAGCTGGAACATCAGGGTGCCAGCCCTGAGGCGGCTGATCTGTCCGCCAAAGCCGGGCAGTTTGTCCGCCACATGATCAGCTCAAAAGAAAGAGTACATATTATTGATGAGCAGGACCCTGAACGGGACGCTGGCGACAACGTCCGGCTACTGGGCAAGATCCTGACGGCTGCTCCAAAAGCTGCTGAGATGATGGTCCCTCGTCCGCAGAGGTGGCATGAGCTCGAGGAGCAGGCCCTCGTCCTAGGAGGCCAATGCGGTATGAGTAGGTCGCTCATCAGCGGGGCGATCGCGCGCTGCGGGAAGCGGCATACGGCCATCACGATCCTGGGCATCGTCCAGAGATTCGATGAGATCCGGGTGCCTGCAGCCTATTTCCGGGCAGTGACCGTCGGGAACAGATCCGAACGATTCGATCCCATGAGGCTTCTCTCGAAATGACGTCTGGATCAGCTGGAGCTATCCGCTGCGCTCGTCACCGTTCGCTCCCCTGCCTCAACGACGACCACGGCCGGGTGGGGTGCATTGGTTTTGCTTCGATATCAGCCGCCAGATTTCTCTCCAGGACGGGGCGAACCCATCCTCCTTCTCGCCCAGGTCGGCCCCCTCGTTGCGAGGGCCCGATCTGGCCGAGAAGGAGACAAGACTTGACCGACTCACCTACGCTTCTGGACGTTCGCAACTGGGCGATACAGGCCAACCAACCTGCTGACGCCGTCAGGAGCCTTGAGAGGGTCCCTGCGCGCCTCGGCATGCTCGACGCGGACCTCGCGTCCCTTCCATCCGGCATCGCCGAATTCGAGCGCCTCGTGGCCGGCAGGGGCTATGCGCTCGTCGGCAATGCGAAAGATATCAAGAGCAACGGGCGCCGGATGGATTCTCGCATCCGGGCACTCCTGCGGAGATACTGGGCCAGCCAGGAGGGATTCGAAGCCGTTCCACAGCACATCCGCGGCCGGTGGTCTGAGTTGATGGACCTGATCAAGGTGCATGAAGGGCTTCCAGACAGCGGCAGCCGCTGGACTATTGGCCGGCACCGCAGCCTTTGCGGCCTGCGATCTCGGGCGAGGGTCGTTCCGGAGGATCTGACACAGAACGAGGTGGACCGGATCGGGCGCGAGATGTCTGCCGACAAGCGCAAGAGCCTGCGAAAGGCGATCCGGTTCCTCAACAGTCTGCGTGGCCTGACAAACGTACTGCCGGATCTGCGCCCGTTTCTGCCCTCGGTGCCGCTTTCCCCGCCAGCAGGATCATCCCGCGCGCGCCCGATGGACTGGAGCAGTTTGCCGGAACCTTTTCGTACATCGTTCGAAGCTGCTGCAGATGCCTGTCTTGCCGGTGAGGATGATCTCGCCGAACGGATGCTGGCGCGGATCGAGGCCGGCGAGGATCCTGAAACGGTCATGGCGGAGGCGGATGCTCTTGCCTCCAGCATGCTCGGATTTGTCGGCAAGCCAACGGGAGCCCGCGAACAGTACCGGCAAGCGATCACGTGGCTCCTGCGGGCCTGGGAGAAGGACGGCGGGCAACGGGAGTTGCTCGCTGACATCCGGGAACTGTTCGACCGCGCAACGATCGAAAGTGCGATCAGGGACCAGATTGCACGATCCAAGGCTGCCCTGGATCTGCGCGATCCACTGGCATCGGTAACGCTGAAGACGCGCCTGACCTCGCTCACAACTCTGGCAAAGCGCGGGCTGGGGGATCCCAGGTCTGTTGCGATAATCAGGCTGCTGCGCACGCAGCACTACGACACGCCGCGCAAGAAGCTCCTGAAGACGGCTGAGGGGGATGGCATCCTCATGGAGGTCGACCGGACTTTTTCGCACCTCCGGCAGAAACCAGAATTGGCGAAGATATGGTCGAACGCCCCGCGGCGCATCGCAGACGCGGCCCGGCGGGAGATCGAGGCGGCGAGGCTCGAGCAGGACAAGGCTCGGGAAGTCACCGCCTTGAGATGCTTTGCGGGCGGGGTCGCCTACGCACTGCAGATGTCCCGACCCATGAGAACAGCCTGCCTTCGCCATGCGCGGATCGGGTCGGATGGAAAGGCGCATGCGAACCTCGTGCGCACCTCCCCGGGCGAGCGGTTGCTGACCTTCCGGTTTGCTCCTTGGGAAATCAAGAACAGCCGATGGGTGACGGTCGATGTGGTCGGCGATGATGCCGAAATCCTTCTGGAATGGATCGACACCAGGCGGCCGAGACTGATTGAGCTGCAAGGCCTCGATCCGAAGGGGATCTATCTTTTTCCCGGACGGTCCCTTCCCAGGGCAGACGCGGGAGACCCAGTCACGCTGCCGCGTGGCTGCTATGCCCCAAGCGTCTTTCTCGACCTCTGGAGGGACGCCTCTGCGGTCCTCGGCGTCCACGAGACGCCACACCGGATGCGCCATGTGGTGGCGCTGCTGATCCTAGCCCTCCACCCGGGTGACTACGCGCTCGTGTCTGCGGTTCTCGGTAACGAGGAGGCCACGGCGAGGGCGCATTACGGCCGCGACGACGGTCAAGCCGCCGCCCGTGAAAGCCGCGCCGCCCTGCTGGCCGAGCATCCCGATCTCTTCACCCAACTCAGCAGGAGACATGCGCATGGACGATGACCTTGCACGTGCCCGGCTTGCCGCGGTGCCGGCCTCTATGCGGGAGACGATGCTCGCGCACCGCAAGGAGCTGCCGGCTGGTGCCATCACGACCGCCGCCCGGTTCTTCACGATTCTGGCGGAGCAGGGGGAGCATTCATCAGCCCCCTCGCGAGCGACCTTCGAGGCAGCCTGCAGGAGCGAGTCAACGCTTGCTCTCCTGCTGCGGCTGCTGGGCAGGTATGCGCCGTCGGTCTGCCTCGCCGAGGGGCGGGCTCTGCGACAGGAGTACTAT
This sequence comes from Paracoccus saliphilus, assembly GCA_003255745.1. Classification (GTDB taxonomy): domain Bacteria; phylum Pseudomonadota; class Alphaproteobacteria; order Rhodobacterales; family Rhodobacteraceae; genus Paracoccus; species Paracoccus saliphilus_A. The sequence goes on from KZ836047.1 coordinate 9,176, forward strand.
CGCCGCCGCCCCGGAGGATCCGGGCACCAGGGACGGACGGCCTCGGTGGCGTTGCCGGCCCGCTCCGAAACCGCGCCGCGCAACTGGCCTGCCAGCTGGCTCGCCCTGCTGCCGGGCCTGCGCGCCGCCGCGATCAAGGACAGCTCGATCAGCCGCCACATCGCCTCCATAAACCGCTGTGCGGACATGCTCGTAAACGTGAAATGCCCGCCGCGTCTTGGGTGGCTCCTGGCTTGGGAGCTTTCCCAGGAGGCCAGGAGAGAGGATGCGGCGGAGGGAAAAGTGGCCGTGAACGATCGCACGGCCGCCAGCTACATTGGCGGGCTGGTGAGCCTTGGTCTCCATGGCGGGCTGGAAACGGAGGCGTTGGACGGGATGCGCGCCGTGCAGGCTCTCCTCATCCGGAAGGCCCGTCGCATTCCGAAACAGAAGGAGAGCCGGCTTCACGACCTCTACGGGCAGGGCGGCTACGACGAGATCATGCGTGCCATCCTGCGCGAGCTCGAGGAGGCCGACAGGCTGCCTGACTGGTCAGCCGAGGCCGCAACCGCACGCGCGACAGCCGCCGTTCTGGCGGTCTGCATGAACGACCCGGCGCGGACAGGGGATGTTGCGCAGTGGACCTTCGGAGAGCAACTGGTGCGGGAGCCGTGGGACCACTGGCAGCTTCGCTGGCGGCAGGAGAAGACGGGATGGTGGAAAGACGCCGGGACACTCTGGCCGGAGATCGGGCAGGTGCTCGACGAGCACATCCTGGGGGGCCGGCCGCGGCGCCATGCACACCGGCGCTACGAAGAACTTCGGGGGCTCAACTGGCTGAGCCTCACGCCCCAGGCCTACGCGAGCCGCTGGCCGAGCGAGCGGGTTCGGGATGCCATCGGCGTGCCGCTGCACGACCTGCGGACCCTCGTGGCCGACTACCTGCGGATGCATGATCCAGCCTCGGCACCGAAGTGCCTTGCTGCCTTGCTCGGGCACCGAACGCTGGACGCTGGAAAGGCCTACCAAGCGCTTTGCGTCGAGACAGCTGCGCAGCGGGAATGGCGAGAGGTTCGCGAAAGCCACGCGGCGGGACTGCAAGGTGGCCGCCGACGCAAGCGCTTGGGCGCAGGTACCGGAAGCCCCCGCTCTTGAACCCCGGGCCGGGAGCGGGACCGAGGCGGCTGGTCCGGGATACAACGGTTCGGGCGGGGCGGCGGTCCGCCAGGACAGATGCTGCTTCGCAGAGTTTTTCTGCGCCTCAAGCGGCTCTCAGCGCCTGGTATCACCACACGGTCGCGGTGATACCAAGGCAGTAAACGGGCAGGGCAGTGTGAGGCGCGGCTGCGGCAGTTCCGTGCAGTCACAGCTACCGATTACATCTCCGGCAGCGCCGTAGGTGTCGCACCTGCTTGCCAAGGCGCATAAGGATGCAACCGGTCTCCCCGCTTTCCCGTCCGGACCCCTGCATCGCTGCAGGGGTCCGGCTTTCAGTAATGGTTTGCTGCCGTATTGTTGATGGACTCGTTCACCACAGCCATGATGCTCTCGCGGTGTTCTTCGAAGAAAGCAACTGCGCTGGCCCCAGAACCGTACCACGTCACGGCGTCGAACTGAACCGGAGTGCCCTCTATGGGCAACTCGAATTCAAGGCGAAGATTGTCCTCGGTCAGCCCCTCGAAGCCCAGGATCATCTCGCAGATGGACTCGTCCACGATTTTCGCTTCGATGATCTGCGGCTGATGTTTCGTCATGTCTTTCACTCCACTTGTTGAGAAGACCGGGAGGCAATTCCACCTTCCACAGCATCTCGTCGGCCACGAAGGTCTTACCTGCTTGCCCTCGTCGGAAGGGACATGGGTCGTTTGCTCGAACACAGAAACGAAAAATCGAACTTTTTGATCGCAGATCGAAAAAATCCGTCCCAGCCGGACGGTGCTGGTTTGGGCTTCTCGCCCGGAGGTCTGACTGCGAAGCCACAAGCGGCGGCGTCGGTCACCGGGGCGGTCACTCCAAGCTGTTTCATCGTCGGCCGCAGTGCGTCGTCGGCAAACGGTCTGGCTGCGGACGGAGAAGGGGTATGGTTGCCGCCTTCGTCGAGGCGGGTCAGAAGAGCCGCAGTTGCACCGGGATTGGCGCGTAGCCACGCCGACACTTTGCCAGCTTGTGCCTTTGAAGCACCTCTTCCGCCTCTTCCCGCGTTGGCAGATACTCCGCGGCTTGCTGCCCTCCGGCCGCGCCGATCCGGCCCCACTCCCGCCGGACGCACCACTCGCCGAAAAGGGTCTGCGCAATGCTCACCACATAAAAACGCCGCTGGCGCTTCGCAGGAACGATTTTCTCAAGCCGGACATGCATATGTTTTCCTCGTCCTCAAAGCCTCTGCTCAGTTGATCGCTGCAAGAATGGCTGACCCCTGCGGGCAATGCTAAGCGACTCCCCGCAAAGCCGCCATCTCCGGCCGCCAAACTTGCATCGACGATCCGCGGCAACGGGGCTCGTCTGCACGCGCTACCGTTGCTGGGTGAAAATACTTTTTTCCCAGCCTGAGATAAGCAGCGCAGGTTCAGCCTTCTTCTTCGATTTTTCTGAACACCAGCGGCTTGGCCAGCAGCTGTTTGTCGCGGTCCGGGCGGTTGCGGTTGGCGATGATGCTCGCGTTCAGCTGCTCGCTCTCGATCCCGATGACTCTCAGGCGCTCGCGGATCTGGCGGAGCTGCGCACAAGCCTCATCGAAGACCTCTGTTCCGGACGCTCTCCCATTCATTCCTGATGCCATATTTCGCCGCAGGCCGTTGATGAACGCAACGGAAACACCGATGGCGTCTTCGATGGCGGCGTGAAGATCCGCCTCTTCGCTCTTCGCCGCCGCGAGCTTGGCCTTCAAGGGCTTCAGCTTCTCCCGCTCCGCCTGGATCTCTTCGCGTGTCACCGAGTGACTTGCCACCTCCGCAATCTGATCGCGAAGGCTGGAAAGATTGCTGCGGACGCTTCTCATTTCCTGATCGTTCAAAGCGGCCGCTTCGCGGGTCGCGATCTTCTCAACGATCCGGCTCTCGTTCACAAGCTGGACCCACTGTTCCAGGCGCTTTGTCGAGCGAGGGCCGACTACCCATGCTCTGTCAGCCGCATTCCACTGCGCCGACGGAAAGACCTTCCGGAAGGCATCTTTCAGCTCGAACGGGAAGGAAACCTTCGTGCCGTCGATGATCTGAATCGTCATTACCCTGCTCCGTGGTCTCATTGAGTTGTATCGCCTCTGGAGGAGCAGATATGTCCGCGGGCGCTCAGACAAAAAGTTTGACTGAAGATTTATGTCAGTCTCGACAGGAACCCGCAGCGCTCTTTGAGATGCTGGACCACCCTATCTTCCGTTTTTTGCGGCACTGCTGGCTCAGCAGCTGATGTCCATCAGCCCGGAAAAGAAGGTGGCAGATCCGGCGCACATTTTGCAGTTCGTAGTGCAGATCAGGACGCGAGGATCAGCAGTCGTGCACCCGCTGCAAGCATCACTCGCCGCCGTCTCGAGAAGACCGTCATGCGGCGATCCGCTTCTCAAGTGCTGCGGGCACAAAATGATCCACTAACGGTCTCAAATGTTTTGACAGCGGCCCCACCGGACCAATCTGCTCTGCATGAAACAGACACATGACTACAATCTGACGGTCAAAGCCGTTGCCGATCATTACAGCCTCACACCGGGTACGGTCCGCGCAAAGCTCAGGGCCGGCGAACTTGAAGGTGTGCGCATCGGAGGAGACTGGCGGTGCTCCTGGCAAAATGTGTGGGCTGCCGAGCAAGGGCCTGTTCCGCGGGGTAACCGGGCAGACGCGTATAAAAAGCCGCTTCTCACCAAAAAAGATCTCGGAGCGCAATGGAGCGTCAGCGAGAGGACGGTAGAGAGGTGGATTGCCGCAGGCTTGCCGACCCGCAACGTATTCGGCAGCGTTCGCATTGCTCCTGCTGAAGCCGATGAGTGGGTTCGGCGGACGTTCCAAGTTGGGGAAAAAGTGGCTTGATGCGCTTGTTCGCACAGGAGAACAGTCGAAATCCCGACAAACCGGAATTCCTCCGACAGCCGCACAAAGGGCCACGAAAATATATCGGCGTTATGTTTGCGGGCCCTGCTGCGAGATGCTGGAAAATGGTGACAGGTTGTGCGTTTCCATCCCGCCAATGTGCTGACTCGTCCGACACAGGCCGGTGACCTAAGTACCTTTCTTTCTGCGGCGAAGTCTCAGGTGCCTGTCCGAGGAAGCAGCCTCACCGTGACGGCGCCTCAACTGGGGTCAAATATCAAAGTTCTCTTGCTCAAGAGAACGTCTCATGCATTTGGCTGATCCAACGGCACGTTGCGGGGCAGGGCGATTTAGCCCTCGCGGGTAAAGGCTAAGCCTCCGCTGCTCTTTCCAAGTTCCTTCCAGCGTCGACGCAGCCACCGGACCCTTCGGGCCGGGCTCAGCGGCAGTGGTCGGACGAGACCACACCACCTCCTGATGCTCCACAAAAACATTCAAACCAGCTGAATTTTTTTCCGGCTCTCTCAATCCGGCACAATCTCCTCCGGACGATGCACAGGCTGCACTGCCGAGACATAGGCGCAGCCAGTGCTGTTGATGGACTAGAAGGAAAGCGGACCATGAGTATCTATCACGTGAATAAATCCTTGTTGCTCGACGGGCGGCATTTCAGCCGGCCGTTGGGCGGCAATCTTGGCCTGGTCGCAAAGAACTACGAGGCGGAGTGCGCGGATCGTCTCCAATGCGAGGCGAATATTCTGGGCGACCAGTTCCTCGCTTTCACCTCGGATCGCCTTGACCGGACATGTTTCAGTCAGGATCCGGACATCCGGCCAGGATTTCTCGCAAGGGGATGGTGGCCGAACCTACCTCGTATCTGCAAGGAAGTGGGGCCTCTGAGTGAAGCGGGCCGGGAAGCCTGGAGGATCCGTGACAAGCTGAGCGCTTATCGGTTTCACGAGAGGATCATCCAGCACCTCAGCCATTGGAATTATGACCGGGCAACATCCCTTTCCAGGCTTCTCGATGAGTCTTGGGAGTCGGAACTTCCCTGCTTCACGCGCAAAGAACATCTCGACCCGGCTTTTGGAGATAAGTCATCGATTTCCACCGCAGGACCGCGCTGCCGGACAATCGCATCCTGCTTGAGGTCGCGCCGGACTGGCAATGAGCGCTCCAGAAGCTCGAGCGACTTCGTGCGGGCTTGGTAGCGGCCCCAGGGCCCCAGCGGGCGGGATCGTGAAGTGAGCGCCGCAGACACCAGGCGCTTCGTCTACCACCTGTGAACCGGCGGTACGGCCGGCTCCTTCGCAGGGGTAGCCGCGGACTCTAACCCCGGCTTTGCACCCCCAAAAAACGACCCACTTCCTCGACACGACAAATCAGGCACTTGACTCGCCTGCAGACACGGAAAGACGTTATGATCAATAATTCACTCCCCAATCAAACCGAACAACCGACCGCCTTGGGGCTGGTAATGACCGCACTGGAGGCGACCGGCCGGATCGCGTNGGTAATGACCGCACTGGAGGCGACCGGCCGGATCGCGTCCCTGCCTCCAAAGTTGCCGTATCCAGCGCATTTCAATCGCGACAACCTCGCTGACCTTCTGGTTGAAGAGGTGCAGGGGGGCTGGGTCGCGAATATTGTCTTTCGGGATATTCCTACGGGCCAGCCTGACTGCGTCGGCACGCCTGATGCCCAACCTTTTGCAACGCCGCGGGAGGCGTTTCTGGTAGGAGCTGCCCTCGTCTGCATCATCGTGACAGGTGATTCAGAGCTTCCGTTCCACGTAGTCGGCGATCAACTTGTCTGCGTAGCTTATCAGTGATCATGGACCTTCAACGGCCGCCGGTGGCGATGCTGCCAAATAAGCCGGTCAAAGAACCGCAGTCCGATTTCACCGGATCGTCCAGATCAGCAGACACACGACAGGGAAGTACATGACGCCAAGTATTGAACCGCAGCCGGCGTCGAGCACGGGAAGTGCCATCGGCGTTAGCCGAGATCCGTTGCAACCTATAAGGAAAGGCCCCGGTGGGGCGGTTCCCCGACGAAGCTGAAGGTCCCACAAAAGCAATCGAAGAAGGGTCGGCTCTGGCGGGGGGGTCCGATGATCTCAACGGCGATGATCGCGGCCATCGGCAAGGGCGAGGCTTTTGACCGCGGGCGCGACTTCACAGCCTGGGTGGGCCTGGTGCCCCAGCAGTTCAGCACGGGCGAAAGAACGATCCTCGGCAGGATCACCAAACGGGGCAGTCGGTATCTGCGGATGTTGCTGGTTCATCATGATGCGTCCCCACCTTTGGCCGAACTTCAGCTTCGGCAACTGGCTAGCCGCCGCAGTGACACGCATGCCCGGCAACAAAGCCGCCATCGCGCCGGCCGACAAGCTTGCCCGGACCGCCTGGAGCATCCTGCGCCATGGCATCAGCTTCGAGGCTGAGAGAAACAGAGACATGGCGATGGAAGCCGTCTGAGGCTTCCTCTGCCATCAAAGAGTTCGCGAAAGAGAGAACAGCATGGAACGGATCAACTACGCCCCCAGAGGCTGAGAGGCCATCGGGCCAACCGAAGCCTTGCGGTTAATGAGACCAAGGTGCGTGCGTGACCCCATCATGGCCACGGCCCGCGAGCCGATCCAACAGGCCGGATACATATGAGCGACTTCCGCAGCCACGCCAAATTCTCGATTGCGAACAGCAGCCGGCACATACATGTGGGCTCTTTGTGTCGATCTGCCTTACCTACCCTCCAGCTATGGCGCCGCAGAGTAGGCACGGCCTGCCGCGCCGGGGTATTATTGTTGTCACCAAGTTAAAACGTCGCGTGTTCCGCCATTTAGAAAT
>QKYL01000139.1 GCA_003255745.1 Paracoccus saliphilus
CTGCCCTATCTGACCGAAACCCTGGCCGCGGCGGGCGTCCGCTCTCCCAGCCCGCAGATGATGGGCCTGACGCGGTGGGACCAGCCCAATGACCGGCTGCAGCTCCCTCAGCTGTCCGAGGGCTGGTTCGCGATCCCCGACCAGAGCCTGCAGCGCCAGTTTGAGGCGCGCTATGCCCAAGCCCATGGCGAGGCGCCGCACCAGCTGGCATCGCTGGCTTATGACGGGGTGGCCGCCATCGCGTCGCTGGCCCGCAACGGACAGCGCAATGCCCTGACCACCAGCGGCCTGACGCAGCGGGCAGGATTTTCGGGCGTGGGCGGCGTCTTCCGGTTGCAGCGCGACGGCACAGTCCAGCGCAGCCTGGCGGTGGCCACGATCCGCAACCAGCAACTGGTGATCCTGGACCCCGCGCCGCGCAGCACCCGCGGCTTTGGCTCGTGACGGCGGCAGGACGCGACCCACGATGACGTCCGAAGTTGCGGGCAGGCTTGACATGGCCGGGGTCGTTGGCAGCAACGACCCCAATCTGCTTCTGGTGCAGCTGAACCAGCACCTGGCCGGGTTGTCCGAACCGCGCCAGATCCGTGCCGCCACGGTGACGCTCCTTTCGGCAGCCCGGCTGGATGCCATGGCCGCGATCGAACAAAGTTTTGCCGGCCATCCCCGCGCCGCGCGCGAGACGGTGCGCGCCATCGCCGCACTGACTGATACGATCGTGGCCGCGGTCCATCATGTCGCGGCCACCCATCTGCATCCCAAGCACATCCATTCCGACAATGAGCGGCTGGCCGTGCTGGCCGTGGGCGGATACGGCAGGGCCGAGATGGCGCCCGCGTCGGACGTGGACCTGCTGTTCCTGACGCCTTGGAAGATCACACCTTGGGCCGAAAGTGTCGTTGAATCGATGCTGTACATGATGTGGGACCTGAAGCTGAAGATCGGCCATTCAATCCGCAGCGTGGACGATTGCCTCCGCCTTGGCGCCAGCGACATGACCATCCGCACCTCGCTGGTGGAACACCGGCTGGTCACGGGCCATGCGCCCCTGGCGCAGGAACTGCGCGACCGCCTGTGGCCCGAGTTGTTCGAAAAGACCGTCCCCGAGTTCATCGAGGCCAAGCTGGAGGAGCGCGCCGCGCGCCATCATCGCCAGGGTGGCCAGCGCTATGTGCTGGAGCCGAACGTCAAGGAGGGCAAGGGCGGGCTGCGCGATCTTCAGACCCTCTACTGGATCGCCAAGTACATCCACCGCGTGGACCGTGCAGTCGAACTGGTCGAACTGGGCGTATTCACGCGCGACGAGCATCTGGCCTTCTGGCAGGCCGAAGATTTCTTATGGGCCGCGCGCTGTCATCTGCACCTCATCGCGGGGCGGCCGGTAGACGTGCTGTCATTCGACATGCAGGTCGAGGTTGCCCGGCGCATGGGCTATTCCGACACCTCCGCCCGGCGCGGTGTCGAATACTTCATGCAGGACTATTTCCGCCACGCCACGCGCGTGGGCGAGCTGACCCGCGTCTTCCTGACTGAACTGGAGGCGCGGCATGTCCGCAGCGCCCCCTTCATCGGCCGCATTTTCCGCCGCCGCCGCAAGGTGCGGTCCGGCTTTATCGACCAGCAGGGCCGGCTGTCCTTTGAAAACGAGGCGCAGTTCCTGGCGGCCCCGCTGAACATCCTGCGCCTGTTCGAGGAAGCCTTGCGCACGGGCGTCTTGATTCATCCCGACGCAATGCGGCTGGTGGCTGCCAATCTGCACCGCATCGACGAAAAGGTTCAGTCCGATCCCGAAGCGATCCGCATTTTCATGGATTTGCTGCTGAAACACGGCAACCCGGAACGGGCCTTGCGCCGCATGAACGAACTTGGGGTGCTGGCCGCCTTCATCCCCGAATTCGAACCGGTTGTGGCGATGATGCAGTTCAACCTCTATCACCACTATACGGTGGACGAACATTCGATCCAATGCGTCGCCGCCCTGGCCGAGATCGAGCGCGGCGAACACCCCGAGGACCTGCCCCTGTCCTCCGAGATCATCGAGGCAGGGGTGAACCGGCGCGTCCTGTATCTGGCAACGCTGCTGCACGACATCGGCAAGGGTCGCCCCGAAGATCATTCGATCCTGGGCGCCCGCATCGCGCGCCGCATCGCCACACGCTTTGGTTTTACCCAGGATGACATTGAAACTGTGGAATGGCTGGTGCGCAACCACCTGCTGATGTCGGACGTGGCGCAAAAGCGCGACATCGCGGACCCGCGCACACTGCGCGACTTTGCAAAGGCCGTGAAGACGCGCAAGCGGCTGGACATGCTGCTGGTGCTGACCGTCTGCGACATCCGCGGCGTAGGTCCCGGCACCTGGAACAACTGGAAGGCCGCCCTGCTGCGCAAGTTGCACCAGGAAACCGCGGCCGCCCTTGAAAACGGGCTGGAGGAACTGAACCGCGACAAGCGCCACGCTGAGGCCAAGCGGTCCCTGCGTCACATGCTGGTCGCGAAGGGCTGGGACGCGCGGGCGATCCGGGCCGAGCTTGGCCGGCATTACGACGCCTACTGGCCGGGCCTGCCGACTCAAAGCCATGCCGTTTTTGCCGAATTGCTGACAAACCTTGGCCCCGACGAAATCCGCATCGACCTGCGGGCCGACCCCGACCGTGACGCGACGCGGGCGGCGTTTGTCCTGTCGGACCATCCGGGCATCTTTTCACGGCTGGCCGGGGCGCTGACGCTGACGGGGGCCAACGTCGTCGATGCGCGCACCTATACCACCCGCGACGGCTATGCGACGGCGGTCTTTTGGGTTCAGGATGCCGAAGGTCATCCCTTTGCCGAGGACCGGCTGCCCCGCCTGCGCCAGACCATCCTGCGCACCCTTGCTGGAGAAATCGTGGCGCGCGAGGCTTTCGCCAGCCGCGACAAGCCCAAGAAGCGCAACCGGGAATTCAAGTTTCCGACCCATATCACCTTCGACAACGAAGGCAGCGACATCTATACCATCATCGAGGTCGACACCCGCGACCGTCCGGGCCTGCTCTATGACCTGACGCGGACGCTGGCGGCGAATCATATCCAGATCGTCAGCGCCGTCATTGCGACCTTTGGGGCGCAGGTGGTCGACAGCTTTTATGTCAAGGACATGTTCGGGCTGAAGCTGCACAGCCCCGCCAAGCGGGATGCGCTGGAAAAGAAACTGCGCGCGGCCATTGCCGACGGCGTCAAAAGGGCCGAGGCTGAACAGGCATGAAGACCGGACTTGTGCGGGGGTTCCTGGCGGTAGGAACCTGGACGCTGGTTTCGCGTGTGTCGGGCTTTGTGCGCGACATCCTGATGGCGGCCTGGCTGGGCACGGGTGCCGTGGCCGAGGCGTTCGTTGTCGCCCTGTCCCTGCCCAACATGTTCCGCCGCTTTTTTGCCGAAGGCGCCTTCAACACCGCCTTTGTGCCGATGTTCTCTAAAAAGCTGCAGGACCCCGATGAGGCGCAGCGTTTCGCGCGCGAGGCGTTCTCGGGCCTGTTCCTGACGGTGCTGGCGCTGTCGGCGGTTGCCATGATCCTCATGCCGGGCCTTGTCTGGCTGATGGCATCGGGCTTCGTCGGCGATGAACGCTTTGATCTTGCCGTTGAATACGGACGGATCACGTTCCCTTATATCCTGCTGATCTCGATGGCTTCGATGATCTCGGGGGTGCTGAACGCCAATGGGCGGTTTACGGCGGCGGCGGCGGCGCCGGTGCTGCTGAACCTGCTGTTCATTGTGGCGATGTGGCTGGGCCGTTGGAAGGGCTGGGACCTGGGCCTGACCCTGGCTTGGGCCACGCCGGTTACTGGGATCGCGCAGTTTGCGCTGGTCTGGTGGGACGCGCGCCGCACGGGTTACGTCTTCTGGCCCCGGCGGCCGCGCCTGTCGCCGGACATGCGGCGCCTGATCGCGGTGGCCCTGCCCGCAGCCTTTGCGGGCGGCGTGGTTCAGATCAACCTGCTGATCGGCCGGCAGGTCGCCTCGCGCTTCGAGGGGGCGGTGACGTGGCTTTATTATTCGGACCGGCTTTATCAGCTGCCGCTTGGGATCGTGGGCGCGGCTGTGGCGGTAGTGCTGCTGCCGGAACTGGCGCGCCGTCTGCGGGCCGAGGATCACGTCGGCGGCCAGTCCGCCTATTCCCGCGCGACCGAGTTCGGCCTTTTCCTGACGCTGCCGGCGGCGTTCGCCATTGCCGTCATCGCTCAGCCGATGGTGGCCACGCTGTTCGAACGTGGCGCATTTTCCGCCTTCGATACGCAGCAGACAGCCGCCGCATTGGTGGTCTATGCCCTTGGCCTGCCTGCCTTCGTTCTGCAGAAGATCCTTCAGCCGCTTTATTTCGCACGCGAGGATACCAGGACGCCGTTCCGCTATGCGGCGCTGTCGATGGTGGTCAATGCCGGGGTGGCATTTGGCCTGATGCCGCTGCTGGGGTTCCTGGCCGCCGCTATCGGCACCACCGTTGCGGCATGGCTGATGGTCGGGCAGCTGTGGTGGGGCACGCGCGACATGGGACAGGCTGCGCGGGCCGACGCGCGCCTGACCCGGGCCTTCCCGCGAATATTGCTGTCTTCGGCGCTGATGGCGGGGGCGCTGTGGGCCGCGCGGGAATGGCTGGAGGGCGCGGATCTGGGTCGTGGCGCCAGCCTTGCAATCCTGGTCTTCGGCGGCGCCGCGATCTATTTCACGCTGGCTTTCTTGGTTGCCGGCTATCGCCCCTCCGAGCTGAAGGCGGCGGTGCGGCGCGGTTAACGCTGTCGGATCTGCGCCAAGGCGCGGCGGGCGCCGCCGTCGACCAGCAGGAATGACAGGCCAAATCCGATTGCAAAGCCCGAGATCTCGGCAATCCAGCCGTGACCGCCGCCCCCGAACAGCAGACCGAAAGTCAACTGGAAGGCCAGCAGCATGCCGATCAGCGCAAAGGCCCGCAGGCGGTTGGCATTCGCCGCCGCCAAGCGCGTCCACAGCAGGAAGGTAAAGGCGCCCACCAGGCCATAGACCGCCGGATAACCCCCGATCAGCGGCGCCGACCGGTCCGCGATCAGCGGCAGCAGGGCCGAATAGACCACCGCCCCCCCAATCGCCGAGCCGAAGAAAAGGCCCAAAACCGCAGCCGGGCTGAAATTCTGCGCAACCATATTGCCCAAGGCCAAAGTGAAAATTGCCACAAACAGCGCATGGGTCAGCGAAACATGGATGAAGCTGAAGCTGAGGATGCGGTAAGCCTGGTCGAAATCGACCGCCCCCAGGGTCCAGATGCGCTGCAACAGCTCGGGCGGAAAGGCCGCCAGGCGGATCGCGGACAGGCGCAGGCCCACCCCCTCTGCCCCGCCGATCAGGCCGGCGGTTCCCAAGGCAAAGACCGCTTCGGAGGCGACGACGGGCAGCACCAGAAGCCAGATCACGGGGGGCAGCGGGTTCAGCGGGGATTCGGTCAGGCCGGAGCGCATGGGCTTTCCTTGACGGTTGCGAAGGTTGGTACCAACCGCTAAGCCAGCCCGCAGGAAATTCCAAGGCAGGCCAGTCATGTCCGAACCCAACAACAGCCAGTTTCGCCCGCGCATCTTTTCGGGCATCCAGCCCTCGGGCGGGCTGACGCTTGGGAATTACCTGGGCGCGCTCAAGCGTTTTGCCGCGCTGCAGGGGGGCGAGGCCGAGACGATCTATTGCATCGTCGACCTGCACGCGATCACTGTCTGGCAGGACCCCGAGGCGCTGCGCGCCCGCATCCGCGAGGCGGCCGCCGCCTTCATGGCCGCAGGCGTGGACCCGGCGAAATCGATCCTGTTCAACCAGTCCCAGGTCAGCGCCCATGCCGAGATGGCCTGGCTGTTCAACACGGTCGCGCGCGTCGGCTGGATGTACCGGATGACCCAGTTCAAGGACAAGGCAGGCAAGAACACCGAAAATGTCAGCCTGGGCCTTCTGGCCTATCCGGCGCTGATGGCCGCCGATATCCTGACCTATCAGGCGACTGCCGTGCCGGTCGGCGAGGATCAGAAGCAGCATCTGGAACTGACCCGCGACATTGCCGCCAAGTTCAACCACGATTATGGCGTCAACCATTTCCCGATCACCGAACCGCTGATCGAAGGCGTCGCCACGCGGGTGATGTCCTTGCGCGACGGGTCCAAGAAGATGTCGAAATCCGATCCTTCGGATGCCAGCCGGATCAACCTGACGGACGATGCCGACACCATCGCGCAGAAGATCCGCAAGGCGCGCACCGACGCAGACCCCCTGCCCGGACAGATGGACGGGCTGAAGGATCGCCCGGAGGCGAGGAACCTGGTCAACATCTATGCCGCCCTGTCAGACGAGACGCCCGACCAGGTCCTGGCACGTTTCGAGGGCCAGGGCTTCGGCGCCTTCAAGCCCGCTCTGGCCGAGGTCGCCGTGGAGGCCCTGTCGCCGATCACCCGGCGCATGGCCGAATTCATGGCCGACCCGGCCCAGATCGACGCGGTCCTGGCGCAGGGCGCAAACCGCGCGGCGGCGGTGGCCGTGCCGATCCTGGAACGCACCAAGGATATCATGGGCCTGCTGCGCACCCGCGGCTGAACCGGTAAGCATTTCCCGAGGGCGCCCCATTGCGGGGGCAGCTTTTCATGAACGCAGGGTTGCGATCCCTGCGGTCTTGCGGCTATCAGCCCTCAAACGCATGGACCCGGTGAGATTCCGGGTGGCTCTTCCGGCCGCCGATCCGCCGGACAATTCGAACCGATGTCGCTTGCAAGGCCGGTGCGGGGCACCCGCCAACGTCAGGAACGGATGATTCATGTTTTCTTTCTCTCGCTACAAGGATGAATGGTTGGGCAATGTCCGCCCGGACCTGCTGTCGGGCCTGGTCGTGGCCTTGGCCCTGATCCCGGAAGCCATCGCCTTTTCCATCATCGCGGGCGTCGATCCCAAGGTTGGCCTCTATGCCAGCTTTTCCATTGCGGTGATCACCGCCATCACGGGCGGACGGCCCGGCATGATCTCCGCCGCCACGGCGGCCACGGCCGTGCTGATGGTGACGCTGGTGCGTGATCACGGACTGGAATACTTGCTGGCCGCCACGGTTCTGGCCGGGCTGATCCAGATCGCCTGCGGCCTGCTGAAGCTGGGCTTCGTGATGCGCTATGTTTCCAAATCCGTGATGACGGGCTTTGTGAACGCGCTGGCCATCCTGATCTTCATGGCACAGCTGCCAGAACTTGACCTGAATATGCCGGGCGTCACCTGGTTCACATATCTGCTGGTGGCAGCCGCGCTGGCGATCATCTATCTTTTTCCGCTGGTCACAAAGGCAATTCCGTCGCCCTTGGTCACGATTGTGGTGCTGACCGCACTTGCGCTGATCTTTGGATGGGACGTGCGGACGGTGGGTGACATGGGCGCCCTGCCCGACACGCTGCCGGTATTCCTGCTGCCAAACGTGCCGCTGAACCTGGAAACGCTGCAGATCATCCTGCCCTATGCCTTCGCCGTTGCCATCGTCGGGCTGCTGGAGAGCCTGATGACACAGAACCTGGTGGACGAGCTGACCGACACGCGCAGCAACCGGAACCAGGAATGCGTCGGCCAGGGACTTGCCAATACGGCGACGGGCTTCATCGGCGGCATGGCGGGCTGCGCGATGATCGGCCAGTCGATGATCAACGTGAAGTCGGGCGGGCGGGGGCGCCTGTCCTCATTCGTAGCGGGTGTCTTCCTGTTGATCCTGGTGGTGGGCTTGGGCGATCTGGTCAGCCAGATCCCCATGCCCGCGCTGGTGGCGATCATGATCATGGTCTCGATCGGAACGTTCAGCTGGTCGTCGATCCGCGATCTGCGCACGCATCCGCGATCCTCATCTGTGGTGATGCTGGCCACGGTGGCAACGGTCGTCTGGACGCACAACCTGGCCATCGGCGTGATGGTCGGCGTGCTGCTGTCGGGGATCTTCTTCGCGGCCAAGATCGCGCAGTTGTTCCGCGTGTCGTCGACGCTGTCCGCAGACGGGCGCGCGCGCACCTACGTGGTCGAGGGGCAGATGTTCTATGGCTCGGTCGAGGACTTCATGGCTGCCTTCGACTTTTCCGAACCGCTTGACCAGGTCACCATCGATGTCAGCCAGGCGCATATCTGGGACATCAGCTCGGTTCAGGCCTTGGACATGGCAATTCTGAAATTTCGCCGGGATGGTGCCCAGGTTCATCTTGTCGGGGTGAACAAAGCGTCGGAAACCTTGCTGGACAGGCTTGCAACACATGACAAGCCCGGAGCGATGGATAAACTGGTCGCGCATTGAGGGGAAAGCGGACATGACGAACAAGATCATCGCGCTGGTTGACGATTCGATCTATGCGACCTCGGTCTGCGAACATGCGGCTTGGGCCTCTCGCCGGATGCAGGCCCCTGTCGAGCTGCTGCATGTGCTTGGACGGCGCGAACCGGCCGGGCGGCAGGACCTGTCGGGCACCATCCGCCTTGGCGCACGAAGCGCCCTGCTGGAAGAGCTGGCCACCCTGGACGCACAGCGGTCGCGCATTGCCAATGCTCAGGGGCGCGCGCTGCTGGAAGATGCGCGCGGGCTGACGGAACGCGCAGGCGGCATGCAGGTGACGACGCGGCTTGAACAGGGCGATCTGATCGAACAGGCGACAGGGCGCGAGGCCGATCCCGCCCTGATCGTGCTGGGAAAGCGGGGCGCGGCCGCCGACTTTGCCCAAGGGCATCTGGGTTCCAACCTTGAACGGATCGTCCGCGCCGCGCGTGTGCCGGTGCTGGTGGCCTCGCGTGGCTTCCGGCCGATCCACAAGGTGCTGGTAGCCTTTGACGGCGGAACCTCGGCCATGAAGGCCATCGACCACATCGCGGCCAGCCCCACATTTCACGGGCTCCAGATCGAGGTCGTGATGGCGCAGCCGGGGTCGCGGGACGCACAGGGCCAGCTGGACGAGGCGATCCTGCGTCTGCGAGCCGCCGGCATCAACGCCAGCATGCGACTGCTGCACGGCGCACCCGAAACGGCCCTGACTTCGCATCTGGAACAGCAGGGGCATGACCTGCTGGTGATGGGTGCCTATGGCCACAGCCGCCTGCGCCGCCTGATCATCGGCTCGACCACCACGCAGATGCTGATCGACTCGCGCCTGCCGGTCTTGCTGTTCCGCTGAAATCCGGCCCGCCTTCCGCGCATTCAGGCGCAGCGATGCTGCGCATGTGCCGGACGGCAGACATGCCGCTGCAGGATCCAGAGGCAAGGTCACTGGCGGATCGTGGCACACCCCCGCCCCTTCCGCTTGGATTCGTAAAGCGCCTCGTCGGCTTGGGCCAGAAGGATCTCGGGGCTGTCTGCCGGCTTGTCGGTGCAGATGATCACGCCCAGGCTTGCAGAGACGCGCAGCTGTCCTAGTCCGGGCGGCGTCAACGCCCGGATTGCCGCAATAATCCGCCCGGCCAGTTCGTTCAAGGCCGCGGCCGAGGTCATCCCGCTCAGGATCAGCACGAACTCGTCGCCTCCGATGCGGGCCGCCGTGTCGGCCTTTCGCACCTGCGAGCGCAAGACTGCCCCCACCGCCTGCAAAAGGTCATCTCCAGCCTTATGTCCCAGAATGTCGTTGACCTGCTTGAAATGGTCCAAATCCAGATGCACCAAGGCAAAAGGCACGGGTTTCACATCAGGTGCATCGCCAGCCGAGCGCAAGGCCATCGCCAAGGCCATTTCAAGGCCCCGGCGGTTGCTTAGGCCAGTCAGCGGGTCCGTTTGCGCCTGCAACAGCGCCACGCGCCGAGACTGCGCCAACTGGTCATTGAAGCGCGACAGTTCGGTCAGGACACCGCGGTTGGCTTCGTGCAGGAACAGCAGTTCCATCGCCAGTTCCGAGGGCGCGAAATCCCCGTCGGTCAATCCCGCCTTGCGTATCGCACGATGGATCCCGATGCCGAACCCCAGGTTGCACAGCATGGTGCCCGCATCGACGCGCACCCCATGACCCCGCAGCACCAGATCCGCGCCGCATGAAACCCGCAGAAAAAGGCGGCGATTGTGGTCAACCGCCGACGTGATTTCGGCGACCGGGTCCACGCCCCCCCTTGCGCCCGACAGCCGCCCCTCAAGCCCCTGATCCAGATCCGGAACCACCTTGTCCAGTGTGGGACCAACGGACAAAACGCGACCGCTGTCGGCCAGCCACAGATGCATCGGCATCAGTTGCGCCAATGTGGCCACTGACACTGCGTTGTCTTTTGTCATGCCTGCACCGCCGGACCCTGCAACGTCGAACCCTGCAGGCAGAACATGCGCCCTTCGGCAAACTGCTCGTCCCAGATGTCCACCCGTATGGCCCCTTCCTCCACCGTGATCAGACACAGCGCGCCATAGTCGTCCGCCATCCCCCGGATCAGGCCCGCCAGCACGAACTGCCAGTCCTGATCAGGGTCCCCCATCACCAGCCGAACGGTTTGATCGGTTGCATCAACTTCCAGCCGCGGCACCTTCAGCGTCGGCACCACCAGATGCGCACGGCCCGGAAGTTCATCAAGGCGCAGAAGAAAGTCGCGGAAATCACGGCCCGAGAACCGCAACAGTCTGCGGATCGGCTCGATCCGCGTCATCCAGGCACCCAAATCCTCGAACATCTCTGAACTGGGCTTCGCCAGCCGGAACGCAGCACGGTTCAGGGCGGCCGGCCCGAAATCGACCCAGAGAGGTGACGACAGCCCCGCCGCCACCGCGCTTTCATCGGCCACGGATTGCAGCAGTTCCTCGCCATAGGTGGACCTCAGGAACTCCTCGATGGCGCGATTGATCAGACCGTTCATGCTCTACCTCGGTTTGGACCGAAGCTAGCAGCAGGGGGTAAATAAACCGGAAACGGCCCCCGTTTTTCAGTCCACGGACCAGCCATAGCTGCCGGGACCCGACAGCGCGGTTCGTGCGGCCATGATGTCCTGCGGCCGCATGTTCATCGCTTGCGCGAAGTTGCAGATCCGCTCATCCTCCTCGGCAATAAAATCCAGCAGGAACAACGCAACATCTGGACGCTCCTGCAGGCTTCGCAAATCCGCAGGCTGTAGCCCCGTGAGCGACATGAACCGGTCCAGTTCCTCGGGGTTGTTGGCAAGGTGCAGCAGGATGTCGACGGCAAGATCCCGCGCACGCTGAAGGGTAATCGGCATTGTTATGTCTTTCAGTATGGTTTCTCGCACTAGCCGAGGCGGCGGGAAACACTTTATTAAACATTTGGGCTCAAATTGGGGCCCAGTTGTCAAGACCTGCTGGATGAAACAAATGACGGCACGAATTCTTATTGCCGACGGTGTGGCGACGGCCCGGATCACCCTGAAGGTCCGGTTAAGCGCCGTCTGCTATGACGTCGCGGCCGCCAGCTCCGTCGCTGAAATCCTGCAGGAGCTCGCTCAGGCGCGCCCTGACCTGATCATCCTGGGCGGCGGCTTTCCCGAAAGGCGCCCGGTCGATATCTGTGCTCAACTGGCGCGGCACCCCCGCTGCGCCGATGTCCCGATCATGATGCTGGTCCCCTCCGATTGCCGACTGGCCGCGCTGCAATCTGGCGCGACGGCAGCTCTTGATCCGGATGTGGATGACCAGATCCTGATGGCGCGGGTGCGTGGCCTGCTGCGCGAAACCGAAGTGCCGCAGGTCTCTCCGATGGGGATGGCCGAACCGGCGGCCGCATTCGCACATGAGGTGCGGCCGCTGATTGCCCTTGTCGCCGACCAGCACGGCCGTGCCCTGCGCTGGCGCCAGATGCTGGCCGAACGGATGAAATGCCGATTCGAAATTTATGAACCCGACGAGGCTCTGGGGGCGGTCACCTCGGGACGAACTGCCGATCTCTATCTCATCTCCGGCGACA
Source organism: Paracoccus saliphilus (assembly GCA_003255745.1). Lineage (GTDB taxonomy): Bacteria > Pseudomonadota > Alphaproteobacteria > Rhodobacterales > Rhodobacteraceae > Paracoccus > Paracoccus saliphilus_A. The sequence continues at coordinate 11,868 of QKYL01000139.1, forward strand.
TCCGGTGCAAGGGGGACGGTTTGCGGCTGCTGTCTGAACTGCGTTCGCGTCAGGGGTCGCGCGATGCAGGTTTTGTAATTGCGATCGCCCCCGACCGCGCCGAACTTGCCGCCATTGCGCTTGATCTGGGGGCTGGCGATGTTCTGCCTGAGACATTGGGCGGAGCCGGCGGCGCCGAAGCGGCCGCAATGTCGCTTAAGATGCTGCTGCGGCGAAAATCGAAAAGTGACGAGCGGCGGGCCGAGGTTCAGCGCCATATGGTCTGGGCAATGACGGACCCGCTGACGGGCCTCTACAATCGCCGCTATGCCCTGCCCAGGCTGGGCGAGATCGTTCGGGACGCTGTTATGGCCGATCATGCCTGCGCCCTTTTCGCCGTCGACCTGGACCACTTCAAGTCGATCAATGACAACCATGGCCATACGGCGGGTGACGTGGTGCTGGTTGAAATAGCAGCAAGGCTGAAAGCCGTCCTACCCACCAGCGGCATTGTTGCCCGCATGGGCGGGGAAGAGTTTCTGGCCATCATGGAGCACTGCAGCGAAGCGGAGGCACAGGAGACTGCCGAGACATTGCGCCGGGCGATTCAGGACCGGCCAATCCCTTTGCCGGGGTTGTCGGGGGGTGGGCAGGTTCGTGTCACGGCATCCGTCGGCATGGCAATCGTCCTGCCATCCGAGGAGGGCGGCTGGCCCGAGCAGAGGGCCCAGATGGCGCTGGAATGCGCGGACCGCGCCCTGCTTGCCGCCAAGGCGGCGGGGCGAAACCGCGTGATGCGGTCGCAGCCGGGCTGGGCGGCCTGACCGCCACTTTCAAAAGCCCCGCCAACCTTCTAGATTGGCGCGCGGGGCAGAAATCTGGCCCTGGAAGGAGCAATGGACATGACCCAGGGACAAATCCTGTCGGCGGACTTGACGGCAGAAGGCGAAACCGAGCGCCCCACAAAACAAGCGATGCTGCGCGGCGCGCGCGGCCGTTGCCCGGCCTGTGGCACGGGGCGCCTGTTCTCCAGCTATCTCAAGGTCGCGGATCAATGCCCAGAATGCAACGAGGCACTGCATCACCAGCGCGCCGATGACGGACCGGCTTATCTGACCATCCTGATCGTATCGCATCTGGGCGCTCCGCTGCTTCTGGCGTCTTTCGTGGCGTGGAGGCCCAGTGCGATGACAATGCTTCTGGCCTTCGGCCTTGGCTCCATTGCCCTGTCGCTTGTCATGCTGCCGGTCATCAAGGGGGGCATGGTCGGGTTGCAATGGGCCCGGCGGATGCATGGGTTCGGCGGCCGCTCCAGCGGCTTCAGCGCGTGACAAGCCCGCAGTTGCCCATCCGCGATGCCGCCTCCGTTCTTGCAGTCCGACGCGACGGTCCGGAACCTTCCGTGTTGATGGGAATGAGGGGCGCCCAAGCCGTCTTCATGCCCTCCAAGTATGTCTTTCCGGGAGGTGCCGTCGATGCCGCGGACGCGCAGGCTTCTCTGGCTCGGCCGTTGCCCAAGATATGCCGACAACGCCTGATGTCCGAGCCGCGCCACCAGCCCGGCAGCAGCCCGGATGCGATAGCAGCCGCCGCGCTGCGCGAGCTGGCCGAGGAAACGGGTTTGTTGGTGGGGCAGCCTGGCGGCGCCCCCTGCCCCTGGCCCGGCTATCGCGAGGCCAGACTTTGCCCTGATGCCGGTGCCCTGACCTATCTGTTCCGCGCCATCACCCCGCCCGGCCGCCCGCGCCGGTTCGATGCGCATTTCTTCGTCGTTGATGCGGTGGACATCCCGGGCGATCTTCAGGATTTCAGCCGCGCCTGCGATGAGCTTTCACACCTGCACTGGGTTCCTCTTGGCCAAGCACGTCAGCTGGACCTGCCCTTTATCACCGAGGTGGTGCTGGCCGAACTGGCCGAATTGGTCGCCGGCGCATCACCGGGACATCGGCTTCCTTGTCCGGCCACCGTGCCTTTCTTTGACAACCGCGGTCCATCGCCGCGCTTTTGCCAGATCCGCTGATCAGCGCCCGGTGAAGGTGGGCGGGCGTTTTTTCAGAAAGGGATTAACACCCTCCTGAAAGTCGGCGCTGTGCCGCGCCTGCCCCTGCAACCGCACCTCTGATGCCAGTTGGGCGGCCATGTCGTGACCAAAAGATGCCGCCGCCGTTTGACGGATCGACAGATAGGCGCCGGTCGGACCATGGGTCAGCGCACCCGCGCTTGCGGATAGGACATCAACAAAATCCCCATCTGGCAGAGACTGCCAGATGGGGCCCCAATCAACGGCCTGCTGGGCGCTGACTGGTTGGGCTAACAACATCATCCCATTGCGCGTGCGGCACCGACCGCACACGTGATGATCCAGGTGCGGCCCGAAACAGGAAATCAGGCCGATCCAATTAAACACCATTTTTTGAAATCGTTGCGGGTTTTGCGCTTCAGGATTTCTATGAGTTCTAATCTATAATTCTCTGCCTGCCGGGCAGATAAATGGGGCCTGGATGGGCAGGCTACATCCTATCAAGCTTCGTCAGCGGGTGGTTGTCTATGTCGAGAAAAGCCACTCACATCGCGCAGCCGTGGCGCGCTTCCGGGTTTCAATTAGTTTCGTTAGGGGCATGGAGATCCTGAAGCGTAAGACAGGAAGCTTAAAAGCCAAAAACCCAAGGCAAGGGCGGCGGCCACGGTAAGTTGGCGGGGGTGCGCAATTGGCGCCAGGCAGGGCTGGTGCAGAAGGGCGATCTAACGCTCGACGATCTGGGGGCTGAACTGGCGGAACACCATGTACTCGCACTCCATCGCGTTTCGGTTTGGCGACTTTTGCGCAGCCTCGGCTTGACGTTTAAAGAAGCCGTTGGCGCCGCGGCAGTGTCCCGGTGTTGTTCTCTAATCGCCTTCATCAAGAGCTTATTTTCTGCGCTTCATCCTGCGCTTCATCCTGCGCGCCGGCTTGCTAAGGCTCTCTCCGCGGTCGCTGCTTGGTGCCGCATGTTTGCGTTCAGGGTCGAGTTGATCGAAGTGGAGTTTTCGGTCGTGGCCGCAGTCCAAGGAACGATCTTACCCTCGCCGTGCATACCGGCTGGACGCATCCGGTCGCGCTGAAGATCAGCGTCACGTCAGTTCGGGTTCTACGTCAGTGAGCTGCTGCTGGTTTTGTGGACACGAAGACAAGATCGTGACCAAGGAACTGGAGAGTGGATATGACGAGACGGAAGTTCAGCCGTGAGTTCACG
>QKYL01000140.1 GCA_003255745.1 Paracoccus saliphilus
ATGCCGCGGAGCGGCTTCGTCCTTGGGCCGAGTGCGCGTGGACTGGGTGGTCTAGACACCTTGGGCTGCGCTCGCGGCTACACTGGAGGAACCGGCCCCTCAAATAGCCCTCGACCAAATATATTCTCGCGGTGCCAGCGGAGGTTCTCGGGGTGCGGTGCGTTCCGTGGGTCTACCGGCCTTACCAATCGACCATCCCGCGCCAGCAACCTGCTGACAACCTCACCGGGCACCTTGTTATGTGAGACGAGGATCGTTTCACAATCATCCGCAACTGAAATCAGCCCCCGGTCGAACATCCAATGCAAGGTGCCTGACAGTGCCAGACCGTTCCGCACCGAGTCGCTACCACTATTTTCCACCGGCCGGATATGAGCCGCTTGCACCTCCGGCCGTCCGCCGCCATTGCGCAGCATCAGGCCCGACATCGCACAGCGATAACCGTAAGCCTCCCGCACCTTTCGGCGAAAGGCTACGTCGCGGTAAGGTCGGCGGGTGAGTCGCTCAAGCACTGGCCTGGCGAAGGGCTCCGCCGCATCGTTCAGGCCCGGCAACTTCAGATCGTAGCGCGTTGCTTCAATCTGCTCCAGATCCTGCGGTAAGCCGAGATTTATAATACGCGTGAAATCAGCTGCAGTCAGCCTGCGCACTGCAAGTTGCACCGCGCCTCCCTTCTTCGGCGAGCCGTCAGGCTCAGTCAGCGCCTCCTCCAGCGGCCGACCAGCAATCAGTCGCGGCACATTTTGGTCGAATGGAAGGAAGGTGCCCGGCTCGATCATTGCAAGAAAGCGCCCCTCCGACCCAGGCTTAGGGATCACGCGTTCGATCTTCGCGGCCGCGAAATAGCCGCGAGGCCCAGCCCTCACCGGTTCATAATAGATGATCCAGTCACCTACAGCCTCGTTGATCGCTCGAAAATAAGAGCGCGGAAAATCGTAAACGACATCGGGCTCATCCTCATAAATTGAGTCGGCCTTGTGGAGGAGAACAAGCTTAACCATCCGACCAGGAAACCTGTAACCTGACAGGATGCAAGGTCTTTGGGATCAATTGAACCGCTCACTGACAGGCTGGATAGTCGATGGTCAGCAGTCTCCTGCGAAGCTGAAGGTCGGTATGAAGCTCGAGGTTGGTTTAGCGCTTATACCAGCGGTGTTCAGCCCTTCGAAATCTATCCAGCCCGGGCATCCATAAGTGACCGGTCTGGGGCAGCCGCGCTGCGGCATGACTAGACAGCTGACCGTCCGCAATGGGCCGGATGGGTAAAAATCGTGTCGAGGTTGCTGGTCTAGCTGCTTGAAACTCCCGAAGTCCCCGGCGAAGGCTATCTGCTCTCAGTGGAAGCGATCAATTTCCTAAGCGTAGGGCAGGCAGGCCCACTCCTGTCGCCTCGAACCCGCCATCGACCGCCAACACCTGACCCGTGACGTAGGACGCCTGATCGCTGCATAGGAATGCGATGGCCTGTGCGATTTCTCCCTCTTCCCCGTAGCGGTTCAGCGGGATCGAGTCGTGATAGGCCGCCCGGATTGCAGGGCTGTGGACGGCGAGAGCCAGCTTGGTGTCGACCGGTCCGGGTGCCACGCAGTTGGCGCGGATGCCTTGTTGGCCCAGTTCGGCCGCCTGCTGGCGGGTCAGGTGGATCACTGCAGCCTTGGACGTTTCATAGGCCACCCGCAAGGTGCTCGCCCGCAACCCCGAGATGGACGCGATGTTCACGATCGCGCCGTGGGTCAGCGCCAGATGCGGGATCGCGGCCTGCGAGCACAGGAACACCCCGTCCAGGTTTACCGCCATGACGCGTCGCCATGTGGCAAGGTCGGTCTCGCCCATCGGGCGGAAGTCCGCGACGCCGGCGTTGTTGACCAACGCGTCGATGCGGCCCGACCACTCCACCGTGCCTGCAACCAGCGACGCCACTTGATCAGGGTCCGACACGTCGCAGGCGACCGCATGCGCGCCCGGCACGGTGGGCGCAATACGGTCCAACTCATCAGCGTCGATATCGGCCAGAACTACACGCCAGCCCCGCTGCGACAGCAACCGGGCGGTCGCCAACCCGATGCCACGTGCGGCGCCGGTGATGATGGCGGTCTTGTCGGTCATGGGGGTCCTTTCAGGAAATCATCTCAGCCAGTGGATCAGCCACAGCGACATCTGGGGAAAGGCCGCGACGACGGCCAGACCCGCCAGCGTGGCGGCCAGGAACGGCAGCGCCCCCCGCGCCACCCGCTCGATAGGCAAGCGGGCCACATTTGCTGCCACGAACAGGTTGACGCCCACCGGCGGGGTGATCAGCCCGATGGCCAGGTTGATCATCACCACAACCCCGAACCAGACCGGGTCCCAGCGTAGCTCATGCATCACCGGCAGCACGATGGGTAAGGTAATGAACATCACCGTGATCGCGTCCATGAACATGCCCGCGACCAGCAGGATCAACATGATCACCAAGAGGATCACCCACCCGTTGTCCGACAGCGCCAGAAGGCCGCCGGAATAGGTTCCAACCAGATCCTCGACTGTGATGACCCACCCAAACAGGCCCGCATAGGCCACGATCAGCATAACCGTTGCCGATGATGCCGCCGCATCAGCCAAGGTGTCGTAAAGCGCGCGCAGGGGCAGGCTGCGATAGATCAGGCCGCCGACCAGCAGCGCATAGACCGTGGCCACCAGCGCGGCCTCGGTGGGTGTGAAGATGCCGGAATATATCCCGCCCAGAATCACCACCGGCGTCATCAAGCCCCAAAAGCTGTCGCGGAAGCTGCGCCACAGCCGCGGGCCATAGGGCAGGCCTGCATAGAGGTCAGGGATCAGCCGATCCAGCGACCCGCCCGCCCCTTTCGGCGCGATGAAGGGCAGCACGGCCAGCATGGTCAACCCCATGAACAGCCCCGGAAGGATCGCCGCCAAAAACAGCTGGGAGATGGATACCTCGGCGATAACCCCGAACAGCACCAGCCCGATCGAGGGCGGAATGACGATCGACAGCGCCGCCCCGGCGCAGACCAGCCCTGCGGCATGGGCGCGGGTGTAGCCGTCCTCCTCCATGCCCTTGATGATCATCGGGCCGATGGCCGCGACAGACGCAGGCCCCGAGCCACTCACCGCGCCCCAGAACAGGCACACAACCGTGCCAACCACTCCCATGCCCCCGGGCAAGCCGCCGACCAGCACCCGGAAAAAGCGGATCATCCGTTCCGCGATGCCGGTGCTGCCCATCAAGGCACCCGCCAGGATGAAGAAAGGGATGGCCAGCAGCGAATAGCGCGCCACGCCCGCCGTGATCAGATCACCCGCCAGTTCCAGCCCGAAGCCCATTCGCCACATCGCGTATAGCGCCGACAGGCCCAGAGAGAATGCCACCGGCACGCGCAGCGCCAGGAGCAGGAAGAACAGCACGATCATCTGCGTGCCGGGGCCGATGTCAGGCATGATCCGTCCCCGCCTGCCGGAATTCATCGACCGCATGCTGCACGAACCGCCAGGCGATCAGCAGAAATGCGAACGGCACCGCTGCCTGGTAATACCACATCGGAATCCGCAGCGCGTAGGAGGTCAGTCCGTTGCGATACAGCACCTGCACCGCCCCCAGAGCCAGCCAGGCAGACGCAACGAGCAGGCCCACCGACAGGATCACGGACAACGCCACGACCGCCTGCCCCGCCCGGCGCGGCAGCATTGATACCAAAGCCGTGACCGCCAGGTGCTGTCCCTGCCGCGCCGCGATGGCCGCGCCGAAGACGGTCAGCAGCAGGAATCCGTTGGTCAGCAGTTCCTCGGACGAGGCCAGCGAATAGTTGGTGGCATAGCGCACCACCACGTTGGCGAACCCCAGGAGGGTCATGCCCAGGAACAGCACGGCACAGATCAGCCGCTCGGCATCGCGCGACAGGAAAGACAGCATGGGGACCTCCGGGCGGAGCGGGGGGCGCGGCGCTCCCCGTCCGGATTATTTCGCCTGCGCGATGGCATCCTGGAAGGCCGCGACCAGTTCGGGACCGACCCGTTCGGCCCATTGGTCAAAGGCGGGCTGGGTCGCCTCGCGGAAGGCGGCCAGCTCCTCGGGGCTAGGCTCATGGACCTCCATCCCCTTCTCGCGCAGGAAGGCAACACCGGTCTCGGTTCCCTCGCGGGTGATCTGGCGCTGGTAATCCATCGCCTCGGCCGCCACCTCGCGCAGCATGGCCTGGGTCTCGGCGTCATAGCCGTCGTATTTCTCCTTGGAGATGCCCAAGAAGATCGGGTCGTAGGAATAATGCCAAGTCGTCAGGTATTTCTGCACTTCATAAACTTGCTGCGGGATGATCACTGCCCCAATGGGGTTCTCCTGCCCGTCCACAACACCCTGCTGCAGCGCGGTCAGCGTCTCGGTCCACTGCATTTGCTGGGGATTGGCGCCAAGCGCGTTCATCACGTCGATATACATCGGGCCGGCCACGCGCATGTTCAGGCCCTGCATGTCGGCGGGGGTCTTGATCGGACGGGTGTTGTTCGTCACCTCGCGGAACCCGTTCTCGCCCCAGGCAAGCACCTCGATGCCCTTGCCCCGCAGGATCTCGCGCAGCGCCTCGGCGGGGCCTCCGTCGGCGGTGGTGGCATCCACCTGGGCATAGTTCTCATACATATAGGGCAGAGAGAATACCGCCATCTCCTGCACCAGCGGCGTGACGTTGATGGCGGATGTCATCACGAAATCCAGCGCACCCCGGCCCACCATGTCGGCCTGACGCATCTGGTCTCCCCCTGCCAGCTGTGCGTTGGGGAAGACACGCAGTTCCATCTCTCCGCCACTGCGCTCGGCCAGCAATTCCCCGAACCGCTCGGCTCCCCTGTGCCAGGTCGTGCCGTCACCGGTATTGTGCGAAAGGCGCAGCGTCTCGGCCAGCGCAGCCCCCATGCCCAGTGTCGACACCAAAGCCGTGGCCAGCGCCAGCCGTCCCCATCCCATCCGTGACATCGCAATCCCTCCCCTGGAACCTGCCACCCTCCCGTGGCGTCGGTTCACATCATGGTGCGACCCTTTGCGGCATGGCAAGAAAAAACTTGCGCAATCCGCGATTGCCTTGCCATCTTGACCGCAAGAAACAGGAATTCGTATGACTCAGCCCGGCGCATCAGTTCACATCGTGGACCTGTCAGAGACCGGCACGCAAAGCGTGGACCGCGCGATGCTGCTGCTGACGCTGATCGGCACCAGCGGCGAGCGGGGGGCCACGTTGGCCGGGCTGGTGGCCGGCTCCGGGCTGAACAAGGCCACCGTCCGGCGGCTGGCTCTGGCGCTGATCCGGGCGGGCATGGCGGAACAGGACGCCGCCAGCCGCTATCACCTAGGCGCGCAGATGCAGGTGCTGGGCGCGCAGGCCGCGCGCCGTCCCGGCCTGATGGCGGCGGCGGGGGAAAGTGTGATGCGCCTGGCGCAGGTGACCGGGGACGCGGCGCTGTTGTCGGTGCGGCGCGGCGCCAGCGCGCTGTGCCTGATGCGAGAGGAGGGTAGCCACCCGCTGCGCAGCCACGCGCTGGTCGCGGGCCAGACGCACCCGTTGGGCGTCGGGGCGGGGTCGCTGGCCATGCTGGCCGCCCTGCCCGACGATGAGGCCGCCACCATCCTGCGCGCCATCGCGCCAGTGCTGGCCGACCGCTATCCCGCGATGCCCCCCGACCGGATGCGCGACCTGATCGCACAGACCCGCGCCGATGGCGTGGCGCTGAACCCCGGCCTAGTGATCGAGGGGTCGTGGGGTCTGGGCATCGCGCTGCACCATCCCGACGGGCGGCTGGCGGGCGCGCTGTCGATCGCCACGGTCGAGGCGCGGATGCGCCCCGACCGCCTGCCCGATCTGACCCGCCACCTGCGCGCCGAGGCCGCCCGGATCGAGGCGCGCCTGGCCCAGCCTCCCAAGGAAAGACAGATATGACAGATCCGATGATCGTGGGCTGGAGCCATACGCGCTTTGGCAAATCCGACGCCCCCGACACCTGCGCCCTGATGGCCGAGGCCGTGCCGCTGGCGCTGGACCATGCGGGGATCACCGCGGCCGATGTCGACGGCATCTTCACCGGGGTCTTCAACAACGGCTTTTCGCGGCAGGACTTCCAAGGCGCGCTGGTCGGCATGGCGGTTCCGGAACTGGCCCATGTCCCCGCCACGCGATATGAGAACGCCTGCGCCACCGGGTCCGCCGCCCTGCATGGCGCGATGGACTTCATCGCCGCGGGCCGGGGTCGGATAGCGCTGGTGGTGGGTGCGGAAAAGATGACGGCGACCCCCACCGCCCAGGTCGGCGACATCCTGCTGGGTGCCAGCTTCCACGCCGAGGAGGCGCAGATCGACGCAGGTTTCGCGGGCCTCTTCGGTCAGATCGCGGCCAGCTATTTCCAGCGACATGGCGACCGGTCCCAGGAACTGGCCATGATCGCGGCTAAGAACCACGAAAACGGCCTGCTGAACCCTTATGCGCACATGCGCAAGGATCTGGGGGTGGCCTTCTGCACCACCGTGTCGGACCGCAATCCCCGCGTGGCGGGGCCGCTCAGGCGCAGCGACTGCTCGCTGATCTCGGACGGGGCAGCGGTGCTGGTGCTGGCCGATGCGGACACCGCGCTGTCCATGCGCCGCGCCATCGCGTTTCGCGCCCGGGCGCAGGCCAACGATCCGCTGGCCCTGTCGCGCCGCGACATGCTGGAGATGCGCGCCGCCCGCAGCGCCTGGACGCAGGCCCTGGACCGGGCAGGCGTCACCCTCGATGACCTGTCGCTGGTCGAGACCCACGACTGCTTCACCATCGCCGAGATGCTGGAATACGAGGCGATGGGCCTTGCCGAACCCGGTCAGGGCCACCGCGTGATCCGCGCCGGCGTGACGCATCGCGACGGGCGGCTGCCGGTGAACCTGTCGGGGGGCCTGAAATCCAAAGGTCACCCCATAGGCGCCACCGGCGTGTCGCAGCATGTCATGGCGGCGATGCAGCTGACCGATGACGCGGGGGACATGCAGCTGCCCGGCGCGACCATGGCGGGCGTCTTCAACATGGGGGGTGCGGCGGTGACGAACTATGTCTCGATCCTAGAGCGGGTGCGATGATCCCCGTTTCGGACCGGGTGATGAACCTGGGCCATTTCCTGACCCAGAACGCCCGCCGCCTGCCCGACGCCCCTGCCCTGATCCATGGCGACCATGTCACCACCTGGGCGCAAATGCAGGCCCGTGTCGGCGCATTGGCCCACGCGCTGTCGCGCGATTTTGGCCTGACCAAGGGCGACCGCGTCTTGGTGCAATCCTCCAACTGCCTGCAGATGCTGGAGACGATGTTCGCCTGTTGGCACATCGGCGCGGTCTGGGTGCCCGCCAATTTCCGCCTGTCGCCCGATGATCTGGCCTATCTGGCCCAGTCCTCGGGCGCGCGTGCGATGTTCTGCGGCGCGCAGTTTCCGGACCATGCTGCCGCCTGCGCAGCCCATATCTCGGCGATCATCCCCATCGGCGCATCGCCCCTGGGCCCTGACCACGAGGCGCTGATCGCGCGCCACATGGGCCGGATGCCGCCCGAAGCCGCGGTCACGCGCGATGATCCGGCCTGGTTCTTCTATACCTCGGGAACGACGGGACATCCCAAGGCCGCGGTGTTGACCCATGGCCAGATGGCCTTTGTCGTCACCAACCACCTCTGCGATTTGATGCCCGGCACCACGGAACAAGACATCTCGCTGGTGGTGGCACCGCTGTCGCATGGAGCAGGCATCCACGCGCTGACCCAGATCGCGCGCGGCGTGCCGACCATCCTGCCCACCGGCGACCGCTTCGACGCGGCCCATCTGTGGTCGCTGGTCGAACGGCACCGGGTGACGAACATGTTCACCGTCCCCACCATCCTGAAGCTGCTGGTCGAGGATGCGTCAGTCGCGCGCCATGACCATTCCAGCCTGCGCTATGTCATCTATGCCGGTGCGCCGATGTATCGCGCCGACCAGGTCCGAGCGCTCCAGACGCTTGGTCCGGTGCTGGTCCAGTATTTTGGCTTGGGAGAGGTCACCGGCAACATCACCGTCCTGCCGCCCGCCTATCATTCGCCCGACGACGCGCACATGCGCATCGGCACCTGCGGGCTGGCGCGCACCGGCATGCAGGTGCAGGTCCAGGACGACCAAGGCACTGAGCTGCCCTCCGGCCAGACCGGAGAGATCGCGGTCATCGGCCCCGCCGTCTTTGCCGGCTATCACGACAATCCCGACGCCAACGCCAAGTCCTTTCGCGACGGCTGGTTCCTGACCGGCGACCTTGGCCACATGGACGCGCAGGGGTTCCTCTATCTGACGGGGCGGTCGTCGGACATGTTCATCTCGGGCGGATCGAACATCCACCCGCGCGAGATCGAGGAAAAGCTGCTCACCCACCCCGACCTGTCCGAGGCGGTCGTGCTGGGCACGCCAGATCCCGTCTGGGGCGAGGCCGGACTGGCCGTCTGCGTCCCCCGCGCGGGCACGACACCCGACCCGCAGGCGGTGCTGGACTGGCTAGCCCCGCGCATCGCCAGCTACAAGCGACCCAAGCGCCTGCTGATCTGGGACGCGCTGCCCAAATCCGCCTATGGCAAGGTCACCCGCAAGATGATCCGTGAGGAGTTGATCGCCCGTAATCAATGGCCGCAGCCGGGATGCTGATTCATCCCGGCCCGGCGGATCGACAGCGCGTCCAGGTCGTCCCCTGCCGCGCTCATCCCGTGCGCCTGCGCCTGAGGGCAGGACTGCCGCTGGACCGGGCCATTGCTGTCGCCGCCCGGCACGCGGGGATCACCGCCGCTTGGCTGATGCTCGACGATCTGCCCTGTGACCGGCTGTCCTTTGTCATCCCGGCGCCGCCGCCCGGCGACGGGCGCGTGGCCTTCTACAGCAATACACGCAGGCTCGGCTCCGGCGCCCGCATCATCACCGCCGGCCTGCACCTGGGCCAAGGGGGCGCGATCCATGCACACGGCCTCTGGACTGACGCCCGGGGCGTCCTGCAGATGGGCCACCTTCGTCCCGAAGCCACGCAACTGTCGCGCAACGTCCAGATCAGCGGATGGCACTTGGATGGTGCCATGTTCCGCCGCGGGCCCGACGCCGAGACGGGCTTTCCACTGTTCAGTCCCAGTCCGCGACCCCGGCGGCTTTCGGGAGGACTTCCCGCGCGACTTGTGCGACTCCGCCCGCATATGGACCTCGTGCCCACGATCAACGCCTTGACGCGCGGCAGGATGCGTGTCCTCGGCCTCGGCAGCCTTATCGGCACGCGCTTCTCTACATGCGCCTCACTGCCCGGCCCAGCGACTGAGATCCTGATCCTAGGCCAAGATTTCGCCCGATTGCGCATCGCTTCGGTCGGTCAGGAAGGCACAGTGCGTCAAGGCGTGCTCTCAGGATCAAACATGGTCTGCATCACGGCGGAATTGCTGTTGATCGATGCCTAGCAAGCCAAAGCTGACCAGGTCATCCGACAATGGGCATTGAGGGACTTAAACACGAAATCTACCCCGCGTCCGGTAGATCCTGCCGGACGTGGGCTGAAGCGACCTTACCTCGCGTGGCACCCGCCCGATCCGTCGGCAGCGCATCTCAACAGCAGAAGTTTAGCCGGAACCCGACGGAGCTGGGTATTTGCCCGGTCCCGAAGTGCATAGCATTTGCAGCATCTCGCTATAGCGGCCATTCAGCCTAAGCGCCGGCTTCCAGCCCCGGAGCAGAGAGGGGCGGCAAGCTGACGATCGCGGATGCGGCAGTGTGAGCATGGCAAGCCCAAGAAGCGGATAGGTGGGAATGATCAGCACGTAACCACAGAAGGCTGGCATTGCCAGTTGTTCAGGAGGCTTGGCGTCAGTGCCTGCCCCAGCCGCATGCCTACTATATGCATACAGACTTAGTCCTTCCTGTATGAGGAGGTGGGTTCGCATAGGAAGCAGATGAGCCAAAGCTCTCAATGGCGCTGTTCAGAAGGCTGCTGCTATGATGTGCTATTTGCAGATGACTCGACGCAGGAACGCGCATGCACGGCCACCATAATGAGGCTCTCGTCTTTCTGGCACTTCTGATTGCAGCGGTAACTTCCTATACGGCCTTGGACCTTGCCGGCCGCTTCGGTGCCGCAGCCACTCGATCAGCGCGGGCGACCTGGCTCGCCGGCGCCGCGTTCTCGCTTGGCGGGGGCATTTGGTCCATGCACTTCGTGGCAATGCTGGCCTACTCCATGCCGGGAATGCAGCCGTCCTATACGCCGGGACTGACTGCATTGTCATTCTTCCTCGCAGTCGGAGCCACGGGCGCTGGTTTCGCGGTCGTGGGCCATCTGCGCCAGCGGGCGCTTGCGCTTCTTCTCAGCGGCCCCCTCATGGGCCTTGGCATCGCCGCCATGCACTACACCGGCATGGCGGCCCTGCAGATCCCCATGAGCGTAAGCTACGACCCGGCTTGGGTGGCAATCTCGCTTCTGATCGCGGTTACTGCCGCCACGGCTGCACTGTGGCTCGCCTTCATGAACACCGGCCAGGTTGAGAAACTTATTGCCGCAGTGGTCATGGGCGCCGCTATTTCGGGGATGCACTTCTCCGGAATGCATGCGGCGGTCTATTCTCCGCTTCCCGGCGGCGAAAGCATCGGCATGAACAGCGTGAACCTTGAGGGGCTCGCCACCTGGGTGTCTGCCATCACTTTCGTGATCCTGTCTCTCGCCCTGCTTGCAGCAACCATGGACCGTCGCGTGGCGCAGCAAAGCCGCCGGGAAGCAGAACTTCTCAGAACAAGTGAGGAGCGCTTCCGGTTGCTCTATCGGCGGACGCCGCTACCCTTGCACGCTGTTGATCGCGATGACCGGATCCTGGATGTCAGCGACGCTTGGCTCGCCGTGCTGGGCTTTGACCGAAGCCAGGTGGTCGGCCGGCCCATCCGGGAGTTCATGACGCCCGCTTCCGCACAAGACCGAATGGAAGCCACCCGATCGTCGCTTCGTGAGACGGGAGAGGTTCATGAGGTCCAGGCGAGCCTCATCAGCAGGTCAGGAAAGGTGATTGAGGTGGAAATCACCCGCCGGGTAGAGGTGGACGCCAAGGGAGAGTTTCTATCCTGCATTGAAGGACTTGTGGATGTCACGGCACGCAAGGAGGCCGAGAATGCGCTCAGGCAGACTCAGAAGATGGAAATATTGGGGCAGCTGACGGGGGGAGTCGCTCACGACTTCAACAACCTGCTCGCGATCATTCTCGGGAACCTGGAGCTGCTGCGGAAGGGGAACACCGACGACAAGCGCGCTCAGCAACTGATCGACGTTGCAATCCAGGGGGTGCAACGAGGCGCAACGCTGACGCAACGGATGCTTGCTTTCGCGCGCCGCCAGACACTCGCACCTGAGCCAGTAGACGTCATTGCCCTTATCAACGGCATGGTCGATCTCCTGCAGCGGTCACTGGGACCGCAATATGAGCTACAGCTTCCCCAAACCGATCTCGTGGCCGTTGCGAGCGTCGATGAGAACCAGCTTGAAATGGCCCTCCTGAACCTGATCGTCAACGCTCGTGACGCCATGCCACGGGGAGGCTTGATCAAGGTCACCGCGGAAACCGTCGGCGCCGATCCATCGTCGCGGCAGATCGCAATCAAGGTCGTAGATCATGGTGCCGGGATGGATCCCGAAACCTTGGCTCGCGCGACAGAGCCCTTTTTCACCACCAAGGGCCCCACGAAGGGCACCGGGCTCGGCCTCTCCATGGTTCACGGCTTTGCCGCTCAGTCGGGAGGCCAGCTCAAGCTGTCCAGCACGCCCGGGGAAGGAACGGAGGCAACAATCCTGCTTCGAGCGGCGGAGGCACCCGTTGCCGCCGAGGCGTTCCATGCACTTCCGGAACGGGTGCATGCGCAGATGATGCCGGCCACGATCATGGCCGTTGACGACGACTTCCTGGTCCTGATGAACACCCAAGCCATGCTTGAGGACATGGGGCATCGTGTCATTCCCGCGCACAACGGAGAAGAGGCCCTGCGTATCCTGGACCAGACCGGCGATGTTGATCTTGTGATCACCGATCAGGCAATGCCGCGGATGACCGGTTTGCAGCTTGCTGAAGCCATTCAGGTTCGGCGCCCAAACCTGCCGGTTATCCTTGCCACTGGTTATGCAGAGCTTCCCACAGATCATCCCAACATCGCGTTCAAGCTCGACAAGCCCTACTTCCAAGGCCAGCTGGAGAAAGCGGTGCATGAGGCGCTGAGATCAAGGGAAGACATGAACGTCATTCCCTTCAAGCTCCCTGCAAGTTGATCAACGTATCAGCTTTCGGTGCTGCGGCTTCAGTAGGCATTGACTGCAACGACCTCGCGGCCACCCTTGGCAAGGTTGTGTGCACCAAGGAGGAACTGCTGGCGGAGGAAATTGAGCACCACAATCGAAATCCGACCTCGTTCCACACCCTCGTCCTACCGGTGCACAGCATCGGATCACTTCAATAAATTTGCGCGCCACCTCGGGGGCGGCCGCAGTCGTGGCCTCCAGAACGTGCCTCGCCTTTGATGTTCCCAAACCTTTTGAGTTGGTGCAGCGGCGGCCCCGGACGGCGGCAGTATTGTGGGCTCAGAAGGGGGCACCAACAGAGTTTGCCGGCAGTATCGATCTACTGCAAAGCAAAGAGGGTCACGTGTGGCAGGTTCACAAACCCACGCACTCGCGCTTGCGCGGGCGGCAGGTGCCGGATCCACCAGCCGCTGCGTCAGACGATGGGTATGCCTGGCAGATCCGACCGAAGAACGCGATGCGCTTGTGGTCCAACATCAGTCGGAGTTTTGCAAAAACGGCCAACGTGCGGACCTTAGACTTTCTGCCAACTTGCCGATCCCGTCTGCTCGAAAGAAGCTGAACGGATCAGGTCATCGGAGGAGAGGGCCATGGCAAACACTGAAAACGTGCTTATTCATCCTGCCGTCGACAATGGCATAAAGCGAGACAGCTCGGACTTTTCCGGAGGCGCTTTGAGTTGTCATTGCACCAACAGGCCGGTGAGCATCCGCGTTGGAGCGCAAACCGCGCATAACCATGTCTGCGGCTGCACCAAGTGCTGGAAGCCCGACGGGGCGATCTTCAGCATGGTCGCCGTGGTGTCGCGGGACGCGGTCGAGGTCCTAGAGAACGGCGACAAGCTGCACGTGATCAACAAGGATGCGCCGATCCAGCGTTACGCCTGCCGCGAGTGCGGAGTGCACATGTATGGCCGGATCGAGAACAAGGACCACCCGTTCTTCGGGCTGGATTTTGTGCATACCGAATTGTCGAAAGACAAGGGGTGGTCAGCCCCCGAATTCGCAGCCTTTGTCAGTTCCGTTATCGAGTCGGGTGTTGATCCCTCACGAATGGACGGCATTCGGGCGCGACTGCGTGAGCTGGGGCTTACTCCCTATGACACGTTGTCACCGCCCCTGATGGATGCCATCGCCACCCATGCTGCCAAGCGCCAGACGAAACCTGCGCCCGCCCAGACACGGCAGAGCGCATCCCCAGTGCCTGCAGAGGCGAAGCAAAGTGCGTCCCCGGCGCCGCAACGGACACCGGCCCCGGCGCCCCCTGCCCAAGAAAGCAGATCAATCTTTACTCGGCTGCTGAACAAGCTTTTCGGACGGTAGTCCGCAATAAGGTGATGTTCTTCACCTGGAACGACAAGATGGATGATGCCAGTCTCGTCGTCCAGCCGAAGCCTTTCCCGACGCACCGCCGCGTTGTGCCGTCAGCACTCATGATTGCCGTTTGCGGCCGCATCCAGCGCGACGGTCGCACCGTCCCTCTTGTCGTGCATCAGACTACCGATCACTCTGGGATCTTGCCAGCATCGGCAAGCGCAATCGGGCGTTGTCACTTCCAAATGACCTTAAAGATGAGATGCAACAAGCCTCGCCTGCCGAGGCAGGAGAACCTCAGGGCGTCCCTAATGCTCGTGGCCTTCGGGATTGCATTGGCGGCTTAGCAGAGGCCATGCAACGACTTGCTGGCGGCGCTGATAGCCGGCCAAGAGCCGACGAGTGCTCCTTTGGGGGATGAACAAGTGCCCTTGAGGCCAAGCGCGCTCAGCAGCGTTTCGACGTCTACCGCTGACTCACTTGCGCCCCATCAAGCGGAACCGGCTCTCTAAAGCTGAGCCGCAGCAGGATGAGGAGGCCAGCAAGATAGTTCGCGAAGATGCGCTTGAAGGCCAGGCCGGCGACCAGCGAGCCCACACCCAAACCCGTGACAATGTTCCCAAAAGATCAGCACCACCGCGGCGATCAGCGCTGCGCGCTGGTGCCAGCGCCGGAGGAGTCGGGCCTCTCCCCGCCACGCATAGCGCCCCCGCAGCCATGTCAGGGCAACAAGCCGCCCGCCAGCCGGGCGAGCTCGAACTGCAGGATGCGCGCGGTTCAATGTCGGAAAGCATCGGCTAAGGGGGTGTTCATCATCTTCGGATGCGGTGCCGCCCGCAGCACGGTTCCCTAAATGCGGTGGCAAGCACGAGCGACCGCTTCAGGGACGTTGCGCCACGGCAGCGTCAGCCACCTGACGGTCAGCTATGGTGAAGGTTTTCTGATGCGGGTCGCGG
>QKYL01000141.1 GCA_003255745.1 Paracoccus saliphilus
ACCCGATGGCAAATGCGGAGGAGGACGTGCGGGCTTACATGACCTTCCCAGCCCGGCCCAGCCCAGCACCGCGCCGCGCGAAATTGCACAGCACGAACCCAATCGAGCGCCTGAACAATGAGATCAAGCGACGCACGGACGTCGTCGGCGCTCGGGCATTCCTTCGGACCGATGGCACGCAGCGCAGCTGACCAGCTCGGCCCGCATCAAAGCGCGAGGCCCATCCCCAGCCACACCATCAGCTGGGACATCATAGTCGACACGGGCAATTCCGCGGCATGCTCTATGTTGATTGGCAGAAACAGAGGCCTCGTATTCGGTGACCAGAGGCCCTTCCGCTTCAAGCCATGGCATGGCGCCAGGCGTCGATCTGCTGGCGGGTCACCTCCTGGCGCTGCGCAACCTGCGTCACCGACGTCCCAACCGCGGCTACGATCGCCAGCTTGTCATCATCAACCCAACGCCGACGCCGCTCGACCCCCAGAACCTCACCTCGCATGACCTCTGCGCACATAAGGGACCTCGTTACCCACGTCGCTATGCACGTGTCATAGGAAATTAACCCCCACACAGGCAGGAGGTGGCAATCGGGCGGGGACGCTTCACTTGCTTTTGAGAATGGTGGTCGGGGCGCTCACTGCAAGCACAGGAGCTATCATCATCTTTTCTCCTTCGTCATGGACGGCATGCGCCAAGCCCTTAACTGTCACGTGAGATGCTTAAACGGCGGCGATTGGACGAAAACCAAGGTGCCTGTGTTTGACAGAACAGAACAGTCGTGCGGAATTGTTCCCGATCAGTCACTGCCCTGTGCAGGTGCGGGCGATCCGCGACAGGATGGCATGGGGCTGGCCGTCAAGGGCCGCGAACTGGCGGGGGCGACCTTCCCATGCGGCAAGGGGGCCGTGACGGCTAACGGGGTTCATCAGGGTCAGCCCCATGCCGATGCCTTGGCTCAGGACCCGGACCTCGCCTTGGGTCAGGTCGAACAGATCTGGATCGGTCAGATAGACGGCGGCGGTGCAGTCGTGGATTAACATCCCGTCATAGCCGGATCGTGCATAGAAGCCGACATAGTCCTGCGACAGGTCGGAGATAAGTTGCATCGCCGGTCCACCCTCGGATGCAAGCCGCGACAGCATCTGCCTGGTCATGAAGGTCCGCGTGGTCAGGTCCAGTGGAACGGCCGTGACCCGCCAGGGTGCACCGAAGACGACATCCGCGGCCAAGGGATCGCCCCAGATGTTGGCCTCGGCCGCCGGAGTGACGTTGCCCGGCACGCGAAAAGCGCCGCCCATGATGACGACATCATTCACCAGACTGGCAATATCTGGCGCCAGTCGTACGGCGCGGGCCAGGTTCGTCAGCCGTCCCACGGCCAGAACGCGCACTTGTCCGGGATTCGCGCGGATCTGGTCGATCAGGAACTGTGCGGCATTGTCAGGTTCGTCTGCCTCCGCATCCGAGACAGGGTAATCGCCCAGTCCGTTTTTACCGTGGATATGAACAGGATAATCTTCCGGCGGCATGTCCGGGGTCAGCGGTCCCGACGCGCCGGGACGGACGGGGGTATCACAGCCCCAAGCTTTCAGCAGAAAGCGCGCATTGCGGGTTGTGATGGCCACTGGCGCGTTGCCAAAGACGGTCGTCACCCCCAGCAGGTCGATCCGGGGATGGCGGACAAGATAATAAAGCGCCAGCGCATCGTCCACGCCGGGGTCGCTGTCCAGGATCACCTTGTGCATGGTCATGGCTCGCCTTGTTTGCGCCTCAAAGGCTCATCGTTGCCTTTACGGCCCGACGCCAGGCGTCATAGCGGGCGTCGCGGTCGCTGTTCTCCATCTGCGGGGCAAAGCTGCGGTCCAAGGCCCACTCCCTGGCGAAGCCCTCGGCATCGGGATAAAGCCCCGCTTTCTGCCCGGCCAGCCAAGCCGCGCCCAAGGCGGTCGTTTCCGTCACCTTGGGCCGGTCCACGGGTGCGCCCAGGATGTCGGCCAGGAACTGCATGGCCCAGTCCGATGCGCTCATCCCGCCATCGACGCGCAGCGCCGTCTCTCCGCGCGGCTGCCAGTCGACCTTCATCGCTTCCAGCAGGTCGCGGGTCTGGAACCCCACGCTTTCCAGCGCAGCGCGCGCCAGTTCGGCGGGACCGGAATTGCGCGTCAGCCCATAAATCGCGCCGCGGCAGTCGGGCTGCCAGTATGGTGCGCCAAGACCGGTGAAGGCGGGAACCAGGATCACCTGCTGGGACGGGTCGGCAGTTTCCGCCAAGGGCTGCGTTTCGGCCGCGTGGCGGATGATCTTCAGCCCATCGCGCAGCCATTGCACCACCGCGCCCGCAATGAAGATCGACCCTTCCAGGGCATAGGTCGGCTTGCCGTCCAGCTGATAGGCAATGGTGGTCAGCAGCCGCTGCGTCGAGGCGACGGGCCTGTCGCCGGTGTTCAGCAGTGCAAAGCAGCCTGTGCCATAGGTGGATTTCAGCATTCCCGGCTTGAAGCAGGCTTGGCCCACGGTCGCGGCCTGCTGGTCGCCCGCGACGCCCGTGATGGGCACGGGCCGGCCGAACAGGTCCGGACGCGTGGTGCCGAAATCGGCCGAGCAGTCGCGCACCTCGGGCAGCATTGATACGGGAATCTCGAAAAGGCCGCAGATCGTGGCGGACCAGCGGCCCTTGTGAATGTCATACAGCATCGTGCGGGCCGCGTTCGTGGCATCGGTCGCATGAACTGCGCCACCGGTCAGGTTCCAGATCAGCCAGCTGTCCACAGTGCCAAAGGCCAGTTCGCCCTGTTCCGCACGCGCCCGCGCGCCGTCGACGTGATCCAGAATCCATTTCAGCTTGGTGGCCGAAAAATAGGGATCGACCAGCAGCCCCGTGCGGGTCGTGATGACCTCGGCATGGCCTGCGGCCTCAAGCTCGCGGCAGAATTCGGCGGTGCGGCGGTCCTGCCATACGATGGCGTTGTGAACGGGCTTGCCCGTCTTGCGGTCCCAGACCACCACGGTTTCGCGCTGGTTGGTGATGCCGATGGCCGTCAGCTGCGGGTTGCCACATTTCTCGATCGCGGCGCGGCAGGTGGCGGCGACGCTGGCCCATAGGTCGGCCGGATCGTGTTCCACCCATCCCGAACGGGGAAAATGCTGGGGAAATTCCTCCTGCGCACTGGCGCAAGGCGTCATCCTGTCGTCGAAGATGATGGCGCGGGACGATGTCGTGCCCTGATCGATGGCAAGGATATGGGTCATTCGTGTCCTCCCGTCGGCATGGAAAAGGGGCGCGGCGACCGCGCCCCCAAGGTTAGCGTGCAGGGATCACTCCTGCCAGCGCTTGATCAGGTCTTCATAGGCGATGGTGACCGGAGCAGGCTTTTCGTTCTCCAGCTTGGGCTTGGGCGCGCCTTCGCGATCCAGCCAGACCTGCGGGTCCTCCGGTTCGTTCAGGACCGGTCCCAGGTCCCCTTGGACGCCCGAGCGTTCCAGACGCTCCAGCACGGCTTCCTGCTGTTCGCAGAGCGCGTCCAGCGCCTCCTGTGCGGTCTTGGCACCCGAGGAGGCGTCCCCGATGTTCTGCCACCACAGCTGCGCCAGGCGCGGATAGTCCGGGACGTTCAGACCCGTGTCCGACCAGCGGGTGCGGTCGGGCGAGCGATAGAACTCGACCAGGCCGCCCAGTTGCGGGGCACGTTCGGTGAAGCTGTCGTGACGCACGCTGCTGTCGCGCACGAAGGTCAGGCCGACATGGCTTTTCTTGGTGTCCACGGTCTTGCTGATGATAAACTGCGCGTAAAGCCAGGCGGCCTGCGCACGGTCAACCGGCGTGGACTTCATCAGCGTGGCGGCCCCCACGTCCTGATAGCCGACCTTCATGCCCTCTTCCCAGTATGCGCCATAGGGCGACGGAGCCATGCGCCATTTCGGCGTGCCGTCCTCGTTCATGACCGGCAGACCTTCCTTGACCATGTCGGCGGTGAAGGCGGTGTACCAGAACATCTGCTGGGCGATGTTGCCCTGCGCGGGCACGGGGCCGGCCTCGCTGAAGGTCATGCCGGCCGCCGCGGGGGGCGTATAGTTCTTCAGCCAGTCGATGTATTTCTCGATCGCATAGACGGCGGCCGGGCTGTTGGTGGCGCCGCCGCGGGCCACGCAGGATCCGACCGGCTGATAGTTCTCGTTGACGCGGATGCCCCACTCGTCGACCGGGAAACCGTTCGGCTCGCCCTTGTCGCCCATGCCCGCCATCGACATCCAGGCATCGGTGAAGCGCCAGCCAAGGGACGGGTCCTTCTTGCCATAGTCCATGTTGCCATAGACCTGCTGGCCATCGATCTCGCGCCCGGTGAAGAACTTGGCGATGTCCTCATAGGCCGACCAGTTGACCGGAACACCCAGGTCATAGCCGTATTCGGCACGAAACTCGGCCATGATCTCGGGATCGGTAAACCAGTCGTGGCGGAACCAGTAGAGGTTGGCGAACTGCTGGACCGGCAGCTGGTACAGCTTGTCGTCCGGGCCCGTGGCCGAGGCCAGGCCGATGAAGTCGTCCAGGTCAAGGTTCGGGTTGGTGACCTCGGCGCCCTCTCCGGCCATCCAGTCGGTGATGTTGCGCACCTGCTGATAGCGCCAGTGGGTGCCGATCAGGTCCGCGTCGTTGATGTACATGTCATAGACGTTCTCGCCGGTCTGCATCTGGGTCTGCAGCTTCTCGACGACGTCGCCCTCGCCGATCAGGTCGTGGTTGACCTCGATGCCGGTGATGGCGGTGAAGGCCGGCGCCAGGACGCGGCTTTCATATTCGTGCGTGGTGATGGTTTCCGACACGACGTTGATCGACATGCCCTTGAAGGGCTCGGCCGCGTCGATGAACCACTGCATCTCGGCTTCCTGCTCGTCGCGGGTCAGCACGGACTGGTCGCCGATCTCGGCATCGAGGAACGCGCGGGCGGCCTCCATGTCGGCGAAGGCCGGGCCGCTGAGCGCCAGCAGCACCGCCGTTGTGGACAGAAGTTTCAGGTTCATGTTTCCCTCCCTAGGAACTCAGTCGTTCGAGGTTCTTCAGCAGACCGGCGGGACCTCTCACCCCCGCAGGCCGGGCCGGATCACACCCACCGGAAGACGGCGGCGGCATAGATCAGGCAGATCAGCAGCGCCCAGGGCTGCAGTGCCGCCCCCATCATTCCCAGCCAGGCCAGGTTGATGAAGGCAGAGCCCAGAAGCGTGATGAACAGTCGGTCGCCCCGCGTCGTCTCGATCCCCAGCACGCCGCGGCGCGGGGTTTCGGGAAAGCGGACCGCCAGGATGGTGAAGGCGATCAGCAGGCCGGCGATGATGACGAAAAACAAGGCAGTGGGGGTCGTCCAGGCCATCCAGCTCATGATGTCGCTCCCTCAGACGCGGCCTAGGGCAAAGCCCTTGGCGATGTAGTTGCGCACGAAATAGATGACCAAGGCACCCGGCACGATGGTCAGGACCCCTGCCGCCGCCAGCACGCCCCAATCAACCCCCGATGCGCCCTGCGTCCGCGTCATGGTCGCCGCGATGGGTTTCGCATCGACCGAGGTCAGCGTGCGCGACAGCAACAGCTCGACCCAAGAGAACATGAAGCAGAAGAAGGCGGCAACACCTATTCCCGACGAGATCAGCGGCATGAAGATCTTGGTAAAGAACCGCCCAAAGCTGTAGCCGTCGATATAGGCGGTCTCGTCGATCTCTTTCGGGACGCCGCGCATGAAGCCCTCAAGGATCCACACGGCCAGCGGCACGTTGAACAGGCAATGCGCCAGCGCCACAGCGATATGCGTGTCAAATAGCCCAACGGACGAATAGAGCTGGAAGAACGGCAGCGCGAAGACGGCGGGCGGGGCCATCCGGTTGGTCAGCAGCCAGAAGAACAGGTGCTTGTCGCCCATGAAGTGATAGCGGCTGAAGGCATAGGCCGCCGGCAGGGCCACTGCCACGGAAATCACCGTGTTCATGACCACATAGATCAGACTGTTCACGTAACCCATATACCAGCTGGGATCGGTCAGGATGGTGACGTAGTTCCTGAAGGTCAGGTTCTGCGGCCACAGGCTGAAGGTGCCGGTAATCTCGGCGTTGGTCTTCAGGCTCATGTTGATCAGCCAGTAGATCGGCAGCATCAGGAACAGCAGATAGAGGCCCATCACGATCGCGCTGCCCTTGACGCGCGGGATGGCGCGGCTGCGGCGGGCGGTGGTCGCGGAATTGGTGGCGGTTGCGGTCATGTCAGCCTCCCCGTTTGTCCAGATTGGTCATGACGGTGTAGAACACCCAGGATATCAGCAGGATGACCAGGAAATACATCAGCGAGAATGCGGCGGCGGGGCCAAGGTCGAACTGTCCAAGCGCCATCTTCACCAGGTCGATGGACAGGAATGTCGTCGCATTGCCGGGACCGCCGCCGGTGACCACGAACGGCTCGGTATAGATCATGAAGCTGTCCATGAAGCGCAGCAGCACGGCGATCATCAGCACGCCCGCCATCTTGGGCAGCTCGATATAGCGGAACACCTTCCAGCGGCTGGCCTGGTCGATCTTGGCGGCTTGGTAATAGGCGTCGGGGATCGACTGCAGCCCCGCATAGGCCAAAAGCGCGACCAGCGAGGTCCAGTGCCAGACATCCATCACGATCACCGTGACCCAGGCGTGGATCGGGTTCTGGGTATAGTTGTAGTCGATGCCCACGGCGTCCAGCGTATAGCCCAGCAGTCCGATATCGACGCGTCCGAAGATCTGCCAGATCGTGCCGACGACGTTCCACGGGATCAGCAGCGGCAGCGACATCAGCACCAGCACCAGGCTGGCCCAGACCCCGCGCTTGGGCATGTTCAGCGCCACGAAGATGCCAAGCGGGATCTCGATCGCGATGATGATGGCCGAGAAGGCCAGTTGTCGGCCAAGCGCGTTCCACATCCGTTCGGAATGCAGCAGGTCCTCGAACCAGCCCAGGCCGTTCCAGAAGAAGACGTTGTTCCCGAACGTATCCTGAAAGGCATAGTTGACCACCGTCATCAGCGGGATCACCGCCGAGAACGCGACCAGCACCAGCACCGGCAGGACCAGGAACCAGGCCTTGTGGTTGACCGTCTTATCCATGTTCTTCCCCTCCCTTGGGCGCCCTCAGGCGGCCTTCACGCGCCAGTCGTCAGCGTAGACATTCACGCGGGCCGGGTCGAAGACGGCGCGCGTCATGTCCGACGAGATCGCCTGATCCTCGGGCGCGATGATGTTCAGATCGTGGCCCATCAGGTCCGCGCGGATGATGCGGTGGCGGCCCACATCCTCTATCCGGCGGATGGTCACCGGCAGCCCCTCGTCGCGGGACAGCCGCACATGTTCGGGGCGCACACCGATCTGGATGTTGCCCGTCAGGCCGGAATAGCTGCCCGACAGGGCGGTCGTCCCGCCCGGGACCAGCGCCTGCCGCCCGTCGATCTTGGCCGGCAGCAGGTTCATGCCCGGCGAGCCGATGAAATAGCCGACGAACGTATGCTCGGGCCGGTCGAACAGTTCTTCCGGCGTGCCGATCTGGACCACGCGGCCGTCATACATGACCACAACCTTGTCGGCAAAGGTCAGCGCCTCGGTCTGGTCATGGGTCACATAGATCATCGTGTGGCCGAAATCATGGTGCAGCTTCTTCAGCTGGGTGCGCAGTTCCCACTTCATGTGCGGGTCGATGACGGTCAGCGGCTCATCGAACAGCAGCGCGTTCACGTCCTTCCTGACCATGCCGCGCCCCAGGCTGATCTTTTGCTTGGCATCCGCGGTCAGGCCGCGGGCTTTGCGATCCAGCATGTGTTCCATGCCGATCATCGCCGCGATCTCGGCGACGCGCTCGGCGACATAGCTTTCGGGGCGGCCCCGGTTGCGCAGCGGGAAGGCCAGGTTGTCGCGCACCGTCATCGTGTCATAGACGACCGGGAACTGGAACACCTGCGCGATGTTGCGTTCGGCCGTGGGCGCACGGGTCACGTCCACGCCGTCGAACAGGATGCGTCCCTGCGACGGGATCAGCAGCCCCGAGATGATGTTCAGCAGGGTCGATTTCCCGCAGCCCGACGATCCCAGCAGCGCATAGGCGGCGCCGTCCTCCCAATCATGGTCCAGTTCCTTCAGCGCGTAATCCTGCGGCCCCTTGGGGTCGGGCAGATAGGAATGCGCAAGGTTGTCCAGCGTGATCTTGGCCATCGTCCCCTCCTCCTCAGGCGGCAGCGGCATAGGCGGCGGGGGTGACCAAGCGGCCATCCTCGTCGAAGATGTAGATATGGCGCGGATCCAGCCAGACCGGCAGCGACCGGCCCAGGGGCAGGTCGTGGATGCCGTGGATCAGGCCCACCCATCGCTGGCCGTGATGGTCCAGGTGGATGAAGGTTTCGGACCCCGTCAGTTCCGTCACGACCAGCCTTGGCTCAAAGCGGATCGCATCCGGCGCGTTCTGTCGGATCTCCAGGTGGTTGGGTCGAAATCCCGCCAGATAGCGACCGTCGGCCAGGCCTGCCAGCGTGGCTGCCGGCACCCCCTGCCCGTCACCGAATGTCAGCTGCCCGCCCGCTTTCGTCACCGGCAGGAAATTCATCGGAGGGTCGGAAAACACCCGTGCCGTGGTCGCATCGACAGGCTGGCGATAGACATGCGGCGTCGGTCCGAACTGCGTCACCCGCCCCTGCCACAGGGTCGCTGTGTTGCCGCCCAGAAGCAGCGCCTCCTCGGGTTCGGTTGTGGCATAGACAAAGATCGCGCCGGATTCCTCAAAGATGCGCGGGATCTCGACCCGCAGTTCCTCGCGCAGCTTGTAGTCCAGGTTCGCCAGCGGCTCGTCCAGCAGGACCAGGCCCGCATTCTTGACCAGCGCACGGGCCAACGCGCAACGCTGCTGCTGGCCACCCGACAGTTCAAGCGGCTTGCGCTCCAGCATGGGGGTCAGGCGCATCATCTCGGCCGTCTCGCGCACGCGGCGGTCGATCTCGGCCCGGTCCACGCCCATCAGCCGCAGGGGTGAGGCGATGTTGTCGAAGACGGTCATCGCCGGATAGTTGACAAACTGCTGATAGACCATCGCAACCCTGCGATCCTGCACCCGCATGCCGGTTACGTCCTGGCCTTCCCAGACCACCTTGCCGGCGGCGGGCCGGTCCAGCCCCGCCATCAGCCGCATCAGTGATGTCTTGCCCGACAGGGTCGGTCCCAGCAGCACGTTCATCGTGCCCCGTTCCAGCGTCAGATCGGTGGGGTGGATATGCACTTGCCCCTCGACGATCTTGCTGACGCCCTTCAGTTCCAAAGTCATGTCATCTTCCCTCCCTCGACCGTCGCCCTATTCGGCGGCGGCGGTCGCGCGGCCCTTGCGGGCCCGCATCCATTCGTCAAGTGCCGCGATCTGCTCCGGGTCCAGGCGCAGCCCCAGCTTGCTGCGCCGCCATACCACGTCCTCGGCGCGGCGTGCGTATTCGTGATCCATCAGCCAGACGACTTCGGCCTCGGTCAAGGTGGCACCGAAGTCGATCCCCAGATCGGCCTGAACCTGGCAGCCCGCCAGGATCGTCGCGGCTTCGGTCCCATAGGCGCGCACCATCCGGCGAGCCCATTTGGCGGTCAAGAACGGATGCGCCGCCCGCAGATCCGCGACCAGGGTATAGACACCATCCACTGGAAAATCGCCGCCTGGCAGAGGTTTACCCTTGGTCCAAGGCCCCGGCAGGGCGGGGAAATGCGCGCCGATCTTTTCCAGCGCCGATTCAGCCAACCGGCGATAGGTCGTGATCTTGCCGCCAAAGACGTTCAGGACCGGCGCTCCGGACGTGTCATCCACCTTCAGCGTATAATCACGGGTCGCCGCCGTGGCGCTTTGCGCGCCGTCGTCATAAAGCGGGCGGACGCCGGAATAGGTCCATACGACATCATCGGCCGTCAGCGTCCGGCGGAAATACTGGCTGGCGAAACGCAGCAGATAATCGCGCTCCTCGGGGGTGCATTCGGGCGCGCGGGACGGATCGTCGTGATCGGCATCCGTAGTGCCGATCAGGGTAAAGTCGCCTTCGTACGGGATCGCAAAGATGATCCGTCCATCGGTACCCTGAAAGAAATAGCACTTGTCGTGGTCGTAAAGCCGCCGGGTGACAATATGCGACCCGCGCACCAGCCGAACGCCCTCGGTCGAGTTCAGCCGGATCTTGCTCTGGATGATGTCGCCTACCCAGGGGCCGCCCGCATTCACCAGCATCTTGGCATGATGCGTCTGCGTCTCGCCGCTTTCGGCGTCCTGCGTCGTGACCACCCACCGCCCGCCTTCGCGTTCGGCCGTGACCACCTTGGTGCGCGTCATGATCCGCGCGCCCCGCGCCTCGGCGTCCCGGGCGTTCAGCACCACCAGGCGCGAATCCTCGACCCAACAGTCGGAGTATTCGAAGGCGCGCTGGAAGCGATCCTGCAGCGGGGCTCCTTCCGGGGTGCCTGGCAGGGTAAGGGTTGTCGTGCCCGGCAGGATCTTGCGACCGCCCAGATTGTCGTAAAGAAAAAGGCCAAGCCGGATCAGCCAGGCGGGGCGCCGCCCCTTCATCCAGGGCATCACCACGCCCAGCAGCTTGGAAGTGGGCGTGTCGGATTCAAACCGCATCTGGGGGTGATATGGCAGCACAAAGCGCATGGGCCAACTGATATGCGGCATCGCGCGCAGCAGAACCTCGCGCTCGATCAGCGCCTCGCGGACCAGCCGGAACTCGAAATATTCCAGATAGCGCAGGCCACCGTGAAACAGCTTGGTCGATTGCGACGAGGTGGCCTGCGCCAGGTCCCCCATTTCGGCCAAGGTGACGGAAAGGCCGCGGCCTGCCGCATCGCGGGCGATGCCGCAGCCGTTGATGCCGCCGCCGATCACGAACAGATCGGTCAGGTGTTCGGGACGTTGCGCGGTCGCTGGCATCGTCTTGGCCTCCTTCATCTTGCTGTCATTTTTGCATCACGGCGAACCAAAAAGAAAGAATTATGTTTTCGTTTGGGTTCACTTTCTTACAAGTTAAGGATTCCATCATGTTGCGCGGTGTAGGTCACGGATGTTGACTGAATATGCGCGGCACTTGGGCCCTATCTGCTCGATTCGCCCCGGCGATTCCAACGATCGATACAGCAACCGCGCGAAAGCGAACATCTTGCTTGTTCGGCATGCGCATGTCACATCTTGCGAAAGCCAAAGGTGCACTGATGTCCCAGACCTTCCGCCAGCCCGAAATCCTCGAGATCGCCCGTCGCGATGGGAAGGTCACGGTGGAGGGTCTGGCCACCCATTTCGGCGTCACGCTGCAGACCATCCGCCGCGACCTGTCGGAACTGGCCGACATGGGCCGGCTGGAGCGGGTTCACGGCGGAGCCATTCTTCCTTCGGGCGTTGCCAATATCGGCTATGAAGAACGACGGGCCCTGCATAACGCAGCCAAGACCGACATCGCCCGCGCCTGCGCTGCCGAGGTTCCGGAAAACATCTCGCTGTTTCTGAACATCGGGACCAGCACCGAGGCGGTGGCGCGCGAGTTGCTGGGCCACCGCAACCTGCTGGTCGTTACCAACAACATGAACGTCGCCAACATCCTGGCTGCCAACCCCCATTGCGACGTGATCGTGACAGGGGGCAGCCTGCGCCGGGCGGACGGCGGCCTGGTTGGCACCTTGGCGGCCGAGACGATCCGGCAGTTCAAGTTCGACCTGGCGGTCATCGGCTGTTCGGCCTTGGACCGGGACGGCGACCTGCTGGATTTCGACATCCAGGAGGTCGGCGTCAGCCAGACGATCCTGCGCCAGTCGCGCCGCACCTTCCTGGTGGCCGACCATTCCAAGCTGTCGCGCAGCGCTCCGGCGCGGATCGCCTCGCTGGCGGAACTGGATTGCCTATTCACCGACCGCCCGCTGCCCGGCGACCTGTCGCGGGCCTGCGAGGGCTGGCAGACCCGGATCGAGGTCGTCCAACCCTAACAGGCCGCTGAATTAGTTGCCGATCAGGAACGGCGTTCCATGCGTTTCCGGAAGTGGCGCTGGATACCGCGGGCCACCGGCCTGGGACCGACGCCCAGTTTCATCTTTCGGGTCTCATGCGGCCAGAAATCGTGGCAGTCGGGCAAGGTTGCAGGCGGCCATCGTCAGGGTGAACTGGGCACCCACTCGTTTGATGCCCCGCAGCATGGTCTGTGCCATCGGTCCGACCGTCTTGGCCCAACCGAACGGCTCCTCGATCTTCTTGCGGCGTTTCTGCGAGAGGGCGTAGCCCGGATTCCGTGTGGTCCGGCCGTCGATCGCCGAGTATCGGATCTTCTGCGCCACATGTGGCGTGACGCAGGCCCGGCAGATCCTTCACAAAATTCGCACAGTCGTAGCCCTTGTCGGCGGCCAGCGTCAGCCGTCGAGTTGAGCCCGGGGAATGGCGGTAGATCATGCCAGGGGCTGCGCGCCGCTCGGCATGGCCATCGGCCTGGGTCATCTAGGTCCCGACGATCAGGCCGTTGCGCAATCGGCATGTTCCTCGAACCGATGGCGGAACATTCCTCATATCCATCAGGGTATGGCCGATGAAGCAAAGGCCCGCACCGGCGCCGGGCGACTTCCTGTAGAGCCGTGCCTCGGGGTCGATTACCGAAGCATGGGTCGCATTCGATCGCTGCTGGCTCGGCGACCGCAGCTTCCCCGGCAGTCCCTATGACCGCCATAACCTGGCGCTTGCGCTGGAGCCGGCCGCCGGTAGATTCACAAACGAAGTTCAAATGCCAAAGTAATACAGGCGTTTACATTGAGGAGGTTGGCGAATGGCTTCCCCCCTACCAGC
>QKYL01000142.1 GCA_003255745.1 Paracoccus saliphilus
CTCGCCCATGCCGGCAAGAGCAGCCGCAGGGTGGTCTGGGAGTGTCCTGAACTCTGTGTATCTGAGTGGACTCATGCGGTTTCAGATACTCACGCGTCGAAGCGCTCGCTGAACATTATGGCGAACTGGTTGCGGGCCGCCGTTCACCCATCTTCGTTGTCGCGCCGCGGCGCTGCTTGCCCCCCGGTTGAATGCTGCCGTGGCACCAGACCCCGCCCCGCCGCAAAGTCGCGTGCCTTGGGGAATGTCTCAGGTGGCGGAGCCAGAACCGCGATGGACGTGGCAATCAGCGGGCCGATGCCCGGCGCCGTCATCAGGGGCCGGGCGACCTCGTTCTCTTTGGCGCGACGGGCGATCTTGGTGTCGAGCTTCCTAATCTCTGCCTCCAGATGCGTGAGCGCCGCAATCAAAGCCTTCAGCGTGGGAATGGCATCGGTAGGCAGATCAGTTTCCGGGTCTTCGACGAGGGCGACCAGCTTTGATGCGCTGGATGCCCCTTGCGGCACGATCTGGCCGAACTCGGTCAGATGGCCGCGCAAGGCACTGATCGCTTTTGTGCGCTGCCGGATCAGCAGCTCGCGCACGCGAAAGAGCGTTGCCGCGCCTTGGACCTCTTCGCTCTTCACCGGAACAAAGCGCATCGTGGGTCGCAGTGCCGCCTTTCAGATGGCCTCCGCGTCCGCCGCATCATTCTTCTGACGCTTCACGAATGGCTTTACATAGGCAGGCGGAATGAGCCGCACGTCATGACTCAGCTTGCCGATCTCGCGACCCCAAATTACGCACCGCCACAGGCTTCCATCGCCACGACGCAAAAGGGCGGTTGGCTGAAAAACTCCAGCACCTGAGCCCGCCGCAACTTCTTGCGCAGCACGGCCCGGCCTGCGCCATCGGCTCCATGCACCTGGAACACATTCTTCGCCAGGTCGAGCCCGATTGTGATAACTTCCGATAGGGCCGCTCCCCTCCGTGGATCGTTGCAGACCCACCTTGGCACATCAGATGCCGTCGGGGGGCGGTCACATCATCAACGCCCATGCGCGGTGTGTTGGCCGGGCTGCCAGGGGCGCAGTTCGGCCTCCATCCAGGTGCCGTGGGCGGCGTTGGGAAAGACGATCCAGTCCTGGCCGAAGCGGTCGGCGTGGTCGGTAGCCAAGCGATGCTGATCCTCCAGCGCAACTCCGGCGAAGGCGCCGTGGAAGTCGTGCAGCGTGTCGCCCAGTTGCAGGATCACATGATAGTTGCGCTCAACCCCTGCACGGCGTTCGGCCTTGGGCGGACCAAACAACAGCACCTGTTCGGCATGCACCTGGGGCAGGCCCAAGCGCGACAGGGTGGCGATGGTCGCCAGCTTGTTTTCCTCGAACCGGTCGGACACGTAGAAGATCGTCACGCCCAGCTGGTCGGCCAAGGCGAAGAACTCGGCCGCGCCGGGGATCAGGTGCGGGTTGCCTTCGCGTTCCCAGAGCTTCCACGTGTCGAGGTCATGGAACATGTTCTCGTGATGCATCGCCAGCGCCATCACTGCGCTGTTGTCCAGGATCGTCTCGTCAATGTCGCTGAGGATCGCCAGGCCCTCGCCGCCGCCCGCTTGCCGGACCGCATTCTCAAGGCGCAGCGTAGCCAGCGCGTAGCATTGCCGCTGCAGGGCCTTCACCTCGGCCGAAGCCTGCTGGTAGCGGATGGCGATGGCATGGTCATGCGGGGTCGGATGAGGCTTCATGATCGGTCCTTGGATCGCGCGCCGCGACGCTAGGCCGGGCGCGCGCCAAGGTCAAATGGCGGGCGCCGCCACACGCACCGGCGCCTCGCGAACGGGCAGGTGAATCAGGGCACTGAAGGCGCCAACGCCGACGCCGATCCACCAGACCAGCAGATAGTCGCCGGAGGCGTCGTACAGCCAGCCGCCCAGCCAGACGCCCAGGAAGGACCCGATCTGGTGCGACAGGAACACAAAGCCGTAGAGCGTCGCCATGTAGCGCAGCCCGTAGATATAGGCCACCAGGCCCGAGGTCAGGGGCACCGTGGCCAGCCACAGCCCGCCCATCACCAGCGAAAAGAGGATGACCGTGCCCGGCGTGATTGGCGTCAGGATGAAGGCCGCCGCCGCGATGGTGCGCAGGGTATAGATCCCCGCCAGCAGGTATTTTTTGGTATAGCGCTTGCCCAGGTAGCCCGCCAGGATCGCCCCGCCGATGTTGGCCAGCCCGATCAGCGAGATCGCGACAGCCCCCAGGGCCGAGGTCGTGGTGATCCCCAGCCCCGCCAGCATGCCCGCCGGGTCGATCGGGCCGCACATCTCGGTGATCATCGCCGGGAAATGGGCGGTGATGAACCCCAGCTGATAGCCGCAGGAAAAGAAGCCGGCGAAGATCATCAGATAGGACGGATCGCGGAAGGCGCGCTTGAGGACGGTGCCCAAGCTGTCCTCCAGTTCACCCCGGCTGGCCGGCTTGCCCCCGCCCAGCATCGGCAGGAACAGCATCGTGGCCAAAACGATCACGCCGAAGATGACGAAGACCCCCTGCCAGCTGTAGAAGGCCAGCAGGATCTCGGCCAAGGGCGCACCAAAGACCTGGCCCGCCGAACCCGCCGCCGTGGCGATGCCCAAGGCCAGACTGCGGTTTTCATCGCTGGCGGCGCGGCCCACAACAGCCAGAATCACGCCAAAGCCCGTGCCGGCGATGCCGAACCCGACCATCACCTCCAGCAGTTGCACAGCTGCGGGTGTGGTGGCGAAGGCCGTCAGGATAAGGCCCGCGCTGTAAAGGATCGCGCCCAGGATAATCGCCCACCGGTCGCCCCACCGTTCGGCCAGTGCGCCGAAGATCGGCTGACCGATGCCCCAGGCCAGGTTCTGGATGGCGATGGCCAGGCTGAACTCGGCGCGTGGCCAGCCGAAATCCTCGGCGACGGGGATTTGGAATACCCCAAAGCTGGCGCGCAACGCAAAGTTGATCAGCAGGATCAGGGAACCGCCGATCAGGACCGGCGTGAAGATGCGGGCTTGGGAAGACATGTTTGTGGCCTCGGGACAGGAAGGCCACAGCGTTGCCCCGAGGCGTGCAGGCGGTCAATCACGCAATTGTATGGACGCAATCGCCCGCGTCAGCGGCGGCTCAGTTCGGACTGGATCGAAAAGCGCGACGCGGGGATCGAGCCGCCCTTCTGCATCTCGCCCAGGATCACGGTTGTCTTCTGGCCGCTGTCGTCGGTCACGACCCACTGACGCAGTTCGGTCGGGCTGGTGAACACCATCTGGATATTGCCGTTCTGCGGGCGCTGCGGATCCTGGGCGGTGACCACGGTGGCGTTTTCCTTTTCGCTGTGCCCCGTCACCATGCCTTGGCGGCCCAGGTTCACATTGGCGTCCAGGATGATCGACAAGGGCGTCTGTGACAGCGGGTATTGCTGCGGCCCGCTGTTCGACTTGGCATCGAAGACTGCGACATTTCCGCCCGATGCCAGAACCAGGGTGCGGTCGTTGTCATATTCAAACCGCACCCGGCCGGGACGCTGGATATAAACCGTGCCGGTCGAGACGGTGCCATCGGGGTTGATCTGCGTGAACTGCGACGTAACCGTCGTCAGGCTGTTGAGATAACGCGAAATCTCGTTCAGCGAGATGCGTTCGGCCAGGGCGGGGAAGGCCAGGCCGAGGATGAGGGCGGGCGCAAGTGCGAGTGAGCGTATGTTCATGACCCCGATCATATCCTTTCGCGGATTTCTTGCACATCACGTCTGGAGGATGCGACGGCGGGCAACGATCGCGCCGCCGTGACAGTTCCGCGCGCTTTGTTTCAGACCGGGGCGCTTGAATGGAACGGAGCAAGAACATATTGTCATCTCATGGCACAGCGTACCCTTCAGCAAAAGCTGGCGATCCTGTCGGACGCGGCGAAATACGACGCCTCTTGCGCGTCCAGCGGAACGACACGGCGTGATTCCCGGTCGGGCGGGCTCGGCTCGGCCGGGGGCAGCGGCATTTGCCATGCCTATACGCCGGACGGGCGCTGCATCAGCCTGCTGAAGATCCTGATGACGAATTTCTGCATCTTTGACTGCGCCTATTGCATCAATCGGGTCAGCAGCAACGTCGAACGCGCGCGGTTTTCCCCTGAGGAGGTCGTCAAGCTGACCCTGGAATTCTATCGCCGCAACATGATCGAGGGGCTGTTCCTGTCATCGGGCATCATCCGCAGTCCGGACCAGACGATGGGCGACATGGTTCGCATCGCGCGGATGCTGCGGATCGAACACGGCTTCAAGGGGTACATCCACCTAAAGACCATTCCCGACGCCTCGCCTGACCTGGTGGCCCAAGCCGGGCTGTTCGCAGACCGCCTGTCGGTGAATATCGAACTGCCGCAGGATGCCAGTCTGCGCCAGCTGGCCCCCGAAAAGCGCCCCGAAACGATCCGCGCCGCCATGGCCGACGTGCGTCTGGGGCGCGAGGCGGCAAAAGAAAAGACATTTACCGGCAAGCGCCCGCCGCGCTTTGCCCCCGCAGGCCAGTCCACGCAGATGATTGTGGGCGCGGACCAGGCGACTGACCGGGACATCCTCAAGACCTCGGCCAACCTTTATTCGGGCTATCAGTTGAAGCGGGTGTATTATTCGGCCTTCTCGCCCATCCCTGACAGTTCAGCCGCGCTGCCGCTGATCAAGCCGCCCCTGATGCGGGAACATCGCCTTTACCAGGCCGACTGGCTGATGCGCTTTTATGGCTTTGATGCCGAGGAGATCGGCGCCGCGCATCCATCAGGCAACTTGGACTTGGCCATCGATCCCAAGCTGGCCTGGGCGCTGGCCAACCGCGCTCAGTTCCCCGTCGACGTGGCCCGCGCCCCGCGCGAAATGCTGTTGCGCGTGCCGGGGTTCGGCACCAAGACCGTCAGCCGCATTCTGGCAGCGCGGCGCAGCGGTGCGATCCGCTATGCCGACCTGCTGCGCATGGGCGCGATCATGTCCAAGGCGCAGCCCTTTGTGACGCTGCCCGACTGGACGCCTGGCGTGCTGACAGACAGCGCGGGCCTTCGCGCGCGGTTTGCGCCGCCCCCGGAACAATTGTCGCTGTTCGGATGATCCGCGTCACGCTGCCCCGGTTTGGTCGCTTTGATGCCTGGCGGGCGGCGGCGCGCGACCTGGCCAGCGCCCGCGTCCCGCCCGAAGGGGTGGCTTGGGCCGATCCCGACACGCCCCCCGATCTGTTTGGCGCCGAACCCGCGCCGCCGCCGGCCGATCATCCCGTGATCGCCACGCAGGATTTCCTGCAACTGGCCCGGCAGGTTGCCAGCCATTCCGACCCTGAACGCTGGTCGTTGCTTTATGCGGCGCTGATGCGGGCGCAGGGCGACCGGCGTTTTCTGTCGAACCCCGCCGATTCGATGCTGGATCGGCTGACCCGCATGGCCAAATCCGTGCGCCGCGACATCCACAAGATGCACGCCTTTGTCCGGTTCCACGAACTGCCCGCAGACGGGCCTCGCCGGGCTTTTGGCGCATGGTTCGAACCCGAGCATCCGATTCTGGAAGCGGGGACACCCTTTTTCGCCAAGCGCTTTGCCGATATGGACTGGCTGATCGCGACGCCGGAAGGAACGGCGCGGTTCGAGGGCGCGGCCATTGCCTATGGCGGTCCGGCCCCGCGACCCGACCTGCCCCCGGATGCCAGCCATGACCTGTGGCAGACCTATTTCGCCAATATCTTCAACCCGGCCCGCATCAAGACCGACGCGATGCGGTCCGAGATGCCACGGAAATACTGGAAGAACCTGCCCGAAACTCGTCTGATCCCCGAGATGCTGGCCGATGCCCCGCGCCGTGTTCAGGCCATGCGGGATGCCGGCGCGACCGAGGCGCCCGTCTTTGCCCCCAAGGTCACCGCCCGCATCCGTCAGCAGCCCGACGACAGCCTGCCTGAAACGCTGGACCAAGCGGCGTCCCAAGCCGCGCGCTGCACCCGGTGCAAGCTGTGCCATGCGGCCACCCAGACGGTCTGGGGAAAGGGCGATGCGGGCGCTGGGCTGATGATCGTGGGCGAGGCGCCGGGCGATCAGGAGGATCTGGCCGGGCGCCCCTTTATCGGTCCTGCGGGGCAGCTGCTGCGGCAGGCAATGGCCGAGGCGGACCTTGACCCCGACCGCGCCTGGCTGACCAATGCGGTCAAGCATTTCCGCTTTACCCCGCGCGGCAAGCGCCGGATGCACCAGACGCCCGACCGGCCCCATATCGAGCAGTGCCGTTGGTGGCTGGGCTTGGAACGGCGGATGGTGGCGCCGCGCCTGACAGTCGCGCTTGGAGCGACGGCGGCCTTTGCCCTGACCGGAAATCGCAGCCCCCTGACGCCCCGCCGCGGCACGATCGAGCCTGCGCTGGACGGCGGGCCCGTTCTGGTCACATGGCATCCCAGCCTGATTCTGCGGCTGCCCCCCGATCGCGCGCCAGAAGCGCGGGCGCAGCTGCGCGCCGATCTGGCCCATGCAGCACAGTTGATTGCCGACGCTCCCGAAGGCTAAAGCGTCCGCCCGGTCAGCAGGCGCGGCATCGGATCGATGGACAGCCCCGCCGCCTGTCGCATGAAGCCCCGGCGCAAGGCCGGAATCCGCGTCACAAGCCCCATGCCAAGGCCGCGAGCGGCTGAAACAAGACCGTTGTCCGTCCCAAACAGCCGGTTCACCCCGTCCATGCCAAGCGCCAGCGCGGTCGCGTCAAAGCGGCGCCAGCCCTGGTACCGCTCCAGCACCAGTTCGCTGCCGATATCCTCGCCGCAGCGGGCAGCGTCGACCAGGACCTGGGCCAGGGCCGCCACGTCGCGCAGCCCCAGGTTCAGCCCTTGGCCCGCGATGGGATGCACGCCGTGGGCTGCGTCCCCCACCAGCGCCACGCGCGGCGCGGCATAGCGTTCGGCCAGTGACAGGCTCAGCGGATAGCTGAAGCGCGGCCCCGCCAGCGCGATGCCGCCCAGGAAATCGCCAAAGCGCGGGTGCAGCACCGACAGGAACCCTGCATCGTCCAGTGCGGCGATGGCGGCCGCGTTGGCATGAGTTTCGGACCAGACCACGCTGCTGCGCTTGCCGGGCAGGGGCAGGATCGCCAAGGGCCCGGTCGACATGAAGTACTGATGCGCGATGCCGTCATGCGGCAGGCCGTGGTCCAGCGCCGCGACCAAGGCGGTCTGTCCGTAATCCCAACCCTGACGGCGGATGCCCGCGCGCTGCGCCACGCCCGAGCCGCGCCCGTCGGCGCCGACCAGCAGGCGCGCCGTGATCTGCCGGCCATCAGACAGGCTGACGGTCACACCAGCGGGGCCAGGCTGCTGTCCGGTCACGGCGACGTCGGGCCAATGCGTGACCTTGTCCGCCATGGCCGCCATCAGCGCGCGATAAAGGAACCGGTCCTCCAGCATGTGGCCGACGGGGCCTTCCTCGGTCTCGGCGCTGTCGAAATGAAGGAAGAACGGGGCCGCGCCCTCTCCGGGTTGGCCCTGCGATGCCTTGACCTGCCGGATCGGCTGGCTGTCGCCGGCCAGTTCTTCCCAAAGCCCAAGCGCCGACAGAAGCCGGACTGAGGCCACCGCCAGCGCATAGGCGCGCCCGTCAAACGTGTCGCCCGACCGCGCATCCACGGGTCGTGGATCGACGACCGCGACCGAAAGGCCCGCATCCGCCAGGGCAAGGGCGAGGGTGGGGCCATTCAGCCCGCCTCCGGCGATCAGAACGTCGAAATGCTGTGTCATGAGGTGATCCATGCATGGCAAGGGGTCAAAGGCAATGCGGCGCGCGGCCTCAGCCTTCCGCGTTCAGCAGGGCCGCCAGCCCCGTGCGGTAATCGGGATAGCGCAACGTGACGCCCAGATCCCGCTTGATACGGTCGTTCCGCACGCGCTTGCTGTCGGCATAGAAGGACCGCGCCATGGGCGACATCCGGGCGTCCTCGAAGGGCACGGCCGGCGGGACCGGCAGGCCCAGCAGATGGGCGGCGTGGGCGATCACGTCCTGCGGCGGGGCCGGGTCGTCGTCACAGAGGTTGTAGATCCCGATGGGCGCGGGCTTCTGGATAGAGGCCAGCAGCACCTGGGCGATATCCTCGACATGGATGCGGGAAAAGACCTGGCCCGGCTTGATGATCCGCCGCGCGCTGCCGTCGCGGACCTTCTGGAAGGGGCCGCGGCCGGGGCCGTAAATGCCGGCCAGGCGGAAGATGTGCAGCGGCAGGTCATGGGCGCGCGCAAGGTCCTGCCAATCGGTCTCGGCCCGGATGCGCGCCTGTCCGCGGGGGCCCGATCCGTCCAGCACGCTGTTCTCGTCCACCCATCCTCCGTCGCGGTCGCCATAGACGCCGGTTGTGGACAGATAGCCCAGCCAGTGGGGGCGGGCCCGGGACAGTTCGTCGCGAAAGGCGGCCAGCACCGGATCGCCATCCTCGGCCGGCGCGGTCGAGACCAGGATGGCATCGGCCCGCGGGATCGCCGCGCGCACATCGCCCTCCTGTCCCGGCCACAGCAGGGCATGCGCACCCGCGGCCGTGACGCGGTCCCTGTCGGCCCGCGTCGTGCCCGTGACGTTCCAGCCCCGT
The DNA here is from genome assembly GCA_003255745.1 of Paracoccus saliphilus. Classification (GTDB taxonomy): domain Bacteria; phylum Pseudomonadota; class Alphaproteobacteria; order Rhodobacterales; family Rhodobacteraceae; genus Paracoccus; species Paracoccus saliphilus_A. Next base: position 8,578 of record QKYL01000142.1, read on the forward strand.
GCCGTCAGCAGGGGCGTCAGATAACCGGCGGAATAGCCGTGACCAAAAACAAGCATCTCCATGACGGCACCGTAACGACGGCCGCAGACGGGCGCCAGACGCTTGCCTGCGATCCGTCGCACTGGCAGGGTCATGCGCAAGCAGAAGGACAAGAACAGATGACAACGGATCCCCGCTTCCTGCCGGTCGAAACGCCCCCGACCCCCGCCCGCGAAGGCTTTACCGATGCCGATGCGGCGGTGGCGCGGCTGCAGGCGCTGTACGACGAGGCGACGGGCTTCCTGCTGGGGCACTTCACCCGCATTCTGGAGGGGGCCAGTCCCCAAGCCCGCTATCGCGCATTCTATCCTGAAATCCGCCTGACGGTGCCCACCCATACCAAGACGGATTCGCGCCTGTCCTTTGGCCACGTTGTACAGCCTGGCAGCTATGCCGCCACCGTGACCCGGCCCGACCTGTTCCGGAACTATTTGATCGAACAGGTGGGCCTTTTGATCAAGAACCACGGGGTGCCGGTGTCGATCGGGCTGTCGACGACGCCGATTCCCGTGCATTTCGCGGTGGCCGCGCAAAGCGACCTGGCCGTTCCTCAGGAGGGGGTGCTGGATTTCAGCCTGCGCGACGTCTTTGACGTGCCTGACCTGAACACGATGAACGACGACATCGTGAACGGCGTGGCCTGCCCGATGCCCGACGGCACGCAGCATCTGGCGGCCTTCACCGCGCAGCGCATCGATTATTCCCTGGCGCGGCTGGCGCATTACACCGCCACCGCGCCCGAGCATTTCCAGAACTTCGTGCTGTTCACGAACTACCAGTTCTATGTGGACGAATTCGAAGCCTTCGCCCGCCGGGCCTTGGCAGACCCGTCACTGGGCTATGCAAGCTTTGTCGCGCCCGGAAACCAGCAGATCAGCGATCCGCATCAGCCGGTCGCGGTCCTCTCCAAGATGCCGCAGATGCCCGCCTATCACCTCAAGCGGGCGAACGGGCAGGGGATCACATTGGTCAATATCGGCGTCGGTCCGTCGAACGCCAAAACCGCGACCGACCATATCGCAGTCCTGCGCCCCCATGTCTGGCTGATGGTCGGGCATTGCGCAGGTCTGCGAAACAGCCAGTCGCTGGGCGATTTCGTCTTGGCCCATGCCTATCTGCGCGAGGATCACGTGCTGGACGACGACCTGCCGGTCTGGGTGCCCATCCCGGCCCTGGCTGAGGTGCAGGTGGCCCTGCAGGAGGCCGTGGCCGAGGTGACCCGGCTGGACGGGTACGAGTTGAAGCGCATCATGCGCACGGGCACCGTCGCCACCATCGACAACCGCAACTGGGAGTTGCGCGACCAATCCGGTCCGGTCCATCGCCTGTCCCTGTCACGCGCCGTGGCGCTGGACATGGAAAGCGCCACCATTGCGGCCAACGGCTTTCGCTTTCGCGTCCCCTACGGCACGCTGTTATGCGTCAGCGACAAGCCGCTGCATGGCGAACTGAAGCTGCCGGGCATGGCCACGGATTTCTATCGCACCCAGGTGGCCAACCATCTGCTGATCGGCATCCGCGCGATGGAAAAGCTGCGCGACATGCCGCTGGAACGGATCCATTCCCGCAAGTTGCGATCCTTCAGCGAGACGGCGTTTCTGTGACAGCGGCATTAAATCACCAGCAAACGCAGGTTTTCGCGCGCATGGCGAAAAAGGCTTGATCTGCCCGTCAAAACCGTGTGTAGCAGGCGATATGCCGCAAAAGGCGCTAATGATGGGCCCGGTGGAACAGGGCAAGAGGAGACAGATCATGGCTACGGCTTCTGCCAAACCGATGACCAAAACCCAGCTGGTGGCGACTCTCGCCGAAGAAATGGGTTCGGACAAGAAATCGGCTGCGGCCGCTCTGGACGCGATCGTGGCGATCGTGACGCGCGAAGTCGCCGCCGGCGGCGCGGTCACCCTGCCCGGCATCGGCAAGATCGCCTGCCGTGCCCGCCCCGAACGTCAGGTCCGCAATCCGCAGACCCAGGAGATGATGACCAAGGCCGCCGACAAGCAGGTCAAGGTGACGATCGCCAAGGCGCTCAAGGACAGCGTCAACAGCTGATCTCCCGCAGTTGCGGAAAGATTCAAGGGTCGTGCCTCAAGGCGCGGCCCTTTTTTCATTGGCTCTTTCCCAGGTCGGATCGCTCTGCTAGCGATCTTGCATCACCTGCAAGCGAGGCACGTTCATGGACATCCGCGCAATCCTGATGGGACTGGCTTTCGCGGTGATGTGGGCCTCGGCCTTCACCTCGACCCGCATGATCGTCACCGAGGCGCCGCCGCTGATGGCGCTGGCACTTCGCTTTGCCCTGTCGGGTGGCGTCGGTGTGCTGATCGCGCTGGCCATGGGCCAGACCTGGCGCGGGCTGACGCGCGCGCAATGGCGGGCAGTGGTGGTGCTGGGGCTGTGCCAGAATGCGCTCTATCTTGGGTTGAACTGGATGGCGATGCAGTGGATCGAGGCGGGTCTTGCCTCGATCATCGCGGCCACCATGCCGCTGCTGGTTGCCTTCCTGGGTTGGACGCTGATGTCGGAACGCCTGCGCCCGATGGGTGTCGCGGGGCTGGTTCTGGGCGTCGCTGGCGTGGCGACCATCATGGGCGCGCGCCTGCAGGGCGGTAGCGACCTGACGGGAATCCTGATGTGCTTTGCCGCCGCATTGGCGCTGGCGGTGGCGACCCTGACGGTGCGCGGTGCCAGCTCGGGCGGCAACGTGATGATGGTCGTGGGGCTGCAGATGCTGGTGGGTTCGGTCACCTTGGGCCTGATCGCCCCTTGGGTAGAGACATGGGATGTTTCCTATACGCCACGTCTTGTGGTGGCTTTCCTTTATACGGTGCTGGTGCCCGGCCTGCTGGCCACCTGGGTCTGGTTCCTGCTGGTCGGCCGCATCGGTGCGGTGCGCGCCGCCACCTTTCACTTCCTGACGCCGTTCTTCGGGGTGGCAACGGCTGCCCTGCTGCTAGGCGAGGATCTGGGCGCGGGCGACGTGATCGGCGTCGCGATCATCATGATCGGCATTCTGGCGGTTCAGCTGTCCAAGGCCCCTCTGCCGGTCAAGCGCCCGCCGCCCAGCTGATACCCTGCCGGATGTGAAGCCAACACCGGCGGGCGGGAGGTCATTCGCGTGACGGGAAGCAGGCACAAGGCGGCAATACACGACATTCGTTGCACCCCGTCGATAGCCGGAGCCCACCATGCAAACTGTCTTCCGTCGATCTCGTCGACGGGGGTCATCCAGAAGGAACAGGCGCTCAGCCTTGCCCGGTGACGGATTGCACACCTGAAACCTGGATCATCGGCCCAAAGCCAAGAATGAAGACCTGTTCCGGCGCCTGATGGACCGGGCGCTGGCGCAGCATCTGGATTTCCACCGCACCTGCATGCCGGGCGACGACGACAGGCTGCGGTTCCGCGCACCTAAGTCGTTCATGTCTGACTGGCTGGACGAAATGCCGATTTGTCTGCGCGAAGGTGATCCCTCGGCCAGCCACCGCCATCTGCAGCACATGTACTGGGAGCAGACGATGCGCGCGCTACTGGCCAAGATGCTGGCGATACGCCGCGGATACCGCGTCATGGGATGAAATTCAGCGTCCACATTGGCAATGCCTAGGGCAGCTATTTCGGCTTGCTGCAGCGGGCGCAGAACACGCGTCATCCTGATGCATTCCTGAAGGTGGCGACGATCCTTGGCAGGCTCTCATTCAAAAAGATGGCAAGACAGTTGGGACCTGATCTTGTGCTTGAACAAGGCGGCGGCAGGTACTGGCGCTGCCGGGGGCGAACAGTATCACAGTCGATCCACGCAAGGATTTCGTTGTCTATACAGCTTGTCGGTGTTGTTGCAGAACTCCCGCCTGCCGCGGGGTTCACGCGGGCTGGCTGGTAGGGTAAGCG
>QKYL01000143.1 GCA_003255745.1 Paracoccus saliphilus
CAAACGGTCCAGTTCTCAGGGGGCAGAGCACCGAACGTAGGTCAAGTTTCTTATAGTGCAGAGTTATGTAGGCGGGGAAACTTGTCGAGGGTAACTGGCGTGTGTTGCAATCGTGTGTGGTCACTACCCTCTAACACGCGGAAACATATGGCTCTTGGGGTTCTGGCGGAGGGAACGGGCCTGCTGTCTAACCTTCTCCTACTTCGTCGATGAACCGTTCTCCAGCTTCAACTCGAACGCACAATCTTCCCGCCCCGTCTTCATCCAGTTGATAAGGCTTTTTGCTTAGATCAGCCCGCGTCCAGCTAGGTTCCGCATCAGAACCGCGACACCGAAAGTCCATGGCGGGCACTCCGTCGATAGCCGAACTGTGTTGCGCAGTTCACCTAGTCCGAGAGCCCTGATCGTGACGACATCGCCAACCTTGTGCGTGAATCCTTCGCCTTTGACGTCACGGTCTTCTGTCGGAGCAAAGAGCGTCCCCAGGTAGAGCATAAAACCGTCCGGATACTGATGGTGACGTCCCACCGTCTGACGCACCAAGTCCTCAGGATCGCGACTGATCTGGGACATCGAAGAATGCCCCCTCAACAAGAACCCGTCCTCTCCCTGAACTTCCAGACTCAGTTCAGCCTTGCGGACGTCGTCAATCGAGAACGTATCATCAAACAAACGGATCATCGGCCCGATCGCGGAAGAAGCATTGTTGTCCTTTGCCTTCGAAAGCAGCAATGCCGATCGTCCTTCGACGTCGCGCAGATTGACGTCGTTGCCCAATGCAGCACCGACGATCCGTCCAGTTGACGATACTGCCAGCACGATCTCCGGTTCTGGGTTGTTCCAAGTGGAGATCGGGTGCAAGCCGATTTCTGCCCCCGTGCCGACCGATGACAGGATCTGCGCCTTCGAGAAGACCTCGGCGTCAGGTCCGATCCCCACTTCCAGATATTGCGACCACATCCCTTCGGCGATCAATGCCTCTTTCACCCGCTTCGCATCATCGGAGCCCGGCTTGATGTTGCGCAGGCTGTCGCCGATCACGGTGCCGATGAGGTTTCGGATGGCCTCCGCGCGCGAGGGGTCTCCGGCGGCCTTTTCTTCGATGACGCGTTCTATCATGGAACGTGCAAAGGTCACGCCGCAGGCCTTGACCGCCTGTAGATCGCAAGGGGCAAGAAAGTGGACCACCGCCGGATCACCCACCGCTGCGGACGCGATCTGTGTCCATTCCCCTAGCGAACGTCCCAAAGCGTTCCGCACGAATTCTGCGGGATGATCCTTCTCGAGGATTTCTGAAACCGTCGCGGCGCCCTTCGCGGTGATGTCGATCACCTGGCCTTCGCGCAGGGTCACGACGGCCGGGCCGCTTGCCTCGGGTTGCCAAACCCGGCCGATCCAAAGTCCCGTTTCAAAATCTAGCATGCCTGTCCCTCGTGTTCGCTGAAAGCGAGACGCAAGAGCGTCTCATCATTGATCCGATCTCGTTCAAGAACGCCCGCCAGCCGCCCCTTGGAAAGAACGCCCACGCGGTCGCATAGGGCGGTGATCTCGGGCAGTTCCGACGAGGCGACGATGACGGACAATCCTTGATCGGCCGCATTTCGGATGATCTCGTAAAGTTCCGATTTGGCACCGACGTCCACGCCATGCGTGGGTTCGTCCAGCAACAACAGGCGCGGATCCGACAGCAGTGCACGAGCGAAGATCACCTTCTGCTGGTTGCCTCCGGACAAGGTCGTGATCAATTGGCGGTCATCCGTCATGCGGACGTTCAGCGCCTTGCGGACCGTCAGGGAAATGTCCTCGAGATGGCCACCATCACAGATGCCGGAGAGGTTCAGGGCGATGTCGCCCTGATGCTGGGCTCTGCCGCGATAGGCAAAGGGGCTGTCCTTTCCGGTCATGTCCCGGATGATCTGCTCCTTGCTGGTTTCACCGGGGACGCGGTCCGCAACGATTGCCCCGTTGCGCAAGACCAGAAGCCGGTCGCAGATCGTCATCGCCTCTTCCAGCCGATGGGTGATGAAGATGATCGCGGTTCCCTCGGTCCGCGCCCGCGTGACGTAAGACAGGAAGGCCGAGACTTCGTGCGGTGTCAGAGAGGACGTCGGCTCGTCCAGAATGAGGAGGCGCGGCTTGCGCGCCGCGGCGCGTGCGATCTCGACTAACTGCTGCTCGCCTGCCCGCAATGTGCCGGCCGGCATCTTCGGGTCGATCCAGGTGGCGCCGATCGCATCGAGCATGGCGCGAGATGCGAGGCGAATTTTCGGGAAGTCCACCAATCCCACCCGGTTGCGCGGCAGGTCGCCGAGAAACAGGTTCTCGCCGACCGAAAGCGAGCCGATGACCGACAATTCCTGATGGACGAAGGCAATGCCTGCCTGAATGCTCTCGGCGATTGACCCGAAACGATGCTCGGCGTCGGCATAGCGGATACGCCCGCCCGAAGGTGTAAGCGCCCCTGCAACGATGTTCATCAATGTCGACTTGCCGGTGCCGTTCTCTCCCAAAAGGCCGATCACCTCACCGGGTCGGATTTTGAAGGACACGTCCTGCAGCACCCGGTTCGAGCCGAAGCTTTTTTCGACCGTATCGAGAGTAAGGAGGGGGGAACGCGACCCCGCCCCCCTCGAAGCAGGCTGCGTCATCAACTTGCGGACTCCGGGGTCAGCAAATTCCCCTCGACCGTGATGAGGTCGTCGGGCATGTAACCGTCCACGATGTGATTGAACATCATGACCGAGCCGTCGAACGCCTGCTGGAACGGCGCTTGGTCGAGCAGGCCCGCCATTTCGCCAGAAGAGATATAGGTCATGTTCTCGGGGGTGCGGTCGAAACCGACGACGCCCACCTGTCCGGTCAGGCCCAAGTCCTGAACTGCCTTGGCCGCACCGAAAGGCCCTCCGGCCGTCACGTAGATCATGCCGAGATCTGGGTTTGCCGTGACCATGTCCTGCACGAGGCTGTAGGCGGCCTCGGCCTTGTCGCGGTTCTCGAACGGGCCGACGATCTCGATCTCGGGTGCGTTCTCCTGAAGGTAGTTCAGGGCACCATCCATGCGGGCCTGATGCTGGGTTACTCCGAAATAGCCGGTAATGACACCAAGCTTGCCTTGGCCGTCCATTCTGCCTTGGATGAATTCGCAAATCTGCGCGCCGGCAGCGTTGGCATCCTGACCGATGAACGTCAGGCGCTTGGACGGTTGCGCTCCTTCGGCCACGATGGTGATGACGGGAACGCCCTCATCGACAGCCTCATCAATGATCCGGGCCGTCCCGTCAAGGATCGGCACGACTACAATGCCGTCATATTGCTGGACCAGCGCCGCCTCGATCCCGACCACGACAGCCTCCGCGGACAGATCGTCGCCGAGATCGACGAAGTCCACCTTGCCGTTGAAGTTCGCCAGATACTCGTTCGCTGCGTGGGCGCCTTCCGTCACCGGAACCCAGAACGGATTGTTCTGGAAGGACAGAAACGCGATCCGCACCTGGTCCTCGGATGCCGTGCTTGCAGCGACGGTTGCACCCTCCGGCAGATCCTGCGCCAAGACGGCAGGGGCGAATAAGAGACCTGCGGCCAGAACGCTGGCCCCCGTAAGCTTTCTGAACATCGATTTATTCCTCCACATCGGTACTATTCAGGCTATTCGTCGGCATCCCGACCACGCTGCAGTCCGTCCACGCCGACTGCGATAATGATGATCAACCCCTTGGTCACGACCTGCCAGTAGGCTGAGATGCCGAGCAGAACGAAAGCGTTGTTCAGGAGCGCCATCAGCATGGCGCCGATCAGCACGCCGATGATCGACCCGCGGCCGCCGGAGAGCGCTGTGCCGCCCAGGATGACGGCAGCAATGACATCCAGTTCGTATCCCGTGCCCAGATTGGGATCGGCGCTGGCAAGGTTGCCCGAAAGGATGATGCCTCCGAGACCTGCGAGCATGCCGGTCAGCGTGAACACGACCATGCGGGTCCTGGCGATATCGATCCCCGCCAGTCTTGCGGCTTTGGGATTGTCGCCGACTGCGTAGATTTCGCGTCCGGTCACGCTTCTGGTCGCCATGACGTGCACGATGACGACTAGGAAAATCATGATCAGCACCGAGACGGGAACGCCCGCGACCCGGCCGGCGCCCAGCCACTCGGCCCAACCGGAGTAAGGGATGGGAAATCCCCCGGTCATCAGCAGTGCCACACCGCGCGCGACGGACAGCATTCCAAGCGTCGCGATGAACGGGTTGATCCGCAGGCGTGTGACCATGAGGCCGTTCAGCGCACCGGCCAGCGTGCCCGTCCCCAAGCCGGCAAGCAGCGCCAGCCCGTCAGAGCCCGTTGCCTGCATGGCAAGCGCTGAACTGACGGCCGAAAAGCCGATGACAGACCCCCACGGACAGATCGATCCGCGCGCGATAATGACTAAGGCCTGGCCAAGCGCGACAATGGCGACGACCGATGCCTGTCTGCCCACGTTCATCAGGTTGCGCTGCGACAAAAAGTAGTCGTTGCTGAAGGTCAAATAAAGCGCGACCAGCAGCAGCATCGCGAATACCGAAAATTCGCGCTGCTGCAGCAGGGCTCGCAAGGTGGATTTCATGTTAGCGCCTCCGAAAGACGGGCGGGCGCTTTGCGGCAAACGCGGCACGGCCTTCCAGCGCATCTTCGGTTGCGAAGCACACCGTCTGCAGATCGCGCTCGTAGGCGATGGCCTGTTCCAGCGGCATGTTGAAAGCGGCGGCAAGGTTGCTTTTAGCTGTCTCTGCAGCAATGGGGGCACGGGACGCGATCGTGGCGGCAATCTCGACGGCCCGTGTCCGAAGTTCGCTTGCAGGGTGAACCTCGCTGATCAGCCCCCACGAGAGGGCCATCTCGGCGGTGACGGGCTCTCCTGTCATGATCATCATGGCAGCGTTCGACGGTCCGATCGACTGCGCCAGCAACGCCGTCATTCCGCCGCCGCCGATCCATCCAAGCTTGATTTCGGGGGCGGCCAGTCTGGCAGTTGTCGCTGCGATGCGAATGTCGCAGGACAGCGCCATCTCGAAACCGCCACCGAAGGCATAGCCGTTAACCGCGGCGATGGACGGTTTGCGCAGCTTGCGCAGTGCGTCGCAATATTCGGTTCGGTTCCGGAAATCCCACGCTGTCGCATAGGTATCCAGGAGTGAGATGTCCGAACCCGCGCAAAAGGCCTTGCCGGTGCCGGTCAGAACCACCGCCCGCACCTCGTCGGACGCATTGCAGTGCGCGATGGCCGCAACCAGCAGATCCGCCATCTGGGGCGTCATCGCGTTCAGCTTTTCGGGACGGTTGTAGGTGATGATGCCGACCTGCCCCTCGATGTCGAAGGTCAACGGCGTGTCGGGATCGACCCGTGAGCTGTCAGGTGCGCTCATGTCTGCGTCTCCTGTTTGTGAGAGGCATGGAACAGTTCCTCCAGCCTTTGGGCGAGCGTTGCTGCCCCGCATCCGCTGTCGAACCCGTCGCGCATCGCCGCCGAAGCTGCGCCTTGGAACGCGATGTAGCCGTTGTGGCGAGGCCGGATCGCGGCAGCTTCTAGCGTCTCGAACGTGTCCGAGAAGAAGTTTCCGGTCGCTTCATTGACCCTTCGATCGGACCAAGCGTCCCGATTGCCCGGCTGCCCATCGTGATCCGGGATAAAGCCCTTTTGGACATCCGGGCTCATCAACCAGAGAAGATGAGATCGCAGCGCATGATCGACCGTGGTTTTCCTTGAGATGGCGATCCCGGTGCCGCCCAGAATTGAACCCGGCGGCATGTCCGCACGCATCCGCGGCGCATCGGAAAAGGCCAACGGCATCTTCCGGGACGGTGCGGCGTAATTTACATATCCATAGATCAGCGGGCACAGGATCACGTCGCCCTGCCCGCCCGACATATGCTCCAGAATGCCGATGGGGTTCAGGTGCGCGACCGAGGCAGGGCTGCGTGCCGCGAGATCGGCCAACAGGTCGATCGCCTTGCCCGCAAGGTCGCGAGGGATCCACTGATCGCCATCGCGCAATGAAACCGTCGCGTCCATCGCCTGCACGACCGACAGGAACGATAGAAACGCATGAGGCCCCGCCAGCGACAGCGCCACCTTCCCTGTCGAACGCGATAATTCGACCACCTGCTGCCACGTCACCGGCGGTCGGCCCAGCAGGTCGGGCCTACGCACCATGACCTGCGTCGCGGCATCCAGCGGCAGCGCCCATTGCCGCCCCGCCATGACATAGCTTTCGGTACTGGGGCCGATCGCCTGCGCCGCCATTGCACTCAGCTCCTCGGCAGGAAAGACCTCGTCAAGCGGGCGAAGACAATCCAGCGCCAGAGCCTCGCCCAGATGCGGGTGATCCAGTACGATCAGATCGTAGTGCGCACAAAGCTGGCCGATCGGCCCGCTTTCGAACCCTTCCAGCGGCTGGACGTCCCATATCACCGGTCCACCCTGCGCCTGCGCCGCCTCAAGCGCATTGCGACCGCGCGGATGGTCCCAAGTCAGGCCGCGAAAGCTCATACCTCGCCCCGTCCCACTGCACCTTCGGACACGAGAGCTGCAATCTCTTCGTTGCTGTAACCCGCAGCCGCCAAGACTTCGTCCGTATGCTGGCCAGTCAGCGGCGCGCCGAAGCGCAGCTCGGACGGGGTCTTGGAGAACCTAATCGGAAAGCCCGGCGTCTTGACGCGACCTTCGGAAGGGTGATCATATTCGATGAATGTGCCATTATGCCTGATCTGCGCATCATCAAGCAGATCCGCATAGCCGTATACGGGCCCGACCCAGATGCCCTCGGCTTCCAAGCGTTCCAGCGCCTCGTCGCGCGGGAACTTCAGCACAGCTTCACGCACCAACGCGAAGGTTGCGTCGCGGTTGTCCCATCCTGCTGTCAGCTCATCCAGCTCCGCGAAACGCGGCTCGTCCAGCGCCCGCGCAAGGCCTGGAAAGTTCGGCATTGCCAGAGCTAGGAACTTGCCATCGCTGCCTGCAAAAATGCCGTATGGCGAGCGGATATAGACATGCGCATGAGGTTCGGCCGAACGCTCCTGAGCCTTGTGTCCTACCGTGAAAACCGACAGCTCCTGCATCTGGATCGTCGTGATCGCGTCGAGCATGTTGACCTCGACCTTCTGGCCCTCGCCGGTGCGTTCGCGGTGGAACAGTGCGGCCAGCGCACCCTCGAACGCGGTATAGGCGGTAATGGCATCGACAAGGTATTGACCGGCCGGCGTCGGCGGCTCGCCCTCGCGCCCCGCGGACAGCATTGCGCCCGACATGGCCTGCAACAGCAGGTCCTGCCCAGGGCGGGTCGCGCTTGGACCATCCTCGCCATATCCCGACATTGAGACGTAGACGAGCCGCGGGTTGATCTGGGACAACGTGCCGTAATCCACGCCCAACCGGCCGGCGACACCGGGGCGGTAGTTCTGGATGAAGACGTCGGCAGTCGCGACCAGCTTCTTCAGGACCGTTTTGCCGCCCTTGGACTTGAGATCAACCGCGAGCGACTTCTTGTTCCGATTGAGCGACAGGAACGAGACGTTTACCTTGTTGCCCGTGATCCCACCGGCCGGCGCGTGTCGCTGCCATTCGCCGGCGAGCGGCTCGATCTTGATGACGTCGGCGCCCAAGTCCGCCAGCCGTTGCGCGGCGAACGGTCCGGCCATGGCGATCGAACAGTCCAGGACGGTGATCCCGTCGAGAATGCCCATGATAGTCTCCTTAGTGCATCGTCCAGCCGCCGTTGACGGCGAGCGAGTGACCCGTGATGAAACCCGCCTCGTCGGACAGGAAGAACTTGATGGACGCCGCGATGTCGCCGGCATGTCCCCGCCGCTTGATCGACTGCCGGTCAAGGACCATCGCGTTGTAGCCTTCGGGGTCGGGATGGATCTTCTCGGCATCGGTGGGAAACGCGCCCGGCGCTATGGCGTTGACGGTGATACCCCATTTGCCGAATTCGCGCGCCCATGCACGCGTCAGCCCCAGCAGCGCACCCTTTGATTGAACATAAGGCGCAAGGTTCTCCCATCCTCCGGTCAGGGTGATCGAGGTGATGTTGATGATGCGGCCCCATCCCTGTGCCCGCATCCCCGGCAGCGCGGCCTTGGTGCAGGCCAGCGCCGCCGCCACATTCACGGCATGGACGTGATCGTGGTCTGCGTTGGAAAATTCCTCGAAAGGTCGCGCAGGATAGACTGCTGCGTTGTTGATGACCGCGTCCAGCGGCGCGTCCGCGACAAGCTTGGCAAGGGTGGTTTCCAGTGCCAATCTGTCCGCGAGATCGACCTCCACGAGGTGCAGCTGCGATCTTCTGTCGGCAGGCGTGTCGGCAAGCAGCTGCTCGATCTTGTGAAGGTCATGATCCAGGGCGCAGATCTCGGCACCCGCCTCCAGCAACTCAAGCGTCGTCTGGTGCCCGAGGCCACCCGCGGCACCGGTATAGAGAATACGGCGTCCGGTCAGGCTGCCCATCAGCGGCCCTCGATCTTGCGGAAGTTCCTCGTCGGGGAAGGAAAGTCGGTATCGGGCTGATCATGGATGGCCCGGATGCGGGTTTCCGCCTGCGCGATCGCTGCGGCATCCGGCAGGATGACGAAGCTGCTGTCGTAGCGCCGCTCGTCGCCGTGGTTCAGCCAGATCATCTCTTTCCGCTCGCGTGCGGCCAGATTACCGAGAACATGGTTCGACGACGGCTCTATCCCGAAGCCGTACTGGCCGGCCTGGAAATTCTGCCATTCGTATTGCGCCGGGAACTGGTCCTTGCGCGTGACCACCATGAAGCCGATCCCGAGGCGGTCGTTGACCAGCGCCACCGGAACCTCTCCGGTGTCATCCGCGACCATCTCGTGCTGCCAGACCTGTTCGTGGAAATCCAGACGCGGTCCCGGCATGTGCCGGTAGCCGACGCCCTGCCGGTCGTAATCGTCCGCATGCGCAGCCCAGACCGTTTCCTCGACCGGCGCCAGATATCTGGCGCCTTCTTCCAGGATCGGATGCCCGACATTGAGGTGATAGCAATACATATGCGGCGTGCGGTAAAAGCCGCGGTTGACGATCCGGTCGGCCAGCAGGATCTCGTCGGTGCCGACCTCGATCTCGATCCGGCGGTGCAGTTCCAGATGCTCGCCGAAAACGGCGGATTGAGTGACGATGCCTTCGGCCCACAGGAAGCAGCGATCCCCGTCCCACCGTTCTCCGTATCCGGTCAGATGGGCCGGGATCGTTCCGGCACGACCGTGCAGCGAATGGCTTGCGGTCTCGCGGGGGCCGTAGACATAGCTGTCGGCGGGCACCTCGTTCATGAAGAGGATGTGGTCCAGACCGCAGGTCACCATCAACCCCGAAAAATTGCGCATCCAGCCAAGCCCACCCTCACCCTCGTAGTCGGACAGCGAGGGGTGGCGAAAACCTGCGGGCGAGTGCCAGCCAATGCCGCGCCCGTTATGTTCGCAGTCGGCAATATCCATGCAGCGGTCGACCAGCACGGTGAAGCGCAGCCCCGAACCGGACCGGAAGTCCAGCAGCCGGTTGCCGCGTTCGAGCCCGTTCTCCAGCGCCATCAGCCGGACGCCGGCTGCATGGGACAGCCCGCCGCTGACGGCCTCTATGTCCGATCGAGTGAAGCTTTTTCCGTAAAGCTGAACCATGCAGATCTTCCTTGGTTTGTCGAGGTGTTCACGGGTAAGCGGGCGGAAACATCCCGCCCGCCCGCAGTCTGAGGCGGTGAGGATCAGCAGCCGTTCGCGCGGAATTTCCCGTCGATGAACGCCTTGGCTCGCTCGACATCGGATTCGTCCAGATGCTCAATGATCATCGGGATGTTGGGATGTTTCTTTGCCAGGCGTCTGAAATACAGATCGTAGTTCAGCTCGCCCAGGCCCGGTGCCGGCAGCTCGATCTCGCCGACACCGCGGAAGGTATGGCTTTCGGCCGCGTCGGTGTCGCCGATGTTGGAATGCTTTTCAGACTTGTCGTCGCCGGATCGTTTGACGTCCTTGGCATGCGCGATGCAGATCTTGTCCGACAGCGCATCAAAGACGAGATTTAGCGTGTCGTCCATACTGTCGAGGTTGTGTGCCTCGAAATAGTTGGTCGGATCCATCAGCAGACCAAGACCGGGGTGATCCACCTCAGCGAGCATCCGCAGGGTTTCCTCGACCGACCCGACGACGTTGTTCACATAGGTCTCGAGCAGGAAGACGGCGCCGTGATCCCAAGCGAAGCGCGCAAGATCGGTGATCACCGTCCGGCAGTCGTCCCAGCCTTCCTCGGTCTTGTTCTTGGGGTGGTGGACCCAATCGCTGTCCGTCGCGAACGTTCCCGTTTCCGAAATTACATAGGGCGAGCCGAGGTGCTGTGCGTGCGCTAGGATCTCCTTCAGCCGGTCCAGACGCGATTTGCGGGCGTCAGCCTCGGGATGAATGATGTTTGTGTAGGCCGAAATGCAGCTGATCGGCAGGTGATGGTCGCGGAACGTGTCGCGGATCGTGCGGCACTTGTCGGGCGTCACTTGCCCGTCCGACACGTCGATGTCCTTGAAATGCAGGTCAAGCTGCACCGTGTTGAAGTTGTGGGCGCGGATCTTCTGTGCCGTCGTCTTGAGATCGTAGGGGAAGTACCCCGTGAAAATACCGCCTTGCATCATGACTGCTTTCCTCCCAAGGACGAAGCCGCTCCGCGGCATTGGC
>KZ836048.1 GCA_003255745.1 Paracoccus saliphilus
GTGCAAGCGAAATTTATGGGGACTGACCCTAATGTCCTATCTCGGGCTTACGCCCTCCGAACATTCCAGCGGCAACAGCGTGCGGCGCGGCGGGATCACCAAGGCCGGCAGCGGACTTGCCCGACGGGTGCTGATTGAGGGGGCTTGGAGCTACCGAATGCAGGCGCGTGTCAGTCCGAAGCTTTACGCCCGGCTTGAAGTTCTGCCCAAGGCGGCACGCGACATCGCCCGGAAAGGGCAATTGCGGATGTGCCAGCGTTACCGGCATCTAATGTCGGCAGGGAAGGCCAAGGTGGTCGTTACCACCGCTACTGCCCGTGCGATGGTCGGCTTGATCTAGGGGATCGTACGTTGACGGCGTCTTCCAGAAGCAACAGCGCGGCCCAGGGGTGACAAGACAAGACGCGCCTCGATCCTGCTGATGCGCAAGGTTGGGGACGGAACGCGGTGGGGAACCCTTGTGCCCTGTTATGAGCCGACACAGTCGACGCTCGCTTCCTGGACCGAGGCAGCCCCAAGACGCGACCACGGTCAGGGGGGTCAACCAACCCACGTATGAGAGCTTGCTCAACCGTCGTTTCAGTTCCTTCTCCTACCTTGCGCATCTACACCAGGCCATGCCCGGTACCGCCGGGATATTTGCTATGGAGCAGGGGCTTGACAACGATCATGAGAGCAGGCCGCTGAAATAGTCTCAGGTGCGGAATAGTTTCCCTTGAACGGGAGCGTCTGCCTCAAGCTTCTGGTCGGTTGGGATTATCTCAGAGAAGTCAAAGGATCGACTGCTTCAGCGGCCTTAAGGCAAGGGAGAATCCGGTTTTCGGCCTGACCGTTACACCTCACTTTTCTAATATGGCGTTTCACCGCCCGGTCTGCTGGATGCAGATCATGGAACAAGGCAGCCGCAATAAAGACCTGCAGCAGGGGGCCGTTTTCATCATTCAGGGTCAAGAAGCATGAACCTGTGCGTCGCCCTGCACCCGATATTGCTGCGCGGGACATCGGCTATGTCATCACATTGCAATGCTGCTGAAGACGCCTTTTGCACATTCACGCATCGCCGACCTGACGCAGCCCTCAGGTTCGCACAAAGATCCCGTTTTAAGACACTGGAATGCAGGCGCTGTTGATCAACGATGAGCGGGATCTCAGCATTCACGTGCCGTGCGGTGAAGGGTTGGACTGCAGACGACTGCGCAAGCCTGCTTCGGGTCCAGAAAGATGCCGGACCCGACCCATGCCACCATCGCGGCTCAATACGTTCTGGCACATCAGACGCGCCAATGCGGTTCGCCGTGGAAGATGACGCCTCACCGCCTTATCCTGCCCGCGATAAGAACGGAAAGGTTGACGGATCCATGACGCAGACCGAGACGATGCCAATGGGCATGTTTGAACGCTGGCTGACGCTGTGGGTGGCGCTGGCCATGGGCGCAGGGCTGCTGATCGGCAACGTCGCCCCCGGACTGGTCAGCGCGGTGGCGGGGGCCGAAGTCGCCTCGATCAACCTGGTCGTCGCCGTGCTGATCTGGGCCATGGTCTATCCGATGATGGTCAATGTGGATCTGAGCGCGGTCGCGGGGGTGGCGCGCCAGCCGCGGGGCCTGCTGATCACACTGGCAGTCAACTGGCTGATCAAGCCCTTCAGCATGGCGGCCTTGGCCATCCTGTTCTTTCAGCATGTCTTCGCGCCCTGGATCGACCCTCAGGACGCGCAGGGATATATCGCGGGCCTGATCCTGCTGGGCGCCGCCCCCTGCACGGCAATGGTCTTCGTCTGGTCCCAGCTTGCACGGGGGGACGCGACCTACACGCTGGTGCAGGTTTCCGTCAACGACCTGATCATGGTTGTCGCCTTTGCGCCTCTGGTGGCCTTCCTGCTGGGCGTAACCCAGATTGTGGTGCCTTGGCAGACACTGGTGCTGGCGACGCTGCTGTATGTCCTGCTGCCGTTGCTGGCGGGCCTTGCGACGCGTCGCTGGCTGGGCAGTCCGTCGGCCATCCAGACCTTCTGCGCGCGGATCCGGCCCTTTTCGATTATCGGCCTGGTCGCAACAGTTGCCATCCTCTTTGGCCTCCAGGGCCAGGTCATTGTCCAGCAGCCCTTGGTAATCGCGCTGATCGCTGTACCCATCGTGATCCAGAGCTATGGCATCTTCGCCTTGGCCTTTGGCGCGGCCTATGCGCTGCGCGTGCCTCACCGGATCGCCGCCCCGTGCGCCCTGATCGGCACGTCCAACTTCTTCGAACTGGCGGTGGCCGTGGCGATCAGCCTCTTTGGTCTGAATTCGGGCGCTGCGCTTGCCACCGTCGTGGGGGTTCTGGTCGAGGTTCCGGTGATGCTGTCTCTGGTGGCACTGGCCAACCGGACCCGGCGAACGTTCGACCGCGCGGCTGTCTGAAAAGCTTTGAAGTCAGGGAAACCGGGCGACAGGAGGCGTGCGTCAAGAATACAGCATTACCTGGAAAGCTTTCCTGCAGCCATAAACCGGCCGTCTCGGTCCCGTGAGAGTCAGTTGTTTACCCAGCTCGACCCTGCAACGAAAAGGGTGCGGCTTTGCAATGGCGAGCAAAGGGGGCCGCACCGTCAGGATTCAAAGCAGCCTGATTTTAAATCGGCAGAACCGGTACGGGTCAATAATGTTCCCGCGACTTCCGCAGACTTCAGCGCCGGTCGGGGTTCTTATGACTTCAGTGCAGCCCGCAGGCGCTCCACCAGGGCACGAAGTTCCTCGGACAGCGGCTGCTGCTCGTACAAGGCCCACAGTTGCGCCAGGTGCTGGTCAACGGCATCGTCGCGGTGGCGATCGTCTTCTGTCATTTTGGCGGGCCTCCGATCCGAAGCATGGGCATTGTAAGTGGGTTAAAACACGGAGACGGCTGTCCGGATGATGCAGCCTCCACCAAAATTTGACAGGAAGCTGTGCAGAGGCCGTTAACAAGCCCGCGACATTTTGACCGCAGATCGACGTTCAGCCGGCCGGTTCTTGCGGAACCATTCGCCTGCGATAACGAACTGATGTAAGTTAGCGCGACTGGTGTGGAGCAAGTACATGTGTAGTCATCCGGAATCTCGACTTGGACAGGCGCTGACGGCGCTGCGGGCGGCAATGGATGCCGAGCCACTGTCGGAACGTGTTCTGGACCTGACGGCCCAGCTTGCCGCCGCCCTCCAAGCGCAGCAGGCTGCCGGGGCGCCGTCTCCGGAAACGCAGGCAAACCTGCCTTGTGCTCCGGACGCGGACGGTTCGGTCGACTGTTCAGTGGCTCAAAAGTAGACCCAAAGCAGCAGCAGAAGTACCCCCACCACAAGGGCGATCGGAAACAGGACCCGCCACTTGCTTCCAAATTCAGCATCGGCACCGTCCGACTGCGATGGCGGGTTCCGTATTTCCTGCTCATGTGCAAGCTTTGCTTCTCGGGGCGTGACCGGGTTGCCCCCGGCCTCGGCATCGGTGCCAAGCGGCGCCGCGGCGGGATCGGGGTAATCAACCTTGTCAGCAGCCTGACCGTGATCAATGCCTTGGCGCAGCGTTTCGGCTGTGTCGGGTTTTTGAGCCATGGGATCTTCCTTTCCATCAAGGACGCGGCCGGGCAGACCGGCCCCGGCCCGCCCCGCGCGATGTGTCGCGCCGCCCTCAATAGGTCGAGGGTGGATCACTGGCCGGGAAGGATTCGTCCGCGGCCTCGTCCACCTCGTCCCAATCGGGCGGCGGACATTTCATCTGCTCGGGCCCGGCGTCCCGCACGGAGCTGCGCGGCCCGTGCGGATCATGTCTGGGCGCGGTGCGAAGCAGGGTCGGAATCGCCAACCCAGCCAGAACACCGATCCCGAATATTAAGGAGGCTGAACCTCGCATCTTGTTACCTCTCGGTTCTGTTCAAATCATCGGTTTGCCGCCGGTGACGGCAATGGTGGCGCCCGAGACATAGCTGGCCATGTCTTCGGCCAGCATGACATAGGCCGCCGCAAGTTCGACCGGCTGCGCCGGACGCTTCATTGGATAGCTGGCCCCGAACTTGGACACGGCATCGGCCTCGAAGCTGCCGGGGATCAGCGGCGTCCAGACTGGGCCGGGTGCGACGCAGTTCACACGGACCCCCTTTTCCGCAACCATCTGCGCAAGGCCCATGGTAAAATTCTGGATCGCGCCCTTGGTCGTGGCATAGGCCAGCAGCGCGGGGCTGGGCTGGTCTGAATTGATGGAAGCCGTGTTGATGATCGAGGCCCCCGTCTTCAGGTGCGGCATCGCCGCCTTTGTCAGATAGAAAATGGCGTCGATGTTCGTGGCAAAGGTCTTGCGCCATTCGTCATCCGAAATCTCCTCGATGCTGTCGAAAAGATCCTGGTGGGCGGCATTGTTCACCAGCACGTCCAGCTGGCCCCATTCTCCGATCACCTTCTTGATGATGTCGCGGCAATGGGCCGGATCCCCAATATCGCCTTCAAAGCGCAAGCAGCGGCGCCCGGCGGCCTCGATCAGTTCGGCCGTGGACCGGGCATCGTCGGACTCATTCAGGTAGGCGATGGCGACATCCGCCCCTTCGCGCGCATAGGCGATGGCAACGGCACGGCCGATGCCGCTGTCGCCGCCGGTGATCAGGGCACNACATTTCCCCTCCAGCCGACCAGCACCGCGCCAGCTGTCTTCGCCGTGATCCGGAACGGGATCCATCTTGGCGAAAGTACCGGGCAGATCCTGGGTCTGCGGCGGAAAGGGCGGCTTGGGATAATCTGGCATCAGGAACTCCTGCTCTTGGTGCTGCGATGTCGTTGCTCTTCGGCGGTCCCAACCGGCGGTGTGGCGGAATGTTCCCGCCCGCCGGCGGAGGCCATGCACCACGGCGTAAAGTTTGGCATAACAATTGAACAAAAGGCCCATGCCGCCCCTCCAGCACGGAACCGATCAAAGGCGTCGGGCATTGGCCAGTGTCAGGGGCGCGCCGACGGAAGGAAAGGGATGTCAGACGACCTAATCGACCACGTCCGCGCATTGCGAGCCTACGGTCAGTCCCTTTGCGGAAACCCCACGGAAGCCGAGGATCTGGTCCAGGAAACGTTGGTGCGCGCGATCGAGCATGCCGATAGCTACAAGCCCGGCACCTATATGCGGGCGTGGCTGTTCACCATCATGCGCAACCGCTTTTATACCAACCGAAAGAAATCAGCCCGTGAACCGACCGGCGCGGCCGACTGCGTGTCGTTCGGGCCGTCGACCCCCGCCACGCAGGAATGGCACATGCGGGGCACCGAGATGTGGAGGGCCTTGGACCGGATGCCGCCACACTATCGCGAAGCCATCGTGCTGGTGGGCGTGATCGGTGAAAGCTACATCGATGCCGCGCAGATCTTGGGCTGCGACATCGGAACCGTGAAAAGCCGCATCTCGCGGGCGCGTGCCATTCTGAGAAAGGCAATCGACCCGCCTGACTAGGCCCCTTGGGCTAACCTTGAAACCACTTCAATCAAGGCCCCTCGATCCGGACAGTTTGGACCGATGGATCGCATCGCCGCGCCGCGATCTGCAGCCGCGCCAATAGGTGCGTCCGCACATAGGTTGCGTGAAAGCGCGAGGGTGCCGCAAGGTGAAGCACGGTCGCCCCCTGCCCTGCCTCTTCCGCAATTTCGGTCAGCGGCGCGAGCCAGGCGTCAAACATCACCGCGTCCTCGGACAGTAGCCGCGCCCGCATCTTGCCCCATAGCCCCTCCTGCGTAACGCTGTCGTGGCGGCGGAAAGGGACTACATTGGCGGTCTCCGCAGGGGCCTTTGGGGCCAGGTCCCGATCGCTCATCCGGGCGACATAGTCTTCGCCAATGTTGGGCCATGCGGGCCGCGTGTCCAGCAACATGCGCTGCAGGTCCAATCCCAGCACCGACACCCTGCCCCGTGCGCCCTGCCGCTTGACCACCACCCATCCCATCGCACGTAACCGCGCCATGTCACGCTTGACCGTGCGCTCGTCGACGCACCACAGCCGCGCGATCTCGCGCTGGCCGACGGTCAGTTCGTCCCGCTGCCAGTTGTAGCGGCTGGTGATCAGCGACATCAGTCGCAGCACCAGCCGCTGCATCTGTGGCTCACCCGCGAGCCCGTGGGCCATCAGCGCCGACAGGATGTCGTATTTCTTAGCCGCCGCCTCGCGTCCGACGGGCCGGGTCACCTGCATTGCCGCTCCTGCTTACCGGGTGCTCCCGGTCTCTGCCTTGTTCTGGCGCCGGGATCTTGTGGTCTCCCAAACGTCTTTCGCCAACCTGACTGCATTAGCGTCCTGTTTCTCGATTCTGTCAAGCAAGTAGGTCCTGCGGTGACTGGTCTAATCCCGCATCCCCAAAAGAATCCGGTATTAATGGTATAGGAGGACACCTTAGGCGTCCTCTATTTATCCGGTATTGTCCCCCAATTTCTGATTTCGGTTCTTGGTGCGTCCCCTATTTCTAGGGTCATCTCTGCGCCCGCCCAAGCCGGGCCTTGCACCCGTTGCGGCCCCGATTCGCGCAACAGGGGCTGGCAAGCGCTGATTTCGGTTCTTTACTGAACAACGCTTTTGCCAAATGCACAAATGCGGCGTAAAAGCGGAAGCAGCAACAATCTGCGTCCTTTAAAACAGGCACAACATGTATACGCACGAAGACCTCGCCCGGCTGCAGTCCCAATCCCTCAAGATGCAGGGGTGGATCCGCCGCCAGACCTTCAGCCCCGCTAACGAGAAGACCTTGCGCCGCTTCTCCAGCTGGGAGGTGGCCGAACTCATCTTCCGCATCAACCAGTCTACCTTCCGCGGCAAGCTGGCGGCTGACCCGAACCTTCCCCTCGGGGAAGTCGAGGAGGACGGCCGCCAGCGCTGGTTCAGCCTTGATGAGGTGAACGAGTTGCGCCGTCGCGTGCGCATCAACAAGAAGTCCCTCATGCCGCCGCGCCCCGAAGGCAAGCGAGCTTTTCGTGCCGCCATTGCCAACTTCAAGGGCGGCGCCGGAAAATCCACAGTGGCGCTGCACTTTGCCCATGCGGCGGCGCTGGACGGGTACCGTATCCTGGTTGTCGACTTCGACCCCCAGGCCACCTTGTCGCACAGCATGGGCCTGACCGACGTGGGTGAGGATCATACGGTCTGGGGGATCATGGCCCGTGACCTTGAACGCGAAACCGACCGGATGAACGCGGCCTCCGCCGGGGCCGAAAGCGGGACCGCCCTGCCCCACCGGAAGCTGCCAGCCTCGATCCGCGATATGGGCTTGGGTACCCTGCGCCCTTCTGACTTCATCAAGCCGACCGCCTGGCCGACGATTGACATCGTTCCCAGCTGCGCCAATGCCGCCTTTGTCGAATTCGCCAGCGCACAGTACCGCCACCTGAACCCCGAATGGACCTTCTTCGGCGCGGTATCCCGCTTTCTCGACAGCCTTGCCGATGACGCCTATGACCTGATCCTTTTCGACTGCCCGCCCGCCATCGGGTACCAGTCGATGAACGCGGTCTTCGCGGCCGATATGCTCTATATCCCTTCGGGCCCCGGCTACTGGGAATACGACTCGACCACCAGCTTCATCGGCCAGCTCGCCGAGGCGCTGGAGGATCTGTCGCACGGGTTCGAGAACTTCCCCACGGGGAAGATTGCCCTGCCCAAGGCCTTTGCGGACGTGCGCTTTCTGATGACCCGGTTTGAGCCTTCGAACGAACTGCACCAGGCGATGTTCGGTGCCTTCCGCCAGGTCTTTGGCGACCGGTTGGCCGCGAACCCGATCGAACTGACCCGCGCGGTCGAGCAGTCCGGCCGCTTCCTCAGCTCGATCTACGAAATCGACTATCGTGAGATGACACGCGGAACCTGGCGGCGCGCGCGCGCCACTTTCGATCAGGCTTATGAGGAATTCCGCGGCCATGTCCTGGCCGCCTGGACGCAACTGGAGGATCACGCATGAGCCGCAAGCGCCGCATGTTTGACATCGACATCCCCGAGGAGGACGCCACCGATTTCCCCGCGGGGAAGGTCGAGTCCAGGCGCGGTCCGATGGCCGCCGCCATCAGCGAGACAGCGGAATCCGCCCGTGACCGCGCCAAGGTCGAGGCGCAGATCCGTGCTGAAAACGACGCATTGGCACAGGAACACGTGCGGCTCAAGCGCGCTGGCTTGATCACCGACATGATCGCTCTGGATGCCATCGACGCGCACAAGCTGATCCGCGACCGCAAGCCCGTGGCAGATTTCGAACTTGCCGAACTGGTGGCCTCGATCCGTGACGTCGGGCTGTCGAACCCGATCCGCGTTGAGCCGGCGGGAGAGGGGCGTTACGAGCTGATCCAGGGCTGGCGCAGGCTGTCCGCCTATCGCCAGCTGCTGGAGGAAACCGGCGACGACGAGACATGGGGCCGCATCCCGGCCGGAATCGCCGCGCGCGGTGACCAACTGGAAAGCCTTTACCGCCGTATGGTGGATGAAAATCTGGTCCGCAAGGACATCTCTTTCGCCGAGATGGCGCAGTTGGCTGTCCATTACGCTATGGATCCCCTGACGGCCGAAAACGATCCTGAAAAAGCCGTGGCGATCCTGTTCAAATCTGCCGGTTATCAAAAACGCAGCTATATCCGGAATTTCATCCCTCTGGTCGAACGTTTGGGCGAGGCGCTGCTCTATCCGCAGGAGATTCCACGCGCCTTGGGCCTTTCGCTGTCGCAGCGGCTCGACGAGGTGCCAGGGCTTGTGGCAGCGATAAAGTCCGAATTGAAGGACTGGGATACGCGGTCGATCACCGACGAACTGGGAGTTTTGCGGCGATATGCGGGGCAGGGGGCAGAGCCCTCGGCTGCGGAAGATGCACCCCGGCCAGCCCCGGCAGCGCCACAATCGGCCGCCAAGGCCAAAACCACATTCCAGTTGCAGCGCCCCCAGGGCAGCGCAAAATGTACGGCGGCAAATGGCCGGCTGGAAATTCGTCTTCCCCGGGACTTTTCAGCCGTGGACCGACGCAAGCTAGAGGCGGCTGTGGCAGCGATGCTTGACCAGATCGAGTAGCCTTCCCCGCGGGGAAGTAGAGATGCGGCGGCGGGCAGCCAACCCTCGCCGCCGCTTCACGTTTCGGGGTTAACCCAAAAGGTTCGCGGCAGGATTATCCGCCAGTTCCACATCCGCGTAATAGCGTTGCGCCTGTGCGGCGCTGCGGTGCAGGGACAGGCGCATGGCTGCCTGCAAGGGCGCGCCGTCCAACGCGGCTTGGGTCAGGAACCCGGCCCGAAGTCCGTGCGCGCTGGCGAAGCCCGGCGGATAGCCCGCAAGCTGCAGCCGGTGGCGGACGATGCGCGCCAGTCCCTCGGGCGTCAGACGGCGGTCCAGAACCCGGTCCGCCTGGCTGACCGGACGAAAGATCGGCCCCTGTTCAATCCGCGCGACCGCAAGCCAGTCTACCACGGCCTGAGCGGCGCGACCCTTGAGCGGCAGGCGCGGCGCAGCCTCTACCCTAGTGGTCTTGGTACTCAGAAGACGCAGGCGGATCAGGCCTTTGGCCCCCCATTCCGTCAGGTCCAGATCGTCGCGGTTTAACGCAACAATTTCGGACCGGCGGCGCCCGCCGGAAGCCCAGCCCAGCATCAATGCGGCGCGATCGCGTTGGCCGCGGCAGCTGTCGTCGCAACTGACCAGCATGTCCTCCAGCACCGGGCGCGTGATCGGATTATCCGACTTGGGTGACGGAAGCCGGGCCGCTGCCCGCCGCGCGCGGCTGCGCGCTTGCGCCACCAGCGGCGCGTCGAAAGGCGAGGAAAGGTTTTTCATCCGGTGAAACGCACGCCAGCTGGCCACCCGGCGGTCCAAGGTTGCAGGCGCGGGGCAGGCCAGAGAGCGTCGCAGCCCCTGCGCAATCAAAGCTTGGGCCGTGTCCCGGGCCGTTGATTGGACCCCTGTCAGGTCGCTGGCGTGGTCCAAAATGAAGCGCAGCGCCACGCCCTCATCCTCAGGCCAAGAAAGGGCGGCATCATAGGCGGCAAGCTTCCAAGCGGTGATGTAGATCAGGTCGCGTTCCCATGCCCGCACCGTGTTAGCCGGCGTGCCGCGCCGATAGAGTTCGACCAGCGCCTCTTGGTCAGGCAAGGACAAATGGGACGACGCGATAGGCAGGACCATGCTGAATTATGGGTTACCCTTTCGGCGAAAGCAAGAGATGTGATATTAGATAGTTATCGTAACAGTTATCTTAATCACGGCACACACTTATAAACTGCATTTCTTAGATTTAAAGACGATTGGCCTACTAAAGGCAGCGCCAGTAGCAGTAAATTCTTGGTCCATAGGGCGTAGTTTCTAACGAACAGCACCTCAGATGCGCCTCAACAGCGAAAGTGCTGAGGGAAAAGTTCGTGATATCGCCCAGGTCATGTTGACAGTCTGCGGAGCCAGAAGCGGATCGACGTGATGTCGATGAAGCCCAGAAAGCTTTTAGTGGTTTTATCGTGGCGAGCGGCGACGCGTCGAGCGTTCTCGAATTTGTTGAAGCACCGCTCACAAGGTTTCGCAGCCGGTAGTGCCCTCGGTCGACAGCAACACGGAGCCTGCGGGCCCCACCTCGATGGCTCGCTCTGGATCGACGCGGCT
>QKYL01000146.1 GCA_003255745.1 Paracoccus saliphilus
CGGCACTGTTCGATTCTCAGGGAGTAGCTCAGCCTTTCTGTGATCGGACAACGCCGGCTTTGTCGTAAATACCTATTTACTGCGCCCTTGGCAGTTTGCCGATCCTTCGCAGGGTTATCACGCGAGATGATTGCATGTCCGGCTACAGGATTGGAAGGCGCATTGGTCACAAGGCCATTAAGTTCTGGCAAGCTCTAGGTTAAGGCTCTCATCTGAGAAAAATCAGGCGAATAAACGAAATCTCGGGCAGATGCTCGAACGGGTACTGGGTGCAGCGGCCGGTTGAATTTTCTGCCATAAGCCTGCCCTTACCGCGTCGGGCGGGCGCCGGACCGTCAGGTCAGAAATGCCGCAGCCGGCTTTCGGCAAGCAGGCCCTCCTCATCCAGGATGGGATGGGCCACGGCGACAGTATGGGCGTTGATCCGCTTCAGGTCGCGCAGGATGTCCAGGTGCAGGGACGAGGTTTCCAGGCTGGCCGCGTGACCTTCGCGCAGTCGGATCAGGTGGCGCTGCGCGGACTGGCGTTCCATGTTGCGGATTTCGACCTTCAGTTCCATCAGCCGCCGCGCCAGATCACGGTCACCTGTCATGAAGACCGTCTGCGCCATGCGCAACGTGTCGAGGCTGATCAGGAACATCCGGTCCAGTTCGTGATAGCCTTCGTCGGAAAAGCGCAGGCGCAGCCCGATCTTCTGGCGAACCTCGGGAGACAGGCCCTTGTCGATGATGTCGCCGATATGTTCCAGATTGATGACATAGTCGAGAATTGCGATGGTCCGGCGCCGTTCGGATTCGCCCGCGTCGCGGCCGAGGCGGGACAGATAGGTCTTAACCTCCTGCTGGCGTCGGTCGATCCGGGCTTCCAGCTCGGCCACCTCGGCCAAGGGGGCAGGATCGTCGGAGCGAAAGGCGGTGCGGGCCTGCACCAGCATCCGTTCCACCGTATCGCCGATGGCCAACGCCTCGCGGGCGGCCCCGGCCAAGGCCAGGGCCGGGGTGTTCAGCGCCTCGTCGTCCAGCCAGCGCGGCGCCTGATCGTGGTTTTGTTCCTCATCCACGATCAGGCGGCACATTGCCTTCGAGATGATGCCGGTGGAGGGCCAGATTGCAGCTGCCACAAGGATGTTGAAGACCAGGTGCACCTCGACGGCAAGGCCGCCGGATATGGGGAACCCGGCCAGCAGGGGGCCAATGGTGCCGGCAAAGGGCAGCACCGCCATGCAGCCGACGGCCCGGACCACGAGATTGCCCACGGTCACGCGCCGCGCGGCGGCCCGCGCCGGCAGGTTGGCCAGCACCGCCGGCAGCGCACCGCCCAGGTTTGCGCCCAGGACCAGCACAACGGTCAGCGCCGGCGACAGGGCCAGCGACGAGATCAGCAGCACCGCCGCCAGCGACGATGAACAGACCGCCGCCACCCCGGCCGCGAAGATCAGGGCGACCGGCCAAGCCTTGTCCAGCAGGGCCAGGAAGGCGCCGACCTCTGGCGCCTCGCGCAGCGGTTCGGTCGCGGCGGACAGCAGCGACAGGGACAGGAACATCAACCCTGCGCCGATCAGCGCCCGCCCGATGCCGACATGCGTGGCGCGGGTCCGTCGCGCCATGACATAGCCCAGCAGCAGCAGCGCCGGTGCCACCGCGGCCACACCCGTGGTCACGCACCAAGCGGTCAGCGCGGTGCCGACATTTGCACCCAGCATCGCGACCTGCGCCATGCGCGTGCGGATCAGGTCACGCTCTACAAAGGAACTGACCATCAGCGCCGTCGCGGTCGAGGATTGCAGCCCAAGCGTCGTCACCAGACCGGCCACGAAGGCGCGCGGGCCGGTGCGGGTGCCCAGACCCAGCACGACCTTCAGCCGAAAGCCCAAGGCTTGGGTTACCCCGTCCCGGATCAGTCCCAGGCCGAACAGCAGCAGCGCCACCGCCCCGGCGATCTGACAGCCGACGATGATCGAGCCCATGCGGGTCTCCTCTGCGACATTATCATGATCTTGACGCGTTCGGGCGGATTTTCAAGATCTTCGGCAGGATCACCCGCCCAAGATCACGGACGACGCGGGCATGCTGTTGCCTTATTCCTGGGTCCGCAGCACGGCGGCGGGGCGCGCCGCCAGCGGGCGCAGCGCAAATACCAGCCCCGCCACCAGCGTCGCGATCACGCCGCCCGCGATAATGGCCAGGGCAGAGACCGGATCAAAGCGGAACGGGGCATCCATCACCAAGGTCATCACCGCCCATCCTCCCAAGGCACCCGCCACCAGCGCGACGATCGCCGCAGCCGCCCCCAGCATGGCCGAACGCAGCGCAAAGCTGAGCAGGATGCGGCCCCGGGTGGCGCCAAGCGTCTTCAGCACCGCCGCCTCGAAGACGCGGGCGCGTTCCCCGGCGGCCGCGGCGCCGATCAGCACGATGAAGCCCGTGACCAGCGTGGCCCCCGCCGCCCAGGCCGTCGCGGCAGCGATCCCCGACAGGGCACCGGCCGCGCGGTCGATCACCTCGCGCACCGGAACGGCGGTGATGTTGGGAAAGCGCCCGCCCAGGTCGCGCAGGATTGCGGCCTCGGCCTCGGGCGCGGCATAGACGGTGGCGATATGCGTGTGCGGCGCAGACTGCAGCGCGGCGGGGTTCATCGCCATGACGAAGCCGATGCCGGCGGTGCTGAAGTCGACCTCGCGAAGGCTGGCGATCCGGGCCGTCAGGTCGCGTCCCAGAATGTTCACGGTGATGCTGTCGCCCAGCTTCAAACCGATTTCCTGGGCGATCTCGTCCGAAAAGCTGACCAGCGGCGGCCCTGCGTAATCCTCGGGCCACCAGGCGCCTTGGGTGATCCCGGTGCCTTCAGGCGGGCGGGCGGCATAGGTCACGCCCCGGTCGCCGCGCAGCACCCAGTGATCGCCTGCCACCTCGCGGGCCGGGCGGTCGTTGATCCGGGTCAGAATGCCGCGCAGCATCGGCGCGGTTTCGACCGCTCTGACCGCAGGATCAGCTTCCAGTCGCGCCAGAAACGGGTCCAGCTGGTCGCCCTGAATGTCGACGAAGAAATAAGCGGGGGCGTGTTCGGGCAGTTCCTGGCGGATGGCCTGGCGCAGGTTCGATTCGATCTGGCCAACCGCCGCCAGGACCGTCAGCCCCAACCCCAGGGACAGGATGACCGATGTCGCCTCCTCGCGCGGGCCGCCGATGGCGCCAAGGGCCAGGCGCAGCGGCGTCCGACCCCGGACCCAGCCTGCCCCCGCCGCCGCCCGCGCCAGCCGCCGCACCAGCATCGCCGCCAGCAGCAGCACCAGAAAGGATGCCAGAATGCCTGCAGCCGTTCCGACCGCCAGCCGGGGCAGGCCCGAAAACCACGCGGCGGCGCCCACCAGCGCCGCCAGCGCCAAGGTCACCGCCGCCCAGGGGCCAGCGCCAAGCCGCGCATTCGATAGGTCCCCCAGGTCGCGGAACAGGGCCGCCGCACGCACCTGCCGCGTCCGCGCCAGCGGCCACAGCGTGAACACAAAGGCCGTCAGCACACCATACAGCGCGGCCTCCGCCAGGGGGGCGGGATACAGGCGAAAGATTGCCGGCACCGGCAGCCGCGCCTCCAGCAGCGGGGCCAGCAACAACGGCACGGCCGCCCCGATCACCAGCCCCGCCAGCACCCCCAGCAGGGTCAGCGCGCCGATCTGCAGGAAATAGATCTGGAAGATGGTTCGGCCGGGCGCACCCAGGGTCTTGAGCACCGCGATGACCTGGACCTTGCGCTCCAGATAGGCGCGCACCGCAGCCGAGACGCCGATCCCGCCCACGGCCAATCCCGTCAGCCCGACCAGCACCAGAAAGGCGCCGATCCGTTCGACGAACAGCTCGATCCCCGGCGCGCCCCGGCGGCTGTCGCGCCATCGGGCGCCGCTGTCGGGGAACTGGCGGCGCAGTTCGGCCCTCAGCGCGTCGGGATTGGTGCCGGGCGCCAGCATCAGGCGATAGCGCGTGTCGAACAACGTGCCCGGCCCCAGCAGCTGGCTGTTTTCCAGCGACCGCCGCAGGACCAGAGTGCGCGGGCCAAAGCCGAAGCTGGCGGCCCCTGCATCGGGTTCGGCCAGCAGAACCGCCGTCAGCTGGAATTCCTGCACACCAAGGCGAAAGACGTCGCCGACCGACAGACCAAGCCGATCGCTCAGCAGCGCATCCATCGCGGCACCGGGCCGCCCCGACGATGTCAGGCCAAGCGCCTCGTCCACGGTCATCGGCGGATCGAACCGCGCCTCGCCCACAAGGGGCCAGGCGGCATCGACACCTTTGACCTGAGTTAGCGCGCGTTCGGCTGCCTCACCCTGCCCCACCACCGCCATTGATCGGAAATCGACCACCTCGGACAGCGCCTCTGACCGGCTCTCCAGCCAGGCGCGCTCGTCGGGTTCGGCAAAGCGATAGGTCAGGCTGACCTCGGCATCGCCGCCCAGCAGGGCTGCGCCTTCGCGGACCAGCCCCGCCTCGATCGCGGCACGGACCGACCCCACCGCCGCGATGGCCGCAACGCCCAGAGCCAGGCAGGCCAGCAGGATCCAGAAGCCCTTCAGCCCACCCCGCAGTTCCCTGCGCGCAATGCGTGCGGCGATGCGCAGGCCCATCATGTCCAACCTGAAGGGCTCAAATGGATCATTCGGCCGCTTCCGCCAGGTCTTTGCCCGCGATGCGGCCGTCTGCCAGCCGGATCACCCGGTCGCAGCGCGCTGCCAGGTCGGGGGCGTGTGTGACCAGGATCAGGGTTGCGCCGTGGGTCCGGGACAGATCGAACAGCAGGTCCATGATGGCCTGTCCCGTCGCCCCGTCCAGGTTGCCTGTCGGCTCGTCCGCCAGCAGGATCGCAGGGCGCGGGGCCGCCGCGCGGGCCAAGGCCACGCGCTGCTGTTCGCCCCCCGACATCTGGCCGGGGTAATGGTCCAGCCGCGGCCCCAGCCCTACACGGCGCAACTCCTCCGCCGCGCGGTCAAAGGCATCCGCGTGACCCGCCAGCTCCAGGGGCGTCGCCACGTTTTCCAGCGCCGTCATGGTCGGGATCAGGTGGAAGGACTGGAACACCACCCCCATATTGCCAAGACGAAAGCGGGCCAGCGCGTCTTCGTTCAGGGCCGTCAGGTCCTCGCCAAGGGCGCCGACATGGCCCCCCGTGGCGCGTTCCAGCCCGCCCATCAACATGAGGAGCGATGATTTGCCCGAGCCCGACGGACCCACCAGACCCACTGTTTCGCCCCGCCGCACGTCCAGCGTGATATCGCGCAGGATCTCGACCGGGCCTGCATTGCCCTGCAGGGTCAGGCCGGCGTTGCGCAGGCTGATCACGGTATCGGCCATCGAAAGCCTCCTTGCGTCCTGGGCGGGGACCGTTGCGCCGTCACGATATGGGGCAGTCCGGTGGCTTGGCAACAGCGCGGTCCGGACGCTGCGCGGCGCGGTGGCGGGCCTGCTGCTGCTGGCGGCAATGCCTGCTGGGGCTGGGCCGCTGGTGCTGACCGCGATGGGCGACAGTCTGACGCAGGGCTATGGCCTGCCGGCCGAGCAGGGATTCGTCCCCGTGCTGCAGGACTGGCTGCAGACCCGTGGCCATGACGTGCGGGTCATCAATGCCGGCGTTTCGGGCGACACCACGGCGGGCGGGGCCGCACGGATCGACTGGACCCTGGCCGATGCGCCCGATGCCCTGATCGTGGCGCTTGGCGGCAACGACCTGCTGCGCGGCATTGACCCGGCGGCAAGCCGTGCAAACCTGGAAGCGATCCTGACCGCCGCGCAGAAGGCCGGCGTGCCCGTCCTGCTGGCGGGCCTGCCGGCGCCGGGCAATTACGGCCCCGATTTCAAGCGCGACTTCGAGGCGATGTATGTGGATCTGGCGTCCGATTGGGACGCGCTGCTTCATCCCGATTTCTTGGGGCCGATCAGCGACAAGGCATCCCAAGGCCTGTCCCTGTCGGACCTGATGCAGGACGACCGTATTCACCCCAACGCCGAAGGCGTGCGGCAGATCGTGGACGGCATTGGCCCAAAGGTGCAGCAACTGCTTGCCCGCACGGCCCAGAATTAAGCCTCAGTCTTGCGGGGGCAAGGACGAGGCCGCAACCTGTTAGGTTGCGGCCACCCGTCTGGTTACAGAAGAAAGTAAAGCGCCGCCCCCATCAGCAGGGACAGGTTTGCCGCCACAACGGCGGCAACAGCTGTGCGGGGACGGGGTGCGACCCGCGCCGTGCTTTGGGTACGGCGAAGATAGGCGTCGGTTTTCGCGTCAAACATCGGTTCATCCTTTGCCTTGTGTCAGGGGCCAGGCGTCATTCCGATCTTCGTCTCCACCGCAGCACGGCAAATCAGCGCTTGCGATGGGGGATCATCGGCTCCTCCTCGAACCTCATGAAGGCTTAATGGCGCAGCGCAGGGGGAAGTTCCGTTGACTTTTGCAAAGCTGTTACATAGGGTCTGCGGGAAAGCCCTATGCTGAACGCAAAACGCCCGCAGTTCCGATCTGAACTGCGGGCGTTCTTTTCCTTGTGTTCAGACGTCAGTGTTCGTGGCGCGGCATCGCCTTGAGGTCGTCCTTGGTCCAATTGGTGACGGCATGCACCGTCCCGCTTTCGTCGCGCATGAAATCCAGCTGACTGGCGGGAACCTGAACCGGCTTTGCGCCGATGCCCAGAAAGCCGCCAACGTCAATGACCACATGAGCCGAAGCGCCCGTCCCGTGGGTATGGGACACGGTGCCGATGGTCTGATCCTCGGGGCCATACACGGTGGCGCCGGTCAGGTTCGCTTCGGTGTATTCGCTGTCAGTCAGGCGCGGATGGTTGGAATGGTCCATGATGGAGCCTCCTTTTCGTTGCTGTTCACTCAACGTGTCCGGTCCCTGGACGTTCCCGATCACAGGGCAACTCCGCGTGAGCGGCAGACACTTTACTTGTATGGAAGTATGGAATAGCAAGAGTGCCGGAGGAGACATGTCCCAAGTCACCATGATTGCACGGCCCGCCTCGACTGCACAGCAGGTGCATGACTGGCTGCACCAGCGCATCATCCAGGGCGACCTTCTGCCCGGTGCGCGCTTGTCGGAAACCGAGATTGCCGAACAGATCGGCCTGTCGCGCCAACCCGTCCGCGAAGCCTTTATCCGGCTGGCCAGCGACGGGCTGGCCGAGGTGCGTCCGCAGCGCGGGACTTATATCGGCAAGATCTCGGTCAGCGCCGTCCTGTCGGCACGGCTGATCCGCGAAGCTGTCGAAAGCGATCTGGCGGCCATGGTCGCGGGCTCAGGCGCCGATCTGGCGGCCATGCGCGCTGAACTGGACGTGCAGGATCAAGCGAACATCACCGGCGACGTGGCAGCATTCATCGCATCCGACGATCGCTTTCACTGCGCCATGGCGCTGGCCGCAGGTCAGGCCGCGGTCTGGAACGACCTTGAACGGCTGAAGTCGCAGATGAACCGCCTGCGGCACCTGTCGATGCGGGTCTTTGACCGCAGCGCCACCATTGCCCAGCACCGCGCGATCCTGACGGCCCTGGAACAAGGGGACGGGGATGCCGCACAAACCGCGGTACGCACCCATCTGCGCCAGATGCTGACCGAACTGCCGCAGATCGCCGCGGCGCATCCCGATTATTTCACCGAATGAAGGTCCGAAGGCGCGGCGCGCCCGTTCTGCCGGAAAGGAAAAGACCATGACCCATATCCTGTCCATCGGCGAAGCCATGGTCGAACTGTCCCAGGCCGACCAGCCGCAACTCTGGCGTCTGGGCATCGCCGGCGACACGCTGAACACGGCCTGGTATCTGCGGCGGCTGCTGGATGAGGCATTTACGGTCGGATATCTGACGCGCGTCGGCATGGGCGCCTTTTCGCAACAGATGCTGGATTTCCTTGCTGCCGAGGGGATCGACATCACCCATGTCGCCCGCGATCCCGAACGAGAGATCGGCCTTTACGCCATCAGCCTGCAGGCCGGAGAGCGCAGCTTTGCCTATTGGCGGGACAGTTCGGCGGCCCGGCGGCTGGCGGACGACCGCAACGCAATGGATGCGGCCCTGTCCGGCTGCGACATGGCTTACCTGTCCGGCATCACCCTGGCCATTCTGCCGCCCGAGGGGCGCGCCCGGCTGCTGGAGGCTTTGGCTGCGGCCCGCGCCGCCGGCACCACCGTGGTTTTCGACCCGAACCTGCGACCGCGGCTCTGGACGGATGCGACGACGATGCGCCAAGGCATCCAGGATGCCGCGGCGCTGGCCGACCTGATCCTGCCCAGCTTTGATGACGAGGCCGCCCATTTCGGCGATGCCGACCCGCAGGCCACGATCGACCGCTATCTTGGTTGCGGTGCCGCGCATGTTGTCGTGAAGAACGGCGGCGGTCCGATGTGGTTTAGCGGGGCTGCGGGCACCGGCGCCCTGACGGATCTTTGGCCCGAAACACCCGTGGATACAACCGCGGCGGGCGACAGCTTCAATGCCGGTTATTTGGCCGCCTGGCTGCGGGGGGCCGATTGCCCAACTGCGATCCGCGCGGGTCACGACCTCAGCCGGCAGGTCATCCGCCACCGGGGCGCCCTGGTGCCGCAAGCCGTCGACGCAAGTCCAACCGTCGTTTGATGTCGCCGGGGTGCGGCACCCCCGGCGCTTTCAGACCACCGCCCCGATTTGCCAGGGCAGGAATTCATTGTCGCCCAAGCCCAGATCCTCGCTGCGGGTGACTTCGCCCGAGGCGACGCGCAGGATCAGGTCGACGATCTGTCGGCCCTTTTCCTCCAACGTCACACCGGACAGGATGTCCCCGCAGTTCAGGTCCATGTCGTCGCGCATGGCGGCATAAAGGCGGTCGTTGGTGGCCAGCTTGATGGTCGGTGCGGGCTTTGACCCAAAGGCCGAACCGCGCCCCGTGGTAAAGACGATCAGCTGCGCCCCGCCCGCGATCTGTCCCGTGGCCGATACGGGATCATAGCCCGGCGTGTCCATGAAGTTCAGGCCCGGCTCCGTGATCGGTTCCCCGTATTCCAGCACCGCGTTCAAAGGCGTCGCGCCCGCCTTGGCCACCGCCCCCAGGGATTTTTCCAAAATCGTGGTCAAGCCACCAGCCTTGTTGCCGGGGCTGGGGTTGTTGTCCAGCGAAGCGCCGTTCCGGGCGGTATAATCCTCCCACCAGCGCAAGCGTTCCAGCAGCCTGTCGGCCAGGTCCGGCCGGGTCGCGCGGTCCAGCAGCAGGCGTTCCGCGCCATAGATCTCGGGCGTTTCGGACAGGACGACCGATGCGCCCTGCGCGGCCAGAATGTCACTGGCCACGCCAAGCGCGGGGTTCGCGGTGATCCCGGAAAATCCGTCCGAGCCGCCGCATTGCAATCCGATCTTCAGGGCACCCGCAGGCGCAGGGGCGCGCGTGGCCGCATTCACCTGCGGCAGCATCTGGCGCACGCGGGCCTTGATCGCCTCGATCGTTGTCCGCGTGCCGCCATTATCCTGAATGGTCAGGCCGTGAAAGCGCGCAGCCTCACCCAGTTCCTGCTTCATCCGGGCGATCTGCATCACCTCGCACCCCAGGCCCACGAACAGCGCCGCACCGACATTGGGATGGCCCGCATGGCCGGTCAGCACGCGCTGCAACGCCTGCCAGCCCGGACCGCTGTCGGCCATGCCGCAGCCGGTGCCATGGGCAAAGGCCACGACCCCATCCACATTCGGATAGGGTGCCAGCGCGCCCTCGATCCGCAGTTCTTCGGCGGCGCGACGGATCACCGTGGCCGAACAGTTGACCGTCGCGACCAGCGCGATGAAGTTGCGCGTGCCCACCTGTCCGCCCGCGCGGTGATAGCCCTGGAAGGTCAGCGCCTTGCCGCGATGACGCTCCAGCGCCGCTTCGGCCGCCGGCAGCGCCGAGCCAGGCTGGTAATCCCGGTCATGCACGCCAAAGGCGCAGTTATGGCTGTGGACGTGATCCCCCACAGCGATGGGCGCCGTCGCATAACCGATGGTCTGGCCATACTTGATGACCGCAGCCCCCTGCGGAATGGCCACCCGCGCGACCTTGTGGCCTGCGGGTGCCATGCCCTTTTCGGTCAGGATTGCCACGTTGTCGGCGGCGTTCATGACCAGCGGCTCAGACATCGGCGGCCATGGCGCGTGCGCCCCGTACGGTTAGTCCTTCCAGCGCGGCAGTCAGATCGGCGGCAAAGCCCGCATCATCCCGCAAGGTTGCCGGGAAAACCTCGGTCAGTGCCAGGAAGCCCCCAACAGTGTCGGCCGGATCGTCGCGCCACAGCGCCGCAAGCCGCGGGGCCAGCGGGTCCTTGACCTCGATCGCCGCGCCCTTTTCGTCCTGCCCGGACGCATAGCGCATCCAAGCCGCCACGGCCAAGGTCAGGCCCGGAACCGCACGTCCGGCCGCGCGCCCTTCGGCAATCGTGCCCAGGATGCGCTGCGGCAGCTTCTGGCTGCCATCCATGGCGATCTGCCAGTTGCGGTGCCGAATGGCCGGGTTGGCATAGCGCGCGGCCAGGGCATCCGCATAGGCACCCAGATCCTCGCCTGGGGGCGGGGTCAGGGCCGGGATGATCTCGGACCGCCACAGCTTGTCCACAAAGGCGGCAAAGACAGGATCGGCCACCGTGTCCGAAATCGTCTCGTGCCCCGCCAGATAGCCCAGATAGGCCAGCGAGGAATGAGTGCCGTTCAGCATCCGCAGCTTCATGTGCTCGAAAGGCGTGACATCGGCGACCAGCTGGACGCCCACCTTTTCCAGGTCAGGACGGGCCCCGTCGACAAAGTTATCCTCGACCACCCACTGGCGGAAGGGTTCGTGCATGACGGGTGCTTCGTCGCGATGTCCGGTCAGGGAGGCAAGGCGGTCCATGTCGGCAGGCGTCGTCGCGGGCACGATCCGGTCCACCATGGTCGAGGGAAAGGCCCCCTGGGCCTCGATCCAGCGCGCCAGGTCGGGGTCGATCAAGCGCGCCAGATCCAGCACGACGCCGCGCACGACATGGCCGTTTTCCGGCAGGTTGTCGCAGCACAGCACCGTGAAGGGACGCAAGCCCGCGTCCCGCCGTGCCGCCAGCGCCCGAACCAGAAAGCCCGGTGCGGATTTGGGCAGCGGGTTTTCCAGGTCGTGCCGGATGTCCGGGTGATCGGCATTAAGCCGGCCGGTCGAGGGTTCGTGACAGTAGCCTTTTTCAGTCACCGTCAGGCTGACGATCCTGACGCTTGGCGCCGCCATCGCGTCCAGTACTGCCTGAGGGTTTTCGGGCGCGACAAGGACATCGCGCAGCACGGTCACCACCTGCGGGGTTTCGCCCTGCGGTCCCAGTTCCAGCGCGGTATAGGCCCAGCCCTGCGGCTTCAGCTTGTCGCGCGTGCCGGGCGACTGCAGCGAGACCCCGACGATGCCCCAGTCCCCGCCCGAACGCTGCATCGCTTCGGCGATATAGATTGCGCCATGGGCGCGGAAAAAGGCGCCGAGGCCCAGATGCACGATGCCGGCAGGTGCGTCCGAAGGCGCGTGGTTCAATCTATCGGGCAAGCCAGCCTCCATCGACGTTCAGGACGGCGCCGTTGACGTAATCAGATGCGGGCGCGGACAGGAACACGGCCGTCTGGCCGATATCTTCGGGGCGGCCCCACCGACCGGCGGGAATCCGGTCCAGGATTGCCTTGGAACGGTCGGGATCGGCGCGCAGCGCCTCGGTGTTGTTGGTTTCGATATAGCCGGGCGCGATGGCGTTGACGTTCAGCCCTTTTGCGGCCCATTCATTGGCCATCAGCTTGGTCAGTCCCGCCACGCCATGTTTCGACGCGGTATAGGACGGCACGCGGATGCCGCCCTGGAAGGACAGCAGGGACGCGATGTTGACGATCTTGCCCCTGCCGCGCGGCAGGGCGGCGCGCGCGAAAGCCTGGCAGGTAAAGAACAGCGCCTTGAGGTTGACGTCCATCACCTCGTCCCAGTCAGCCTCGGAGAAATCAACGGCGTCGTCGCGGCGGATGATGCCCGCGTTGTTTACCAGGATGTCGATCTGCTGGTCGGCAAAGACATCGCGCGCGGCCATCGGATCGGCAAAGTCCAGCGTCAGGCTGCGCCCGCCACCCATCATCGCCAGCGTCTCGTCGCAATCGCGCCGTCCGCTTGCGATGACCTCGGCCCCCGCCTGCGACAGCGCGACCGCGATCGCCTGTCCGATGCCGGTATTGGCGCCGGTCACCAGTGCGGTGCGGCCTTCCAGCGAAAAGGCAGTCAACGCAGGTCCTCCGGCTGGATGAAGTCCATGTCGGTATAGTCGACGTTGTCCCCGGCCATCGCCCAGATAAAGGTGTAGCTGCCAATGCCCGCACCCGAATGGATCGACCAGGACGGCGACAGGACCGCCTGTTCATTGGCCACGAACAGGTGGCGCGTCTCCTGCGGTTCTCCCATCAGGTGCAGGACGCGGGATTGCGGCTCCATCCCGTGGTACAGATAGGCTTCCATCCGGCGGTCATGGAGGTGGCTGGGGATGGTGTTCCAGACGGACCCGTCCTCCAGCGTGGTATAGCCCAGAACCAGTTGGCAGCTTTCCATGACCAGCGGGTGGATGAACTGCTTGATGGTGCGCTTGTTCGATGTCTCGACCGCGCCCATCTTGACCTCCTTGGCCTCCTCGACACGCACCAGGCGGCAGGGCAGCTGGCGATGCGCAGGGGCCGAGGTGATGTAGAACCGCCCCTGCCCCGAGAAGGTCACCGCGCCCGAACCCATGCCCAGATAGAGAACGTCGCCCGGCGCCATGTCCCACGCCTCGCCCGCGGCCTCGACCCGGCCGGCTTCGCCGATGTTGACGATGCCCATCTCGCGGCGGTCAAGGAACGTGGGGGTCTTGGTTTCCGCGATCTGGTCAAGGGTCAGGCTGCCGCCGTTCGGCACGGCGCCGCCCACCACGAAGCGGTCGTAATGGGTATAGGTCAGGCGGATCTCGCCATCTGCAAACAATCCTTCGACCAGAAAATGCTGGCGCAGTTGGGCAGTGTCCATGGCCTTGGCGTGATCAGGGTGGATCGCGTGGCGGGTTTCGACATGGGTCATGGAAGGTCCTTTCACAGAAAATCGTCGCGACGGGGCGTAAAGCTGTCAATCAGCACCCCGCCTTCAAGACAAAGGCAGCCGTGACGGGCGCCCGAAGGGATGATGAACGCGTCGCCGGGGCCGACCTCGAATTCACGTTCATCGATGGTAAAGCGGTAGCGGCCCGACTGGACGAAGGTCGACTGCACATGCGGATGGTCGTGCAGCGCCCCCTGGTCGCCTTGGGCAAAGTCGAAGCGGACGACCATCAAGTCGGCTGAATGGGCCAAAACGGTCCGGACAGGATCACTCATCGAAACACCGAAGGCAGCCAGAGGGACAGGGCGGGAACATAGGTCACCAGCATCAGCGTGACGAAGGCCGCGCCATAAAAGGGCCAGATCGTGCGCATTGCCTGCCAGATGCTGATGCGACCGACCGCGCAGCCCACGAACAGCACCGCGCCCACCGGCGGCGTGCAAAGCCCGATCCCCAGGTTCAGGATCAGGATGACGCCGAAATGCACCGGATCGACGCCAAAGGCAGTGGCCACCGGCAGGAAGATGGGCGTCGTAATCACGATCAGCGGCGACATGTCCATGAACGTGCCCAGGATCAGCAGGATGATGTTCATCAGCAGCAGGATCACCAGCGGGTTGTCGGAGACGTTCTGCAACATCTCGACCAGCTGGGTCGGCACGCGCAGATAGGCCAGCAGCCAGCCGAAACAGGCGGCGGTGCCGATCACCAGCAGCACCATTGCGGTGGTCCGCACGGCGCCTTTGGTCGCCTCGACAAACTCGGACCAGGGCAGGCTGCGATAGACCAGCGCCGTCACCAGCAGCGCATAGACCACCGCAATGTTGCTGCTTTCAGAGGCGGTGAAGACGCCCGATCGTACGCCGCCGAAGATGATGGCGATCAGGATCAGGCCGGGCAATGCCGACACGAACAGCGCGCCCAGCATACGCAAGCCTGGGAAGGGCTCGGTCGGATAGCCCTTCTTGCGGGCGACCCACCAGCTGGCGCCCATCAGCATCAACGCCAGCAGCAGGCCCGGGATGATCCCGGCCGTGAACAGGTCGGCGATGGACAGCCGCCCGCCGGCCGCGATGGAATAGATGATCATGTTGTGGCTGGGCGGGATCATCAGCGCGATGATCGAACTGACGACCGTGATGTTCACGGCAAAATCGACGTCGTAACCACGTTCTTTCATCTGCGGGACCATCAGGCCGCCGACCGCGCTGGCATCAGCCGCGGCCGAGCCCGAGACGCCGCCGAACATCAGGCTGGCCATGATGTTGACCTGTCCCAGGCCGCCACGCAGATGGCCGACCATCGCGCCCGCCAGTGCCACCAGGCGCCGGGCGATATCGCCGCGCACCATCAGGTCGCCTGCGAAAATGAAGAAGGGGATGGCCATCAGCGCGAAAACCGAAATACCGCTGTTCAGGCGCTGGAAGACCACCACAGGCGGCAGGCCCAGATAGACCACGGTCGCAAAGCTGGCCCCACCCAGACAAAAGGCGACCGGCGTGCCGATCAGCAGAAGGGCGGCAAAGCTGCCGAAAAGAATCCAGTATTCCATCGGCCTACTCCTTGACCGGTCGCTGCGGGGCCTGGCCCTGCAGAACATCATGCGCCGCCGCGCCCGAAGCGCTGGCATCGACCTCTCCGTCGGCGGCATCGTCCATGTCGCCAAAGCGCATCGTCTTCAGCCCGGCCGCGCGGCGCAGGATGCGCTCGATCGAGAACAGGATCAGAAGGATGCCCCCGGCAATCACCGGCGCAAAGTCCCAAAGCCGCGAGATGCCAAGCCCCGGAATCTCGCCCGAGGCCGCGCGGGCGGCCAACTGCCAGCCGAACCAGGCCATGCCGCCGCCGAAGGCCATGACGACAAGGTCGGACAGGCTGTGGAACCACGGCCGCCAGCCTTCCGGCACGACCATCAGTCCTACGTCGAAGGACAGGTGATAGCCTTCCTTGACGCCGACCGCAGCGCCCAGAAAGATGAACCAGCCCATCAGCATGACCGCCGCGGGTTCAGCCCAGAACAGGCTGGTGCCAAGAACATAGCGGAAGACGACCTGCGCAAAGACGAAGGCGGTCATCAAAACCAGCCCCACCCCTGCAAGCCACAGCCCCGCTTTGGCGATGGCACCCGTCACGGCCGCCAGTCGGATCAACGTGTCGCGCATATTGCGCCCCCAGAAAGGAAAACGGCCGCCTGCGGAACTGCAGGCGGCCAAAGGATCACTCGGTTTCCTGAATGCGCTTGACCAGGTCCTGCGCCTCGGGGGTGGTGACGTACTTTTCATAGACCGGGGCCATCGCCTCGATGAACGGGGTCTTGTCGATGTCGCGAATGATCTCGGCGCCCGCCTCGATCACCTTCTCCTCCGACGCGCGCTCCTGCTCGGCCCACAGCTCGCGCTGGACGGTGGCAGAGTTGCGGGCGGCCTCACGCAGGATCTGCTGATCCTCGGGGGACAGTTTGTCCCAGCTGGCCTTCGACATGGCGACCAGTTCCGGCACCATCAGATGCTCGTCCAGGGTGAAGTACTTGGCAACCTCGGCATGCCCCGAACTGTCATAGCTGGGGAAGTTGTTCTCGGCCCCGTCGATGACGCCGGTCTGGATCGAGGAATAGACCTCGCCATAGGGCATCGGCGTGGCGTTGGCGCCAAGCGCGCTCATCATGTCGACGAAGACGTCGTTTTGCATGACGCGGAACTTCATGCCTTCCAGATCTTCGATCGACTGGATCGGCTTTTGTGAGTTGTAGAAGCTGCGCGAACCGCCGTCGTAATAGGCCAGCGCGACCAGGTCGCGCTCCTCGAAGGCGGCGCCGATCTCTTCGCCGATGGGGCCGTCCATCACGTTGTGCATGTGATCGACCGACTTGAACAGGTAGGGCAGCGACATCAGCTGCGTCACCGGAACGATGTCGTTGAACGAGCCGAAGCTGGCGCGGACCATGTCGATCACACCGAACTGGGTCTGCTCGATCGTGTCCTTTTCCTCGCCCAGCTGGGACGAGGGGAACACCTCGATGCAGACGCGGCCGTTGGTCTTTTCCTTGACCTCTTCGGCCATCGCCTTGACTCCCTCGACGGTGGGATAACCCTCCGGGTGGGTGTCGGACGAACGCAGCGTGATTTCGCAGGCGCCGGCAAGGCTGGCCGAGGCCAGCAGCCCGGCAAGAGTTGTCATCAGGAACTTCATCTTATCCTCCCAAATACGAAGTTCAGAGTTTGTAGGCCCGTTTTGCCAGGCCATAGGTCAGGTCACGCGCCACCTCGGGTGCCTCGTCTTCCGCGAGGCGACCCGTTGCGACCAGCGTGGCCAGATAGGAACAGTCCACCCGCCGCGCGACGTCATGGCGCGCAGGGATTGAACAAAAGGCGCGGGTGTCGTCATTGAACCCGACCGTGTTGTAGAAGCCCGCCGTTTCCGTCGTCATCTCACGGAAGCGGCGCATCCCCTCGGCGCTGTCGTGGAACCACCAGGGCGGCCCCAGCCGCAGGCAGGGCCAGACACCGGCCAGCGGCGCCAGTTCGCGGGAATAGGACGTCTCGTCCAGCGTGAACAGGATCACCGTCAGGCGCGGGTCCATGCCCACCGCGTTCAGCAGCGGCCGCAGCGCGGTGACGTAATCGGTGCGGCCAGGGATATCAAAGCCCTTGTCGCGGCCGTGGACTGCCATCACCTGGTCGGAATGGTTGCGGCGCGATCCCGGATGGATCTGCATGACCAGCCCGTCCTCCAGGCTCATCCGCGCCATCTCGGTCAGCATATGGCCGCGGAAGGCGTCGGCCTCCTCGGCCGTGCAGGTGCCGGTCAGCGCCTTCTGGAACAGTGCCGCCGCCTCTGCCTGGGGCAGATCCTCGGTCCGGGCACTGGCATGGCCGTGGTCGCTGGACGTTGCGCCGGCTTCGATGAAGAAGGCTCGGCGGGCACGGTGAGCGTCCAGGTAACCGCCCCAGCTGGCCGTATCAAAGCCGGTCTGCTGGCCCATCAGGGCGACATTGGCGGCAAAGCCGGACATCTCTGGGTCGATCACGCCGTCAGGGCGATAGGCGGTGATCACCCTGCCCCCCCAGCCGCTGTCGCGGATCATCTTGTGCCAGCGCAGGTCGTCGGTCGCGGCCTCGGTCGTGGCGATCGCCTCGATGTTGAAACGCTCGAACAGCGCGCGTGGGCGGAATTCGGGGCGCGCCAGGCAGTCGGCGATATGGTCGTAATACCAGTCGGCCGTTTCCGCCGACAGGCGGCGGTCGATGCCAAAGACATGCTGGAAGCTGTGGTCCAGCCACAGCCGCGACGGCGTGCCCCGCAGCAGGTGATAATGCTGCGCGAACAACCGCCAGATCTTGCGCCCATCGGTTTCGATTGGACCGCCATCAACGCGCGGCACGCCCAGATCGGCCAGCGGGACACCCTGCGAACACAGCATCCGAAAAACATAGTGGTCCGGTGTGACGAATAGCTGGGCGGGATCCGGGAACGCCTCGTTCTCGGCGAACCAGCGCGGGTCCGTATGCCCGTGCGGGCTGAGGATTGGCAGGTCCCTTACCCCATTGTAAAGGCCCCGCGCCAGGTCACG
Organism: Paracoccus saliphilus; assembly: GCA_003255745.1. Lineage (GTDB taxonomy): Bacteria > Pseudomonadota > Alphaproteobacteria > Rhodobacterales > Rhodobacteraceae > Paracoccus > Paracoccus saliphilus_A. The sequence goes on from QKYL01000146.1 coordinate 17,654, forward strand.
AACCCGGCCCTCCAGTGGAAACAGTCGATCTTCTGCCAGCAGTGCCACGCGCCCTCCTCCGACTCGCTTGCCATTAGGCTGATCCTCTAATATGCTAGTTTACGAGATCGGTCAACACGGGGATGCCGCGATGCCGCCAAGCGAAATCCAGACGCTGCCGTCGCTGGAAGAGGCGCGTCCCCGCACCATCACCGACCAGATCTTCGAGGCGCTTTACGCGCGCGTCGTGAACCTGACACTGCCCCCCGGCGCCAAGCTGTCCGAGGCAGAGGTCGCCGCGCAGATGGGCGTATCGCGGCAACCGGTCCGCGACGCGTTCTACCGACTGTCGCAACTGGGATTTATCCAGATCCGCCCGCAGCGGGCGACCACCGTCACGCCGATTTCCGAAGAGGCCGTGATGCAGGCCTATTTCATCCGGAGCGCGCTGGAAGAGGCGACCATGCGCGCCGCCGCCCTGCGCCTGACCGTGGTGGATCTGGACCGGCTGGACCGGTTGATCGACCACCAGGAGGCGGCGATCAAGGCCGACCGGCGGGCCGAATTTCACGCGCTGGACGACCAGTTCCACCACGATATCTGCCGCTCGGCGGGGCTGGAATTCGTCTGGACGCTGGTCAAGGACAACAAGGGGCACATGGACCGCGCGCGCTATCTCTCGCTGTCCTACGGCGCATCCACCGCGTTCATCGAGCATCGCGAAATCCTGGCTGCCCTGCGCGCGCGCGATCCGATCGGTGCCGCGGCTGCCGTCCGGAATCATCTGAGCCATATCGAGCAGATCATCGCCCGGCTGCGCATCGACCAGCCCGAAGTCTTCGGCACCCCCGCACCCGAGGCGCGAGGGGCTTAGCCGTCCTGCGCCCTGCCTCGGCCGAAGGGCGCGGGCAGGGTCGGGTTGTTCGGCGGGTCCGCCAACCGGTCGGGCCTCGTGCCGGTTGTCAGGCGACACAGCGCCGGTGCCAGCAGCGGCTCCATTGCGGTCAGGCAGCGCCGCGCCCCGCTGTTATCCCCAGCTAATCATGCTCTTTAATACGTCACGCCACAGGTGCGGCGTGAAGAACAGGGGGGGACATAAGGATCAGCAGAAGCAACCGGCGCATGCGGCAAAACTGGCCGAATGGGCGACAGCGCCCACTCGGTTACCATCCTCAGTTGCGAGGGCGTTCGGCGCGCAATTCTTCCGCGATGGACCGGAACAACGGCAGGTCGGGGATCTGTTCCAGCGTCACGCCCAGCTTGCGCTGCCAGTTTGGATACTCGTCGGTCGTGCTGGGGATGTTCACAGGATGAACCTCGCGGGTCATGTCCTCAAGCCGCGCGGCGAAGAGGCGCGAGGGCGCGGTCGCCAGCATCCCGTGGACCGCCGTCACCAGCTCATCGGGCGCGCTGTCGGCATCGGGCACACCATCGGACCAGCGGCCAAGCGCGGCCAGATCGCTGAGAAGCTGCGCCCGCTCGGTCCGGCGCGAGGCAGACTGTTCCTGCGCCGCCTTGTCGCCGATCAGCCCGTGGTTGTGCCGCAGGTCGATGTCGTCGCCCCGCCACCAGCCCTGAAAGGTCGGCAGATCATGCGTTGACAGGCAAGCCAAGGCATCACGGGGATAATTCTGGGGCCGGACGAAACCGTCATCGGTTCGTTCGAACAACAGGATGCGATAGGACAGGATGCCCACCTGCTCCATCAGGTCGCGAAAGCCGGGTGGCACGTTGCCCAGATCTTCGCCGATGACGATGGTGCGGTTCTGGCACGAGGCGCGCGCCAGCGCCTGCAGCATGTCGGCAATGGGATAGCGGGCATAGGTGCCTTGGGCTGCGGTTGCGCCGTCCGGGATCAGGAACAGCTGCCACAGACCAAGGGCGTGGTCGATCCGCAGGGCGCCTGCCTGATGGGTCGCCTGCTCCATCAGCGCGGCAAAGGGCGCGGCTTGCTTGGCGGCCATGGCCACAGGTGACAAAGGGGCAAGTCCCCAGTCCTGACCCGTTTCGTTGAAATAGTCGGGCGGCGCACCGATACGAACCCCCGGCACGACCAGGGCATTGCCCCATGCCCCCGATCCGTCTGACGCTTCGCCCACGGCAAAGTCCAGGTAAAGCCCGATACCCATCCCGGCCTGTTCGCAGGCATCGCGCGCCACGGCCAGTTGCCGTTCGGCCAAGTGCTGCAACCAGCGGTGAAAGCGGAGTTCCGCCGCATGGGTTTCGGCGAAACGGGTGACCTGCGGGCCGTCCACCTCTTGCCAGTCCTGGGGCCAGGCGGTCCAGCCGGCGCCATGCCCCTGCCCCACCATGTAGGCTGAGACGGCCTCAAAAAGCGCATGGCGGCGCAGATCGGCACCGCCCTCGGCCAACACCGTTTCCGAGGCATCGGGCGATCCCGCCGCCTGCCAGATCTGGCGCAGGACCCGAACTTTCAGCGCCGCCACAGCCGGATAATCAACCAAGGGCGCCTGTTGCAGGTCAGCGATTTCAGCCGGATCGACCATCGCGGCCTCGAAACCGGGCAGACGGTCCACCGCGATGTAAAGCGGGTTCAGGAAGCGCCGGTTGGAGGGAGAGAACGGACTGCAATGACGCGGGTTCGACAGGAACAGCGCGTGCAGCGGGTTGAGGCCGATGAAATCCGCCCCCACCCGCCCCAAGATGCCTGCCAGCTGCCGAAGGTCCTCGAAATCGCCGATGCCCCAGTTCCGCTCGGACCTGATCTGGTACAGTTGCAGCGCAACGCCCCATGCCCGCTTGTTGCCTTCCGGCAGATAGCATCGGGTGCCGGCGTGCGCCTCCATCCGATGCTGTTCGGCCAAGGGGCCATCGGCCCCCTGTTCGGCGCCGAATGCAGCCAGCAGATGCTCCAGCGTTGTGGCCGGAGCCTCGTGCATCTGGCCGTTCATCCCCTCATATTCGGGCTGGATACCGTGGCTGCGGGCACGCTCTTCCAGTTCGCTCATGCTGGGGTTGTCCCGTCCGGGGTCAGCACGATCGTCGCCAAGGGTGGCAGGGTCAGCCGCAACGACTGCTCGTGGCCATGCCAAGGCGCGTCATCAGCCTGAACTGCGCCGTGGTTGCCCAGGTTTGAGCCGCCATAGCGTGCATCGTCACTGTTCAGCGCCTCGCGCCACAGACCCGCCTGCGGAACGCCCACGCGATAGTCATAGCGCGGTTCGGGTGTCAGGTTGCAGACCACCACGCAAGGCGGCGCCCCGTCGTCGGACTTGCGCATATAGACCAGAACGCTTTGCGCAGAGTCGCTGGCGTCGATCCATTCGAACCCTTCGGGGTCGCAATCCAGCCGGTGCAGCGCCGGCTGATCGCGGTAAAGACGGTTCAGATCGGCAACCAGGGTCTGCATCCCTTCATGCAGGGGATCTTCCAGCAGGTGCCAGTCCAGGGACTGATCATGGTTCCATTCCCGCTCCTGCGCGAATTCGCAGCCCATGAACAACAGCTTCTTGCCCGGATGGGTCCACATGAAGCTGTAATAGGCGCGCAGGTTCGCAAACTTCTGCCAGCGGTCCCCGGCCATCTGGCCGATCAGCGACCCCTTGCCGTGCACCACCTCGTCATGACTCAGCGGCAGCACAAAGTCTTCGGAGAAGGCATAGACCAACCCAAAGGTCAGGTCATGCTGGTGGTGCCTGCGGTGGATGGGATCACGCCGGAAATATCCCAGCGTGTCGTGCATCCAGCCCATGTTCCACTTGAACCCGAAACCCAGGCCCCCGTCCTCGACCGGGCGGCTGACCTTGGGGAAGGCCGTCGATTCTTCGGCGATGGTGATGGCACCGGGATGGTCCTGGCGGACGCGTTCGTTGACATCGCGCAGGAACGAGATCGCTTCAAGATTTTCGTTGCCGCCAAATTCGTTCGGCACCCACTGGCCCGGCTGGCGCGAGTAGTCCAGATACAGCATCGAAGCCACCGCATCGACACGCAGGGCATCAATGTGGAAGCGGTCCAGCCAGTACAGCGCGCTTGATTGCAGGAAGTTCGACACCTCACGGCGACCGAAATTGTAGATCAGCGTGTTCCAGTCCTGATGAAATCCCTGGCGCGGGTCGGCATGCTCGTACAGTGCCGTCCCGTCGAATTGCGCCAGGCCGTGCGCATCGGACGGGAAATGCGCCGGGACCCAATCCAAAATCACACCGATCTCGGCAGCGTGCAGCCGTTCAACCAGCCGGGCGAATGCCTCGGGCGTGCCAAAGCGGCTGGTCGGCGCGAACAGTCCGATCGGCTGATAGCCCCAGGACCCGGTAAAGGGATGTTCGCTGACCGGCAGCATCTCGACATGGGTAAAGCCCATCTTCGTGACATAAGGCACCAGAAGATCCGCCAGCGCGTCATAGTCGAGGATCTCGTTTTCTCCACCCCGCCGCCACGACCCCAGATGAACCTCATAGATCGAGATTGGGGCCTTGCGGTCCTGACGGGCCGCGCGAACGGTCATCCAGTCCTTGTCCTGCCACTGGTGGCTTGGCAGCCCCTCGACCACCGAGGCCGTTTCGGGCGGCTGCTGATGGGCAAAGCCCACCGGGTCGGCCTTCAACGGCATGCGTTCGCCATGCGGACTGATGATCTCGTACTTGTAGACCTCCCCCGGCATCAGGCCCGGCACGAACAGTTCCCACACGCCCGGCCCCAGACGCTTGCGCATCGGGTGGCGGCGGCCGTCCCAGGCATTGAAGTTCCCAACGACGCTGACGCGGCGGGCGTTCGGCGCCCAGACCGCAAAGGCCACGCCATCGACGCCCTCATGGGTCACCGGATGCGCGCCAAGCTTGTCATAGAGGCGACGGTGGCTGCCCTCTGCCAGAAGATACTCGTCCATCTCGCCCAGAACCGGGCCGAAACGATAGGGGTCCTCGACCTCCCATTCATGGCTGCCGGCCTTCATCCGCAGGCGATAGGCACCCTCGGGGGCCTGACCGCAAAAGAATCCTTCGGGGTGGACACGCTCCAAGGGTGTCGTGCCTGCCTCGGTAACGGCCGTGACCTCGGCCGCCTGCGGGGCAAAGACCCGCAGATGGCCGTCATGCCGCCCCAGGACCGAGAAAGGATCGTGGTGGTTTCCCCGCAGGATCGCGTCGATATCCGAGGTTTTCATGCTTTCGGAAAAGGATGCTGTATCGGTCATGTGGCCTCGTTCAAAAGATCGAGGATTCCGCGCAAGGGCAGGCCGACCCAGGTCGGGCGGTTGCCAAGCTCGTATCCGGTTTCATAGATCGCCTTCTGCAGCAGAAAGAGATCAAGGAGCGCCTGCATCGTCGCGCCGTCGTCGGGCAGGTTCGGGGCGCCTTCGCCATGGCTGCGATAAGCGTCCAGGAAGTCGCGGGCAGCGGTGCGACGCCATTCCTCGATGCGGGCCGTTGCACGCTCGGCCCCGCCCGGCGCATCGTGCCGGTGGCGGGCAGCCACCGACAGCGCGGCATAATCAAAGGATCGCAGCATGCCCGCCACGTCGCGCAGGGGCGACGACTTGGCACGACGTTCGTCCAGCGTCCGGGCCGGTTCGCCCTCGAAGTCGATGATCGCCACGTCGTTCTGGGCCAAAAGGACCTGCCCCAGGTGATAGTCGCCGTGGATGCGCGACAGCTTGCCCGAGGGCGTGACGTCGGCCGCCTTGCGGATGCGCGCCATCAGGTCGTCGCGGCGGTCCAGAACCTCGCGCGCCAGAGGTGCGGCATCTTCGGGCAGCCCTTCGCCAGCCTGTTCCAAACGCGACAGCATGGCGGTGGCCTCGGCCTCGGCGGATTCGGTCCATTCGCGCAGGTGGTCCGTCGTCAGATCCTCGGTCGCGAAGGCCGGATCATCGGTCGGCGTCGCCAGCGCCTTGTGCAGCTGTGCCGTTCGTTCGCCCAGCAGGCTGCCGATGCTCAACGGGAAGTCAAAGGCAGGTGCCGACAGCTCCGGCTCCTGCTCGGACGGCCAAGAGTCATGCTCGTTGTACTCCAGCATCAGTGCATCGAAGATGCCGTTCCACGCATCGCCCCGGTTGGCCACAAAGGCGAAGGCGGCGGCCAGAACCGTCGGCTCGTCACCCTCATGGGTCACCTGTCCCAGATAGCGGGGCGTGTGGGCATAGCCTGCCGTTTCCGTCAGGAAGCGTGCAACCTCGACATCGGGCTGCTCACCCCCACGCAGGCGGCGATAGAGCTTGAGGATGATCCGGTCGCTGAAGGCGATCGAGATGTTGGACTGTTCCACCCCCAGCTGACGGGGATCACCCGGTTCGGCGATCTCGCGCAGCGCATCGCTGCCACGGAACTTCAGGGCGCCGCGCGTGGCATCGTCCTTCATCCCCTGCAGCAGCAGATGCGGCAGGCGTTCGTCATAAGCGCCGTCGACCAGCGCACCCACGCGTGCCGTGTGCCGGATCTTGGCCAAGGTATAGGACAGCTTGGGCGCGCCGGGGCGCATGTTTTCGTCCCCCCACCGGGCCGACAGGGGCAGGAAGTAGCTGTGCTGTTCGCCGTCCAGCGTCACCTCGACCGCGACCAGCGCATGATCGGGTTCCACCTCGCCTAGGGCTGTCATGCGGACTGACCGGATCGCTTCGTCCTTGGCGGCGAACCAGCGCTGCAGGGGCAGCCACTTGGGCAGCACGTCGTCCTGGAAATGCGCGCCTTCGCGGCCCTTCAGCGCGGTCTGTACGCGTCCGTCGCGGGTGGTCAGGGTCATGAACTCGGGCAGAATGTCCGGCAGCTGCTCGTGCCAGGACGGCATCTCGTCCGCACTGCCCAAGGCAAACCAGTAAAAGCCATAGGCCGGCAGCGTCAGCATGTAGGGAAGATCGCCGATCGGCGGAAATGCCGAACGCCCCGTCAGTTCCACCGGCACCTTGTCACGGTGGCGTCCCAAATCCAGTTCGACCGCCTGCGCGGCATCGGACAAGTTGGCGACGCACAGATAGGCCCGATCTTCATGTTCACGGATATAGGCCAGAACCTTGCGGTTGCGGGGATACAACAACGTCATGGTGCCCCGACCAAAGGCCGGGTGCTGGCGCCGCACGGTGATCATCCGCCGCATCCAGTTCAACAGCGACGACGGGTCGTCGGCCTGCGCCTCGACATTGATGACCTGATGGCCATAGACCGCGTCGATGATGGCAGGCAGATACAGCTGCTGCGGCTTGGCGGTCGAAAAGCCCGCGTTGCGGTCGCCCGACCACTGCATGGGCGTGCGGACGCCGTCGCGGTCGCCCAGGTAATAGTTGTCGCCCATGCCAATTTCGTCGCCGTAATAGATGATCGGCGTTCCGGGCATCGACAGCAGCATCGAATTCATCAACTCGATCTTTCGCCGGTCGTTCTGCATCAGCGGTGCAAGACGGCGGCGGATGCCCAAGTTGATCCGGGCCCGCGTGTCGGCGGCATAGGTCTGCCACAGATAATCGCGTTCCTCGGAGGTCACCATTTCCAGCGTCAGTTCGTCATGGTTGCGCAGGAAGATGCCCCATTGGCAGTTTTCGGGGATCTCCGGCGTTTGCCGGATGATGTCGGTAATGGGGTGCCGGTCCGCCTGCGCCAGCGCCATGTACATGCGCGGCATCAGCGGAAAATGGAACCCCATGTGGCATTCATCACCTTCGCCGAAATAGGGGCGTGTGTCCTCGGGCCACTGGTTCGCCTCGGCCAGCAGCATTCGGTCTGGAAAGTGCTGGTCCAGATCGGCACGGATTGCCTTCAGCACGTCATGCGTTTCGGGCAGGTTCTCGTTGTTGGTGCCGTCGCGTTCGACCAGATAGGGGATCGCGTCCAGCCGCAGACCGTCTACGCCCATGTCCAGCCACATCCGCATGACCTTCAACACCTCCTGCAGCACGCGGGGGTTGTCAAAGTTCAGGTCCGGCTGGTGCGAATAGAAGCGGTGCCAATAATAGGCCCCCGCCACCGGGTCCCAAGTCCAGTTCGAGCGTTCCGTGTCCAGAAAGATGATCCGCGTTTCAGGCCATTTCTCGTCCGTGTCGGACCAGACATACCAGTCGCGGGCGGCAGAGCCGGCCTTGGCACGACGGGCCTTCTGGAACCACGGGTGCTGGTCGCTGGTATGGTTGATGACCAGTTCGGTGATCACCCGGATGCCGCGGCGATGCGCCTCGTTCACAAAGGCCTTGAAGTCTTTCATCGCGCCATAGGACGGGTTGATCGACCGATAATCGGCGATGTCATATCCGTCGTCGCGCAGCGGCGACGGATAAAAGGGCAGCAGCCAGATTGCCGTCACGCCCAGTTCCTGAACATAATCCAGCCGCTGCATAAGACCGGCAAAGTCACCGATCCCATCGCCGTTCGAATCCATGAACGCCTTGATGTGCAGCTGATAGATGACCGCGTCCTTGTACCAGTCCGCCTGCCCACGGTCGATGCCGCCGCGCACGGCAAAGCTGGCTTGGTTGTCTTGTTGTGTCATGGGAACATTCATCAGCGTGCCACCCCCGGTGCGAACAGCTGCCAGACCGCATAGGGCCGGGTTTCGGGATCAAGCTCGAGCCACTGGTACTTTCCGTGCCAGGTAAAGCTGTTGCCGTGGATAAGGTCGCGCACCTCGATGGAGGCCTCGTCGGGAAGCCCGAATTCCCACAAGGGAACCTCGATGTGAAAGCTGTGCGCGTTGTGCGGGTCCAGGTTGACATGGATCAGCACGAAATCGTCGCCCGCGCGTTTTCCGTAAGCCAAAACCTGGTCGCTGCCGGCGTCATAGAAGCGCAAGTTGGTGAAGTGCTGCAGCGCAGGATGCTGCTGGCGCAGCCGGTTCATCAGGCGGATGTCGTCCTGGATGTTGCCGGGCTGGTCCATGTTCCAGGCGCGCAGCTGGTACTTTTCGGAATCAAGGTATTCCTCCTTGCCCGGCACCGCTGCCGCCTCGCAGATTTCGAAGCCGTTATAGACGCCGTAATTGCCGCCCAGGGTTGCGGCCAGCACAAGACGGGTCCGGAAGCCCGGCCGCCCGCTGGACTGCAAAAAGCGGGGGTTGATGTCAGGCGTGTTGACGAAGAAGTTCGGCCGCATGATGTGGCGGCTGTCGCCCTGTGTCAGTTCCGTCAGGTACTCGGTCAGTTCCTGCTTAGTATTACGCCAAGTGAAATAGGAATATGATTGCGAGAACCCGACCTTGGCCAGCCGCTTCATCACCTTGGGCCGGGTGAATGCCTCGGCCAGGAAGATCACATCCGGGTGCAGGGTGCGCACCTCGGCGATCATCCACTCCCAGAATGGGAAGGGCTTGGTGTGCGGATTGTCCACGCGAAAAATGCGGACACCGTTTTCGACCCAGAACAGCACGATGTCACGCAGCGCATACCACAGGCCCGGCAGCGCATCGCGATAGAAATGGACGTTGACGATGTCCTCGTATTTCTTGGGCGGGTTCTCGGCGAACTTAATGGTGCCGTCGGGGCGCCAGTCGAACCATTCGGGGTGTTCGCGGATCCAGGGGTGGTCGGGCGAACACTGGATGGCAAAGTCCAAGGCGATCTCCAGTCCGTGGTCGCGGGCGGCATCCACCAGCCGGCGGAAATCTTCGAAGCTGCCCAGTTCAGGATGGATCGCGTCATGCCCCCCCTCGGCCGAGCCGATGGCATAAGGGCTGCCCGGATCATCCTCGGCCGGGGTCAGGCTGTTGTTGCGGCCCTTGCGGTTCGTCTTTCCGATGGGATGGATCGGCGGAAAATACAGCACGTCAAAGCCCAGGTCGCGAACATAGGGCAGCCGGGCGATCACGTCGTCGAAGGTGCCATGGCGGCTCTCGTCGCCCGTCTGCGAACGCGGCATCAGTTCGTACCAGGCGCTAAAGGCGGCGGCCTCGCGGTCGGCATAGACCTGCAGCAGCTTGTAAAGCGTGGCGTCGTTGCGCGGGCCGATGCGGCGCATCAGATCGACCACCTCGGGCGATCCAAGCCGGGCAAACCGCAATCCGTCGCGATCCTCGCCTGCAGGGGCGGACTGATCCTCGGCCAAAAGCGCCGCAATGGCACCACGGCCCGCCTCGTCTGCGCGACCCTCCCCATCCAGCGCCCGTCCCAGAAGCTGGCGCCCTTCCTCCAACTCAAGCGAGATGGACTGGCCGGCTGCGTGCTTTTTGGCCACTTCCTTGCGCCAGGTCAGGAACAGGTCGCGCCAAGCCAGAATCGTCACTTCGTGCACGCCGGTGCTGTCCAACATCAGATCGGCAGTCCAGCGGTCGTTTTCGACGAATTCCATTGGAACTTCGGCGAACATCTCGGTGCCGGCAGGACGATGCAGCAGAACCGCATCAATGCTGTCGTGCCCATCTGAAAAGATATCAGCCTCGACCGGCACGCGATGGCCCACGACCGTCTTGGCGGCAAAGCGTCCACCGTCGACCTCGATCGATACGCCCTCGATCGCGATCCTCTGGGCCGCAAGTGCCGTCAGCAGCGGGTCCATCGTCGTTGTGGCCGAAGCCTTGCCCTTGCGCGTCTTGCCCGACGAGGGCGCGCGTTTCTTGGGCTGCTGCGGAACATCGCTGTCCGAAACCTTTTGCCTTGCCATATTCAGCTCCCGGTAATCACTGCGAGGTGAACCGATCAGCGCTGCATATGTTCCATCGAACTGCCATTCGAAACCCTCAGGCGCCGCGGTCACGTTCGTGATGCGCCCAAAGGTAGCCCACAAATGCCCCCTTCACGAGCCGCAGCAGCACCAGCGTGATCAGCGTTGTCAGCACCGCAAGCGCGATCAGCAAGGTCAGCGGGTCCGACCGGAACAGCACCCAGCCATAGCCGATCATCGGGATCAGCAGCAGCATGACGATGGTGATGGTGAAGAAGGCCGGTCCGTCCGCCGCCGGATAGGCGCCCAAGGGTTCGCGGCAGTCAGGACAATGGTCAACCACCGACAGGTAGCCCGCAAAGACCCGTCCATCGCCGCAGCTGGGACAGCGGTTCACCAGACCGCGCAACATGGCGGCCCGGCTGTCGCGGGGATCTTCGGTCATGGCGTCTCTCCTGCCGTGGTGATCTGGGACCCAACCCGCCACGGCGGGTTTTGATCCGCTGCGGAAGCTTTCCCCAAGGAACAAAGCCGATCCGGGACGGTTCATGGCGCAGGCGGCCCGGTTTGGCCGGTCTTGCAGGCAGGAGGGGCTTACATCATGGCTTACGACACGATCATCATCGGGGGCAGCCATGCGGGAATGTCCGCTGCCCTTCAACTGCTGCGGGCCCGGCGTCAGGTTCTGGTCATCGACGCAGGCGCGCCGCGCAACCGCTTTTCAGACCGCGCCCATTCGGTTCTGGGCGCCGACGGAATGGACCGCGCGACCCTGATGGCCGAATCGCGGCGCCAGATCGAGCGTTATCCAACCCTGACCTGGGTCGAAGGTTCGGCAGTCGATGTGCAGGGCGTCCTGGACGACTTCCGCGTCACCACCGATGACTGTGCCACGCACCGGGGCCGGCGGCTGCTGTTCGCCACCGGCGTCGTTGACAGCCTTCCCGATGTCGAGGGCTTGGCCGAGCGTTGGGGCACCGGCGTCTTTCACTGTCCCTATTGCCATGCCTATGAGTTGGATCAGGGCGAGCTTGCCGTTCTGGCGATCGGTGCCCGTTCGCTGGAACAGGCGCGCCTTTTGAACGACTGGGGCCGCGTCACCTTGCTGACCAACCAGGCACTGACCATCGATCGTGCCAGCCGGCAGGAGATGGAGGACCGCCGGATTGCGATCGAAGAAACACCCGTGGTGCGGGTGACGGATCAGGCGACGGTCGAACTGACCGATGGGCGCCGCCTTGCCTTTGCCGGGATCTTCACTTCCTGCGGCACGGCCCCGGCCAGCCCGCTGGCGCGTCAGCTGGGATGCCAATTGTCGGAGTTGCCGACCGAACAGTATGTCGTGACGACCGATTGCAAGGAAACGACCGTCAAGGGCGCCTATGCCTGCGGAGACACCGCCTTGGCGCATCATTCCATAACCCTGGCCCTGGCGGACGGGGCTTTTGCCGGCAGCCAGATTCACCATTCGCTGGTCGAAGCGCCTTTGTCCGCAGGGACGCACTAAGGGGCCGACGCCTTCACGAACGGGAGTGGGCGCCTGATCTGCACGTCAGCAACACATCGATCCAATCCGGTTCCGACCAACCTAGTCAATCGCGGAAGATCAAACCAGAAGGAGATCTGGCATGAAACCTTACCTGATGCAGAGCGGCTGCGCCGCCCTGATCGCGGCGGCACTGGCCTTTCCTGCGATGGCCCAGACCACGGACGCGTTGGTGGACGCGCAGACCAACAGCACGACACCGCCTCCGGGCCAAGTTCCGGCCGACGACAGAGCAACAGAGGCCACGGCAGGCGCAGACGGGGTTGCCGCCACGCCCGTGGGTTCGACCATGACTGGGGCGGGGGGCACCGTGATGCCCACCACCGGCGCTGCGAACTCGGACATGATCACAGGCACGGGCCTGTCGACCATCACCGGCACAACCGTCACCACCACGTCTGAAACGGTTCCCAGCAACACCATGTCGGATACCGCCGGTACGGCGAACACGTCCGCAAGCACCCAGGCGATGGACGAGCTGAACCACAGCCGCGTCATTTCCAGCTTGCGCAGCGAAACCGATTTTTCGTCCGCGGTTGCGGGCATTGACGCCTCCACCAAAATCAAGATGGTCATGCTGAGCGAACTGAACAAAGGCGAAACCGGTGAAGGCATCGAACGGGCTCTGGACGATGCACAGGAGACGCTGGCCAGCCTGCGCCAGGACCTGTCGGACCACAGCGTGATCACCGACCATCTGGAAGCCCAAGGTCATTCCGTGGAGGATGTCATCTTCGTGGACCGTAGCGCGGACCGTGCCCTGCGCTTGGTCGTGGACGACCGCGACGACACCTGATCATCAACCGATCGGCCGCAACGCAGGACGTCGCGGCCGAAGGACACATAGGCCCACGGTTGCCGGGTTGCTTATGCCGGATCCTGCGGCTTGGCCATCTTGCGGTGCTGTTCCGCCAGAACCCCTTTCGGCGTCACATGCGCGGCCGCAACCATGCTTTTATTCTTCAGACCTGGAACGATTTCCTCCTTGCCGGCCATCATGGCCTGGTATCCCGCCTTGGCGACCGTTGCAGGATCGTCCTTTGGCCCCTGTCCGATCGACGTGTCCAGCAGCCCGGCCCGCCCGAAGAACTCTGTGTCTGTGGGTCCTGGCGACAGGCAGCTGACGCTGACCCCGCTGTCCTGCAGTTCGTGGCGCAAGGCGACCGCCAGCATGTTCACGTAGGCCTTGGAGGCGTTGTAGACCGCCTGATAGGTTCCGGGCATATAGCCCGCGATCGACCCGGTCATCAGGATCCGCCCCGAACCGCGCCTGACCATCCGGCGCGCAATCTCGTGGGTCAGCAGGGTCGTGCCCATGATGTTGGTGCCGATCAGGTGGCGGATGTCATCCGCCTGCTGGTCCACCAGGGCATGGCCCAATCCGCGCCCGGCATTGGCAAAGAACAGATCCGGCACGCGGGCGCCAAGGCGTGCCAGAAGCTCGTCCATGCCGGCTTCGCGGGAAAGGTCGGCCGTGACGGTTTCGACGGTAACGCCGGTGGACGTCAGACCCTCCATGTCGGCAATGGCCGCGTCGTCGGAAGCGATCAGCAGATCGTGCCCGTTCTCGGCAGCAAGCTGGGCCAGGTGGCGACCGATCCCAGTCGAGCCCCCGGTCACAAGGGCAAGTTTCGCAGACGTCATCGGATGCTCCGGTGCTGCAATGAGGGAAAGCGTCTGGCCGGCGTGACGGCCGGCCAGACCCGTGGGTTCAGGTTTCCAAGAAGACGCGCAACCCGCCTTGGGGCGTCAGCACCGCATAGCCCGAGGCGCCGTGGTCCAGAAGCCGCGACAGCACCCCCGCCTGAACCGGCGGCACATAGCCCAGATGCTGCACCGCAGCGGTTTCGACCGCGACGGCCGCCGGATCAAAGGACCGATCCAGGTCCCGCCGCGGCCGAAGCCGCTGGCCGGGCACGGGCGTGACGGGCTCAGGATTTGCCAGATGCGTCGTCAGCACCTCCAGCCCCGGCTGACGCGCGGGTTTGCCGCGCGCCGCCGCCGCGGCCACCCGGGAGGCGGCGGCAAGGGCCAGACCGCCCAGAGGCAGTTGTCGCTTCATGGAATAGTCTCACATCTGTTCGGACTGCGCGCCGCTGTGGGGCTTGGCGGCGCCCAGGTCGGGCTTCTGCCCCATCGGCATCATCGGCTCGGTCGTGAACTCGCCCTTGCCGTCGACCGAAGGCCCTTGCGACCAGCGGCCCGCCACCGGCGCGCTGCCATCGGCCTGGAAGCCCAGATAGGCATAGCTGAACTCGGACTTTTCCTCGGCCTGCGGGAAGCTGTTCGGGATCGGGAAGGCGGTGGTGCCGCCCAGTTCCTCCAGCGCGGCCATCCACTGGTTCTGGTGCATGGTGTCCCGCGCGATCAGATAGGACAGCATGTCCTTCATGCCCGGATCGTCCGTCATGTTGTACAGCCGCACGGCCAGGATGCGCCCGGTCGATTCGGCAGTCACGTTGGCCGACATGTCCGCCGCGATATTTCCGCTGGCATAGATGTGGGACATGTCAAAGGGGACGCCGTCGCTGTCGATGGGCATCGCCGACAGGCCGGCAGACAGCAGGTTCTTGAGGTTCATTCCGCCCATCACGGCGGCGACGGCGCGGTCGCCCGCGGCCTCCTCCTGCATGCTCAGCGGCGCGCCTTCCAGGTTCAGCGCGACGGCCGTGGCCAGCATTTCGATATGACCCAGTTCCTCGGCTGCGGTGTTCATCAGCAGGTCGCGGTACTTGGGGTTGCCGCGCGCGCCGCAGGCCTGAAAGAAATACTGCATCGCAACGCGGATCTCGCCCTCGACGCCGCCGATCGCCTGTTGCAGGGCGCGTGCAAAGATGGGGTTCGGCGTCTCGACGCGGACGGGATACTGAAGCTTGTTGTCGGTATAGAACATGTGGTTCTCCGGTATGTGCAATGTGTCGGACCTGACCGCGAACAGCAGAGTTGCCGCCAGGGACGATCTGCGACCCTGTGAAGCAGCAGGATCATCGGGCGGCAGAACCACGCAGCAGGGGCTTTGTTCCCGACCATGCGGGTCAGGTTCACCCGACGTCAGCTTGCAGGGACGCAAAAGGGGCGCCGCCATCGCGCCGCCCCGTTCCGCTGCGATAACCGGGGAACCTTCTACAGGCCGGCCACCCGATAGATATCGTCCAGCACCTGCGCCAAGGTCACCAGACGCTTGGCCTCGGGGTCGAACTCCTGCCCCTGTCGCAGGCGCGCGGCCCAGTCCACGGCGGCCCGGCCGCCCCAGGCATCCGGGGGTCCGGCAATCTGCTCGCGCGACGTCCCGTAATGGCGCCAGGCGGCAAAATCGAAGAACGAGCCGTCGACATTGGCAACCCGGCCGCCGCCTTGGGTGCCATGGGCCTGCATCTCGATCACCGCCTCCTGCCCGGCGGGCAGGTTCCAGGAACATGCGATGCGGATGATGGTGCCATCCTCGGCCTCCAGCGTCGCCTGCACGAAATCCTCGACCTGATGGCGCGGATCGTCCAGCGGACGGCCGCCTATGCGGGCATGGGCCGCGACGCAGCGCAGCACCCCGGGATCAAGGCTCCACAGCGCCATGTCGACCAGGTGGATGCCCAGGTCGATCAGGCAGCCGCCCCCCGACAGCGCCCGGTCCCGAAACCAGGGCTTGTCCGGACCATAGGCGTTGTGAAAGGTCAGGTCCACCGCGTGGACGTGCCCCAGTTCACCGCCCCGGATCTGGTCGCGCATGGCCACAAAGGCCGTGGCATGGCGATAGCTGAGATCGGTCATCAGCAACCGGTCCGCCGCCTGCGCCGCCTCTACGACCGAAGTGGTCTCGGTCGCGTCGCGCCCCAGCGGCTTCTGGCAGAAAACCGCCGCCCCGGCCTGAAGCACAGCCAGCGACTGCCCGGCATGCAGCGCCGACGGGGTCGCGATCACCACGCCGTCGGGGCGTGCTTCCAGCACGCTGTCCAATGTGCCGCCCGTGGTCGCCTGCGGCGCCAGTTCGGCGGCGGCGGCCACGGCCTCGGGGTCGGGATCGGCCAAAGCCACGATCTCGATGCCGCCGGCCTCGGCCATGGCCTGCATGCGATGCCGACCGATCCAGCCCAAGCCCAGAAAGGCGATCCGGGGGCGGTCCAGCGCCGCCTGCGGGGGGGTCATCCTCAATTGCATGCGATCAGCGCCTTCACCATGTCGTCCGGCTTGTCGCGGGTGGCATCCAGCGCCGCGGCCAGATCCTCCAGCGCAAACACCCGCGAATAAAGCGTGCCGGGGTCCAGCGTTCCTTCGGCCACCGCCGCCACGGCATCGCGCATGCCGCCCCGCACCACCTGCGGGTCGCGTTCATGGGCATTGATCACGTCGATCCCCTTCCAATTCCACATCTGCATGTTGACCTGTCGCGGCCCGTCCTGGTGATAGCCGCCGACCACCAGCCGGCCGCCTTCGGCCACCAGTTCGCCCGCCAGGTCCAGCGGCCATTGCTTGCCCACCACCTCGATCACCACGTCGCACAGCCGGCCCTGGGTCAGGCCCTTCACATCCTCGATGATGCGCCAGTGGTCGTCCATCACGATCACCTCGTCCGCGCCCATGCGGCGGGCCAGGTCCAGCGAACTGTCGCGGCGGGAAATGGCGATGACCCGCGCCCCGGCCAGCTTGGCCTGGCGCACCAGAAGCGCGCCCAGAAAGCCGATGCCGATGATCGCGACCGTGTCACCCGCCCGGATGCTGCTGCGGCGAAAAACGTTAACCGCGCAGCCCAAGGGCTCGGCCGGGACCGGCTGTCCGTCCAGCGCCTCGGGCAGAGGGATGACGTCGGCGGCGGGCACGGTTTCATGCGTGGCAAAGCCGTTCTGGCCGGCAAAGGCCACGCGCTGGCCCATCGTCAGGCCGGTCACGTCGCCGCCCACCGCCTCGATGGTGCCCCACGCCTCGTGGCCCAGCTGTCCGGGGGCCAGCGGGAACTCCATCCAGTCGGGACCGGCCCAGGGTTCCAGGTTCGAGGCGCAGACGCCGCAGCCTTCGATGACGATGCGCACCTCGTGCGGCTGGGGGTCGCGGGGGGTGATCGGCACGATCTCGACCTGTCCCGGCGCCACGATCCGGGCGGCGCGAGGCCCCCCTTGGGCGGCAGTGGCATGGGTCCAGACGTGGGGGTTTGCATCCTTCATGGGTGTCTCCGGCATTTTCCTTGGTCGACGACACGGGCCGCGCCGCCATGGTCGGGGACCTGAACAAGAAGCTGGAACAATTGTTCCCGACCGAGGTTGCGGGGCCCTGATGATGTTTCTGCTGAAGTCACAGCAGAAGATCCCCAACCGGGCCGAGACGCCCGCAAAGGGGTAAGATAACAAGGAGATGGGCACGGATGACACGGACATTGATCACGGGCGGGTGCGGCTTCATCGGCCGCCATGTGGCCGAGGAACTGCTGGATGCAGGCCACGAGGTCGTCCTTTACGACGCCATGATCGAGCAGGTCCATGCCGGGGCGCAAGCAGACCTGCCGCAGGGCGCGCAGGTGGTCCGGGGCGACATGCGCGATGCCGATGCGCTGCGGGATGCGCTGAAAAGCGCCGATGCGGTCGTGCATCTGGCGGCCGAGGTCGGCGTCGGCCAATCGATGTACGAGATCGCCCGCTATGTCGGCGCGAACGACTTGGGCACCGCCGTTTTGCTGGAGGCGATCGCCGACCACCCGGTCCGCAAGCTGGTCGTCGCCTCCTCGATGAGCGTCTATGGCGAGGGCTATTATACCTCGCCCGACGGCAGCCTGCATGAAACGGTGCGCCGCCGCCCGGCCGACCTGCGCGCCGGCAAATGGGAGCCTGCGACCAGCGACGGCACGCCCCTGTCGCCCAAGGCCACGACAGAGGCCAAGCGCGTGGATCTGGCCTCGATCTATGCGCTGACCAAGTACCAGCAGGAACAGGCCGTGCTGATCTTCGGCGAGGCTTACAACATTCCCGCCATGGCCTTGCGGCTGTTCAACGTCTTTGGCGCAGGCCAGGCGCTGTCGAACCCCTATACCGGCGTTCTGGCCAATTTCGCCTCGCGCATCGCCAACGGCCAGCGCCCGACCATCTTCGAGGACGGCCAGCAAAAGCGCGATTTTGTCCATGTCCGCGACGTCGCCCGCGCCTTCCGCTTGGCGCTGGAGCGGGACGAGGCCAACGGCCATGTCATCAACGTAGGGTCGGGCAGTGCCTATCCGATCACCCAGGTGGCCGAGCTTCTGGCCGAGGCGATGGGTGCCCCGCATCTG
Source organism: Paracoccus saliphilus (assembly GCA_003255745.1). Lineage (GTDB taxonomy): Bacteria > Pseudomonadota > Alphaproteobacteria > Rhodobacterales > Rhodobacteraceae > Paracoccus > Paracoccus saliphilus_A. The sequence continues at coordinate 35,961 of QKYL01000146.1, forward strand.
CAGCCCGAGATCTTGGGCAAGTTCCGCGCTGGCGACATCCGCAACTGCTTTGCTGACATCACCAAGGCGCGCGACCTTCTGGGCTTCGAGCCGCAGCACCGGCTGGAGGACAGCCTGGGCCCCTTCGTGGAATGGGTCAGCCGGCAGCCCTCGGTCGACAATGGCAGCCAGATGCGCCGCCAGCTGGAGGAGCGGGGCCTGGTCACATGAGCGCGGATTTCGGCTTTGTCGAATGGTTCCGCCCCGGCGAATACGATCGGGTGGAGGCGCTGCTGCCGGGGCTGATCGCCTCCGGCGCGCGGCACCTGCGCACTCATGTCAGCTGGGCAGAGTACCACGCACCGGGCGGCCAGGAATGGTTCGACTGGCTGCTGCCGCGCCTGGCCCGCGACCTGGAGGTGCTGCCCTGCGTCCACTATACGCCGCCGTCGCTGTCGCGGACCGGGCGCAGTTCCGGCGCACCCAAGGTGCTCAAGGATTATGCGGACTTCCTGGACATGCTGCTGACCCGCCACGGCCAGCACTTCACCCATGTCGAGCTGTGGAACGAACCCAACAACCTCCTGGACTGGGACTGGCGCGAGGACCCCGAATTCGACCTGTTCTGCGAGATGGTCGGCGGGGCGGCCTATTGGGTGCAGCAGCGCGGATGGAAGGCCGTGCTGGGGGGGCCGGCGCCCTTTGACCCCTACTGGCTGAACCTGATGGGGGAACGGGGCGTGCTGGGCGTCGTTGATGTGGTGGGTTTCCACGGCTTTCCCGGCACCTGGGACAGCGAGGCCGCCTCTTGGCGGGGCTGGGACATGCATCTGGGCGAGATGCGCCGCATTCTTGACCGCCACAACCCGGCCGCCAGCATCTGGATCACCGAAGCCGGCTATTCCACCTGGCGCCGGGACGAGATGGAGCAGGCCCGGCGCTTTGTCAGGTCGCTGCAGGCACCGGCCGACCGACTTTACTGGTATGCCTGGTCGGATGTGCCGGGCGATGTGGCGGTGCAGGAGGGGCTGTGGTTCGACCCGCGCCACTATCATTTGGGCGCGGTCACGGCCGAGGGCCAGCCAAAGCTGCTGGGCCGCCTGCTGATGGAGGGCGGGGTCGAGCGGCTGCGCGAGATGACCTCGCTGACCACCCCGGCCGAGGCCAAGGTCCAGCAAAGCGTTCTGATCACCGGCGGCGCGGGCTTTATCGGTGCGAACCTGGCCGACACGCTGATGTCCGAGGGCAAGCGCGTGACCGTTCTGGACAATCTCAGCCGCCCCGGCGTCGAGCGCAACCTGCGCTGGCTGGCCGAGCGTCATGGTGACCTGCTGCGCGCGATTCCGGGCGACCTGCGCGACGCACCCACCCTGACCGCCGTCGCGGCCGAGGCCGAAGCGGTGTTCCACCTGGCCGCCCAGACCGCCGTCACCACCAGCCTTGCCTCTCCCATGGAGGATTTCGAGGTCAATGCCCAAGGGACGCTGAACCTGCTGGAGGCGGTGCGCGCGACCGGTCGGCGGCTGCCGGTGATCTTCGCTTCGACCAACAAGGTCTATGGCGCCCTGGCCGACCTTGAGATTGCCGAGACCGACACGCGCTGCGGTCCTCTGGACAACACCTTGGCCGCCTATGGCGTAGGCGAGACGCGGCCCTTGGATTTCTGCACGCCCTATGGCTGTTCCAAGGGCGTTGCCGACCAGTATGTGCTGGATTACGCCAAAAGCTATGGCATCCCGTCCGCCGTCCTGCGGATGAGCTGCATCTATGGCCCGCGCCAGTTCGGGACCGAGGATCAGGGATGGGTGGCCCATTTCCTGATCCGCGCGTTGCAGGACCAGCCCGTGACCGTCTTCGGCACCGGCCGTCAGGTGCGCGACGTGCTGCACGTGCAGGATGCGGTTGCAGCCTATCGCGCGGTGCTGGACCGGATCGACCGCCTGTCCGGCCAAGCCTTCAATTTGGGAGGCGGCCCTGAGAACGCCGTCAGCCTGCGCGAGGTGCTGGACGAGATCTGGCGCATCACCGGTCGGCAGGTGCGGATCGACCAGTCGGATTGGCGGCAGGGCGACCAGCCTTGGTTCGTGGCCGACACCCGCGCCCTGACCGCCGCAACCAGCTGGCGGGCCGAGGTGGATTGGCGCAGCGGTTTGCGCAATCTGGCGGAGTGGCTGGCAATGGACCGCAGTCTGCCGCTGCGGCGGGAAAGGAAGCTGGCATGACCGGCCTGCGCGTCCTGATGACGCTGGACGCCGTGGGCGGTGTCTGGCGCTATGCGCTGGATCTGGCGATGGGGCTGCATTCCCGCGGGGTTCAGGTGGTGCTGGCGGGTCTGGGCCCCGAGCCCTCGTCCCAGCAGCGGGCCGAGGCGCAGGCGGTCGGGCCGCTGGAATGGGGCAGCGCGCCCCTGGACTGGATGTCGGTCGGCCCCGGCGACCTCGCCCCTGTCGGCGCGTGGATTGACCGACTGGCAGTCGATCACAAGGTGGACCTGCTGCACCTGAACCTGCCGACGCAGGCGGTGGGACTGACCTGCGGCCTGCCGGTCCTGACCATGTCCCATTCCTGCCTTGCCTCATGGTTCGACGCGGTGCGGGGAACAGGGGTTCCGCCTGAAATGGACTGGAACCGAAGCTTGACGGCGCAGGGGCTGGCTGCGGCCGACCTGCTGGTCGTGCCTAGCCAGGCCCAGGGTCGGGCGGTTGCGCGGCTTTATCCCGACCTGCCGCCGGTGGCGGTGGTTCACAACAGCAGCCAGGCCGCCCTGCCCTTGGGTCCGCGCCGGGCCGAGGTGACCGCCGTCGGCCGCTGGTGGGATGACGGCAAGAACGGCGCCGTGCTGGATGCCGCCGCCGCCCGCAGCGCCTGGCCTGTGACGATGATCGGCGCGACCCAAGGGCCGAACGGCGCGGGCATCGCCCTGAACCATGCCCGCAGCCTGGGGCCGATGTCCCACAACCGGACGCTGGACCATGTCTGCCGCACGGGGATCTTCTGCGCGCCGTCGATTTACGAGCCCTTCGGCCTTGCAATTCTGGAGGCCGCGCGCGCGGCCACGCCGCTGGTTCTGGCCGACATCCCGACCTTTCGGGAATTGTGGCAAGACGCGGCGGTCTTCTTTGATCCGCGCGACCCTGACGCACTGGCCGCCGCGCTGGATACGCTGGCGCAGGACCCGCAGGCGCGGGCGCAGCTGGGGCAGGCCGCGTGTCGGCAGGCAGAACGCTATGCCCCCCAACATCAGACGGCCGCGATGCTGCGGCTTTACGGCAGCCTTGTCGCCCAACGGGCCTCGGCCAGAACCGCAACAGGATGAAGATGATGCGCTTTCTGTTCTACACCCATTCGCTTGTCTCGGATTGGAACCACGGCAACGCCCATTTCCTGCGTGGCGTGATGCGCGCCCTGAACAGCCGCGGCCACCATACCCTGGCGCTGGAGCCACAGAACAGCTGGAGCCGCCAGAACCTGATCACTGACGGGGGCCAGGCGGCGCTGGACGACTTTGCGCAGACCTTCCCGGACCTGCGCTGGCAGACCCACGACGCGGATTTCGACCATGAAGCGACGCTGGATCAGGCCGATGTGGTGGTGGTCCATGAATGGACCGATCCCGCACTGGTGGCCCGCATTGGTCGCCACCGCCAGCAGGGCGGGCGCTTCACGCTGCTGTTTCACGACACCCACCACCGCGCGGTCAGCGCGGGGGACGAGATCGGGGGCATGGACCTTGCAGGCTATGACGGCGTTCTGGCCTTTGGCGAGGCGCTGCGCGAGCAGTACCTGAAGGCGGGCTGGGGCCGGCAGGTGTTCAGCTGGCACGAAGCGGCCGACACGACCTTGTTCCACCCGCTGCCCGATATCGCGCCGGAAGCAGACCTGATCTGGGTCGGCAACTGGGGCGATGGCGAACGCAGCGACGAACTCGAAGAGTTCCTGATCGCCCCGGTCGAGGCACTTGGCCTGCGCGCCTCGGTCCACGGGGTGCGCTATCCCGATCATGCGCTGGACCGCCTGCGGCAGGCAGGCATCGCCTTTCGCGGCTGGATGCCTAATGCGCAGGTCCCCCAAGCCTTTGCCCGCCACCGTGTTACCGTCCATGTGCCGCGCCGGCCTTATGTCACCGCCCTGCCCGGCATCCCCACCATCCGCCCCTTCGAGGCCCTGGCCTGCGGCATCCCGCTGGTCAGTGCGCCTTGGGACGATGCCGAGGGGCTGTTCCGGCCGGGCGACATCCGCTTTGTCGGCAACGGTCAGCAGATGCGCCAACAACTGCGCCTGCTGTTGAACGACCCTGCCGCCGCGGCCGAACAGGCGCAACGCGGGCTTCAGACGATCCTCGACCGCCACACCTGCGACCATCGTGTCGAACAGCTGCTGGCGATCCTGACAACCCTGCAACAGGTCCCTGCCAAGGAGGTTTCCGCATGACCCGCGTCGCATTCTATGGCTCCAGCCTGCTGTCCAGCTACTGGAACGGGGCCGCCACCTATTACCGCGGCATCATCAAGGCGATGGCGGGCCACGGCTTTGACGTGACCTTCCATGAACCCGACGCCTTTGACCGCCAATCGCATCGCGACATCGAGGTGCCGGACTGGGCCCGCGTCAACGTCTGGCCTGCCACCCCAGAGGGCCTGTCCGAAGCCGCCGCCCGCGCCGCCGAGGCCGACATCGTCGTCAAGGCGTCGGGCGTGGGCTATGCCGACGACCAGATCCTGACGCAGGTCATGGCCGCCGCCCGCCCGGATGCGCTGCGCGTTTTCTGGGACGTGGACGCGCCCGCGACGCTGGCCGCCATGCAGGGAAATCCCGATGACGCGTTGCGCCGGATGCTGCCAGAGCTGGACCTGGTCCTGACCTATGGCGGCGGCGATCCAGTGATCGAAGCCTATCGCGCCCTGGGTGCGCGGGACTGCATTCCGATCTACAACGCGCTGGACCCGGACACGCATCATCCGGCGCCGCCGCAGGAGCGTTTTCAGGCCGATCTTGGCTTTCTGGCCAACCGCCTGCCCGACCGCGAGGCGCGTGTTGCCGAATTCTTCCTGCGTCCCGCCTTTGCCCTGCCCGAACGCCGCTTCATCCTGGGCGGCTCGGGCTGGCAGCAGGAGCAGATGCCCGGCAATGTCCGCTGCATCGGCCATGTCGGCACCGCCGATCACAACGCCTTCAACTGCACGCCGCGCGCGGTGCTGAACGTGGCCCGCGACAGCATGGCCGCCACCGGCTTTTCCCCCGCCACCCGCGTTTTTGAGGCGGCCGGCGCGGGCGGCTGCCTGATCACCGATTACTGGGAGGGGATCGAATTGTTCCTGCGCCCGGACGAGGAGGTTCTGGTCGCCCGCGACGGGCAGGACGTGGCCGACCTGCTGTGCAACCTGCCGGCCGAACGCTTTGCCGTCATCGGCGACAATGCCCGGCGGCGCGTGCTGGCCGAGCATACCTATGACCGTCGCGCCGAACAGCTGCGCGAGGTGCTGCAGCAGGCCCGTTCCCGCCACCGGGCGCCGCAGTCGGAGGTGGCGCTATGACCCCGCCCGACATCGTGATCTTTGGCCTGTCGCTTAGTTCATCCTGGGGCAACGGCCATGCGACGACCTTTCGTGCCCTGCTGCGCGGGCTGCATGCCGAAGGCAAAAGCGTGCTGTTCCTGGAGCGCCGCCAGCCTTGGTACCAGGACCATCAGGACCTGGCCGATCCCGATTTCTGCCAGCTGGAGTTTTATGACGACATCGACGCCGCGCTGGATCGCCATGGTGACAACCTGCGGGCGGCAGAGGCTGTCATCGTAGGCTCCTATGTCCCGGAAGGGCGGCTGCTGATCGACGCCCTGCACCGGCTGCCGCTGCAACGGTTGTGCTTTTACGACATCGACACGCCGGTCACGATGGACCTGCTGGACCAAGCCGAGGAAACCTACCTGGCCCGCCGTCAGATGCCCTGGTTCGATGCCTATTTCTCGTTTTCGGGGGGGCGGGTGCTGGACCGCCTGCGCGACGTCTATGACACGCCGAACCCGCAGGCGCTGTACTGTTCCGTCGATGCCGAAGCCTATGGCCCGATGCAGGTGCCGCGGCGGTGGGACCTGGGCTATCTGGGGACCTACAGCCCGGATCGCCAGCCGGGGCTGGAGGCGCTGCTGATCGAACCTGCCCGCCGCCTGCCGCAGATGCGCTTTGTGGTGGCAGGTTCGATGTTCCCGTCCGACATTGACTGGCCCGCGAATGTCGAGCGCATCGACCACCTGCCCCCCGCGCAGCACGCGGAGTTCTACAACGCGCAGCGGTTCACGCTGAACATCACGCGCGAGGCCATGCGCAGGCTGGGCTGGTCGCCCTCGGTCCGGCTGTTCGAGGCTGCGGCCTGTGGCACGCCTATCATCTCGGACCGCTGGCCCGGCCTGACTGACCTGCTGCCCGAAGGGCAGGCCGTTCTCTTGGCGGACGGGACCGACGATGTGGTTGCCGCGCTGCAGGACACGGACGATGCCGCGCGCGACCGGATTGCCGCCACCGCGCGGCGGATCGTGCTGGACGACCATACCGGCCGCGCCCGTGCGCAGGACCTGATCGGGGCGCTCAAGGCCACCGCCCCGTCGGCCAAGACCATTGCAGAGCAAGGAGCCTGAGCATGCAGCAGATGACAACCTTCAAGCCGACTGTTCTGGTCGCCGGCGGTGCCGGCTTTATCGGATCGCATCTCTGCGAGGCGCTGCTCTATCGCGGCCATCGCGTGATCTGCGTGGACAGCTTTCTGTCCGGCCTGCGCGAGAATGTTCTGCCGCTGACCAACCACCCGGGCTTCACCCTGATCGAGGCGGATGTGACGCAGCCCCTGACCATCAGCGGGCCGGTGGAACAGATCTACAACCTCGCCTGCGCCGCTTCTCCGCCGCAGTACCAGGCGGACCCGGTGCATACGATGCTGACCAACGTGCTGGGCTGCGGCAACCTGCTGGAACTGGCGGAAGCCAAGGGCGCGCGCTACCTGCAGGCTTCGACCAGCGAGGTTTATGGCGACCCGCTGTCCCATCCGCAGAACGAGGATTACTGGGGCAACGTGAACTGCACGGGTCCCCGCGCATGTTACGACGAGGGCAAGCGCGCGGCCGAGACGATGTGCTTTGACTATCTGCGCCAAGGTCGGGTGGATGTCCGGGTGGCGCGCATCTTTAACACCTACGGGCCGCAGATGCGTCCCGACGACGGGCGGATCATCTCGAACCTGATCTGCCAGGCGCTGCAGGACCAGCCGATGACCGTCTATGGCGACGGCACGCAGACGCGGTCCTTCTGCTATGTCTCGGACCTGGTGCGGGGTCTGATGGCGCTGATGGACGTGGGGCAGGCCCCCGAGGGCGCGATCAACCTGGGCAATCCGGGGGAATTCTCGATCCTCGAGCTGGTGGACATCATCCGCGACCGCCTGCCGGGCGTCGCGCAGCCCGTGTTCATGGCCCTGCCCACGGACGACCCGCAGCGGCGACAGCCCGATATCACCCGCGCCCGCACCTTGCTGGGATGGCAGCCCAAGGTGCCGCTGTCCGAAGGACTGGGCCTGACGATCCCCTGGTTCGCGTCCCAGGTCGGCGCCGAAGCCCCGACACCCGTCCGTGCAGAACGCGTCGCAGCCCGCAGCATGGCCCGTTGAAAAGGAACCGCCGCCGATGATCCGGCGGCGGTCATCAGGGATCAGTTGGCGTAGCTGCGCGCCATGGTCGACAGCGACAGCGGCGTGATCCGGTCGGCATTGCCGGCGGTGCCAAATGCCTCAAAGCGGGCCTTGCAGACCTCGGCCATCGCGGCCATCGCGGGCTTGAGGTACTTGCGCGGATCGAACTCGGCCGGATCCTCGGCAAACGCCTTGCGGATCGCGCCGGTCATCGCCATGCGGTTGTCGGTGTCGATGTTCACCTTGCGGACGCCCGAACGGATGCCGCGTTGGATTTCCTCGACCGGGACGCCCCAGGTAGGGCGAATGTCGCCGCCATAGCTGTTGATGATGGCCTGCAGATCCTCGGGAACCGAGCTGGAGCCATGCATCACCAGATGCGTGTTGGGCAAGCGGCGATGGATTTCCTCGATCACGTTCATGGCCAGGATGCCGCCATCGGGCTTGCGGGTGAACTTGTAGGCGCCGTGGCTGGTGCCCATGGCGATGGCCAGGGCGTCCACGCCGGTATCCTCCACAAAGCGCACGGCCTCGTCCGGGTCGGTCAGCAGTTGGTCATGGGACAGCTTTTCGGTCGCGCCGTGGCCGTCCTCCTGGTCGCCCATGCCGGTTTCCAGGCTGCCCAGCACGCCCAGTTCGCCCTCGACCGAAACGCCGCAGGCATGGGCCATCTCGGTCACGCGGCGGGTGATGTCGGCGTTGTAGGCATAATCGGCCGGCGTCTTGCCATCGGCCTTCAGGCTGCCGTCCATCATGACGCTGGTGAATCCGTTCTGGATCGCGGTGGCGCAGGTTTCCAGGCCGTTGCCGTGATCCAGATGCATGCACAGCGGGATATCCGGAAAGGCGCGCGCCAGGCCCGAGATCAGGCCGGCCAGCACCAGGTCATTGGCATAGCTGCGTGCGCCGCGGCTTGCCTGCAGAATGACGGGCGAGCGTGTCGCCTGTGCGGCCTGCATGACCGACAGGCCCTGCTCCATGTTGTTGATGTTGAAGGCGGGCACGGCATAACCATGCTCGGCGGCATGGTCCAGAAGCTGGCGCAGGGTGATCATTGCCATGGTGTTTATCCTTTTCTGTTGGTCAGATAATCGAGAATGGCGGCAACCTCGTCGGCGGCGCCAAAGATCAGGGGGGTCATGTCGTGCAGGCCGGTGGGCACCCGGTCCAGGATCGGGCCGTGGCCGTCGGTGGCCTGCCCTCCCGCCTGTTCGATCAGGAAGGCGACCGGCACGCATTCATAGATCAGCCGCAGGCGACCGTTCTCGTATCCCGGTCGCGCATCGTCGGGATAAAGAAACAGCCCGCCCTTCAGCAGGATGCGGTGCAATTCGCCCACGGCCGCAGCCAGCCAGCGCATGTTGAAGTCGCGCCCGCGCGGGCCGTCCGTTCCCGCCCGCAGATCGCGCGCCCAGGCCTGAAGCCCCGGCGCCCAGTGGCGTTCGTTCGAGGCGTTGTAGGCGATGGTCGATGCCTGGGGCTTCAGCCGCAGGCCTTCGCGCGCGATGCGAAAGCCGGTTCCGGCCTCGTGCGTGGCGACATGTACGCCGTGCCCGGTTGAAAAGCCGAAATCGACCGAATGGCCGAACGAGGCATAGCCCGCCGCCACCGCCGTCCGTCCGGGGCGCAGAAAGCTGTCCTGATCGGCCGGCAGGACGCTGAACAGCATGCCCAAGGGCGCCCCGATCCCGATGCTGCCCGACCCGTCGATCGGGTCGATGGCCACGTCGAATTCGCCGCCGTCGTTCAGCCGGATCACGGCCTCGGCCTCCTCCGACAGCACCTGCCGGACGCCCGCCCTGCGCAGAACGGCGATCATGTGGTCATGGGCCGCCAGGTCCAGCGCCTTCTGCTTGTCGCCGCTGTCGTTGGTGCCCACGATCGCCTCGGGGTCGCCATGCAGGCGACCCGCCGCCAAGCGCGCGGCCAAGGGCGGCAGCGCCTCGGCGATGGCGCGGACGATGGGTCCGGGGCCCGGACCTTCCAGCACTTCGGACAGCAGGGGACCGGTTGCGGCTCTGTCATTGGGCAATCGCAGCATCATACCTTGCCGTACTTGCCATCGACCGCGTCGATGGCATCCATGTTCCCGACAAAGCGGCCGCCGGCGTTCATTGTCCCGAAAAACCATTCATCCCCAATACCTTCGGCCAGTTGGGTCCCGATCACTTGCGCGCCCATGGTGATGATCTGCCCGTTGTTCGACAGCGCCGCGCGTTTGGCGAAACTGGTGTCGTGCGTCACACTGGCGCGAATGCCCAAGATCTTGTCGATCGCGATGCGGTCCGACAGGGTTGCACGGAACGCCTCCAGCCCTTCGGCGCGGCTGATTTCGGACATCTCGTGCTGGTCTTCGAGGTACTTCGCCCAGACCTCGGCCGGACCTTCGCCCGCACTGTGACCCGCGATCGCCAGTTTCATGCGATGTCCTTCCAAATGATTGCGGCGCAGCGCGCCGGGATGTCAAGATTTCCCCGACCGCCCAAGCCGAGCGGGTGACGGACAGCCCGTCCACATGCGGGCAGGCCATCACCTCGTGGCAGTTGCCCAGGTTGACCAAGCCGCTGCAAAGACAGGGAACCCGCCGCCCCAGCACGTCCGGCGCCACGGCGATGATTCCGACCCGCCAGCCGTCGCCACAGGCCAAAGTGGCTCGGGATGCCGTTCACCCTTGTTGTCCAAGAGGGACTGTCGCAGTGCATGTTCCGCGCGCCGACCCTGGCGGGTGTGTCATTCAGCACCGCCTTGACCATGCGGCAGGCGGCAAAAGGCGGAATGACGCAGCGTTGGATGCGCGGGTCCCGGCCCGCCTTGGCATCCGCCAGCCCTTGGACAAAGGCGCACGCCTTGACCAAGGGCTTGTTCATTTTCCAACTGGTGCCGATCCAGAAATCCATCATGTCAGTTCCCTGCGATGGTCAGTTCGATCCCGGCCCGCTCGATCACGGCGCGATCTTCGGGCGCGGGGGGCGCGTCGGTGATGATGGCATCGAAATCCGACAGGTCGGCCAGCGCGTGCAGCGCGCTGCGGCCAAAGCGCTGGTGGTTGACCAGCAGCACGCTGCGGCCGGCCGCGCGCATCATCGCCTGTTTGACCCGCACGGCGCCCTCATCCATGTGAAACGCCTGTAACCCCGCCACCGCAGGTGTGGAGATGAAGGCCAGGTCGGCGCGCAACCGGGACAGGGCGCTTTCGGTGACGATCCCGAAAAAGCCGTTGAACTTGGCGCTGTAGATCCCGCCAAGCGCGATCAGCGTGACCCGCGGCGCATCCTTCAGCCGCTCGATGACGGCGGCGTTGTTGGTGATCACCGTCAGCGGGGCGCAGCCTGCCATCCGGGCGCCCAAAAGCGCGGCCATCGAGCCGTCGTTGACCATGACCGTCATGCCCGGTGCGATCATGCCCAAGGCGGCGCGGGCCATCCGATCCTTGGCGTCGCCGTCTTGCAAGGCGCGAACGCGGAAGTCGCTTTCGAAGCGGGTTCCAGGCTCGATCGTGGCGCCACCGCGCACCTTTCGCAGCAGGCCCGCCTGTTCCAGGTCGTCCAGATCCCGGTGGACGGTCATCTTGCTGACCGCGAATCGGTCCGCAAGATCATCCAGATCAACAGAGCGACTCTCGACCAGCAGATCCATGATCGCCTGTCTGCGGTCGTCCCGTTTCACTGTCGTCTCCGCCTGTTCCGCCGGCGTTCTAACACGCCAGCCGGCGGGAACAACACGAATTTTGTTACTTTGTGATCTTGTGATGTGATTGCGCTAGCAGCGTTCTTGCACTGCTCTTTGGCTGCTCAACCTGCCAGCGCGGGCCGCGACCTTGTCGGAAATCAGCCAGGCAAGCAGGTTGCCGGTCAGGACCGTCAGGATTGCCTTGCCCAAGGCCAAACGCGCCATGATGATTCGCTGCCCTTTGGGAAGGTGCAAAGCGACCGACACAATCTGCGCGCACGGCCTGGTGTGCGGCACCCGGCCCTTGGTCCCAAAGAGATGCCCCAACATCTCGGCCACGCCGCCTGCCGCGTTGATCTCGCGCCGTTCGATTATCTGCAACACGACCAGCTTCACACAGGCGTTGGCGGCCCCATGCCGAAGGGCTCAGCATGGCGCTGTTGGACAGATCGCATATGCCGCACATGCCGGACCGGGCCAGCAACACGACGCGGCCGCCTTCGGAATTGGCAAGGAACGGCGCCAACAGCACATGCCTGCGCGCCGGTTTGTCGGTCAGCCAGGCAGCGCAGTCATGGTGTGCCCGTGACCCAAGCCAATCACCGGATGCTCGCCCGCCGGGACATCAGGAGGCTGCCCGCATGATCGCCCGCAGGTCGTCCGAGGCAAGCGGCGCGGGATTAGCCTTCATCGAGGATGAACTGGCCGCCGCATCGGCCGCCGCACCCTGCGCCGCTGCGTTGATGCCCTGATCCGTCAAGCCCGGCAGCCCCGCCGCACGCGACCAGTCGGCCAGCAGCCGCGCCGCCGCCGGAACCGAGGCGCCGGGCTGTCCAAATGCCTTGCCGATCCAGACGCCGACCTGATCCAGCCGCGCCGCCAGCGCCGCATCCGCCACCGCCCCCCGGTTCGCAGCCAGGACATGCGGCAGCAACGCGCCGCATATCGCGCCATGAGCGGCCCCCGTCAGCCCGCCCAAGGGGCCCGCAAGGCCATGCACCGCCCCCAGCCCGGCATTCGCCAAAGCCAAGCCCCCGCAGAGGCTGACCCAGGCCATCTCGTCACGCGCCTGCGAATCCTCGGCTTCCATCAGGCGGCGGATCGCAGCCAGGCCGCGCGGGATCGCGTCGCGGCACAGCGCGTCGGTCAGCGCATTGGCCCGGGTGCAGACGTAAGGTTCGATCACCTGCGTGATCGCATCCAGCCCCGAGGCCAGCGTCACCCCGCGCGGACAGCCATCGGTCAGCGCGGGGTCCACGATCGCCAGACGCGGCAGCATGCGCGGGTCGCGCAGGCTGACTTTGCGTGCATGTTCGGGCACGCCGATCACTGCATTTCGGGTGACCTCGGCACCGGTTCCGGCCGTGGTCGGCATTGCGACGAAGGGCAAAGGCGGCTGATCCAGGGGCAGGCCCCGCCCCACCACCTCAAGGTGATCCAGCATCGGGCGGCGCGCCGGAACCAGTGCCGCGATGGCCTTGCCCGCATCGATCACCGCACCGCCGCCCATGGCAACCACCACCTGCACGTCGCGGGCGGCCTGCACCCCCGCCTCAATCAGCGCCATGTCAGGTTCGCGCGCGACGGCCAGACCCTGCACCATGCAGCCGGACGCGCACAGCCCCCGCGCCAGCTCCGAACTGCGCCGGGGGTCGCGGCCGTGAACCAGCAGCACGCGGCGCCCCAGCTCCGCGACACGACCCGGCGCAGCCTGCGCCTGTCCCCGTCCGAACAGGATTTCCGTCGATGTGGCAAAGGCGAAAGGATTGAACATGGCAGCTTCCGGCTGGTTGGCAGTCCCTCAGATATCCCGGCTATCTGCGCCGGTGTCGATATGCGGCGATAAAGCCCATGCTTTCCGGTTTTGGCCGATAATCCTGCCGGTCATGGGAATCACGCTTTCGAAGCCCAGCTTCAGGCAGATCTTGATGCTGATCACAGCACCTTCGGACAGGGCAGCCAGCAGCGGCGCGGGCTGGACGCGGCCTCTGGCGCAGGATTGGGCGGCAAATGGGTGGAGGCCGCCCTTTTATGAGCGATCGGCTGATGTGGATGATCACGCTGACGCGCGGCGAGGTTCCAACCCGCATTTAGAAGGCGAAGTCGTCTGAATCGGGGTTGGTAACGTCACCCTCCAATGGGCGCGAACATCGCGCGGACCATGGGGCTGCTGAAGCAAGATGGCGCAACGGCGGCGCCCATCCTGAAGGCCGAGGGGCTGGATTGCAGATGCTGCGCGACGCCGATGGCAGCCATGCAGGGCTGGACTGGCTGATCCGGCACAAACAGATCGTGCATTCGCCCGACCCCGTGATGCGCTGCACAGCGCTTGCGATCGCCGCGAACTGTCGGCGCGTGATCTGCCAGCAATCGCGACGCTTTGTGCAAGGGCGACTGGGGTCTGCGCAACGCCCGTTGACCAAGGTAAAGCAGACACAGGCGATGCCGGTGCTCCGGCACCGCCTGCGGATGGATCAGGCAGCCTCGGCCTGATCCAGCGTTGCCAACTGCATCTCGACCGCCAGCATCTGCGCGACGGCATTGGCAGCCTCGGCGCCCTTTTTCACGAAATGCTCGCGGTAGAAGTTGGTCAGCAATTCGGTTTCCTGATAGTTGTGCGGGGTCAAGGAAACCGAAAATACCGGCACGTCGGTCTCCATCCCGGCCTGCATCAGGCCGGACACGACAGCCTGCGCCACGAAATCATGGCGATAGACACCGCCATCCACCACCAGTGCGGCGGCAACCACGGCATCATACTTGCCGGTCTGTGCCAGCTTCTTGGCCAAGAGCGGCATCTCGAACGCGCCGGGCACGTCCCAGGCATCGACGGTGGCGCCGGGCATCAGGCGCGACGCCTCGGCCAGGAAACCGTCATGCGCGCGGTCCACGACATCGGCGTGCCAGCGGGCCTTGATGAAAGCGATACGAGGAGTTTTTGTCATCTTGCAGGAACCTTACGTTGCTTCGCGTTAGGTCCCAAGGCATGCACCTCATCCGGCCCATTGCGGGACCGTATGCGGTTCTCTTCCATCCGGACTATACCGTCGGCCCCGGAATTTCACCGGATCTGCTGACCCTTTCCACGGGGGAAAGGCGCTCGCGGGCTGTCACCGCCGGTGGGGAATTTCACCCCGCCCTGAGAACATCCCGAAGATAGCCGTTCCAACGCCCCGTGCAAGGACCGATACGGCAAATTCCGGTATGATTGCGACACGTCACAGCGGCTCGATGTCGCCGCGGGCCCGCTCGGCGTGGAATTTCGCAACAAAGGCGTCCAGGCGCTGTCCGGCGATCGCCTGCCGCAGGCCCTCCATCAGCCGCTGGTAGTAATGCAGGTTGTGCCAGGTCAGCAGCATGCCGCTGATCATTTCGCCGGCGCGGAAGACATGGTGCAGATAGGCGCGCGAATAGCCGGTGCAGGCCGGGCAGCTGCAACCTTCCTCCAGCGGGCGAGGATCGTCCTGGTGGCGGGCGTTCTTGATGTTGACTTGGCCACGCGCGGTCCAGGCCTGACCCGTCCGCCCCGAGCGCGAGGGCAGCACGCAATCCATCATGTCGATGCCCCGCTGCACCGCGCCGACAATGTCGTCCGGCTTGCCCACCCCCATCAGATAGCGCGGCTTGTCCGCAGGCAAAAAGCCCGGCGCATAGTCCAGGACGCCGAACATCGCCTCTTGCCCCTCGCCAACCGCCAGGCCGCCCACTGCATAGCCGTCAAAGCCGATGCCCCTCAGCGCCTCTGCCGATTCCTCGCGCAGGTCGCGTGTGACGCCGCCCTGCATGATCCCGAACAGGGCATGACCAGGCCGTTCGCCGAAGGCGTCCCGCGACCGCTGCGCCCATCGCATCGACAGGCGCATCGACTCCGCCACCGCCTGATCCGTCGCCGGCAGGGCGGGGCATTCGTCGAAGGCCATCACGATGTCGCTGCCCAAAAGGCGTTGGATCTCCATGCTGCGTTCGGGGGTCAGATGGTGCTTGGAGCCGTCGACATGGCTGGAAAACGTCACCCCCTCCTCGGTCAGCTTGCGCAGGCCGGCCAGGCTCATCACCTGAAAGCCGCCCGAGTCTGTCAGGATCGGCCGATCCCAGTTCATGAACCGGTGCAGCCCGCCCATCCGCGCCACACGTTCCGCGCCGGGACGCAGCATCAGGTGATAGGTGTTGCCCAGCAGGATGTCGGCCCCCGTCGCGGCCACGCTTTCGGGCAGCATCGCCTTGACCGTCGCGGCGGTGCCCACCGGCATGAAGGCCGGCGTGCGGATCTGCCCGCGGGGGGTGTCGATGACGCCCGTGCGCGCCGCGCCGTCGGTCGCCTGAAGGGTATAGGAAAAACGCGTCGTCATCACCGGGCCTGTCGCTGGAACCGGAACGGTGTAGCGGCCCGGACATCCGGGCGCAATGCACGCCACTGGACCGCGGGCGGTGCCTGCCCTATATAATTGGTCGGAATTAAAGGATGACGCGATGACCGAACCCCTGATGGAAGGCGCCCCCCTGATCGCGCCCTCGTCCACCGACCATCCGCTCTACGAGGCGGTCGTTGAAGCCTGCAAGACAGTCTATGACCCGGAAATCCCGGTGAACATCTATGACCTGGGGCTGATCTACACGATCGACATCAACGACCAGAACGAGGTCCGGGTGATCATGACCCTGACCGCGCCCGGTTGCCCCGTCGCGGGCGAAATGCCGGGCTGGGTCGCCGATGCGGTCGAGCCGCTGCCCGGCGTCAAGCAGGTCGACGTGGAAATGACCTTCCAGCCGCAATGGGGCATGGACATGATGTCGGACGAGGCCAGGCTGGAGCTGGGCTTCATGTAAGGCCCTTTCCCGTGCCGCGGGCTTGAAGGACCGGGGGGCCGGTGACTATCTTTATGCCGAACCAGAAGGATATCGTCGATGTTCGCCATTCCCGGCACCGCCCCCGTCACCATCACCCCTGCCGCCGCCTCGCAGATTTCCCGGCTGATGTCGGGCAAGAACGCCCACGGCCTGCGCATCGGGTTGAAAAAGGGTGGCTGCGCCGGCATGGAATACACGATGGAACTGGCCGATGCCGCCGCCCCGAACGAGGCTGTGGTCGAACTGGACGGCGCACGGGTGCTGATCGCACCCATGGCGCAGATGTTTCTGTTCGGCACCGAGATCGACTATGAAACCGGCCTGCTGGAATCCGGCTTCAGGTTCCGCAACCCCAACGTCACCGACGCCTGCGGCTGCGGTGAATCCGTGCGGTTCGAGCCGCTGGAAGGCAGCCGCGCGCAAGACTGACCAGCCGCCAACGCTATTGCGGTTTCCGGAACTGGCGGGTTAAGTCCCGGCAGCACAAGGAGGACCCGATGGCACCGCGCAAACTGGCTGCAGGCAACTGGAAGATGAATGGCGACCTGGCGTCGCTGGATCGGGTCGATGCTTTGGTGACGGCCGCTGCGGGCGCCGGCTGCGACGTCCTCATCTGCCCCCCGGCCCTGCTGGTGCATGCAATGGCCACCCGCGTGGGCACAGGCGAGCTGCTGGTCGGCGGGCAGGATTGCCATGCCAAGGCCTCGGGCGCGCATACCGGTGACATTGCGGCGGCACAGCTGCGCGATGTGGGGGCGACCCATGTGATCCTGGGCCATTCCGAACGCCGCGCCGACCATGCCGAAACCGATGCCATCGTCGCCGCCAAGGCCGAGGCCGCCCATGCGGCGGGCCTTGTGGCGATCATCTGCCTGGGCGAAACCGAGGCTGAACGCGACGCGGGCTCTACCCTGGAGGTGATCGCGGCGCAGCTGGCCGGATCGGTGCCCGAAGGGGCGACCGCCGCCAACACCGTCATCGCCTATGAGCCGGTCTGGGCCATCGGCACCGGCCGCACGCCCACCAACGACCAAATTGCCGAAGTCCATGCCCTGTTGCGCGACCACTTGGCCGCGCGGCTGGACGACGGCGCCGATGTCGCGCTGCTGTACGGCGGCAGCGTCAAGCCCGGCAACGCAGCCGAGATATTCGCTATTCCCCATGTAAACGGTGCGCTGGTCGGCGGCGCCAGCCTGAAGGCCGGCGACTTTGCCCCGATCATCGCCGCGCTGGACGCCGCCTGACCGGAGGCGGCATTTTCACCATTGCACCGCCTGATGCCCGCAGGTAATCAGGCAGCACTGGCACCCGTAGCTCAGCTGGATAGAGCGCTGCCCTCCGAAGGCAGAGGTCACAGGTTCGAATCCTGTCGGGTGCACCACAAATCCTCATAAGCGCAAGTCAACCACTGCTGTATGGTCGGCATGCTGAACTGTAACGCAATGCCTGCCGACATTGCGGCAGGCTGCGTGGTCTTGTGCAGGATCAGAAGCCGAACGAAAACCGGCGGGTGACGCCCATGCGCAGCGACGGCTGGTAAGGCTCCAGCACGACGGGCGAATCTGCGGCGTCGCCGATCAGGCGGCCATAGCGCACCTCGCCCAGCAGGGCAGTGCTGTCGGACAGGGCATAGCGGGCCTCGAAGGTGATCGCGGCTTCGTTGGCGCCGCTGCCGGGGGCATAGACCGGCAGGCCGCTGGCGGCGCTCTCGGTTTCGGTCACGCCGAAATAGGTGTTGTTGAAGCTGTCGTTGCCATAGACGACCTGTGCGCCCGACCACAGGGTAACGCGGTCGCTGAGATCAGTGCGGTATTTCGCGCCCACCGCCCCGGTCACGCCCTCATGTCCGCCAAAACCCCGGCGGACCGTGCCATAGGCGGTCACGGGACCCGCGCCATAAGCCAGCCGCAGGCCAAGTTCATAGGCGCGGTCGATCTCCTCCAGCCCCTCCAGCGCGGCGCCGTCGTCGCCGTCGCGCGCGCCCTTGATGCCGAACGAGGGCGAGATCGAAAAACCCTGGGCCTGCGCTCCGCCCGGCGTTCCGAAGCCTGCGTTGCGCCAGATGATCCAGGGCGTCACGTCGCCCTCATCCGCGCCCGGATAATTCGGCCCCGCCACCGCACCCAGCCCCACATCCGCCGAAAAGGTGCGGCCGCCCGCAGCGCCGAAATCCTGTGCGTGAAGCGGTGCGGCGAACAGGACGGCAAAGGCCAGGGCGAGTTTCATGGGGTCGATTCCAGCTGAGGGATTATCGGCCCATGTTGAACGTTCGGCCGCCCATGCACAACCGCAACCGGCACCGTCGGAACGACGCGCCGCATTTCGGCAACAGCCGCCGGCTCAGACGTTCTCGGCCGCTTCCAGCTTTTCCAGCGCGCCCATCCACAGCTCTTCGGCAAAGGCCAGGGCGCGAACCGCCTCGGCCCGCTTCTTGCCCCATTTTTCAGCCTCGTAGGGGTCGTTGTAAAGCCCCGGATCGGCCAGCTTGACGTCCAGCTTGCCCATCATCTCGGTCAGCTTCTGCACCCGCTCCTCGGCCTTGCGGGCTTCGGCGCGCAGCGCCAGCACGGCGTCACGTGACGGACGCTTGGGGGCCGCAGGCTTGGCCGGTTCGGCGGTTTTTTCAGCTGGGGCATCGCCCGACAGCAGAAACTTTCGGTAATCGTCCAAGTCGCCGTCGTAGGGCGCAACGGCGCCGTCCTTGACCAGCCACAGCCGGTCCGCGACCAGCCCCAGCAGGTGCATGTCGTGGCTGACCAGCACCACGGCGCCGGTATAGTCGTTCAGCGCCTCGGACAGTGCTTCGCGGCTTTCGATGTCCAGGTGGTTGGTCGGCTCGTCCAGGACCAGCAGATGGGGCGCGTCGATGGTCGCCAGCAGCAGCGACAGGCGTGCCTTCTGGCCGCCCGACAACTGGCCGACCTTGGTTTCGGCCTGCGCCTCCATCAGGCCGAACCCCGCCAGCCGGGCGCGCTGTTTCGCCTGCCCCTCGTTCGGACGGATGGATCGGATGTGGTCCAGCGGCGTCTCGTCCAGGTGCAGTTCGTCGACCTGGTGCTGCGCGAAGTAGCCTACGCGCAGCTTGGAAGACCGGGTCACCTTGCCCTCCATCGTGCCCAGCCGCTCGGCCAGCAGCTTGGACAGCGTGGACTTGCCCTGCCCGTTTCGGCCCAGCAGGGCGATCCGGTCGTCCTGGTCGATGCGCAGATGCAGCTTCTTCAGCACCGCCCGGTCGCCATAGCCGACCGAAACGCCCTCCATCGCCACGATGGGCGGCGACAGTTCCTCGGGCTGGGGAAAGGTGAACCGATGAAACTTGGCCTCTTCGGGCGCCGTGATCGGCTCCATCTTGGCCAACATCTTGACGCGGGCCTGGGCCTGGCGCGCCTTGCTGGCCTTGGCTCCAAAACGGTCGACAAAGCTTTGCAGATGGGCGCGGCGGTCCGACTGCTTCTTGGCCTCGGCCGCCAGCAGCGCCCGCTTTTCCGCGCGGATGCGGGTAAAGCTGTCATAGCCGCCAGTGTACAGCGTCAGCTTCTTGTTCTCGAGATGCAGGATATGGCCGACAGCCCGGTTCAGCAGGCCACGGTCGTGGCTGATGATGATGACGGTATGCGGATAGCGGGCCAGATAACCCTCCAGCCACAGCGCGCCTTCCAGGTCCAGATAGTTGGTCGGCTCGTCCAGCAGCAGCAGGTCGGGCTGCGCGAACAGCACACCCGCCAGCGCCACCCGCATCCGCCAGCCGCCCGAGAAATCGCTGGTCGGGCGGGCCTGGTCGGCGGTGTTGAAGCCCAGGCCGTCCAGGATGGTGGCGGCCCGCGCCTCGGCCGACCAGGCGTCGATGTCGGTCAGCCGGGTCTGGATCTCGGCGATGCGGTGCGGGTCGGTCGCGGTGGCCGATTCGGTCATCAGCGCCGTGCGCTCCTGGTCGGCGTCCAGAACCGTGTCCAGAACCGAGCGGCCGGTGGCCGGGCTTTCCTGCGCCACGCCGCCGATGCGGGCGCGGTTCGGCAGGCTGATCTCGCCTCCGTCCAACTGCGTTTCGCCGCGGATCAGGCGGAACAGCGTTGTCTTGCCTGCCCCGTTGGGGCCGACCAGGCCCACCTTGTGGCCTTCGGGAACGGTAGCGCTGGCCCCTGCGAACAAGGGGCGGCCCTGAATGGAATACGAGATGTCATCGATGCGCAGCATGGGCGCGGCATGGCGCATCGGGGGCGGGCCGTCAATGCCCTCGGCGGCAAGCAATACATCATCCGGGGCTTGATTTAAGTTATGTTATACTATTACCTTATTTTAACCAACTAGAGGAGCCTGTCATGAGCGAAGATCGCCGCCTTCCTGTAACCGTGCTGTCCGGCTTTCTGGGCGCGGGCAAGACGACCCTGCTGAACCGCGTGCTGAACAACCGCCAGGGCCTGCGCGTCGCCGTGATCGTCAACGACATGTCCGAGGTGAACATCGACGCGGACCTGGTTCATTCCGCCCTGGACGGCGGCGAGGCCGGGATGACCCGCACCCAGGAAACTTTGGTCGAGATGTCGAACGGCTGCATCTGCTGCACCCTGCGCGAGGATCTGCTGGTCGAAGTGCGCAACCTGGCCCTCAGCGGGCGCTTTGACTATCTGCTAATCGAATCGACCGGCATCGCCGAGCCGCTGCCAGTGGCAACAACCTTTGAATTCACCGATGCCGAGGGCCGCAGCCTGTCCGATGTCGCCCGGCTGGACACGATGGTCACCGTGGTGGATGCCGTGAACCTGCTGGGCAACTTTTCCAGCCACGACTTCCTGGCCGACCGCGGCGAGGTCGCGGGCAAGGGCGACGGCCGCACGCTGGTCGACCTGCTGACGGACCAGATCGAATTTGCCGACATCGTGGTGCTGAACAAATGCGGCGATGCGGGTCCCGACCGCGTGGATGCCGCGTGCAGGATCATCCGCGCCCTGAACGCCGATGCCCGCATCATCCAAACCGACCACGGCCGCGTCGCGCCCCACGACATCCTGAACACCGGGCTGTTCGACTTTGCCCGCGCCCATGACCACCCGATGTGGGCCAAGGAGCTTTACGGCGCCGCCGACCACACCCCCGAAACCCAGGAATATGGCGTCACCAGCTTTGTCTATCGCGCCCGCCTGCCCTTCGAGCCGCGCAAGATCTTCGAGCTGCTGAACGGCCCGCTGCCTGGCGTGATCCGCGCCAAGGGGCATTTCTGGATGGCCTCGCGGCCGGACTGGGTGGCCGAATTCTCGCTGGCGGGCGCGCTGTCCAGCGTCCGTCCGCTGGGGCAATGGTGGGCGGCGATCCCGCACGAACGCTGGCCAAGCCACGACGAAAGCCGGGCTTATCTGGACCGCCATTGGGCAGAACCCTTTGGCGATCGCCGTCAGGAGCTGGTCTTTATCGGAACCGGGATGGACGAGGATCGCCTGCGGGCGCGCCTGGACGCCTGCCTTCTGGGCGAGGAGTGGGGCGAGGATCCGCAGGCCTGGGCGCGGCTGCCCGATCCCTTCCCCGCCTGGCGCCGCGCGACGGAGGTGGCGGCATGAACAAGCTCGTCACGCTGCGCCTTGCCACGGCGATGAACGAATCCGCAGACCCGCGCGTCCTGGGCACCATCGCCATGCCCGGCGTGGCGGTCGCGATCTGGCACCGCAAGCCGACGCCCGACTGGCAGAACTGGCTGGATGCGCTGCCCCCGCAAAACCTGCCCCGCCTGCGCCAGGCGATGCGCCCGCAGGATGCGTCTGCCGCACTGACCGCCGCCAGCGACGCCGCGGGGCTGGCGGCCGGTGCGCATCGCCGCGCGCTGATCGCCGACATCGCCAGCCTGGCCCTGCAGGCATCCCAAAACATGAACGCCCTGCTGATCAACCTGCAGGTCAAGGTGAGCGAGGGTCAGGATTGCCCGAAATGGCATCTGGATGCAGTCGATGCACGGCTGCTCTGCACCCTGCGCGGGGCTGGCACGCAATTCGGACCGGCCTCGGCACCGGCTCAGGTTTCGGCCCTGCGGCAGGTTCCGACGGGCAGCGTGGCGCTGTTCCGGGGGCGGAACTGGGCGGGCGAGCCGACCGGCATCCTGCACCGCTCGCCCCCTGCGGACCCCGGCCAAACCCGCCTGCTGGTGGTGGTGGACGCCGTGACCGAGGCGGCCTCATGCTGAGTCCGGGGCCGCAGCGGGGCGCCAACCTGGGCCAGACCGCGCAGCGCCTGCGGCGCCGCACGCGCGATCCGATGGCCGCTTTCGACGCGCTGCCGCCTGCCCTGCGGCTGTGGCTGTCGCAGGCGGCGCTGCCTTGGTCGCCAACCTCCTGCCAGCGCCTGTGGCAGAAGGCACGCGACCGGGGCGCCAGCATCCCGGAGGCGCTGGAAGCCCTGGACCGTGCCGAGGCCCAGGCCCTGCGGCGCGAGGCCCGCAGCCCGTTCCGGCCGGATCGTGCCGCTTGACCCAGGGGCAGCCGGACCGGCACTGGCGACAGGGGGGCATGCTGCCTATCTGCCGATGATGAGGAACGGATCGAAAGGAATTTCCTGATGCGCAGCGTCACCCATGACCGCTTCGGCGAACCCGCCGAAGTCCTGCACATGACCCAGACAGGTCGCCCCGAACCCGGTCCCGGCCAGGTGCTGATCCGCGTGATCCTGTCCCCGATCCACAATCACGACATCTGGACCATCCGCGGCACCTATGGCTTCAAGCCCGCCCTTCCGGCCATCGGCGGCAGCGAGGCCGTGGGCATCGTCGAAGCGACGGGGCCCGAGGTCGACCCCGCCCTGCAGGGCCGCCGGGTGGCCGCCGCCGGACTAAAGGGGTCCTGGGCCGAATACTCCGTGACCGACACCGCAGGCGTCATCCCCGTCCCTGACGAGATGCCGGACGAGGCCGCCGCCCAGTTGATCGCAATGCCCTTCAGCGCCATCACGCTGCTGGAGTTCCTGAAGGTGTCGCCGGGGGACTGGGTGATCCAGACCGCCGCCAACGGCGCTGTGGGCAAGATCATGGCCGTGCTGGCGGCCTCTCGCGGCGTTCGTCTGGTGAACCTGGTCCGCCGGCCCGAAGCGGCCCAGGAATTGGCCCCTCTGGGCGTGTCAAACATCGTCTCGACCTCGGACCCGGACTGGATCGCGCGCGTCCGCAGCCTGGTCGGTCCGGATGGCGCGCGCTCTGCCGTCGATTCGGTCGGGGGCGAGGTGGCCGCCGGCCTGATCGAACTGCTGGGACAGGAAGGCCTGCTGGTCACCTTCGGCTCGACCACGGGCGAGGCGCTGCAGTTGCCGGCCGGACCAATCATCTTCAAGCACCTGTCGGTCAAGGGCTTCTGGGGCGCCAAGATCATGCCCGCCACGCCCCCCGAAGACCGCCAGCGGATGTTTGCGGAACTGATGGGACTGGTGATGGGCGGCCAGCTGGACCTGCGGTCGGGCGGCAGCTTCGGCCTGGATCAGCCGGCCGAGGCCGCACGCGCGGCCCTGACGCCGGGCCGCGAGGGCAAGATCATGTTCCGCCCTTGAACCTGCCCTGCCAGCCGACCCCGCCCGCACCGGCGGGGTCACCCAAGTCCGGTTTCGCGCAGATAGTGCCGCACCGCGTCGGCCACGTGCCGGAACCGGTCGCCGCCCAGATGCTTGCCGCCGTACCAGCGGGTCACGATCACTACGTGATCCTGCAGGCCCGCCCGCTCCAGCATCTGAAGGATCAGCGCCGCAGCGCCGCTTTCCCCGTCGTCGTCGCGAACCGGCGCGCCCCCCAGAATGGCTGCCCAGCTGTGATGCGTGGCCTTGGCAAAGCGTTTCACCTGCCGCAGTTCCGCCAGCATCGCCGCAACCTCGGCCCGGCTGGTGGCAGCCCCGCCCGACACCGCATATCGCGATCCGCGGTCGGAAATGATCTTGTCGAAAACTTTCACCGGCAACCTTCTTCCTGGCCCAAGAGCCGCGTTGAAACCGTGAAACGAAAGAAGGCCATGCCCCCAGCCCCGCCCCCGCCTCAGCGACGACGTACATACAGTTCCAGCCGGTGATGGACGATTTCATAGCCCATCTCGGCGGCGATCTCTGCCTGCAGACGCTCGATCCGCTCGTCGCTGAATTCCATCACGGCGCCGTTGTCGACATCGATCATATGGTCGTGGTGGGTCTGGTCGGCGGCCTCCCAGCGGGCAGGTTCACCCTGGAATTCCAGCTTCTCGATCACGCCCTGTGCCTGCAGCGTGGTCAGCGTCCGATAGACGGTGGCCAGCGACACCCCCGCCCCCGCCGTCATCGCCCGGGCGTGCAGCTCGGCCGCGTCGGGATGATCCTCGGCCGCGGCGATCACCTGCAGCAGCGCCGCGCGTTGGCGCGTGACCCGCACCCCCGCCGCCCGCAGCGCCTGTTCCAGCCGTGTCGCGCGTCCATCCGTCATGATGCCATTCTGCCGCAGGCCACCATCAGTTGCAACTAGTTCGCAACTATTGACAGTTGCAAACGTTTCGCAGATAACGCCGGAAGGAGGCCGTCATGATCCGATACCTCGCTGCCCTGCTGCTGTTCCTGCCTGTTGCGGCCACGGCCCAACAGCTGAAGGTCGCCACCAGCTTCACGATCATCGCTGACATGGCTCGCAACGTCGGCGGCGATCATGCACAGGTCCACTCGATCACGCCCCCGGGTGCGGAAATCCACGGCTATCAGCCGACACCGGGCGACATCATCGGCTTGTCCGAAGCCGACCTTGTGCTGGTGAACGGGCTGAACCTGGACCTCTGGGCGCAGCGTTTTCTGGACGGCATCGCCGATGTGCCGGTGGTGACGGTCACGGACGGGATCACGCCCATCCCGATCAGCGGCGGCGATTACGACGGGCAGCCCAATCCCCATGCCTGGATGGCGCTGGATTCCGCGCAGGTCTATGTCGACAACATTGCCGGGGCCATGGCTGCGGCCGATCCCGCCAATGCCGGCGCCTATCGCGCCAATGCCGACAGCTACAAGCAGCAGATCGCCGAGGTGATCGGCCCCCTCAGGGACCGCGCCCGCGCCCTGCCCCCGCAGCGCCGTTGGCTGGTGACTTCCGAAGGGGCCTTTTCCTACCTTGCCCGCGACTTCGGCCTGCAGGAACTGTTTTTGTGGCCCATCAACTCCGAAGGCCAGGGCACGCCCCAGCAGGTCCGTCGCCTGATCGACAACATGCGCGACAACGGCGCGCCGGTGATCTTTTCCGAAAGCACGGTGTCGGACAGGCCCGCCCGGCGCATCGCGGCCGAGACGGGCGCGGAATATGGCGGCATCCTTTACGTGGACAGCCTGTCCGATGCGGAGGGGCCGGTGCCGACCTATCTGGACCTGATGCGCGTGACATCCGAAACCATCGTCAGCCGGTTGCAAGATGAGTGACCTTTCACCGGGCATCGAGGTCCGGGACCTTACCGTCGCCTATCGAAACGGCCACCGTGCACTGGCCCGGGCCGCATTCAGCGTGCCGCAAGGGTCGGTGACGGCGCTGGTCGGCGTCAACGGGGCCGGAAAATCCACGCTGTTCAAGGCGCTGATGGACCTGCTGCCCCATGCGACGGGCGAGGTGCGCATCCTTGGCCTGACCGTCCGGCAGGCCCTGAGCCGGAACCTGGTGGCCTATGTGCCGCAGGCCGAGGAGGTGGACTGGACCTTTCCGGTTCTGGTCGAGGATGTCGTGATGATGGGCCGCTATGGCCATATGGGCATCCTGCGCCGCGCTCGCGCCGCAGACCGGCAGGCGGTCGCCGATGCCTTGGCCCGCGTCGGCATGACCGATTTCCGCCGCCGCCAGATCGGCGAACTGTCGGGCGGCCAGCGCAAGCGCGTCTTTCTGGCCCGCGCTCTGGCGCAGGAGGCGCAGGTGATCCTGCTGGACGAACCCTTCACCGGCGTCGACGTGCAGACCGAACAGACGATCATCACCCTTCTGCGCCAGATGCGCGCCGAGGGTCGGGTCATGCTGGTCTCGACCCATGACCTGGGCTCGGTGCCCGAATATTGCGACCGCGTGGTGCTGGTAAAGGGCACGGTGCTGGCCTCTGGCCCCACGGAAACCACGTTCACGCCCCAGAACCTGCGCCTGGCCTTTGGCGGGACCCTGCGCCACTTCATGCTGGGCGGCGCCGACCTTCATGACGACGCAGATGCGCGCGCCGTCGACGTCTTCACCGACGATGAACGCCCGCTGATCTTCTATGACGACCGCCACCGCACCGGGGGCGGCGCATGACCGCATCTTCGTTGCAGAAATACCCCACGGGGGTGCGGGAGTGTGAAACCCCCGCGCGCGACGCCCGATGATCGACCTTGCCCTGACCCCCTTCACCTATGGCTACATGGCGACCGCAATCTGGGTTTCGGCGCTGGTCGGGGGCGTCTGCGCCTTTCTCTCGGCCTACCTGATGCTCAAGGGCTGGAGCCTGATCGGAGACGCCTTGTCCCACTCGATCGTGCCGGGCGTGGCCGGCGCCTACATGCTGGGCCTGCCCTTCGCGCTTGGCGCATTCCTGTCCGGGGGACTTGCGGCGCTGACCATGCTGTTTCTGAACAACCGCACAGGCCTGAAACAGGACGCGATCATCGGGCTGATCTTTACCGGCTTCTTCGGCATTGGGCTTTTCATGATCTCGCTGAACCCGGTCGCCGTCGACCTGCAGGCGATCACCATGGGCAACGTGCTGGCCATCGCCCCCGAGGATGTGGTCCAACTGGCCCTGATCGGAGGCGTCTCGCTGGCCATCCTGCTGGTCAAGTGGCGCGACCTGATGGTGGTCTTCTTCGACGAAAGCCACGCCCGAACCATCGGCCTGCACCCGCAGCGGCTGAAGGCGCTGTTTTTCACCCTGCTGGCGGCCTCGACCGTCGCCGCGATGCAGACGGTGGGGGCTTTCCTGGTCATCGCGCTGGTCGTCACGCCAGGGGCCACGGCCTATCTGCTGACCGACCGCTTTCCCCGCCTGATCGCCATCAGCGTGACCATCGGTACGCTGACTTCGGCCATAGGTGCCTATGCCAGCTTCTTCCTGGATGGTGCCACCGGCGGCATCATCGTCACGCTGCAGACGCTGATCTTCCTGGCGGCCTTCGTCTTTGCCCCCACCCACGGCCTGCGCGCCGCCCGCCGCCGCGCCCGAGCCGCCATGACCGAGGGCGCATGACCAACATCCTGCTGCCCTTCAGCTATCCCGTCATGGCGGATGCCGCGCTGATCGCCGTCATCGTGGCGGTGCCGGCGGCGATGCTGTCCTGCTTTCTGGTCCTCAAGGGCTGGGCGCTGATGGGCGACGGGATCAGCCATGCGGTGCTGCCGGGGGTCGTGCTGGCCTATGCGGCGGGGGTGCCGCTGCTGGTCGGGGCCTTTGTCGCGGGCATGATCTGCGCATTGGCCTCGGGCTGGCTGGATGCCAACAGCCGCATCAAGCCGGACACCGCGCTTGGCGTGGTCATGTCGGGTCTGTTCGCCCTGGGCCTGATCCTCTTCACGGTCTTTCCGCCGGGCGTGCATCTGGACCACATCCTGTTCGGGAACATCCTGGGCATCGGGCCGGGCGATTTCGTCCAGGCCATCCCGATCGCCCTGGCCGTCACGCTGGCGCTGGCGCTGAAATGGCGCGACTTCGCGCTGCTGGCCTTCGACCCCGTTCAGGCGCGCGTGTCGGGACTGTCGGTGGGCTGGCTGCATTACGGGATGCTGGCGATGATCGCGGCCAGCGTGGTGGCGATGCTGTCGGCGGTGGGCATCATCCTGGCTGTGGGCCTGCTGATCGCGCCCGGCGCCATTGCTTTTCTGCTGGCGAGGCGGCTGTCGGTGATGCTGGTTCTGGCCGTGACCATTGCCATCGGGGCCAGCCTGGCAGGTGTCTGGTCCAGCTTCTGGCTGGACAGCGCGCCCGCCCCCACCATCATCGTCATCCTGACGGCGCTTTTCGTGCTGGCCTTCCTGTGGCGGCAGATCGCCGACCGGCAAGGCTGACCCCTTCCCGCCCGCGCGCCCGCGTGCCAGCATCGCGACGCAACCGAAGGAGCCTGCCATGCTGCCCCCGCGCACCGATTTTCCTGACCGCTTCGTCTTTGGCGCCGCCACCTCGGCCTATCAGATCGAGGGTTCGGCCCAGGGCGGTGCCGGCCTGTCGCATTGGGACACCTTCGCGGCGACCCCCGGCAACATCGCCGATAACAGCGACGGCAGCCGCGCCTGCGACCACCTGAACCGCTGGCCCGAGGATCTGGACCTGATCCGCGACGCGGGCTTTGACGCCTATCGCTTTTCGACCTCCTGGGCGCGGGTGATGCCGGATGGGGTCAACGTGAACGCCGAGGGCCTCGATTTCTACGACCGGCTGGTCGACGGCATGCTGGAACGCGGGCTGCGGCCCTTTCTGACCTATCACCATTGGGACCTGCCGGCGGCACTGTCGGCCCAGGGGGGCTGGCAGAACCGGGACATCGCGGCGCGCTTTGCGGATCTGTGCGTCACAGTTAACGCCCGCATCGGCGACCGGGTGGAAACCGCCGCCACCCTGAACGAGCCTTGGTGCATCGCCTGGCTGTCGCATTTCCTGGGCGCCCATGCCCCCGGCCTGCGCGACATCCGCGCCGCCAGCCGGGCCATGCATCACGTCCTGCTGGCCCATGGCACGGCGGTCCAGGCGCTGAGGGCGGACGGTGCCACGAACCTGGGCATCGTGCTGAACTTTGAAACCAGCCAGCCCGCCGACAACAGCCCCGCGGCCGAGCGCGCGGCCGAAACCCAAGACGCGATCTACAACCAGTGGTTCATCCGCGCGCTGATGGGACAGGGCTATCCCGAGGCCGCGCTTGAGGGGATCGGCCCCCATCTGCCGCAGAACTGGCAGCAGGACATGGACCTGATCGCGCAGCCGCTGGACTGGCTGGGCGTGAATTATTACACGCGCCGCCTCTATACTGGTAACGACGCGCTGTGGCCGCAGGCCACCGAGGTTCCCGGCCCCCTGCCCAAGACCCAGATGGACTGGGAGATTCGCCCCGAAGGCCTGACCGAATTCCTGACCCGTCTGGCCCGCGACCATACCGGCAGCCTGCCGCTCTATGTCACGGAAAACGGCATGGCGCTGGCGGCCGGGGCCGACATCGCGGACGATGCCCGGCGCGTGCAGTTCATCGCCGACCACCTGCGCGCCACCAAGGCCGCGATGGACCGGGGCGTGGACGTGCGCGGGTTCTTTTACTGGTCGCTTCTGGACAATTACGAATGGGGCTGGGGCTATGGCCCGCGCTTCGGACTGGTCCATGTCGATTATGACACGATGGCCCGCACGCCCAAGGCCAGCTGGCACGCCTTCCGGTCGATGCTGGGGGGCTAGACCGCCCCTTGGCGCGCGGCCTGCAGGATCATCCCGCTGGCCTTTTCGGCGATCATCGTCACCGGCGCATGGGTGTTGCCCGACACGATCGACGGCATGATCCCCGCATCCGCGATGCGCAGGCCCGACAGCCCGTGGACGCGCAGCTGCGGGTCCACCACCGCCATCGGGTCGGTCCCCATCCGGGTCGTGCCGACGGGGTGAAAGATCGTCGTGCCGACATCGCCTGCCGCTTGCGCCAGATCCTCGTCACTTTGCAGATGGGCGCCGGGCTTGACCTCCTGCGGCTGAAAGGCCGCCATGCGCTGCGTCTGCATCAGACGCCGGGCGTGGCGCAGGCTGTCGATCGCCACCTGCCGGTCGGCGGGAGAGGACAGATAGCGGGGCGCGATCGCCGGACCCGCTGTCGGATCGGCCGAGGTGATGTGGCAATGGCCGACGCTTTCGGGCCGCAGGTTGCAGACCGACACGGTCAGGCCGGAGAAATCATCCAGCGGATCGCCGAACTTGCCCAGGGACAGCGGCTGGACGTGGTATTCGATGTTCGCGGTGTCGAACGCGTCCGATGACTTGGCGAATATCCCCAGCTGGCTGGGCGCCATTGCCATCGGCCCCGTGCGGCGCAGCGCATATTCCAGCGCGATCCCTGCTTTGCCCCACAGGCTGCGCGCCCGGTCGTTCAGCGTCCGCGCGCCGGTGATGCGGAAGACCGTGCGCAGCTGCAGGTGATCCTGAAGGTTCTCGCCCACCCCCGGCAGGTCGTGGACAGGGGCGATGCCAAGTCCCGCCAGACGCTCGGGCTGGCCGATGCCCGACAGTTCCAGCAACGCGGGCGAATTGATGGCGCCTGCGGCCAGGATCACCTCGCCCCGCGCGCGGGCCAGGCGGCGCTGGCCGTGCTGGTCGAACAGGACGCCGGTGACGCGCCGCCCCTCTATCTGCAGCCGCAGGACCTGGGCATCCGTCTCGATCCGCAGGTTCGGGCGGCCGCGGGCGGGGTTCAGGAACGCCTTGCGGGCGTTCCAACGAATGCCCTTGCGCTGCGTGACCGGGAAATAGCCCACGCCTTCGTTGTCGCCGCAGTTGAAGTCGGGACAGGCCGGCAGGCCCAGTTCCTGCGCGGCCTCGGCCACGGCATCCAGGATCGGCCAGCGCAGCCGCTGGCGCTCGACGCGCAACTCTCCCTGATCGCCGTGCAGGTCGCAGGCGGGTTCGTAATGGCGTTCGGTCGCGCGGAAATGCGGCAGCACGTCATTCCAGCCCCAGCCGGGATTGCCGGCTTGGCGCCAGCGGTCGTAATCGGCCGTCTGCCCGCGCATGTAGATCATGCCGTTGATCGACGAACACCCGCCCAGAACGCGGCCGCGGGGATAGTTCAGGCGGCGGCCGTTCAGGCCGGGCTCGGCCTCGGTCTGATAGCACCAGTCCAGCGTCGGGTTGCCCATTGCGTAAAGATAGCCGACCGGCACATGCACCCACAGGCGGTTGTCATGCCCGCCCGCCTCCAGCAGCAGGACCCGGTTGCGGGGATCGGCCGACAGGCGGTTGGCCAGCACGCAGCCAGCCGAACCCGCCCCCACGATGACATAGTCGTAATCGCCGAAATCCTGCATGTCGTCCTCCGTCCCCGCAGGCAAGGCTAGAGGCGCGGGGCGGTGGCGGCAAGCCGGGGTGGCGGATGTGTCGCGGTTGCGGGCAAGGGCCGGGCGGGATATCTGGCAAAGGCTTCACGTGACCGGAAGGACCGTCATGATCGTCATCATCGCCGCCATCATCGGCGCGCTTCTGGGCTGGCGCCGCGCCGGCAAGCTGGGCGGAAACCGTCGCGACCGCGTGCAATATGCCATTGCCTTTGCGCTTGGCTTTGCGATGATCGGCCTCTTCGCCACGATCTTCGTTCACCGGATGGCCTGATGTTCCTGCCCTTTCTCGACAACCTGCGCCGGCAAGGGGTTCCGGTCTCGTTGCGGGAATGGCTGGACCTGATGGCTGGCCTGCAGGCCGGGATCGGCGGCTGGACGGTCGAGGGCTTTTATGGGCTGGCCCGCCTGGTGCTGGTCAAGGACGAACGGCACCTGGACCGGTTCGACCGCGCCTTTTCGGAAACCTTTTCCGGGCTGGAGGAGATTCCGGTCGAGGCGCTGGTGAACGAACGCGCCCTGCCGCGCGAATGGCTGGAAAAGCTGGCCGAAAAGCTGCTGAGCGACGATGAGAAGGCCGCCATCCAGGGCACCGGCAGCTTTGAGGCGCTGATGGAGAAGCTGCGCGAAAGGCTGGCCGAACAGCAGGGCCGCCATCAGGGCGGCAACAAGTGGGTCGGCACCGCCGGCACCTCGCCTTTCGGGGCCTATGGCTATAATCCGGAAGGCGTGCGGATCGGGCAGGACGAAAGCCGCCACCGCCGCGCGGTCAAGGTCTGGGACAAGCGCGAGTTCCGCGACTTTGACGATCAAGTGGAACTGGGCACTCGCAACATCAAGGTGGCGCTGAAGCGGCTGCGGCAATGGGCCCGCCACGGCGCAGCCGAGGAACTGGACCTGCCCGGCACGATCCGCGCCACCGCCGACCACGGCTATATCGACGTCAAGACCCGCCCCGAGCGGCGGAACGCCGTCAAGGTCCTGCTGTTTTTGGACGTGGGCGGCAGCATGGACGACCATGTTCGCGTCGTGGATGAGCTGTTTTCAGCCGCACGGTCCGAGTTCAAGCACATGCAGCACTTCTACTTCCACAACTGCCTTTATGAAGGGGTGTGGACCGACAACCACCGCCGCTGGACCGAACAGACGCCCACCTGGGACGTGCTGCACCGCTTTGGCCGGGACT
Source organism: Paracoccus saliphilus (assembly GCA_003255745.1). GTDB lineage: Bacteria > Pseudomonadota > Alphaproteobacteria > Rhodobacterales > Rhodobacteraceae > Paracoccus > Paracoccus saliphilus_A. Next base: position 68,303 of record QKYL01000146.1, read on the forward strand.
ACAAATGCATCGTGGTCGGCGACGCCTCGATGTCGCCCTACGAGATCGCCGTGCCGGGCGGCGCCAGCGAACACTGGAACCCCGAAGCCGGCGAGGTCTGGCTGCGTCGCCTGGCCCAGACGTGGCCCGACCATGTCTGGCTGAACCCCATCCCTGAAACCCATTGGGGCTATACCCAGTCCATCGGCATGATCGGCCAGATCTTTCCCAACCGGATGATGCCGCTGACGCTGGACGGGCTGACACGGGCGATGCGGCTGTTGGGATAATCCGCCGCAGGCATCTGGCGGGCCGCCGAAGCCGCGCCCATATTGACAGCATGCTGAAGTTCGCGCCGATCCTGCTGCTGATCCTTTATGTCGCCGCCATGTGGTTCTTTTCCGCATGGCGCCTGAAGCAGGACCTGAACCAGAAATCCACGCCCCTGCGCCATCCGCGCCTGACCCCGATGCTGGAGCGGCTTGGCCGTGCCATGGACCTGCCGCCGATCCAGGCCCATATCTATGAGGTCGAGCCGGTGAACGGGCTGGCCGCCCCCGACGGGCGCATCTTCCTGACCCGCGGCTTCATCCGCAAGCTGGATGCCTGCGAAGTCAGCGCCGAAGAAATCGCCAGCGTCATTGCGCATGAGCTGGGCCATGTCAGCCTGGGCCATGCGCGCCGGCGGATGATCGACTTTGCCGGGCAGAACGCGATCCGGCTGGCGCTGGCCGGGGTTCTGGGACGCTTTCTTCCGGGCATAGGCATCTGGATCGCCAGCGCGGTGGCCACCGCCGTCGCCGCCCGCCTGTCGCGGCAGGACGAATTCGAAGCCGACCAGTTCGCCAGCGCCCTGATGATCAAGGCCGGCCTTGGGACAGGGCCGCAAAAGGAGTTGTTCCACAAGCTGGACCGCCTGACCGGCCAATCGGGCGCAGGCGCGCCGGCCTGGTTCCTGTCGCATCCCCCGGTCGCCAAGCGCATCGCCGCGATCGAGGCGCACGAGGCGCGTTGGCAGGCCCCCTGACGGGTTTCCAAGGGCTTGTCGCAGCAGGCGTTTCTCCTATGCTGCGCTGCGACAGAAAGGCCAGCCATGACCCGCCCCTTCCGCCGCCGCGTGCTGTACCTGCCGGGCTTTGATCCCATCCCGCCGCGCCGTTACCGAGAACTCTATCGCCGTGAGGGGGCCGAGCAGGCGCGGCTGTCGGGCTATCGGCTGGCGCTGCGGCCGGGCGGTGCGCATCGCAGGCGCTTTGCATGGAGTGCCGACAGCACCATCGACGGCCGCAAGGCCGAGGCGCAGGTCGAGGTGCTGGTCTGGTCCGACCTGGTGCAGGCGTCGATGCGGCAGGGGATCGCGGGCACCTATCTGCAACTGGTGCGGACTGCCTGGACCTATGCCGCGACCGGTGCGCTGTGGCGGCTGGCGCGGCTGCGGCGCGGACCCGTGATCGCGGCGCTGTATCCCATCGCGGTGCTTCTGGCGCAGCTGGTGCTGGCCCTGCTGGCGAGCGGCCTTGCGGCATGGGCGGTCGCGGCCTTGGGCAGTGCCTGGCTGGGCCTGCCCGTGGGTCTGATGGCGGCGGCGGCAGTCCTGTGGCTGGGTCGGCGTTTGGATCACAAGCTTTTCGCTTATTACCTGATGCACGACTATGCCTTCACCGCCGCGCACCAGGGCGCCTATCCCCCGGCGCTGGAGGAGCGGCTGGCCCAGTTCCGGCAGCGCCTGGCGCAGACGCTGGACGAGGATCTGGACGAGGTGCTGGTCGTCGGGCATTCCTCAGGGGCCTATCTAGCGGTCTCGCTGCTGGCGGACCTGCTGCGCGCGCACCCGCCAAGACAGGACGGCCCGGTGCTGGCCCTGATGACGCTTGGCCATGTGGTGCCCATGGCGGCCTTTCTGCCCGGCGCGGCGCGGCTGCGCGCGGACCTGGCCTTCCTGTCGCAGGCGCCGGACATCTTCTGGCTGGACGTGACCGCGCCCGGCGATGCCTGCTGCTTTGCGCTGTGCGATCCGGTGGCGGTCTGTGGCGAGGCCGGGCCGCAGCAACGCTGGCCGCTGGTCATCTCGGCCGCCTATACCCACACCCTGTCGCCGGAGCGGCAGAAGGCAATCCGCCACCGCTGGTTCCGGCTGCACTTTCAATACCTTTGCGCCTTCGACCGGCCGGGTGATTACGACTATTTCGCCATCACCGCGGGACCGCTGACCTTGGCCGAACGTTTTGCAGGGCGCAAGCCGTCGCCCGGCAGGATCACCCGGCCGGTGGGGGCGCGCCCGTGACGCCTCCCGCGCCGCGCCCGACCGGGACCGAAGGGCGCGGCACCATGCTGGGCCTGATGCGGGGTTTTCGCCGCGACCTGCTGTCGGCCCTGCCCGAGCGGCTCTATCGCGCCTGGATGGCTGAATTTCGCACCCCGCTGATCCACAGCTTCTTCTGCAACGACCCCGCCCTGATCCGCCTGATCCTGCAAGAGCGCCCCGGTGACTTCCCCAAATCGAACCGGATGCGCGAAGGCCTGGCCCCGCTGCTGGGGAATGGCGTCTTCATCAGCAACGGCACAGACTGGGCGCGTCAACGGCGCATCATCGACCCGGCGTTCGAGGGGGGGCGCCTGCGCCACAGCCACGCGGCGATCCGGGATGCCGCCCGCGCCGCCGCCGCCCGCCTGGCGCCGGGCGAGGTGGACGTGGAGCCGCATTCCGCCCATGCCGCCGCCGACGTGATCTTTCGCACGCTGTTTTCCCTGCCGATTGAAGACGCGGTCGCGGCCCAGGTCTTTCACGCCTTCCGCGCCCATCAAGAGGCGCAGCCGCTGGTCAACCTGGCGGCGCTGCTGCCCCTGCCCCGCTGGCTGCCGCGCCCCCATTCGCGGCGGACCCGTACCACCGCCGGGCATATCCGCGGTCTGATCCAGACCCTGGTCGCGGAGCGGATGACGGCCATCCATGAAAAGCGTGCGCCCCAGGATCTGGCCACCAAGATCATGACCACCCCGGACCCGGAAACCGGCCAGTGCTTTTCCCAGGCCGAGATGGTGGATCAGGTCGCGGTGATGTTCCTGGCGGGACACGAGACCAGCGCCTCGGTCCTGGGATGGGCGCTGTGGCTGCTGGCGGCGCATCCGGAGTGGCAGGATCGCGTCGCCGCCGAGGCGCATCTGCTGACCGATGATTTCGGCAGCCTGTCGCGCCTCAGGGCCACCCGCGCCGTCTTTCGCGAGGCGTTGCGGCTTTATCCCGCCGTGGCGATGTTCGTCCGCGAGGCCACGGCGCCCGAAACATTCCGCGACCGCGCCGTGCCGCGGGGGGCGCAGCTGGTCCTGTCGCCTTGGCACCTGCATCGCCACCAGCGGCTGTGGGACCGGCCCGACAGCTTTGATCCGGGCCGATGGGACACATCCGAAGGAAGGGCCAGCGCCCGCACAGCCTATCTGCCGTTCTCGGCCGGACCCCGCGCCTGCCCCGGTGCGGGGCTTGCCATGGCCGAGGGCGTCGTGATGCTGGCCACGATCGTCGCAGCCTGGCGGTTGGAAACGACCAACCGCATCCCGCAGCCCGTCGCCCGCCTGACAATCCGGGCGCGCGACGGGATCTGGCTGCGCCTGTCCCCGCGCCCTTAGCGGAACAGGACCAGCGATCCCGGCGACCAGGCCAGGCGGGTGCGGGTACCAACCTCCTGAATGTCGCGGCCAAAGACGTTGCGCATCGAAATCCGCACCGTTCGCGGCTTGCCATCGACCCGAGCCGAGCCGTCCAGCCGCAGGTCGTAATAGGTCATGTCGCCGTAATAGACGACCTCGTCGATGGTCGCGCTGGTCTCGCGCGGCTGCACATGGGTGGCGGTCGGCCCGACCAGCGTCATTGTCTCGGGGCGAAAGCCGATCATCGGCCCCTCGTCATCGGGGCTGGCGCGGCTGACCTGAGCGGCCGGCAGTTCGACCCGCCCCAGGCCCGCCACGTCCGCGGTCACGGTGCCGTCCCGTTCGGACAGGATCTCGGCCGGCAGGAAATTCATCACCCCGATGAAATCCGCGACCCTTCGCGTGGCCGGGCGGGCATAAAGCGCCTCTGGCCCGTCCAGTTGGGCGATCTCTCCCTCGAACATGACGGCGATGCGGTCGGACATGACCAGCGCCTCCTCCTGGTCATGGGTGACCAGGACAAAGGTGATGCCGACCTGGCGCTGCAGCTTGATCAGTTCGACCTGCATCTGTTCGCGCATCTTGCGGTCCAGCGCGGACAGGGGTTCGTCCAGCAGCAGCACCTTGGGCTTCAGGATCAGCGCGCGGGCCAGGGCCACCCGCTGCCGCTGCCCGCCCGACAGCGCGTGGGCCGACCGTGCGCCATAGCCCTTCAGGCCGACCATCGACAGCGCCTCCTCGACCGCGGCGGCCTTGTCGGCCTTGGACCGGGGATCGCGACGCAGGCCGAAGGCCACGTTCTCCGCAACCGTCAAATGCGGAAAGATGGCGTAGGACTGGAACACCATGTTGGTGGGCCGCTTGTTCGCCGGCACCTCGCCCATGTCGCGCCCGTCGATCAGCACGACGCCGCTGCTGATGTCCTCGAACCCGGCGATGGTGCGCAGCAGCGTGGTCTTGCCGCAGCCTGACGGGCCCAGCAGCGAAAAGAACTCGCCCGCGCGGATGGTCAGGTCGATGCCCCGCAGCGCGTGATAGTCGCCATAGTATTTCTGGACGCCCTTGCATTCGATCATGGGCTTTGGCGCGTCGGTCACATCAGGCCTCCGGTCGGGGAGCCGCCGATGCGGGCATTGCCCCGGCGGCGGAAATATTCGCCGATCGCCAGCAGGACGACCGAGATGACGACCAGCACCGTCCCAAGCGCCATGATGACGGGGATCGCGCGCGGAAAGCGCAGCTGGCTGAAGATATAGGTGGGCAGCGTCGGCTCGGTCCCCGCCAGGAAAAAGGCGATGATGAACTCGTCCAGGCTGATCGTGAAGGAAATCAGCAGCGCGCTGATGATCCCCGGCATGACCAGGGGCAGCGTCACCAGCCGGAACGCCCCCCATCTGCTTTCGCCCAGGTCATAGGCGGCCTCTTCCAGTGACCGGTCCAGGCTGGAAAATGCGGTCGACAGGATCGCGATCGCATAGGGCATGCAGATCAGCGTGTGCCCCAGGATCACCGTCAGGATCGACAGCTGGACGCCCAGGCCCAGCAGGACCACCAGCAGCGACATGGCCACGATGATCTCGGGCAGGACCATCGGCAGCATGATGAAGCCCGTCATCCCGCCCCTGCCCGGAAAGGTGAAGCGGGTCGAGGCGCGGGCCGCAAAGACCCCCAGGCAGGTCGCCAGGATCGAGGCTGACACGGCAATGGTCAGCGAATTCGTCAGCGCGCGCCGCAGCGTGGCATTGCCCCACATCTGCGCGAACCATTCCGTCGTGACGCCTTGCAGCGGAAAGGCGATGATCGTGCCCGAATTGAAGGCAAAGATCGGCAGAAGCAGGATCGGCGCATAAAGGAACAGCAGGTACAGAACCGCATAGGCCTGCAGGCCGCGGCCGCGGGAACGGTTCATTGGCGCACCCTCAGAAAGCGGCGGTTCAGGGCCAGGAAGATCAGGCTGACCACCGCCACGATCAGCATCGTCGTGACCGCCAGCGCCGAGCCCAGGGGCCGGTTGTCCAGCGCCAGCATCTGCACCTGGATCAGGTTGGCGATCATCGGGATCTTGCCGCCGCCGATCACCTCAGGCGTGACATAGTCGCCAATGGTCGGGATGAAGACGATCAGGACGGCGGCGATGACGCCCGGCATTGCCAGGGGCAGCGTCACCCGCCAGAAGGTCATCGCCCGGCTTTCGCCCAGGTCGCGCCCGGCCTCCAGCAGGGAGCGGTCGATCTTTTCCAGCGCCACGAAGATCGGCAGGATCGCAAAGGGCGCATAGGCATGGGCCAGCGTGATCACGATCGAATTGACGTTGTAGAGAATGAAGGTCAGCGGCTCGTCGATGATCCCAAGGCCCGTCAGCGACGAATTGACGACGCCGTTATAGCCCAGGATCACCTTCCACAGGAACACCCGGATCAGGTAGCTGGTCCAGAACGGGATGGTGATCAGGAACAGCCACATCGCCTTTTTCTCGGGGCGCACCATGAAGCTGACGTAATAGGCGACCGGAAAGGCCAGCAGCACGGTGGCCAGCGTCACCACCCCCGCCACGATCAGAGAGCGCATCATTACCACCCGAACGATCGGGTCGGTCAGGACCTGCAGGTAATTGTCCAGCGTCAGTTCGCGCAGCACCTCAAGATAGCCGTCGGTCAGGAAGCTGTAGGCCAGGATCGTCAGCAGGGGCGCCGCCAGGATCAGCAGCGCGTAAAGGAACGGCGGCGCGATCAGCGACAGCCCTGCCCTTGCCTCCGCGTCAAGTTTGGCCCTGGCCATCGCATCCCTTCCCTGCCCGCCCCGATCCGCCGGAGTCTTTGGGCAATTCCTTCCATAGCTGCCGCGCAAGGAAAAGAGGTTTCTTAGCGCCACCAGCGGCCGGTGAAGGCCAGCCGAGCCAGCGAAGCCCGGCGTTGGAAGGGGGTGATCGGCGGGATTTCCGTGAACGGATCAAGGCTGCCGGCCGTGATCTCGGACAGCAGGCGCGGCACGCGGGGGCCGGGGTAAAGCGCCGCCGCCGCACGCGCCGGAACCTTGCGATGCAGCCGCGCGGCCATGCGCAGCCCGTCACGGGCCTCGGCGGCAAGGGTTCCGACCGCGGCGGGTTCCGGCAGGGCAAGCCCCAGCCCCATTGCCTGCAATTGTGGCAGGGCGCGCAGCCAGGCGGCAATGCCCGCACCGCGCGCTTGATGGCCTACAATCTCGCGCGCGTTATCCGGTGTGCCGCAAAGATGTGCGGCGGCCCACATCAGCCGTCCCGCCGTGGCATCCACATAGGCGATGACCTCTGGCGCCGTGGCAAAGGGCTGACGCTCGCAGTCGCGGCGCCGGGCCTCGGCCAGATCGACCAGCGTCCCGGCCCGCGCACCCCACGCCTCCCACAGGGGCGTCAGCACGTCATGCAGCGGCGGCGCCGTGCCGCGCCCCATCTCGGCCAGCCGGTCCACCCACCATTGCAGCCGCATCTCGGCCAGCATCGGCTCGGCCGACTGAAAGGGCGCGCGCGCGATCTCGAGGTTCAGGGCATATAGCGTGACCAGCGCGGGCCGGTCGCGGGCCTCGGCCACCAGCACCGCGCCGAACCGGTCGGGGTCGTGCTGGCGCAGGGCCTCGGTGCAGGCGGCAAGGGTCATAAGTCCAACTTATCCAGCACTGCCTCATCAAAGTCTGCTGGCAAGGTGAAGCTGTAATTGCCGCCTGGGGCGTCCTGCACCTGAATGCCGACGCCCTCCAAGGCCTTGCGAATACGGTCGGCAGACGCAAAGTCCTTCACCCGTTTCGCCTCTTGCCGGTCCAACAGAAGTGCTGCGACCCGGTCATGCGCGGGATGCTCACCGACTGTGGAAACGCCCATGCGGGCAATGCTGGCGATTTCGTCCCAATCGGAAACAAAGCCCAACAGATCCAACGACGCGGCAAACGGTGCCAATTGGACGGCAGTTCCGTTGAGGTCAAACTCGTGCAGGGCCGCAAGGGCACCAGAGGCATTCAGGTCGTTTGCAAGCGCATCGACCACCGCGTCCATCGGCGTCCATACGCCCCCCTCCTTGAGGATTTCGACCATGCGCCGCGTGTATCCCGCCTGAACCAGTGCGAAGAACCATTTCTCGATATGCCGTTCGGCATCGCGTGCCTTCGCCTCGGTCCAGTCCATCGGCTTGCGGTAATGCGTGGACAGCATCACGAACCGGATCACCTCGCCCGGCACCCCCCGGTCCAGCAGATCGCGGACGGTGAAGAAGTTGCCAAGCGACTTGGACATCTTCTTGCCCTCGACCTGCAGCATTTCGTTGTGCAGCCAGACGTTGGCAAAGCCCGCGCCGGGATGGGCGCAGCAGCTTTGCGCGATCTCGTTCTCGTGGTGCGGGAACTGCAGGTCGATGCCGCCGCCGTGGATGTCGAAATGCGGCCCCAGCAGCGCCGCCGACATGGCCGAGCATTCGATGTGCCAGCCGGGGCGCCCGCGGCCCCAGGGGCTGTCCCAGCCCGGCAGGTCATCGGTCGAGGGCTTCCACAGCACGAAATCCATCGGATCGCGCTTGAAGGGCGCAACCTCGACCCGCGCGCCCGCGATCATGTCATCGACCGAGCGGCCCGACAGCTTGCCGTAATCGGGAAAGGACCGGACGTCGAACAGCACATGGCCTTCGGCTTCATAGGCATGGCCGCGCGTGATCAGGTCGCGTGTCATCTCGATCATCTGGGCAATATATTCGGTCGCGCGCGGCTCGTGATCGGGGCGCATCGCCCCAAGCGCGTCCATGTCGGCATGATACCAGGCGATCGTCTCCTCGGTCCGCTCGGTGACCAGCGCCTCCAGCGACAGGGGGCTGCCCAGGGCCTTGCGGCGCTGCGCCTCGGCGTTGATCTTGTCGTCGACGTCGGTGAAGTTGCGCACATAGGTCACGGCACCGTCGCCGTATTCATGCCGCAGCAGCCGCACCAGAAGGTCAAAGACCAGGACCGGGCGCGCGTTCCCCAGATGGGCGCGGTCATAGACGGTGGGCCCGCACAGATACAGCCGGACATTGGCGGGGTCGATCGGGACAAGGTCCTCCTTGCGCCGCGTTCGGGTATTTGTCAGCCGGATCTGGACCATGGGGGCCTCATTGATGAAGTCGCAAGGATCTAGCGCATCGCGCCGCGGCTTTCCACCCACGCGATCTGCCGGGGCAGGCAGCGCGACACCAGGTCATAGCCCTGGGCGATCGCCGCGCGCGCCGCCTGCCGGATGCGCGGGGCGTCAGGATCGCCCTCAAGTCCCCGGATCAATGCCCGGGACAGCGCGGGCACGTCAAAGAACGGCACCAGCCGCCCCGTCTCGCCCTCGCGGATCAGTTCGCGCACCGGCTCGGTGTCGGAGCCGACAACATAAGCCCCGGCCGCCATCGCCTCGGTCAGCGACCACGACAGGACGAACGGATAGGTCAGATAACAGTGGACCCGTGCCACCCGGATCAGCGACAGGTAATCGTCATAGGGCACCCGGCCAAGGAAGTGCACACGCGACAGGTCCAGCGCGCCGCCAACCTCGGCCAGCAGCTTTTCCTTCCAGCTGCCCGCGTCCGCAGGCTTGGCGCCATAGCTGGTGCCTTCGGCCCCGACCAGCACCACCTGCGCCTCGGGCCGGGCCGCAAGCACCTGCGGCAGCGCCCGCATGAAGACATGAAAACCGCGATAAGGCTCCAGCGAGCGCGACACGAAGCTGAGAACCTCTTCCCCCGCACGCAGCAGGCGGCCGTCGGGCAGGGTCAGCACCGCCTCCGGATCGGGGGCGACGCGGATCGTGTCGATGCCGTCATGGATCACGGTGATCTTTTGCCGCAGTTCGGCCGGAAAACTGTCAGCCTGGTAACGTGTCGGCGCGATGGCGGCATCGGCCTGAACCAGCGCCTGGATCAGGTGGGCCGAGCGCGCAACGGTCATGAAACGCGCCTCGTCCCGGTCCGAGCCGATCTCGGGGTCGAAGCCCACGTCATGGCCGCGCGTGCGGTACATCAGCTCGGCATAGACCAGCAGCGTCGCCTGCGGCCAGATCTCCTTCAGGAACAGCGTCTCGCCCCAGCCGGGATGGCCGATGATGATGTCGGGGTAAAACCCGTGACGGTCCCGCAGGGCGCGCGCCCCGCGCGCCGCCAGCAGCCCGCGTTCGGCATGTTCGGAATAGCTGCGCCCCAAGGGGCTGTCTGTGTTGACCGGCTCGGGCGCCTTGTAGCGCAGCGTCTTCACCGGGCTTGGGCGCTGATTGCGTTCATCCGTCAGGGCCAAGACCTCGTGGCCGCGTGCGGCCAGGGCCGGCGCCAGATGAGGAAACTGTCCCGGAAAATTCTGGTGGACGAACAGGATTTTCATGCCGGGGCGTCGGGAAAGGCCGCCTTCAGCAGCGCGCGGGTATAGTCCTGCTGCGGGGCATCAAAAATCTGGGCGACGCTGCCCTGCTCGACCACCTCGCCCGCCCGCATGACCATGATGTGATGGGCCATGGCGCGGACCACGCGCAGGTCATGACTGATGAACAGGAAGGCCAGGCCGTATTTCCGCTGAAGCCCGCGCAGCAGGTCGACGATCTGCACCTGCACGGTCATGTCCAGCGCGCTGGTCGGCTCGTCCAGCACCACCACCTTGGGGCGCAGGATCATCGCCCGGGCGATGGCGATGCGCTGGCGCTGCCCACCGCTGAATTCGTGGGGATAGCGGTGCATCATGTCGGGGTTCAGACCGACCTCGGTCATGATTTCGATCACCATCTGCCGGCGGTCCCGGCCCGGCTCGACGCCGTGGACGCCCAAACCCTCGGTAATGATCTGTTCAATCGTCATCCGGGGCGACAGGCTGCCGAAAGGGTCCTGGAACACGATCTGCATGTCGCGCCGCAGCCGGCGCAGCTGCTTGCCGCCCCAGCCCTGGATGTCCTGGCCCATGAACAGGATGGGGCCGTCGCTGTTGATCAGCCGCATGATCGCCAGGGCCAGCGTCGTCTTGCCCGACCCCGATTCCCCCACCACGCCAAGCGTCTCCCCGGCCCGCAGCGACAGGGTCGCGCCGTTCACCGCCTTCACATGGCCGACCGTGCGGCGCAGCAGCCCGCGCTGGATCGGGAACCACACCTTGAGGTCGCGCGTCTCGACCAGCACCGGGGCATCCGCCGCGACGGGTTCGGCCTGACCCGTGGGTTCGGCCGCCAGCAGCTTTCGCGTGTAGGGATGCCGGGGGCGGGCAAAGATGTCTTCGACCGCGCCCTGTTCGACGATCTCGCCGTCCTTCATCACGCAGACCCGGTCGGCGATGCGGCGCACGATGCCCAGGTCGTGGCTGATGAACAGCATCGACAGGCCTTCGTCTGCCTTCAATTCCGCCAGCAGCTCCAGGATCTGGGCCTGGATCGTGACGTCCAGCGCGGTCGTGGGTTCGTCCGCGATCAGCAGGTCGGGGCCGTTCGCCAGGGCCATAGCGATCATCACCCGCTGCCGCTGGCCGCCCGACAACTGGTGCGGGTAATCCGCCAGCCGGGTTTCCGGATCGCGGATGCCCACGCGGGTCAGCAACTCGACGATCCGCGCGCGTGCCTTGGCACCGGTCAGCCCCTGGTGCAGCGCCAGGCTTTCCGACAGCTGCTTTTCCAGCGTGTGCAGCGGGTTCAGCGAGGTCATCGGCTCTTGAAAGATGAAGCTGATGTCGTTGCCGCGGATTTCGCGCAACGTGCGATCAGAGGCGCCAACCATCTGCCGCCCGGCATAGGTGACCGACCCTTCGACCACCGCCGAGGCGCCCAGAAGCTGCACCGTGGACAGCGCCGTGATCGACTTGCCGGACCCGGATTCGCCCACCAGCGCGACGGTCTCGCCCCTGCCGATGTGAAAGCTGACACCCTTGACCGCGGGCAGCAGCTGCCCCTCGGAGCGGAACCCGATGCGCAGGTCGCGCACCGCCAGGACCGCATCGGCCGGGGCCTCGGGGGCGGGACCGGGATGCGTCTCGGCCTCGCCGGGCAGGCCGGGGCCGTGATCCTCGTGGGCGGGGGCCGGGGCGGCGGGCATCAGGACGGTGGGCGGCAGCACCCTGGGATCGTCGGGGCGGCTCATCGGAAGGTCTTTCGCGGGTCAAAGGCGTCGCGCACGCCCTCGAAGATGAACACCAGCAGCGACAGCATGATCGCGAAGGTGAAGAACGAGGTGAAGGCCAGCCAGGGCGCCTGCAGGTTCTGTTTCGCCTGCAGCGCCATTTCCCCAAGCGAGGCAGACCCGGCGGGCAGGCCGTAGCCCAGGTAGTCCAGCGCGGCCAACCCGCTGATCGTCCCGGTCACGACAAAAGGCAGCATGGTCAGCGTGGCGACCATGGCGTTCGGCAGGATGTGGCGGAACATGATCTTGCGGTCGCTGACGCCCAGGGCCCGCGCCGCGCGCACGTATTCAAAGTTTCGCGCCCTGAGGAATTCAGCCCGCACCACGCCCACCAGCGCCGGCCATCCGAACAGGATGGTGACGAAGACCAGCAGCCAGAAGCTGCGCCCCAGGATCGCGAACAGGATGATGATCACGTAAAGGCCGGGCGTCGAGGCCCAGATCTCCAGCACCCGCTGGAACACCAGGTCGGTGCGACCGCCGAAATAGCCCTGCACCGCACCGGCGGCGATGCCTATCGTGGATGCGATCACCGTCACGATCAGCGTGAACAGGATCGAGGTGCGGAACCCGTAGATCACCCGCGCCAGCACGTCGCGCGCCGTGTCGTCCGTGCCCAGCCAGTGGTTGCCGTCCGGCGCGCTTGGGGCGGTACCCACGTTGTTGATGGTGCGATAGTGATAGGGCACCGGCGGCCAGATCATCCAGCCCTGTTCGGCCTTGGGGATGTCGCTGGCGCCCAGTTCAACGGCCTCCAGGATGCCTTCGGGATCGTCCCAGCATTCCTCGCGCCCGCCCGAGACGATCAGGCATTGCACCGCCTCGTCGCGATAGATCGCCTCGGTCCCGAAATCGCCTCCGAAAGCGGTCTCGGGATAGAAATTATAGGCGGGCCAGAACAGTTCGCCGCGATAGCTGACCACAATCGGTTTGTCATTGGCCACGACCTCGGCCAGCATCGCGGTGACGAACAGCACGCTGAAGATCACCAGCGACCAGAAGGCGCGTCCGTTCCGGCGGAAATTGCGCCAGCGGCGGCGGTTCAGTTCCGACATCGCCATCAGCCGGCCCTTTTCTCAAAGTCGATGCGCGGATCGACGAAGACATACATCAGGTCCGACAGGATGCCGACGACCAGGCTCATCAGGCCAAAGACATAGAGCGTCCCGAAGATCACCGGATAGTCGCGCTGCACCGCCGCCTCGAAGCCAAGCCGCCCCAGCCCGTCCAGCGAGAAGATCGTCTCGATCAGGATGGAGGACCCGAAGAACACGCCCAGGAACATCGCCGGAAAGCCCGCGATCACGATCAGCATGGCGTTGCGGAAGACATGACCATAAAGAACGCGGCGCTCGGCCAGGCCCTTGGCGCGGGCGGTCATCACGTATTGCTTGTTGATCTCGTCCAGAAAGCTGTTCTTGGTCAGCAGCGTCAGGGTGGCAAAGCTGCTGATCGTGGCGGCCAGCACCGGCAGGGTCGCGTGCCAGGCATAATCCTTGATCTGGCCCCAGGTCGACAGGTCGGCAAAGTTGTCGCTGGTCAGGCCGCGCAGCGGAAAGATCTGCCAATAGCTGCCGCCCGCGAACAGCACCATCAGCAGCACCGCAAACAGGAAGGCCGGGATCGCATAGGCCATGATGATCAGACCCGAGGTCCAGGTGTCGAACCGCGACCCGTCCCTCACCGCTTTGCGGATGCCCAGGGGGATCGAGATGACATAGGCGATCAGCGTGGACCACAGGCCAAGCGTGATCGACACCGGCATCTTTTCCACCACCAGGTCGATGACGCTGATCGAACGAAACCAGGATGTGCCGAAATCAAAGCGCAGGTAGTTCCACAGCATGGTCAGGAAGCGTTCGACCGGCGGCTTGTCAAAGCCGAACTCGCGTTCCAGCTGGGCGATGAATTCGGGCGGCAGGCCGCGGGCCCCTTCGTAGCCCGAAGCGGCTTCCTGCCCGGCCTCGGCGCCCCCGCCCGAGATGTTGCGGAAGACATCGCCCTCGCCCTGGATCTGGGCGGCGATCTGTTCGATGGGGCCGCCGGGGACGAACTGCGTCAGCGTGAAATTGACCAGCATGATGCCGACCAGCGTCGGGATGATCAGCAGCAAACGCCGCAGGATATAGGCGCCCATCAGCCTGCCCCTTTTTCCCCCATGCAGGGATGTCCGGGCCTTGCCGGCCCCGTATCGTTGACCCGTCTTGTCGGCAATTCCGCCCCGGAAATCAAGCGAAATGCCCTAGCGGCGCAGGGCACCTGCGGCGCGCAGCGCCTCGGCCTTTTCGGCGTCGTACCACCAGAAATCCATCTCACCCAAGGAATAGGGGGGCAACGTTTCGGGGCGACCGAACTGGTCGTAATAGGCCACCAGGTGGTTGGGGTTGTACCACTGCGGCACCCAGAAATGCAGGCTGCGCAGCGCGCGGTCCAAAGCATGGACGCGGGTCGTCAGTTCGTCCTGGGTCTCGGCCGCCTCGACCTGGGTGATCAGGGCGTCGATGGCGGGATTGGCCAGACCCATCACGTTGAAGACGTCCCCCACATTGGCCGAACCGAAATACTGCTGCAGCCCCGAGCCCGGGATCTCGGGCTGGCCCAGGTGGTCGCTGATCATGTCGAAGTCGAAGCTGCGCTTGCGGTTTTCGTATTCGGCATTGTCGACGCGGCTGTTGCGGGCGTCGATACCAAGCGCGCGCAGGTTTTCGACAAAGGGGTTGATGACTCGGTCAAAGGTCTGGCTGTCGTTCAGGATCTCCAGCCGCAGGACGTCGCCCTGCGCATTGCGGCGCATCCCGTCGCTGCCGGCGGTCCAGCCGGCCTCGTCCAGCAGGGCGGCCGCGCGGCGAAGGTTGCCGCGATCCAGCTGACGTTCGCCGCTGGTGGGGGCGGTGACGACTTCGGCGGTCAGGATGTCCTCGGGCAGGTCGGCGGCCAGCGGCTCCAGCAGGGCGCGCTCGGCCTCGGACGGGGTGCCCGTGGCCTCCAGCGCGCTGTTCTCCCAAAAGCTGTCCACCCGGTCGTAAAGGCCATAGAACAGCGCCTCGTTCGACCATTCGAAGTTGAACATCAGCCCGATCGCCTCGCGCACGCGGCTGTCCTGGAATTGCGGCCGGCGCAGGTTCAGCGCCCAAGCTTGCCCCGAGGCGACAGTGCCGTCCGGCAGCGTCTCCTGCCGGACCAAGCCATTGGTCAGGGCCGGGAAGTCATAGCGGTTGGCCCAGATGATGCTGCTGACTTCGCGGCGGAAGTTGTATTCGCCAGCCTTGAAGGCTTCGAAGGCGGCATCGTAATCGGCGAAATATTCGATCCGCAGCGTGTCAAAGTTGTGCCGCCCGCGATTGATGGGCAGATCGGCGCCCCAATAGTCGGGGTCGCGACGGTAACGGACGCTGCGGTTCGGGTCGGCGCTGTCAAAGACATAGGGCCCCGATCCGACCAGCGGTGTCTGCATGGTCTGCTCAAGATCGCGGTCGTTCGCCTCGAAATCCGCGCGGCTGAACACCGGCAGGCTGCCTACCGACTGGATCAGGTCGCGCCGGGGATAGTCGGGGGTAAAGTCAAAGCGGATGCGGTGATCGTCCAGCACCTCGGCCTTGGCGACCTGCTGGCTGATGACCGTACGAAAACTGGACAAGCCCTTGTCGCGCAGGCTTTCATAGCTGAACAGCACGTCATGGGCAGTAAGCGGGGTGCCGTCGCTGAAGCGCGCCTCGGGGCGCAGGTTGAAGATCACCCAGTCGCGACTTTCGGGATATTCCAGGCTTTCGCACAGCAGGCAGTAGGCGGCCCCTACCTCATCTGCCGTGGTCGCAAGGATCGATTCCAGCATGATCGAGGACAGCGCCACGGCCCGGCCGCGGAAAGTATAGGGGTTGAAGTTGTCGAAACCCGAAGAGTTCGGAATCGACTGCGCCATCTCGCCCCCCTTGGGCGCGTCCGGGTTGACGTAGGGAAGGTGCGTGAAATCCGGGGGCAGCCGCAGTTCGTCGAAGATCGAGACGCCATGCGTGCGGATCACGGATTCGTCGCCATCGCTGCGGGCGCCAGCAGGCTCGTCCTGGGCCAAGGCAGGTTGAGCCAGCGCCAGGCCGGCGAAAAGGGTGGCAAGGATGGCGGTGCGGCGCATGGACTGGCTCCTTGGATCGGATCGGGCAAGGCTAGGCCAGCGGCAGCGCGTCCATCAAGCCGCGTTTTCGTGAGGTCGGGCTGCGATCCGGCCAACACCAATGAAAAAGGCGCGACCGATGGCCGCGCCCCGCATAACGTCTGTTGAAAGCAACGTCTCAGGAACTGGTCTGAAGATAAGCGATCAGGTTGGCGCGGGCCTGTGCATCGCGGATGCCGGCAAAGCTCATTGCGGTGCCCGGAACCGTGCCGCGCGGGTTTTCGATGAATACCTGCAGAGCGGCCGGATCCCAGACCGGAGCCTCGGCCGCATGTTCGACCATCGCGCCGGAATAGTTGAAGCCCGCAACGCCGGCGACTTCGCGGCCGACGACGCCGTTCAGATGCGGCCCGACCCCGTCGCTGCCATCCAGCTGATGGCACGAACGGCACTTGGCCCATTCCTTCTCGCCCGCAGCGACATCGGCCGATGCCATCAACGCGTCGAAATCAATCACCACCTCTTCGGCCGCCGCACCATCGCCGGCGGCTTCGGGAACCGGAATCGTGTAGGCTTGCGTGATTTCATGTTCGTCATGGCCACCACCATGGCCCGCCGGTCCGACATGGAACAGCGCGCTTGCGCCCCAGTTTGCCAGCATCAGAAACAGCAGCGCGCCAATGAACGCGCCGGCTGCCTTGGTCAGGGTCATGGTGTTGAACATCGCGTGCGGTCCCCGCCTTGGTAAGCTCGTCAATTCGTGGGGTATCTATCCGCTTTCGCTTTCGGGGATCAAGGTATAGTTACCCCGGCACGCGCAAATTTCGGACAAGCGGGGCCGCGTCATGACCACCAATCGCATCGCCTTCCAAGGAGAGCTTGGCGCCTACAGCCACGAGGCCTGCCGCACAGCCCGGCCCCACATGGGCGCCCTGCCCTGCCGCACATTCGAGGACGTGATCGAGGCCGTGCGCAGCCACGACGCCGATTTGGCGATGCTGCCGGTCGAGAACTCGACCTATGGCCGGGTCGCGGACATCCATCATTTGCTGCCCGAATCCGGCCTGCACATCATCGAGGAGGCATTCGTGCGGGTGCATATCAGCCTGCTGGCGGTGCCGGGCACGCCCCTGTCGCAGGTGCGCGAGGCGATGAGCCATACCGTCCTTCTGGGTCAGTGCCGCGGCTTCCTGCGCCAGCACGGGATCCGGTCGGTCACCGGGGCCGACACGGCAGGATCGGCCAAGGAGGTCGCGGCGCGCGGCAATCCGTCGCTGGCTGCGCTGGCCGCGCCACTGGCCGGCGAGATCTATGGACTGGAGCGGCTGGCCGACCAGATCGAGGACCGCCAGAACAACACGACCCGGTTCCTGATCATGTCGCGGCAGCCGGACTTCAGCCGCCGGTCCGATCGGATGCTGACCAGCTTCGTCTTTCGCGTGCGCAACATTCCTGCCGCGCTCTACAAGGCGATGGGGGGGTTCGCGACGAATGGGGTCAACATGACCAAGCTGGAAAGCTACATGGTGGACGGTGTCTTCACCGCGACCCAGTTCTATGCCGATGTCGAGGGCCATCCCGACGATGAAAACCTGCGACGCGCCCTGGACGAGCTGCGCTACTTCACGTCAAGCCTGGATGTGCTGGGGGTTTATCCCGCCGATCCCCTGCGCGAGGCGCAACGACAGCAGGCCCAGATCTGAAACATGCGCGACCCGGCCTTGACAGGGGTCAGCGGGCGCGCATCTGTTCAAGAAATTCCTCGATCCGATGCTGATAGCGTCGGTCAAGTTGCGCCTTGCCCAACTTGGCCGTCTGCAGCATCAGCCGCGCCTTCATGTTTCGGGGACGCAGTTCCGTTTCGCAGATCAGGCGCGACCGTGACCGGCTGAGCGCCACCACGGTGACACCGATAGCCACGTCAAGCGCGTCCGAACGCCCGGCCAAAGTTATATGCTCGGGGCGGTCGAACCGGGTGACGGCCAGCCGCAGGGACCGTGCCCTGCCCCGCCAGTCGAACCCGATATTCCAGCCCAGACCGATTCCCGGCTCTTCCGACGGGTTAATGCGGGTGACGGCGGCGCCCCGGGCGATCAGCAGCCGTTCCAGCGCGGCGAAATCGCCCACAGTGTCGAAAAGCTGGTCCGCAGGAAGATCGGTGTCGATGCGCGTCAAGAACTTCATCTGAAACAACCCACTGACCAAAGCAAAACCCACGCTGTCAGCATGAGAGGACCCATCCAGGGGCTGATAGTCCAAAGCGGGATGGGTGTTCAACCAAGTCGTTAACATATGGATGGCTCACATGATGCCTAGGGCTGATTTATTGATATTCCGATGGATAGGTGTGCTGTTCATCTAGCATGATTAACGCAAAGGTTGAGTGAATTGAAAGATATTTGGTCAGATGCAACCATTTGTTGCTAAAATGTCAGAAAACGGTCAGGTGCAGCCTGCCGTTGCCTCAGAACGTGGCAGCGACGGTTCGATCATCGCCAGTCCTGTTTCGGCAGGGTCTGGCGCGCGAAACGCCCAGCACGGCCCGCAGTCGGACCTTGGCTCGCAGGGACACGGCATGCGGCTGCGGATTCTGGCCACCAGCGACCTGCACATGCATCTTCTGCCCTACGATTATCTGGCAAGCCGGCCATCGCACCACATGGGCCTGTCGCGCACGGCCTCGTTGATCCAAGAAAAAAGGGCCGAGGTTCAGGCCAGCCTGCTGCTGGACAACGGCGATTTCCTGCAAGGCGGGCCGATGGGCGAGGTGGTGGCGCGACAGGGCGGCACCGGTGCCGACCATCCGGCGATCGCGGCAATGAACGCCCTTGGCTATGACGCAGCGGCGCTTGGAAACCACGACTTCAACTTTGGATTGGCCTTCCTGCGACGCAGCGTGGCGCGGGCAAGGTTTCCCGTCCTGGCCGCCAACCTGACGATGCGCGGCGGCAAGGGGTTCCCCCCCTATGCCCTTGTCCGGCGGCAACTGACCGACGACGCGGGCCTGGTCCACCCCCTGCGCATCGGGATCATCGGCTTTCTGCCGCCGCAGACCGACGAATGGGACAACGACCTGCGCCCCGTCATGCGCAGCGCCGACATCATCGAAACCGCGCGGCAGATCATCCCGCGGCTGAAGGCAAAGGGCGCCGACCTGATCATCGCGCTGGCCCACAGCGGCATCGGCCCCCTTGATCCGCGGCCCCAGATGGAGCATGCGGCCACCGCCCTGGCGGCGCTGCCCGGCATCGACGCGGTTGTTGCGGGCCACACGCACGAGGTTTTTCCGGCCCCGCACTGGCAAAGCCGGCCGGGCGTCGATCCCGCGCGCGGCACCCTGGCCGGCAAGCCGGCCGTCATGCCCGGCTTTGGCGGCTCGCACCTTGGGATGATCGACCTGGAGTTCCGCATCGCTCCGACAGGTGCGCCCCAGATCGCGGGCTTTCACGTAGCCTGCCTGCCGGTCGCGCCAGGCACGCCATCGTCGAACCTGGTGACGCGGCCGGTCGAAGCCGCACATCGCGCCACGCTGCGGCAGTTGGGCACCCGGATCGGGCGCAGCGTGGCGCCGCTTTGCAGCCATTTCGCGGTCATCGGCCATGATGACGGGCTGCGGCTGGTGAACCTGGCGCAGCGCTGGCACGTGCGCCGCCGCCTGCAGGGCACCCCCTTTGCGCATCTTCCCGTGCTGTCGGCAACTGCCCCTTATCGTGCCGGGGGACGCGGCGGTGCGGATCATTACACGCATGTCGCGCCCGGTCGCCTAAGCCAACGGCACATCGCGGACCTTTATTCCTTTCCGAACCGGGTGACAGCGATCCGCTTGTCTGGCGCGCAACTGCGCGACTGGCTGGAACGGTCGGCCAGCATGTTCAACCGGGTAGGTCCCGGAGCGCGGGACGTTCCGCTGCAGAATCCCGATTTTCCCATCTACAACTTCGACGTGATCGACGGCGTCACCTGGCGGATCGACCTGTCGCAACCGGCACGCTTTCACCCTGACGGGCGGCTGGCGGATACCGACGCGCGCCGTATCCGCGACCTGCGCTGGCAGTCGGGGCCCGTGCGCGACGACGACGCCTTCATCCTTGCGACAAATTCCTATCGCCTGGCGGGCTGCGGCCTGTTCAGCCCGCTGGTGTCGGAAAACGAGGTCGTGCTGGCCCGTGATGCCCTGACCCAGGACGTGCTGCGCCGCTATATCCGGCAGCGGCGCCGGATCAGCCTTCCGGCGCGCACCAGCTGGCGCTTCCTGGCCCAGCCCGAAAGTTCGGTCCTGTTCCACACTTCGCCCGATGCGACCAGGCATCACCTGCCGGAATCTCACCAGTTAGAACCCCTGGGGCAGACGCCCGAAGGATTCCAGCTGATGCGCTACTTTCTGTAACTGACTGTGCGACGGGCTTGCATCCCCCGCCCTTCCGCCCTATCTGTCCCCGCGAGAGGTTGGCGCGGGCAGACGCCTCGCCAACTCGGTCAGGTCCGGAAGGAAGCAGCCGTAACGAGTCCCGTTTGGGTCGTTGTCCAGCCTCTCACCTCCCCCCCCCCCCGCGTGACCTGCAAGACTGCCCCACGGGCCGTGACGGCCCGATCTGGTTGTGGCGCTTTGCCGGCCCCGTTAAGGTGGCGCGACGCCCGAGGGACCCATGACCGACACCAAACCCGCATACCAGGTTCTGGCCCGGAAATACCGGCCCGAAACATTTGCCGACCTGGTGGGCCAGGATGCGATGGTGCGCACGCTGAAGAACGCCTTTGCCGCCGACCGCATCGCGCAGGCCTTCATCATGACGGGCATCCGGGGCACCGGAAAGACCACAACCGCACGAATCATCGCCAAGGGCATGAACTGCATCGGCCCCGAAGGCACCGGCGGCCCCACCACCGAACCCTGCGGCGTCTGCGAACATTGCGTGGCCATCAGCGAGGGCCGCCACGTTGACGTGATGGAGATGGACGCGGCCTCGCGCACCGGCGTGGGCGACATCCGCGAGATCATCGAATCGGTCCACTATCGGGCGGCCAGCGCCCGCTACAAGATCTACATCATCGACGAGGTCCACATGCTGTCCACCAGCGCGTTCAACGCGCTGCTGAAGACGCTGGAGGAACCGCCGCCGCATGTGAAGTTCATCTTTGCCACCACCGAAATCCGCAAGGTTCCCGTCACGGTCCTGTCGCGGTGCCAGCGATTCGACCTGCGCCGGATCGAACCCGAAGTGATGATCGCCCTTCTCAAGCGCATCGCAGGGGCCGAGGGGGCGCAGATCACGGATGACGCGCTGGCGCTGATCACGCGGGCCGCCGAAGGCTCCGCACGTGACGCGACCAGCCTTCTGGACCAGTCGATCAGCCACGGTGCCGGGGAAACCACCGCCGAACAGGTGCGCGCGATGCTGGGCCTGGCCGACCGCGGCCGGGTCCTTGATCTGTTCGAGATGATCCTGCGCGGTGATGCCGCCGCCGCCCTGACGGAACTGCAGTCGCAATATGCCGACGGCGCCGACCCGGTCGCCGTGCTGCGCGACCTGGCCGAGGTCACGCACTGGATCTCGGTCGTCAAGATCACGCCCGATGCGCTGGACGATCCGACAATCTCCCCCGATGAACGAACGCGGGGCAAGGATCTGGCCGATCGCCTGCCGATGCGGGTCATGTCGCGCATGTGGCAATTGCTGCTGAAGGCGCTGGAGGAGGTCTCGGCCGCCCCGAACGCGATGATGGCCGCCGAAATGGCGATCATCCGCCTGACCTATGTGGCCGACCTGCCCGACCCCGAGGCGCTGATCCGCCGCGTGCAGCAGGCGCAGACGGCCGGCGAATTCACCCGCGGCCCGGTGCTGCAAGGGGCCGCACCCGCCCACGCGCCGCAGGCCCTGCGCCGCGCCCGCCCGGCGCCGCAGGTCCAGCCCTCGGGGGCCGCCACTGCGCTGGCGGTGTCGCCCGACGTGCTGGAAAGCTATCCCGACTTTGCCTCGGTGGTGGAACTGATCTCGCGCATGCGCGACATGACGCTGCTGGTCATGGTCGAACGCCACGTGGCCCTGGTCCGCTACAGCCCTGGCCGGATCGAGTTCGAGCCGCGCGACAATCCGCCCGCAGACCTTGCGCAGCGCCTGGCCGAGCGGCTGCGCGGCTGGACCGGCGGACAGCGATGGGCCGTGACCGTGACGAACGCAGCCGGTGCCCCCACAATCGCTGAAACCAGGGCGGCCGAGGCGCAGGCTGCGCGCGAGCGCGCCTTGGCCTTGCCGATCGTCCAGCAGGTCATGGCGGCCTTTCCCGGTGCCACGCTGACCAGCATCACCCGCGCCGCGCCTCCGCCGCCCGAGGTCGAGGACCTGGCCGAGGGCGCAGCCAACCCCCATGACGGAACCGAAGGCCCGGTGGCCGAGGTTGAGGAGTGGGACCCGTTCGAAGATGAGGATTAAGCGATGATCAAGGGATTGGGCGGCTTTGGCGACATGGCCAAGATGATGAAGGCCGCCAAGGACATGCAGGACAAGATGGCGCAGGTCCAAGAGGACCTGGCCCGCATCACCGTCACCGGCGAATCCGGCGCGGGTCTGGTCAAGGCGACCTGCACCGCCAAGGGAGAGCTGACCGCGCTGGACATCGACCCGTCGATCTTCGTGCCCTCGGAAAAGGAGGTGGTCGAGGACCTGATCCTGGCCGCCATCAAGGACGCGCAACGCGCCGCCGAGGAGCGGATGCAGTCCGAGATGGGCAAGATGACCGAGGGGCTGGGCCTGCCGCCTGGCATGAAGCTGCCGTTCTGACCTGATGGCGCAGGGCAGTGACGACATCCAGGCGCTGATCGCGCTGATGGCCCGGTTGCCGGGCCTGGGCCCGCGGTCGGCGCGGCGCATCGTGCTGCAACTGATCCGCCGCCGCAGCCAGCAGATGGTGCAGCTGGCGCAGCTGCTGGACCGGGTGGCGCTGAATTCGCGTGAATGCGCCACCTGCGGCAACATCACAGATCGCGATGAATGCGCGATCTGTGCCGATCCCGCCCGCGCCACGGGTGAGATCTGCGTGGTTCAGGACGTGGCCGACCTGTGGGCGCTGGAACGGGGGCAGGCATTTCGGGGCCGCTATCACGTGTTGGGTGGCACGCTGTCGGCGCTGGACGATATCGGTCCAGACGAGCTGGGCATTCCCGCCCTGATCGGCCGCATCCATGCCGAACGCATCTCCGAGGTCATCCTGGCCCTGAACGCCACGGTCGAGGGGCAAACCACCGCCCATTACATCGCCGACGCGCTGGAGGGGACAGACATCACGATCACCGGCTTGGCACAAGGCGTCCCCATTGGGGGCGAGCTGGATTATCTGGACGATGGCACGATCAGCGCCGCATTGCGCGCCCGCCGTCGCATCTGAGGCAGCGCCGGTTCCGGCCGATCCTGTCCAGGATCACCAAATCCTGACTACATTTGGCATGGCAGGTCGGACTACCACGCTTGATTCGCAGCGCTTTTGGCGACAAAAAGCCGCAACACGATCATGGGTGCGAAGATGAACGAAGTTGCCGTCATTATTCCGGCCCACAATGCGGGCAGGACAATCGCCCAGGCGATCCGCTCTGCGCTGGCAGAACCTGAAGTGTTCGAAGTCGTGGTCGTGGACGACGCCTCAGGCGACAACACGGCGGCTGTGGCGCAGGGCATGGATGACGGCAGCGGCCGGCTGCGGGTCATGGCCCTGCCCCGGAATGTTGGGCCAGCGCGCGCCCGGAACCTGGCCATCGCCGCCTCGACGGCGCCCTGGATCGCGATCCTGGATTCCGACGACGCCTTTCTGCCCGGCCGCTTTGCACGGCTTTTCGCGCACCGGGATTGGGATCTGGCGGCCGACAACATCGTTCTTATCCCCGACCATTACCGCGAAAGTGCGGCCCTGCCCGAGGTGCCTGACTTTCACGACGACGCCCGGATGCTGTCGCTGCCCGCGTTCATTGCCGGAAACCTTACCTCTGGACGGATGGCCCGCAACGAAACGGGCCTGCTCAAGCCGGTGATGCGGCGCAGCCTTCTGGAAAAGACGGGCCTCGCCTATGACGAGGATCTGCGCCTTGGCGAGGATTTTATTCTTTATGTCCGGTTGATGGCGCGCGGGGCGCGCTTTCTGACAATACGGTCCTGCGGCTATGTGGCCTTTCAGCGGGGCGATTCGCTCAGCGCACAGCACCGCACCGACGACCTGGGCAGCTATGCGCGGGCCGCGCGCCAGATCCTGGCGCAGGACCCTTTGTCGGATGAGGCACGCAGCATGCTGATCCGGCAGGAGCGTCTGACCCGCAACAAGTACCACCACCGCCTGTTTCTGGACCGGAAGCGCGCACGAGGCCTGGCCGATGCCTCGACCGAGGCGCTGCGCGATCCGCGCCGCGTTTTGCCGATCCTTCGCCTGACGGCCCGCGACAAGTACATGACGCTCATGCGGCGTTTGGGACTGGCTGCGGTCCCGCATCATGCTACGGGGATAAGGTTCCTGCTGGAGGGGCGCACCAACCCCTGAGCCGACGGACGGCAGCGGACTTACACGGTTTTGGCAACGGTCGGGTGCCGCTGTGGACCCGAAGATGCGAATGCAGTATGAACCGTCGAAAAATGCCCGCATAGAAAGACATGAAGGGCAAGGCGTCAGCTCGCTCCCTCCGGGGACAAGTTTGTTTTAATGAGGAAGGCTGTCTGCGTGTTCGTGACTTATCTGGCCCATGACCTTGACGATCCGTCGATCTGGCGCAGGGCCGAGATGCTTCGTCGCGGCGGTGCCGAGGTGCGGATCGCCGGCTTTCGCCGGGCCGAGGGGCCGCTTCCCGGACCGGCCATCGTGCTGGGCCGCACCGCGAACGGCCGCATGATCCAGCGCCTTGGTGCCGTCGCGAAGGCGTTGCCCCGGATAGCGCGGCTGGTACCCCCCCCACCGGCGGGGGTTGAGGAGGTGATCCTGGCGCGCAACTTGGAAATGATGATGCTGGCGGCTGCGCTGCGGCGGCACCGGCCCGCGCGCCTGGTCTATGAACTGCTGGACATCCATTCGATGATGCTGGGACAGGGGGCAAAGCCTCGTGCCATCCGTGCAGCCGAAGCCCGGCTGATGCGGGTGGCCTCGCTGGTCGTCGTGTCTTCACCCGCCTTCGTCACCAACTACCTACGCGCCCATGATCGTCCCCCTGTCCCCACCCTGCTGGTCGAGAACAAGCCTTTCGACGACCTGCTGCCGCAGGGTGCGCCCCCCGCGCCGCGCCATGATGGTGGACCGCTGGTCATCGGTTGGCTGGGAATGCTGCGCTGCCGCTATTCCCTGCAGGCGCTGGATCGCCTGACGCGGTCGGATCCCGGCCGCTTCCGCATCATCCTGCGCGGCCGGCCCGCGCTGGACGTGCTGCCGGACTTTCACGAGGTGGTGGGCGCCAATCCGGACCTGGACTACAGGGGCGAATACCGCTGGCCGGACGATCTGCCGGCGATCTACGGGGCAGTCGATCTGGCCTGGCTGGTGGACCGTTACCAAGCTGGGCAGAATTCGGACTGGCTGCTGCCGAACCGGCTTTACGAAGGCTGCCTGAACGGCGCCGTTCCCGTTGTCCTGCATGGCACCCAGGTCGCGCGCCATGTCGAAGCCTGGGGTTGCGGCGTTGTTCTGGACGCCCCCACCGATACCGCAATTCACGCCGCCCTGACCAGGATTGACGCCGACGCACTGGCATCCCGCCGCGCGGCCGTTTGGGCAATTCAGCGGGCGCGCCTGTCGATGGACAATGACGAATGCGCCGCGCTGACCCGCGCGATATGCGGCCCGCAACCCGCCGGCCGGGACAGGCGGGCTGCGGCATGAGCGGGCTTCTGATCGTCATCCCGACCCTGAACGAGGCGCGGCATATCGAAACCGTGCTGGAAACCGTTCAGCGTTTTCCGGCCGCGAGTGATGCGCTGATCGTGGTGGCCGATGGCGGGTCGCATGATGCAACCCGCCACCTGGTCACGCAGATGGCCGCCCGGGACCAGCGCATCCGCCTGATCGACAATCCCGGCCGCCTGCAGTCCGCAGCCGTCAACCGGGCCGTGGCGCAGTTCAGCGATGAAGCCACATGGCTTCTGCGGCTGGACGCCCACAGCCACTACCCCGAAGACTTTGCCGACAAGCTGCTGGAGGAAGCCGCCGTGACCGGAGCCGACAGCGTCGTCGTTTCGATGGAGGCGCGCGGCGAAGGCTTTTGGCAGCGCGCTATCGCGGCCGCGCAGAATTCGCGCCTCGGCAACGGCGGCTCGGCACATCGGCTGGCAGGCGGCGGCGCCTGGGTGGAACATGGCCACCACGCCCTGATGCGGATCGAGGCATTCCGTGCCGTGGGCGGCTATGACGAAACCTTTAGCCATAATGAGGACGCCGAACTGGATTACCGGCTGACCCGGGCAGGCCATCGCATCTGGCTGACCGGGCGCACGCGCCTCATCTACATTCCCCGCTCAAGCCTGCTGCCCCTCTGGCGGCAGTACCAGGCTTTTGGCCGGGGGCGCCGGCGCAACCTGGCAAAGCACAAGACACGGCCGGGCCTGCGGCAAGCGGTGGTCGCCATGCTGGCCCCGGCACTGGCCTTGGCGGTCCTGACGCCGCTCGCCATGATCTTTGCGCTGCCGCTGCTGGGCTGGCTGGCCATCTGCATCCTGGGGGGCCTGGCCATCGCGCTGTCGCAGCGAAGCCTGGCGGGACTGCCTGCCGGCTTCTTCGCCGGCACCATGCACCTGGCCTGGTCTGTCGGCTTCTGGCGCGAAACCTTGGGCGGTTCTTCCGCAGGCAGCAGGCGAGGTTCCCGGTGATGGGCACCACCCCCAACGCGGCACCCAGTGTCGTTATCGCCATTTGCACCTTTCGCCGGCCGGAACTTGCGCAGACCCTTGCCTCTCTGCGCGACCTCGAGCCCTGCGGCATGCCTGTCACCATTGCGGTCGCCGACAATGACGCGGCTCCCACCGCTCAGGATTTGGTGACGCGCATCGCGGCAGACCACCCGCTGCCCCTGACCTACCTGCACGCGCCTTCGGCCAATATCTCGATCGCCCGCAATGCGCTGATGGACCACGCACAGCTGTCGGGCATCCGGCTGCTGGTCTTTGTGGATGACGACCAGATCGCGAACCCCGCCTGGCTGCGCGGCCTGATCCAAGCTTGGTCGGCCCAGTCCGTCGGCGCGATCCTGGGCCCGGTTGTCGCGGCCTATCCTGAGGGCGTTCCCGACTGGATGGTCCGAGCACGGCCGCATGACACCTTGCCTGTCACCGATGCCGGCGGCCGCATCCGGACCGGATATACCGGCAATTCCCTGATGGATTTGGCCGATCCCGCTTGGCAGGGCCTGCGCTTTGACTTGGCCCGCGGCCGTTCGGGGGGCGAAGATACGGCGCTGTTCGCCGATTACGCGGCGGCAGGGGGACGCATCGGCTTTGCCGCTGACGCGATCCTGCACGAAACCATCCCCGCCGACCGCGCGAAGCTGTCCTGGCTGCTGCGCCGCCGTTACCGCATGGGTCAGACCCATGCCAGCATCCTGGCACGCCGCGCCGGCATGGGCGGACGCTTCGGTGCGGCGGGCCTGGCATCCGCCAAGGCGCTTGCCTGCGGGGTCATGGCCTTGGGCCGCGCGGCTGACCCCGCCGGCCGCAACCCGCAACTGATGCGCGCTGCCCTGCACGCCGGCGCCGTCGCGCAGCTGCTGGGCGCACAACAGATCGAACTCTACGGCACAACGCCCGGATTGACGCACAATCCGAAAGGAAACTGATGTCCCGCGAACTGAGACACTACGAGCCCGCCCCCTCTGCCGAGGTGTCGCAGCCGCCGGCGCAGCAGACGATCGAGTTGCGGCGCCTGATGGCCGCTCTGCGCCGCCAGCGGTGGACGATCATCCTGCCGATGATCCTGATGGGCGCGCTCGGCTTCGTCTATGGCAAGTCCAAGCCCTATACCTATACTGCCGCCTCGACGCTGCTGCTGGACGGCGGGATGAGCAACGCCGTCCGCCAGGTCGGCGGCATCGAGAGCCGCGCCCTGCCCGCGGACACGATCGAAAACGCCCGTGTGGTCCTGACCTCGGACAAGCTGGCCCTCGACGTCCTGGATATCACCCAGCTGGACAAGCAGGAGGAATTCCTGCTCCCGCGCCAGTCGCGTCTGTCCCAGGCCATCGACAGCGTCACCGGTCTGTTCACCTGGCCGATCACCTGGGCCCGCGACCAGGTCGCCCAACTTGCGCAGCCGCCGCAATCTACCACGACCGAGGCGGCCATCCCCTTGGGCACCGGCCCTGTGCTCTCGGCCGAGCCGGTCGATCCGGCACGCCGCGCCGCAGCCGAGAAGCTGCAGCGCAACCTGGTCGTCAGCCGGGTCGGGCGCAGCGCGGCGGTCGCCATCGGCTTCACCTCGCTGGATCCGGCCTGGTCGGCCGCCGTGGCAAATGCCTATGCGGTGGCCTATACCGAAGACGTGCTGAACGCGAACGCCCAATCCGTCGGCCAGACCACTTCCTGGATGGACGAGCGGCTGGACGATCTGCGCGAGAGGGCGCAGACGGCGGCAGAGGCGGCCGAACAGTACGCGGCCGAGAACGAGCTGGCCATGACCTCGACCGGCGCCCTGCTGGGCGAGCAGGCGCAGAGCGAACTGAATGCCAACCTGACGGCTGCAATCAGTGAACGCGCGCGGGCGCAGGCGGTGTTGGACATCTATGACCGGGTCGTGGAGGGCGGCGTCGAAAACCTTGAGTCGGGCGCCTCGCTCAGCATCGGCGGCACGGTTTCGGACACGCTGCGCGCGCGTCTGGACACCTATAATGATGTCACCTCGCGCCTTCAGCAGCTGATCGAAAGCTCGGGTCCCAACCATCCGCAGGTGGCTGGCCTGCGGCAGACCCTGGCCAGTGCCGCCGATCGCCTGTTCATCGAGCTTCAGGCGCAGCGCCAGACCGCCGAAACCGAGCTGCGGGTCGCGGAAGAACGCGTTGCGGCGCTGCGGCGCAGCCTGGATGAAGTGACCAACGAAAATTCCAGCCAGGCGGCGGCCCTTGTCCGCCTGCGTGCCCTGCAGCAGGAAGCCCAGACGCTGGCGACCCTTTATCAGAACACCCTCGCGAACGCGCAGGAAATCGAGCAGCAGTCCTCGTTCCCGGTGTCGAATGTCCGCGTCCTGTCCTTTGCACAGATGCCGTCCGCACCCTCGGGCCCAGCCAGCAAGCGCATCGCCTTGTCGGCGGCGCTTCTGGGGCTGTTCTTTGGTCTTGCTCGTGCCGCCCTGCGGGAGGGTCGCGAAAACCATCTGAGAACCGCGGCCGACGTGACCGATTACTCGCCGCTGCGCTTCCTTGGTTATCTGCCGGTTCTTGGACGGGCACGACCGGTGCGCGCGGATCGGAACAGGGTGACGTTCAAGGCAGCACCCCTCATGCGGCGCCCGGACGGCGGCAAGCTGCCCGTTGTCTCGGCCCCAAAGATTCCCCCGGTGCAGGTGCCCGTGCTGCATCACCCGGATTCGATCTATGCCGAAACCCTCCGCCACATCCGGCTGGCCGCCAACAGGCTTTCCGGCGATGCGGCCCCCATCACCGGCGTCACCTCGTTCCACCCCTATCAGGGGCGCGCGCTGGTTACGCTCAACCTGGCGGGACAGATCGCAGCCACCTCGGGCAAGCGGGTCCTGCTGATCGACACCGACAGCCGCAGCCGCCGCCTCAGCCACGTGATGGGTGTGGCCGACAAGTCTGGGCTGAGCGACCTGCCCGAGGCCGCGACCGACTGGCGTTCAATGCTGCACGACGTGACCGACAGCCAGCTGACCGTCCTTCCTTGCGGCCAAGGATCCAAGGGGGCGGGTGACGACCTTGTTCTTGCCAAGGCACTGCGGAAGGTGCTGTCCGAGGTGGACGACAGGTATGGCCATGTCATCCTGGACGTGCCTCCGCTTTATCCGGTGGCCCAAGGGATGGCCGTTGCGCGCGAATTGCCCGGCTGCGTCATCGTGGCCGAGTGGGGCGCGACGCCTAGGGACATGATCGACCTGGTTCTGACGAATCTGCCCGAGTTGGAGACGACATGCCTTGGGGTAGTATATGACCGGGTGATCCCACGGCGGTTGCAGACCTATCTGGCGCCTGGCTCCGTCGAACGCATGCTTGTGTCTTCAAGGGCTTGAAGTTAGCCGCCTGCACACCATCTACGCAACTGCCGATAGAAACGAAAAAACTGTTTCACTTTTCCTGAGAAACGGCTCAAAGTTTCGAGAGGGGGGAACTATGTTCGTAGTTGCGTATCTGATCGCGCTTGTTTCAGCGGCTGCCGCAGTGACCGTATCCGGGCTTCTCTCGGGGCTCGGGGGCGGGACAATCCTTTTGCGGGTCATGCTGCTGGTGGGGGGCGCACAGGTGCTGGTGCTGGCGGTGGTGGCCGGACTGGTTGTGCTTCAGAACTGGCGCGGGTTCGGTCCTTCGAACCGGCGGTCGAGAACTTCCGCATCGAATATCTGCCGATGGGAACCGGATGGAATAGGGGGCGGCTCGTTCGGGCGCCGTCATCGCCATCGCTGAGCATGTCCGCCACCTTGGCCGCAAGACGGCCTTTGCTCCGAATCGTCCGCGCTTCGAAGAAGGCGCCCATGCAGCAATTGTTCTTCAGGTCTCTGCCGATCGGGCAGGCAGAGCCCGATACAGAACCCCAGAACTGACTTGCGATCCGAAAGCATCGGCCGAAAAGCGAGTGGGTTGGCTCAAGGGCACAACAGCAGAACTGCGTCATCCGGCAAAGCGGTCATGCAACGCATGGAAAAAATCATGTTTCTCATCAACACCCTATGAGGCATGATGAAGCGCGGACGCCATGGATCTAGGCTCTTGATAGCGCCATAGTCGACCGCTGCGACGCGACCCTCGGAGCGGTTCCATTTGCACGGCAAAACCTCGCCAAAGGCGGGAACCTGATCCTTTGATAGCGCAACCTGCCAAAAAAGACAGGTCTGGCATGACCTACAGCTTTTATTAAATTTTTCATTAACTTCCGAAGAAAAAAAAAGGTCGTGATCCACGCTCTCCTCTCAGTTGTGGCTTAAAGCCTTGAAAAACCCTCACTTACCGTAAAGATTTCGCCCGTACCCCTTCGTCTAGGTCGTTATGGCCAAAAGGTTAGGTAAGGGTTCCGTAATTGGTCTTTCCAGGAGGGTGACTTGATGAATTTGACCCGGCTATATTCGTCGCAGGCAGATGCGCAAAAAATTGATTTCAGGGTATCCGCAAATCCCGCTGTCCAAGCAGGCCGCAACAGGGGTGCCGTCACATCCGAACCCGTCGGCGGGCGCCCGAAGCGTGTGCTGGACATTGCCTTGGTTCTGGCCGTGCTTCCCTTCCTGTTCATCATTCTGGCGGGGCTGGCGCTGATCGTCAAGGCGACCGCCAAGGGCCCGGTGCTGTACGGTCACAAGCGCGTGGGCTTCAACGGCCGCGAGTTTCGTTGCTGGAAATTCCGCACCATGGTCGTGAACGGCGACGAGGTGCTGCGCCGGCACCTGCAGGAAAACCCCAAGGATGCCGTCCTGTGGAACACGACGCGCAAGTTGAACGACGATCCGCGCGTCACCCCCGTAGGCAAAGTCCTGCGGAAGCTGAGCCTGGACGAACTGCCCCAGCTTTTGAACGTGCTGACAGGTGACATGAGCCTGGTGGGTCCCCGTCCTGTGGTTCAGGACGAACTGGATAACTATGGCAGCACGGCGCCCTATTACCTGTCCACCCGGCCCGGCCTGACCGGCCTGTGGCAGGTCAGCGGCCGCAGCGACACGACCTACAGCGAACGTGTCCGGCTGGACCGCCAGTACATCATGAACTGGAGCTTGGCCCAGGACATGACCATCATGTTCAAGACCTTGCCCGCCCTGCTCAGTTCGCGTGGAGCGCGCTGACAGCGGGCAACCGGCGCCTGCCCGGTCCAGCGACATGCGGCACCTTATGCTTCTTCAACATGCGCAAAATGAAAAGCCCCCGGTGACGGTCAGAGGCATCTTACGCCAAGGCCCGAACTAACTGCCGATAGCCCTCGTGCCCCCCGTTGTCGGGGGCCTTTTGGTATGCGGCCATAGCCTGCCGCAAATCGGCGCGCGGCGCAGCACCGGCACGGGACCACCGGCTATCCGTGATCGAGGTCAGCTTTCGCGGACCGCCCGATCGAGCCACGTCGCCCATTCGGGAAGCGGCGACAGGGTTTGGTCGCGCCCCGCGCTGGCCTCGGCCGCGACCAGTGCGGCAGCCTGCGCCGGAGGCGTCGTCCAGCGGCCCCCCGGCGCCGGCAGATCAGGGCAAGAGGCCGGAACTTTGGCGGCGGGTGCGGCCAAGGTGGACGCCCGGGCGCGGCGGCGCCGGTCCTGGACGCTGCCCAGCAGACGCACCAGCATTGCAGGATCAAGAAGCCGGGGCGCCGCGCGCAGCAGATGGCGGTTCTTGATGTCCCGCACCAGAATCTCATACTTCAAGGCTTGGTAAAGCTGCCGTTCCACCTTGGCCGCAACCGCGCGCGCAGCGGGGTCGGCAAAATGCGGCAACCCGCGGTGGGCCGCCAGAATGGCTGCCGTCGTCTCGACCGACAGGCGGTGCGAGACAGAGCCTGCATGCCTGCGATAGCCGTAAAGCGGGTCGGGCATCATGATGAACCGGGCGCCCTGGACCAGCAGGCGGATGATCAGTTCGTTGTCTTCGCCGATCTTCAGGCTCTCGTCATAGAGATTGCCCCCCAGGACGCGGCGCGAGATCAGCGGTTTGAGATAGCCAAATGAAGGAACCCCCGGCTCTCCCGCGCTGCCGCGCAGGAACATGGCCACATCCAGCGAAACAGGCGCCGTCAAGCCCAAGGGCTGAAGCAGCGTCCGGCCACCCGTGGCCTCGACGGTCCCGAAATGAACCAGGTCATCGGCCACGATATCGGCGCCCTGCGCCACGGCCACCGCCAGCAGCCGCTCGAGCCGCCGGGGGTGGATCAGGTCGTCGCTGTCGACAATCGCGATCCAGTCCCCCCCTGCCGCGCGCAGGGCGCGGTTGCGGGTGCCTGCGGGACCCATTGTCCGGTCCGAAGGCAGGATGCGCAGGCGATCATCCGCAATGGAAGCTGCCACCTGAAGGCTGTCGTCGTCCGAGGCATCATCCGCCAGCAGCAACTCGATCCGGGAATGGCTCTGGGCCAGGACTGCCCGGATCGCGGCACCCAAGTGACGGGCCCCGCGATAGTTGGCCATGATGACGCTGATCAGCGGCTGGCCAACGGGACCTGCTTCTGCCGTTGCTTGGTGTTCCATGCCGGTGACGCGCCTTTGGTTCTTGATGCCCCGCCTGCATATCCGCCGGGCGCGGGGACGACAACCGACGGTCAGGCCAGCCGCAAAACGCGCGTCCGCGCAGATGGCGCGGCTTGGAGGGACGGTGCAGCCAAGCGGAAGCTGCGTCCGTAATAAAGGGCGGCCACCACCAGGACGGTCAAGATGTCGAACTGGAAGAAATAAACGACCTCGACCCACATCAGGATCAGCTGCCGGACCATCAGCACGGCCAGAAACAGCGAAGCAGCCGACCGCGCCTGCACCGCCCAGGACAGTGCCAGATAAACCGCCGTGATGAACAGCACGGCCTGAATGGCCACGCCGGTCAGGCCGATCTCGACCGCGTTCGAGATCAACGTATTGTGAAAATTGAAGCCGCTGCGGGCTTCGATCCCGAATATTGCCCAAAGTTCTTCGGCCAAGGGATTGCCATGGACCCAGAAGGCCTGGAAGCCGACACCCCGCAGGGGCCGCTCCATGATCTCGGCCAAGGCGATCCCCCACAGCTCCGTCCGCCCCGTCAGCGTCATGTCCTTGCCGGTCGCGTTCAGGAATTCCGCCGCAAGTTCGTCCAGGATGGTCGTAATCATGACCCCTGCGGCTGCCAGCAAAACAATCGACAGCACGATCACCAACAGGCGCGTCGGCGCCTGCATCCGGCGCAGCAGCAGCAGCGGCCCGACCGCCGCCACGGAAACTGCCACGGCGGCAAGGGCACCGGTGGAATTGCCCATCACCATCAGGGTGGCGCCCAGTCCCGCACCGACAAGCGCCAGCAGACGCCAGGCCCAGGACATGCGGCGGTCCAGAAGCACGGCCAGCCCCACCAGGAACAGCAGGCCCATGGCAAAGGCCAAGGCATTCTTGCTGCCATAGATCCCCAGATAGCCCATCCCGTCCCCGCGGGCGTTGCCCGAGGCCAGGCTGAGAACGCCGGCGATGAAATGGGTCAGGAGCACGATCTTGACCAGTGCCTGCGGGCCGATCCTCTGGCAGATGGCCAGCGCGATCACGACCGTCAGCATCAGCTGGATGCCATAGCGCAGGCTGACGCCGGGATAGTGCGACCAGGCGAACGAAACCAGGCACCAAGTTGCCATCGCGATCAACAGCCATTCCCGCCGCGCCGCCCGAAATACCCCGTCGGGGCCCGTGACGATCAGGATCATGCCCCCCAGAAGGAACAACAACGCCCCCTCGGTCCCCAGAAGCGGGAGCAACGTCAGGCCCAGGATGGAAAAGAACGCGATAACCACGTCGGGCGTCCAGCGGATCGTCAGGCCCCGCCCCGGCGCGCGGCGGCGGACAGCACGACTGCCCGATGCCCGTGCAGGGGGGCTGGTCAGCATGTGATCGACTCGGGGAACAGGCAGGACTGGCCAAGGGGGGTATAGGCCAGCCAGTCAACCTCATAGGTCAAGGGTCCCGTGCGCGGTCCCTGCTTGCCCATCCAGTCGGTCAGTTCGGTCGTGCTCCAGAATGACATGAAGATCTTTTGCGGGTTGCCGGGCAGGTCGGATCCCGGCTGGGTCTGATGCACCTGCCGGCCATCCAGGAACCAGGTGATGCGCTCGGGCTCCCACTGCATCGCAACCGTGTGAAACTCCTCATCCAGCGGCGGCTGCACGGGCACGGTCCCGCCGTTGAGGGGCTTGCCGTCGACATAGGTGTTGAACGTGACCTCGCCAGGGTCACGGGTCAGGATCTCGATGTCGATTTCGTCATGGGGCATCCCGTGCACGGGTCCCGCATAGGTAAAGACAGATGCGTTCAGCCCCGAGGCGCGGGGCGTCCTGATCCGCGCCTCGATCGTTCCGTGCTGGACAAAGCCCTTGCTCTGGACCTCGCCGCAGGTGGCGCCGGTTCCTTTCTGGGGATCGGCCGGAATATGAGCCAGCCGCAGATGCCCTTCCGCCACCGAAACGGCGTTGCGCGACCACTTGCAGTCCATCCAGTCACCATTGCTCCACCCGTCCGAGATGTACCAGCGGCGGTTGTCCAGCCTCAGATGGCTGAAGTCATCTTTGAAGCCTTCCTGAATCAGGGGGCCAGGTGTTTCGGCCCGCGCCGGCACCGCCGCGACAGCGATCAGGGCCGACAGGCCAGCGGATGCAACAAAGCTGTGGGTCGGGGTCATGGATCATCCTCGGCCGAAATTCCGACAAGCGCCGAAGTGGCTGCCTGCTACCTGATCGGTTATGAAAGCCCGGCAGAAACAGGTCAATTGCAAGCTGCAAACAAGAATCCGTGCATTGTGGGGAAAAACAGGCGCTCTTGGGCGCTGTTGCCGCCGCCGACCGTACCTGCGACGGCCGGAAAACGGGGCAGCTCCCAATGCTTTGGCAGCCATCTGCCGGCAAAAGGACGCAGGGTAAACGCCGGTCCTGATCGTATCGGCAGCCCCAGCTGGCAAGGCACAAAACACCCAGATTTCAACCGGATCGCGGAAGGTTGCCGGCCCTTGCAGGGACTTGCAGGTGCGGCCCGGCCCGCTGCAGCGCCCCGATGGCCTGTCCCTGCCGGGCGGAAAGAAGCCGACGCAGGTCCCCCGCCCTGTCGGGTTGAACGGAAATTCGTTAACCAAGGCGCATATCGACAGGACCCGGGTGTAACTCCCGGGTGGCTCTTCCGGCCGCCGATCCGCCGGACAACAGCATGAACCCTGGCTGCGCGACCGTTCGCCAGCCAAGGGAACGGCCGGGCGGATCTGCGTCGCCGCATCCAGACATGACCCCTCTTGCGCCCGGCATAGGATGCCGCGCCAAGGTGCCGTTGCTGAGACAGGATTACCTTGATGACCTCCCTCGCTGCACCGCCCTCGCAAACTGCCCGCATTGCCGCATTCGATGGACTTCGCGGCGTGGCGGCGGTCATCGTGGTCGTATTCCACTATCTGTGCATGCTGCACCCGTCCTGGGCCCCCATCTCCGACGACGTTGAACTGCTGGCCCACACGCCCGTGCATATTCTGTGGAACGGCCGGCTGGCCGTGTCGGTCTTCTTTGTCCTGTCCGGCTTCGTCATGGCCGCCGCCGCCGAGCGTCGCCGCGACCTGCTGGTCGTCACTGCGGCCGCGCGATACCTGCGCCTTGCCGTGCCGGCCACCGCCAGCTGCGTTCTGGCGTGGCTCTGGCTGGTGTCATTCCCAAGCAGCGCCACCCAGTTGCAGGGCGCGCTGGATGAACCGTCGCGCTGGCTGGACTATACGTATCAGCAGCCGATCCCGCCGGTATGGCACGCCCTTGCGGATGGCGCGGTGGCCAATTTCCTGCGCGGCTATTCCCGCTTCAACAACGTCTTGTGGACCATGCAGATCGAGCTGTTCGGCTCGCTTGCGATCTTCCTGCTTTATGCGGTGACGCGCGGCGCGGCGCGGCTGGCAACGCTGGCCGCCTCGGGCGCGGCTGTCCTCTTGTGGTTCAGCGATGCTTATCTTGGCTTCATCTTTGGCGCGGCGCTTTACGAAGGGCATCGGCGGGGCTTGTTCCAGTCGGTCCCGGCGGTGGTCGCGGTCATAGCATTGGCGATGGCGGTCGCCTTGGGGGGGCCGGGCGAAGGCGCGCATCTTCGGCTTAATCTGCCTGATGTCCCTGACCAGTGGCAGATGGGCACGGCGCGCGGCGTGATGAATGCGGTCGCGGCGGCATTGCTGACCTTTGGGGTGCTGGCGCTGCCGGCTTTCACCCGTGCCTTGTCCCGTCCGCTGCCTGTCTTTCTTGGGCGGATCTCGTTCGGGCTGTACCTCGTGCATGTGCCGCCGCTTTATTCGATCGTCGCCTGGTCCTATCTTCAAGACGTTCCCGAATATGTTCTGGCCCCTGTCTACGGGATCGGCATGCTGATCCTGGCTTGGATATTCACGCTGCTGGTGGACGAACCCTCGCTGCGCTGGCTGTCGGGCTGGCGCAAGCGGGCCGGGCGCATCCGGATCGCCCCGCCCGGGCGGACCCAAAGTTATGGTCCACCCGCCCCGCGTCGGTCTTGACGCCTGCGATGTGAAACCCGACAAGGCATCCTGGCGTTCGGGCTGATCCTTGAGCGCAGGCACCGCGCGCGATCACGGCTCTTTGCAATGAACATGGACAGCCAAGTCGCTATCTAGGCTGCCAAGTTAAAGTCGTTAATCTTTTGCCCGAAAGGGCTCCGCCGCCCTTGGCGTGCCGAATGCACACAGGCCGTTGCGGTGACAGAACAGGAACCGGGACCATCACCGAAGAAAGCAAACGGTTCGATCCGGCGAGCCAGTCACTGGGTCGATCCGTAGGTCGCGGCGCGGTCGTGACCGGCGGTGCGCAGGTCGTCAAGCTGGGCTGCCAGATCGTATCTGTCATCGTGCTGTCGCGCCTGCTGCAGCCCGAGGATTTCGGCATCGTCGCCATGACCGCGCCCGTCGTGGCCTTTGTAGGACTGTTCCAGGACCTCGGCCTGACGCAGGCAACCGTTCAGAAGAAAAACATCACCCATCCCGAGGTGAACATCCTCTTCTGGATCAACATGGCGGTCAGCACGCTGCTGGGCGTCCTGATGATCCTGATTTCCCCCTTCGTGGCCCAGTTCTATGACGAACCTCAGGTCGCGCCACTGGTGGCGGCGATGAGCTTGCAGCTGCTGGTCCAGGGCGCCACGGCCCAGCATTACGCGCTGGTCATGCGCAAGATGCAGTTCAGCCGCATCGCCATCCTGGAATGCGTGGCCGCCGTCCTGGGGCTGATCGCGGCGATTGCCTGGGCCTATCTCTACCGGACCTACTGGGCGCTGTTCATCGGTGGCATGACCACGATGGCAACGGCCTGCCTCGGCTACTGGCTCAGCTCACGCTGGCGGCCCAGCATGCCGCGCCTGGTCAGCGGCACCCGGGACATGGTCACCTTTGGCGCAGGGATCACCGGCTTCAACTTTGCCAACTACTTCTCGCGCAACCTCGACAGCATCCTGATCGGCCGCCGTTGGGGCAACGAGGAACTGGGCCTCTATGACCGCGCATATCGGCTGCTGCTGTTCCCGCTGCAGCAGTTCACCTATCCCCTGGGCAAGGTCATGGTCCCGGCCCTGTCACGGATGACCGACGAGCCTGATCGATATCGCAGGGCCTATCTGCGCGTCGCGCCCCTGCTGCTGCTGGCTGCCCTGCCGGGGGTGGCGGTCGCCGTTGCCCTGGCCGATACTCTGGTGCCGCTTGCGCTTGGGGAACAGTGGCGTGGCACTGCCGTCATTTTCCAGGCACTTGGGTTCGCCGGCCTGCTGCAACCGCTGAACAGCCCGGCGGGATGGCTGTTCATCAGTCAGGGCCGTGCCATGGACTTCATGCGGTGGGGGTTCTTTGCGGCCTTTCTGACAACCGTAGCCTTCGTTCTGGGGCTGCCCTACGGCGCCTTTGGGGTGGCGGTGGCCTATGCGGCGCATGAATACCTGCGCACGCCCCTGCTGTGGCTTTACGTGGGCAGGACTGGCCCGATAAAGGCACATCACATCCTGCGGGCCGCGATGCCCTTCGTCCTCGGGGCGCATGTGTCGGTTGCGGCACTGTGGATATTCAAGACGCAACTTCCGGGCGGTCCGGTCGTTGTTCTCGGAACTGCCACAATCTTGAGCTACCTGATCGTTTCCTGCGTTGCTCTGCCCTTCGCTTCGGGACGCGAGACTTTGGCGGAGGTGCGAAACCTGGCGGCAAAAATGCTGTTCAGGAAGACGGGTGACAGCAAAGCCTGACCATCGGCACACGCCGTTCCACATAGAAGGATCACATGAATTACCGTTCCCTCGCAGATCTGAACGACAGCATCGTCAGAAATCTGCATCGTCTTCCCCGCGACATCGACCTGGTGGTGGGCATTCCGCGCAGCGGGCTTCTCGCGGCGAACCTGCTGAGTCTGGTTGCCAACATTCCGCTGACCGACCTGGATTCGTTTCTGGACGGACGGCTTTATACTTCGGGCACAACCAAGCGCAGCGCACGGCTGAAACGCGGCCTTGGCGACATGCGCCGCATCCTGATCCTGGACGACAGCATCAACAGCGGCGAAGCGCTGACACGCGCCCGAGAGCGGGTCGAGGCGGCAGGCGTGCAGGGCAACTTCATCTTTGCAGCCGTTTATGGCGCCAAGGTTCAACATCCCGAAGCTGATTTCATTTTTGAACGGGTCAAGCATCCGCGCATGTTCCAATGGAACTTCATGCATCACGGCATCCTTGAACGGTCCTGTGTTGATATTGACGGGGTCCTGTGCCTGGACCCGACCGAAGCGGAAAACGACGATGGCGAGGCCTATCGCCGTTTTCTGGACGAGGCGCTGCCCTTGCATGTCACGTCGCAGCGGGTGGGATGGCTGGTGACCAGCCGGCTTGAGAAATACCGCGCGCAGACGGAATCCTGGCTGAAGCGCCAGGGGATCGAATATGGAGAACTGGTCATGCTGGACCTGCCCAGCAAGGCCGAACGCCAGCGCCTGAACGCGCATGGCGGCTTCAAGGGCGAATTCTATCGCAACTGCGATGCTACCCTGTTCATTGAAAGCGAAGAAGCGCAGGCCATCAAGATCGCCCAGATTTCCGGCAAGCCGGTGCTGTGCGTGGAAACTCACCATGTCTACATGCCCGACGCGCTTTCGCCCACGGCCCTGCGACAGCAGATGCGCAACCTGCCCCACCGCCTCCGGGAAGGCAGCCGGGATACGGGCGCACGCTGGAAAGGCATCGCCCGCGAGATGATGGGCGAAAACGCCTATCAGACCCTGAAGAACCTGGTCCGTCCGCAGCCGCGGAACTGACCCTGCGTTACAAAAGAAGACCACATGAAGAACCGCATCAGCGTCATCCTTCCGACCTACAACCGGGCTGCCCTGATCGGTGAGACGATAAACAGTCTGCTGGCGCAATCGCGCCAGCCTGACGAGATCCTGGTGATCGACGACGGCTCGACCGACGGGACCCCCGAGGTCCTGGCCCGCCATCCTGAACTGACGGTGGTCAGGACGGAAAACGGCGGCAAGGCGGCAGCCCTGAACCGGGCGATGCAGATGATCACGGGGGATCTGGTCTGGATCCTGGATGACGACGACCTTCTGCTGCTAGACGCCTGCGAGCAATTGTCCGCACCCCTCGAGGCAGATTCGCAACTGGGTTTCTGTGCCGGACGCCATCTTGATTTCGAGATTGATCCGAAGACGGGTGAGAAAGTAACCCGTGCGCCGGGCTATATGCGCGCTTCGGCACCCGACCAGATCTTTCCGGACCTGCTGGAGGGCTGCCACATCTTTCAGCCTGGCCTGATTGTGCGGCGCCGTGTCTATGACGAGGTCGGCCCCTTTGATGAGGGCCTGGTCAGGTCGCAGGACTACGAAATGCTGTTGCGGATCGCGCAACGCTACCGGGGGCTGTTGCTGCCCGATGTCGTGTTCCTGCATCGCGAACACAACGGCGTCCGTGGTACGGCGACCGTGAATTTTTCTGCCGCCGAGAATGCCGAACGTTGGGCCAGGTTCAACCGGGACATCTTTACGCGCCTGCTGGACAGCCTGCCCGATGATCGGCTGCTGGCGCCGTCGGATCTTGCGGCCCTGCCCCCCGCTCAACGCCCTCGTGCGGCCCGGATCAAGCGTGGCTGCGTTCTGGCACGGCAGCGGATGTGGTTCGAAGCGGTCTGCACATGGCAAGAGGCCGCGCGGCTGGACCCGTCACCCTTGTCCCGATTCGAACGTGATATTCTGGCGCGCAGCGCGAACTCGACGCTCGGCGCACCAGAACTGTTCACAGATCCCAAGGTAAGGTCAGGGCTCTCGGCCCTGTCGCGGCAACCACCGCCCGGCCCCCAGATCGCGGCCGCAGTCCGCAGGGCGGCGCGCTGGCATGTGCGGGCCGCCCTGCAGGCCCGCGACTATCGCCGTGCATTGCAGGGCCTTCGCCTCATGCTGGCACGCTGATGAACGGTTAAGGCTGAAGATAAGGGATCGCCGGGCAGGACATCCTGCCCGGCGATCCGCGACAAGGTTCAGGCGTCCAGCTTCGACACCTTGGGCACAGCCTTCGAGATCTCGATCCGGCGCGGCTTCAGGGCCTCGGGGATCTCGCGGACCAAGTCGATGTGCAGCATGCCGTCGGCGTGGCTGGCACCCTGTACGCGCACATGGTCGGCCAAGGTGAACTTTCGCTCGAAGGCACGGGTCGCGATGCCGCGATGCAGATAGACACGGCCCTCGTCCTCGTCGGCCTTGCGGGCCGAGACGATAACTGAACCATCACGCACCTCCACATTCAGGTCGTCGGCGGCAAAGCCCGCAACGGCGATCGAGATGCGATAGGCGTCATCCCCAGTTTTTTCGATGTTGTAGGGCGGATAGGTGGGCGCGGCGATGTCGGCGGACAGGGCGCGGTCCATCACGTCGGCCAGTCGGTCAAAGCCGACCGAGGCACGGTAAAGCGGGGTCAGATCAAAGTTACGCATGGATACATCCTCTCTCAAGCGATGTCATGAATGCCCCCCGTTTGGCCGGGCGGGCGGTCGACCGGCGCCGTCATGGCCGCCGGTCCCCATGATCTAGGAGGGTCCGCAGGCGTTTCAAGACCCCGTCAGGCGGGTTCCAGCGCGGCCGGTTTCGGCCCGCCCGTGGCCCAGTCCAACAACTCGACCGTATGAACAACAGGCACCTCCGTGCCGCCGCCGATCTGCATCATGCAACCGATGTTGCCGGCGGCAATGACTTCGGGGTACACCGCCTCCAGCGTGGCGACCTTGCGCGCCTTCAACTCGGACGACAATTCGGGTTGCAGCAGGTTATAGGTCCCGGCCGAACCGCAGCAGAGATGCGGATTCGCGGGCTCGACCACCTGGAACCCCGCCCCCGTCAGCAGGTCCTTGGGCGCCGAGCGGATCTGCTGGCCATGCTGCAGCGAACAGGCCGAATGATAGGCCACGCGCATCCCCTGCCCTTCGGGTCGGCTGCGGCCGGGCAGGCCCAGGGCCACCAAGAACTCGGTCACGTCGCGGGTCAGACCTGCCACCCGCCGCGCGTCGGCCTCCAGCGGGTCGCCCTTGAACAGATGGCCGTAATCCTTGACCGTCGTCCCGCAGCCCGAAGTGTTGATGATCACCGCATCCAGCGGTCCCTCGGCCTCGGCCGCCAGCAGCCGGGCGATGCTGTCGCGGGCGCGCGCCTTGCCGTCGGCCTCCTGCCCCATGTGCAGCGTCAGGGCCCCGCAGCAGCCGAAGCCCTGCGGGATGACCACATCGCAGCCTGCGCGGCGCAGCAAGCGGATCGTCGCGTCGTTGATGTCGGTATTCAGGGCCCGTTGCGCGCAGCCGATCATCAGCACCACCCGCGCCCGGCGCGTGCCGATGGCCGGTAAAGTCTGGCCATCGTCGTTGCGGCTGATCGGCGGGATCGATTTCGGCGCCATGCTGACCATGGCCCGCAGCCGCCGGTCGGGCAGCAGCCGGGCAAAGGGCCGCGCCACCTTGGCCCCCAGCAGCGCCAGGCGGAAACGGCGCGGATGCGGCAGCACGGTCTTCAGCACCCAACGCAGGGCGCGGTCGCCGAAAGGGCGGCGATAGGTTTCTTCGATATGCTCGCGGGCATGTTCCAGCAGATGCGCGTAATGCACCCCAGATGGACAGGTCGTCATGCAGGACAGGCAGCCCAGGCAGCGGTCGATATGCTTGACCGTTTTTTCATCCGCCGGGCGCCCGGATTCCAGCATCTCCTTGATCAGGTAGATCCGGCCGCGGGGGCTGTCCAGCTCGTCGCCCAGCACCTGATAGGTGGGGCAGGTCGCCGTGCAGAATCCGCAATGGACGCAGGTCCGCAGGATCTTGTTGGAACGCGCGGTCAGTGGATCGCCCAACTGCGTCGGGGTGAAATGGGTCTGCATCAATCCTGTCCCTGAAAAACGCCGCGCGGATCGAATCGCTCGTGCAAACCCCGTTCCAACCGGGCCGACACCGGATCGTGGTCTGGCAGCAGGCCCGGCGCCGCGCCCCGGATGCGGCGGGCATGGCCTGAAAACCGCGGCAGGTCGGGCTGGGTACCGGACTCCAGCCGCACATGGATCAACGCGCCGCCCCAATCCAGCGACAGCGGTTCGGGAAGCCGGGCCAGAAGGGCCGGCGCCTCGCTTGGCCG
This sequence comes from Paracoccus saliphilus, assembly GCA_003255745.1. GTDB lineage: Bacteria > Pseudomonadota > Alphaproteobacteria > Rhodobacterales > Rhodobacteraceae > Paracoccus > Paracoccus saliphilus_A. The sequence goes on from QKYL01000146.1 coordinate 111,619, forward strand.
GCAGGTAATCCGCCAGATGTCTCCTTCGGCACCCTCCATTCCCGCATGAAGACCGGTCCAGACATCGCTGTCGCCCTGCCGCACCGTGCCAAAGGCAGAAAGTCCCGCCGACAGGTCCGCCGCGCGCGAGGCGACCGACGCGGCCAATCCTTCCAGCCGGATCAACGCGCCCCGGCCAGGCAGCCACGCCGCCCCCGATACATCGAAGGGCCCGCCCAGGGCCTGGGACAGCGCCGGAACGGCCGCCCCCGCATCCAGGTCGGGCAGATGCAGGGTCGCCGTCACCGGCGGCACCGGGGCCGTCCGAAAACTGAGCTCGGTCAGCGCGCCCAACCGGCCCCGGCTGCCGGCCATCAGCTTGACGAGGTCATAGCCGGTCACGTTTTTCATGACCCGGCCGCCGTTGCGCGCAATCATCCCTTCGCCATCGACGAAGCGCACGCCGATCAGCGCATCCCGCGCGGCCCCGGCCTGCACCCGGCGCGGCCCCGAAGCGTTGGTGGCAGCCACACCGCCGATGGTCGATCCCGGCGCCCCCAAGGGTTCAAAGCCCAGCATCTGCCCCTCGGCGGCCAGCGTCTGGCGCACCGTTTCCAGCGAGGTTCCGGCCCGGACCACCAAGGTCAGAGCCTCGGGTTCATAAAGCGTGACACCGGTCAGCGCGGACAGGTCCAGCCGCCTGCCCCGCCCCTCTCCGGGCCACAGGCGGGTGGCCCCGCCGACGATGGACAGGGGATCCTTTGTTCCGCGGATCAGGTCGGCCAGTTCGGCTTCGGACTCAGGCCGCATCGGCGGGCCGGTTCAGGCGGCGGTCGCGCCGGGGGGCCGACACCTCCAGCGGAAAGACCTTGGCCGCGTTCAGCAGCCAGTGCGGATCAAAGACATCCTTGACGCGCATCTGCGCCTCCAGATCGGGGGGATCGAACTGGACCGTCATCAGGTCGCGCTTTTCAATGCCCACGCCATGCTCGCCGGTCAGGCAGCCGCCCACCTCGACGCACAGGCGCAGTATGTCGGCACCCAGCGCCTCGGCCCGGTCCAGATCGCCCGCGGTGTTCGCGTCATAGATGATCAGCGGATGCATGTTGCCGTCGCCTGCGTGAAAGACATTGGCCACCGCCAGCCCGTATTGCCGCGACAGATCGCCGATTCCCGCCAGCACCGAGGGCAGCGCGGTCACCGGGATCGTCCCGTCGAGGCAGATGTAATCGCCCATCTGTCCCATCGCGCCAAAAGCCGACTTGCGGCCCAGCCAGATGCGGCGGGATTCATCCTCGGACCGGCTTTCGCGAAACTCGACAGGATCAAAACGCATGGCGATGTCGCGGATCAGGGACAGCTGCTCGTCGATCTCGGGTGGGGTGCCCTCGACCTCGATGATCAGCAGCGCCTCGCAGTCGGGATAGCCGGCCCCGGCATAGGCCTCGGTTGCGCGGATGCAGGGGCTGTCCATGAATTCGATCGCAACCGGGATGATCCCCGCGCGAATGATGGCCGCAACGCAGGCGCCGGCCGTTTCGCTGCTGTCAAAGCCGACCAGCACCGGGCGCGCGCCCGCCGGGCGCGGCAGGATGCGCAGGGTCGCCTCGGTCACGATGCCAAGCTGTCCTTCGGACCCGCAGACGACGCCCAGCAGGTCCAACCCTGGACCATCGCCCGTCGGGCCGCCCAATTCCACAACGCTGCCATCCATCAGGACCAGCGTGACGCCCAACAGGTTGTTCGTGGTGACCCCGTATTTCAGGCAATGCGCCCCGCCGGAATTCATCGCGATGTTGCCGCCGATGGCGCAGGCCAGCTGGCTGGAGGGATCAGGCGCGTAAAAAAATCCCAGACCTTCGACCGCGCCGGACACGGACAGATTGGTGCGGCCGGCCTGCACGCGGATCAGCCGGTCCTCGGGCGCGATCTCCAGCACCTCGGTCATGCGCGACAGGCCGATCACCACGGCGTCTTGGCTGGGCATCGAGCCTCCGGCCAGGCTGGTCCCGGCCCCGCGCGGCACCACCGGAACCTGCAGGTCCTGGCAAAGGCGCATCAGGCGCGACACTTCGTCGGTGCTGCGCGGCAGCACCACCGCCAGCGGCGGGCAGCGATAGGCCGACAGGGCATCGCATTCATAGGCCCGCGTCTCGGCGGGGTCATCGATGACGGCACCCGGCAGCGCAGACTGCAGGGCGGCAAGGATGGCCTGGCGGCGCGCCAGAACGGACGCGTCGGGCTGGGGCATCTGCATCATGGCCGGTTCTCCTCCCTGCCGTTGGGACAAATGATACGAGGGGCGGCAGGGGCTTTCAAGCACGGCAGAGCCACCCTAGTGTCGCGGCATGACTCCGTTTGATATGCCCGATGACCTTTCTGCTGTGCTGCCTGATCTGGCGGCGTTGATCCTGATGTTTGTCAGCTGGCTGGGCATCGGCCGGCTGACCGAACGTCCACCGGCGGGCCGACCTTCGGTTTCGGTGCTGATGACGCGCTTTCGCCGGGAATGGATGCGCCAGATGGTGTCGCGCGACCCGCGCATCTTTGACGGCAACATCCTGTCCAGCCTGCGCGAGGGAACGGCCTTCTTCGCCTCGGCCTGCATGATCGCGACGGGTGGCTTGCTGGCGCTGATCGGCAATGCCGAGCGGCTGCGCGGCATCGTCGCCGACCTGGAGCTGAACCCGGCCGATCAGACCGCATGGGAACTGCGCCTGCTGGTGACGATGTTCTTCGTCGTGAACGCATTCCTGAAATTCGTGTGGGCGCACCGGCTGTTCGGGTATTGCGCGGTGATGATGGCCTCGGTCCCCAACGATCCCCGGGACCCGGCCGCGCTGCCGCGCGCCATGCAGGCGGCCGACCTGAACATCACCGCCGCCCGCAGCTTCAATGCCGGACTGCGCAGCGTCTATTTCGCGCTCGGCTCTCTTGGTTGGCTGGGCGGTCCCTGGACGCTGATGGCCGGGACGCTGATCGTGCTGTGGGTGACCTGGCGGCGAGAGTTCAACTCGACCTCGCGCCGGGTCATCCTGCGGTCGCTGCCGCCCCCTGCGCTGCCCGCAGCCGTTCCTTCCGGTCCCGGCGGATCGACAGGGTCAGAACCACCGCCCCCGCAACCGTAAGCCCGACGCCCACCAGGCCGGGGGCGCGCCAGCCCCAGCCCGCCGCCAGCGCCAGTCCCGCCAGGAACGGCCCCAGGGCATTGGCCGCGTTGAAGGCCGCGTGGTTCATCGCGGCTGCCATGTTCTGCGCCGGCCCCGCCACGTCCATCAGCCGGGTCTGCAGCGGGATGACCAGCCCCGCACCGGCGGCGATCAGAAAGGACGACAGCACCATCAGCGGCCAGTTACCCACGACCAGCGCGGCAAAGCCCTGCGTCACGGCCATGGCGAACAGCGACAGATAGGCGGCCCGGTCGATTCCCATCATCTCGGTCAGGCGGCCTGCCCCCCAAGTCCCAAGCGTACCGCCCACGCCAAAGACCGCCAGAGTCAGCGGCACGGCATAGGCCGGGGCCTGGGTCGTGGCCAAGATCGCCGCGGTCAGAAAAGCATAGACCGCGAAAAGGCCACCAAAGCCTATCGCGCCCACGGCCAGCACCCACAGCACGCGCGGGTTCCTCAGCGCCTGAAGTTCGTCCCACGGGCGCGCGTCGCGATTGCCCCCGACGCGCGGCGCGACCCGCAGGATCGCCCAGGCCGAGATCAGCGCCAGGAGGCCCGGCAGCGCAAAGCCCCACCGCCAGCCGATGCTCTGCCCCATCCAGCCCGCCAGCGGGACCCCGATGATATTTGCAACGGTCAGCCCCAGCAGCACCCGCGCAGCCCCCCGCGCCCGCTGACCCGCAGGCAGGGCGTCTGCGGCGTAAAGCATCGCCACCCCCAGAAATCCACCATGCGGCAGTCCGGCCAGGAACCGCATGCCCGTCAAAGTGGCCAATCCCGGCATGACGGCAGCAGCCAGGTTCACGACGCCGTAAAAGGCCATCAGCGCCGCCAGATAGCGCCGCCGGGGCAGCCGCGCCCCCATGATCGACGTCAGCGGCGCGCCCACCACCACGCCAAGCGCATAGGCGCTGATGACGTGCCCGGCCTGGGGTTCCGTCAGCATCAGGTCGGCCGCGAAATAGGGCAACAGGCCCATTGCGGCGAATTCGGATGTGCCGATGGCGAAGGCGCCAAGGGCAAGCGCAAGGATCGCGGCCCTGAAATCTTGGGTCTGGGTCATCAACATGCCTGCGCTGAAGGGTCAGCCCCCCTCACATCAGCTTGCGTATCCCTTGGCAAGCGTTGCGGGCGAAAGGCAGGGTTGCACGACGTGCAAAGCGGCTAGATCAACCCGCGCTTGACCGCGATCCATAACGCGATGCCTGCCAGAACAAGAAGCCCAAGCGCAAGCGCGGCGGCAATGCTGACAGCCCTGCCCTGCCAACGCGACAGCGCTCCCAAGGGACGCAGATGGGCCACCAGCGCGGCGTGGTCGCGGCTGAGCCGCCGCAGGGGCAGCTGCCGCGCGACCTTGGGCTGGGCGGACAGACGGCCCGCCTTGGCCAGACGCGCCGCACCGGCGCGCAGGCGCAGCGGCAAGGCCCCGCCGCGCCGGTCCAGCATCAGGTGCAGCGGCGGACGTTCTCCGCGCGGCGCGCCGCCAAAGCGCGACGCCATCAGCTGGGCCACCTCGTCAGCCATACGGGGGATGTCTTCGAAGCTTTGGGCCTTGCGGGTCATGGGTGAAGGATAGGGGGGATGGTCCCTTTGCGCCAGCCGCCGTAAGCTGGCGTCATGGAGCTTAATCACACGATCATCGGCCCGGATCAGGGCCTGCCCATTCTTCTGGTCCACGGCCTTTACGGTCAGGGCCGCAACCTGGGTGCACAGGCCCGGCGGCTTGCCGAAACCCGGCCGGTCGCCACGGTCGACCTGCGCAATCATGGCGACAGCCCCCATGACGCGGATGCCAGCTATCCGGCCCTTGCCGCCGATCTGGAGCAGGTGATCCGGGACCTGGGCGGACGGGTGGACCTGGTCGGCCATTCCATGGGCGGCAAGGCTGCGATGGTGCTTGCGCTGACCCATCCGGCGCTGGTGCGGCGATTGGGGATAATGGACATCGCGCCCGTGGCCTATGACCATGACCAGACCCGTTATGTCGACGCAATGGCAGGGTTGGACCTGCAGGGCATCACTCGGCGCAGCCAAGCCGACCGGCAGATGGCGGCGCAGGTGGACGATCCGCGCATCCGCGCCTTTCTGCTGCAGAACCTGGACCTGAAGGCCGATCCGCCGTCATGGAAGCTAAACCTGCCCGCGCTGCGCGCCGCAATGCCGCAGATCGTGGGCTGGCCCGAGGGGCTGCCAGCGGGCAACTTTCAGGGCAAGGTCATGGCGCTGCGCGGCGAACTGTCCGATTACGTGACCGCCGAGGGCGAAGGCGCGCTGCGCCACTATTTTCCGCAGGCCAAGGTGGTAACCCTGAAGGGCACCGGCCACTGGCTGCATGCCGAGGAGCCCGAGGCCGTCGCCGAAACGCTGGCGGCGTTCCTGGGTGATGGCCAGGGCGACTAGCCCGGCTGCGGCGGGTCGGGGCAGCGCAGGTCGGCCCGCACAACGGCGGAACCCGGTCCGCCCTCGCTTCGCAGGCTGTTTGGGATGATTGTGCAGCCGGTGACCTGCCTGATGGCGCGCAACATCCGCCCAGGCACCTGCCCCCGTTCCGCGCGGGTGGCATAGCTGAGGCGGATCACCTGCACCTCGGTGTCGGCGCGAAAGACGGCAAAGCGCATGCCGTCCACGGTCACGTCGCGGCGCACGGCGCCCAGCATGTCGCGCGAGGGAGAGGCGCAGCCCATCAGCAGCGCGACGATAAGGAAGGAGGTCATGCGTCCCATGACCCCATCCTGCGCCCCGAGTCCTGAAGAAAGGGTTAACCGGCCTGCTGTTCCTCCAGCCGGTCTGCCAGCGATTCGGCGCGCGCGGCCAGTTCGGCCATCGCCTCCTTCAGATCGGCGGGAATAACGGGCACCTCCACGCGGGGCGGGTTCTGCTGAAGCCGGGCAACGTGGCGCTCGGCCCGTTCCGCCCGCTCCTCCAGCGTGGCAAAGCGGTCGGCCAGCATCAGACCCGCCAGCAGCAGCAGCCGCGCCTCGGGCACCCGGCCCGCCTGCTCCAGGATCTGCCGGGCCTCACCGTCCAGGATCTGGGCCGCGCGCTGCAGCAGGCGCTCCTCGCCATCCGCGGCGCCGACGCGGTAGTCCTTGTGCCCGATGGTGAATTCGACCTCGGCCATTTCAGAACCCTCCGCTGCGTGTCTGCTGTCCGCCGTCGTCGCCCTCGGGCAGTCCGCTCGCGTCGCCGCCGATCTCGGCGGGAACCTCGGCCGGCTCTGGATCGGACACAGGCTGTTCCGCCAGCGGTGCATCCTCGGCCAGAAGCCGCTCCAGTTCAGCCATGATTTCACTCATCTGCGCCATCTCGGCGGCGCGGGCGGCACGCAGGGCCTGGATCTCGGCCTCCAGCGCGTCGCGCACCTCGTCCACGCCGACACCACCGGTGGCCTGCGCCTCGATCAGGTTGCGATTCGCGGCAACAAGATCCTCATTTGCGGCGGCCAGGCGGGCAGCCTGTTCCGACGCCGCCTCGATCCGCGCCTGCAGATCGGCCAGGTCCGCCCCCTGCTCGGGCCGCGCCGCGTCCTGGCGGGCCATGTCCAGATCGCGGCTGAGGCGGGCATTCTGCGCCTCAGCCTCCTGCAACTGCAGCGTCAGCGCCTCGATCTGCCGCGGGTCAGCGGCGGCGGGACGCGGGGTGGCATCCAGCAGCAGGTCCAGGCGGTCCAGCGCGGCACTGAGCCGGCGTTCGCTGGCGGTGATATCGCTCATCGGCGTCGGTCCTCCGGTGACATTCCTCGGGTTTTCGCACTGCGGCACCCATAAGACAAGAACGGGCGGGACAACCCGCCCGCCCGGTCGTTCATGGAGGGGCCGTCAGGCAAGTTCCCGCCGCTCGTTGATCAACCCCTTGACCAGCGCATAGCAGGCGCCCAGCAGCACGATGGTGAAGGGGAAGCCGGTCGACACCGCCATCGCCTGCAACGCCGCAAGACCACCGCCCAGCAGCAGCGCGATCGCCACCAGCCCTTCGACGCTGACCCAGAAGATCCGCTGCGGGACGGGCGCGTTCACCTTGCCACCCGCAGCGATCGTGTCGATGACCAGCGAACCCGAATCCGACGAGGTCACGAAGAACACGATCACCAGGATGATGCCGACCAAACTGGTGATGGCCGTCAGCGGCAATTGGCCCAGCATCTCGAACAGCTTCAGCTCCAGCGGTGCATCGGTAATCCCGGCAAAGCCGCTCAGGGTCAGGTCGATGGCCGTGCCGCCCAGGGCGGTCATCCACAGGATCGAGATCAGCGACGGCACGATCAGCACCGCGATCAGGAACTGGCGTACCGTGCGCCCGCGCGACACGCGGGCAATGAACATGCCGACAAAGGGCGACCAGCTGATCCACCAGGCCCAGTAGAAGGCCGTCCAGCCCTGCCGGAAGTTGTCGTCGTCGCGCCCGAAGGGGTTCGACAACGGGATCAGGTCGGTTGCATAAGCACCCAGGTTGGCGAAGAACCCTGTCAGGATGGTCCAGGTCGGTCCGACCATGATCACGAAGGCCAACAGGATCACGGCCAGGATCATGTTCAGCTCGGACAGGCGCTTGACGCCCTTCTCGACGCCCAGCACCACCGAAGCGCCCGCCACGATGGTGATCAGCACGATCAGGATCACCTTGGTCAAGCTGGTGTTTTCAAAACCGAACAGAAAGGCCAGACCCGCCGTCGCCTGCTCGGCCCCCAGGCCAAGCGAGGTCGCCAGGCCGAAGGTCGTGGCCAGCACCGCCAGGATGTCGATGACATGCCCCGGCCAGCCCCAGATCCGCTCGCCGAAGATGGGGTAAAAGACGGAACGCAGCGTCAGCGGCAGGCCCTTGTTATAGGCGAACAGCCCAAGCGCCAGCGCCACAACGGCATAGATGGCCCAAGGGTGCAGGCCCCAGTGGAAGATCGTGGCCGCCATCCCCAGGCGGCGCGCGGCCTCGGGGTCGCCGACGGCGGCACCAAGCGGCGCCCAGTCGGTGCGAACCCCGTCCTGGATCACCTGACCGCCAAGCGCGGCCTCGAAATGGCCCAAGGGCTCGCTGACGCCATAGAACATCAGTCCGATACCCATGCCTGCCGCAAACAGCATCGCGAACCAGCCCGTCAGGCTGAAGTCAGGGCTGGCTTCGGGACCGCCAAGGCGGACCGATCCAAGCGGCGATACGATCAGCGCCAGGCACAGCAGCACGAAGATGTTTCCGGCCAGCATGAAGAACCAGTCCAAGTTGCCGGTCAGCGCGTCGCGCAGAGCCCCAAAGATCGGCTCGAGCTGGGTGGGAAACAGCAAGGTCACCACGGTGAAGGCCACGACGGACAGGGCCGAGACGCCGAACACCGGGTTGTGCACGTCAAAGGCGAAAGGCGCGTTGCCTTCGATATTGTCCTGACCGATCGTGTAGTCGGTCTCGATGATCTCGGTTGCGCCCTCCGGCACGGGCAGCGGCTCGACCCCGTTCTCTTCGGGCGGCGGCGGAGGCGGAGGTGCGGGCTTCTTTTCCCTGCGCGGCGGAAAGCGGCCGCTCAACGCATCTTGTTCGCGCAGGGGATCGCGCGGCGAGGGGGCACCCGGCTTGCCCGGGCCTTTCGGAGGCGTCTGTGACATCTGTCCCTTTCAGGTCTGCTCTTTCGCGGGCTTCAGGTCATGGAACCCCGACGGCTGCCCGCTATGCGCGACAGGTTTTCACATTATGTTCAAAATGACCACCTTCAGGCGACCTATCTCGCCAAAAGCCGACCTCTGTGCCGCAGGGTTCTGTCTTGACTTCAGACATGATGCAGATGCAGCATCCGCGCGTTTTGCCAGGCACATGGGGCCCAGATGGGACGAGTCAGTCGCAGTTTCGTGGTCATCGGGCTGGGCGCCTTCGGCAGCGTGGTGGCGACCGAACTGGCGCGATTCGGCAATCAGGTGCTGGGGGTCGACAAGGATCCGCGCCGCGTGTCCGCCCTGGCAGACCAGCTGCCCTCGGTGGTGATCCTTGACGCCGCCGACGAAGGGGCGCTGCGCGAGGCGGGCGTGGACCGTTATGACGTGGGTCTGGTTTCGATCGGCAACGATCTGGAAAGCAACGTGATCGCCGCCATGAACCTGCGGCTGATCGGGGTCGAGACGATCTGGGCCAAGGCGGAAAGCCGCACCCATCACCGCATCCTGTCCAAGATCGGTGCCGACCGCGTGATCCTGCCGGGGCTGGAGATGGGGCGTCATGCCGCGCAGATGCTGAACAACCCGGCGGTTCAGGACTATGTCAGCCTGGGCAACGGCTATTCGGTGGTGAACCTGATGATCCCGCTGCGCCTGTCGGGGCGGCTGCTGTCGCAGCTGCACATCAGTCCCGCAGTCGAGGTCCTGGGCATGATGCGCGGCACCGAATACCGCAGCACCCGCGACCACGACCCGGTCCTGCAGACGAACGACCGCCTGCTGCTGCTGGGCAAGCGGGTGGATCTGACCAGATTCGGCGACCAGCTTTGAAACGCGTGGCGCGGCGCCGGTCCGGTCTGTCCCGGCGCGCCCTGATGCAATGGCTGGCGCGCACGCCACCGCCCGCGGTCCTGGCGACGGGCTACCTGGCGCTGATCGTGCTGGGCGCGCTGCTGCTGATGCTGCCGCCGATGGCGCGCACGCCGGTCACGTTGCTGGATGCGCTGTTCACCTCGACCTCGGCGGTGACGGTGACGGGGCTGGGGGTGATCGACACCGAACTGGTCCTGACCTTCTGGGGCCAGCTGGTGGTGGCAGTGCTGATCCAAATGGGTGGCCTTGGCCTGATGACCTTTGCGGTTCTTGTCTGGTCGGCGCTTGGGCGGCCGCTTGGCATTACCCAAGGCGTCTACCTGCGCGAGGATCTGAACCAGACGTCCTACATGCAGCTGACCCGCCTGGTGCGGACCATCTTCCGCGTGGTCGTCATCGCGGAACTCGCGGGCGCGATGCTGCTGTGCCTGTCCTTCATGCCGGCGCATGGTCTGGCCGCCGGATTGTGGCACGCGATCTTTCACTCCATCTCGGCCTTCAACAACGCGGGCTTTTCGACGTTTTCGCCGGGCCTGACGATCTATGCGACCGATCCGATCGTGAACACGGTGATCCCCGCGCTCTTCATCACCGGCGGGATCGGCTATGTGGTCGTCTCGGACATCTACCGCCGCCCCTTCTGGCGGGGCTGGAGCTTGCACACGCGGCTGATGATCATCGGGACGGCGGTCCTGATCGTGCTGGGGGTTGTTTTGACGGCCGTGCTGGAATGGAACAATCCCCGCACCCTGGGCCAGTACGACAGCACCACGGCGCGGCTGGCGGTGGCGTGGTTTCAGGGCGTCACCACCCGCACGGCCGGGTTCAACACCACCGACATTTCAGGGCTGCACGATTCGACCTCGCTGTTCTACATGGCGCTGATGATCATCGGCGGCGGTCCGACCTCGACCGCCGGCGGGCTGAAGGTCACAACGGTGGTCGTCATGGTGCTGGCCACCATCGCCTTTCTGCGCCGCCGGACCGAGATTTGGGCCTTTGGCCGGTCAATCCCGCTTGGCGACGTGCTCAAGGCGATGGCGCTGATCTCGATCGCCTCGGCGGTGATCTTTACCGCTGTCTTCGTGATGATGATCAGCCACGACGGCGACTTCATCGACATCACCTTCGAGGTCGCCTCGGCCTTCGGAACCACCGGCCTGACCCGCGGCTACACGACCGAACTGACGGATTTCGGACGCGTCGTCATCATGGTGGTGATGTTCCTGGGCCGCGTCGGGCCGCTGACCTTGGGCTTTTTCCTGGCCACGCGGATGGTGCCCAGGGTGCGCTATCCGGCGGGTCAGGTCCATCTTGGCTGATCCTGTCGTCCCGCCTATAAGGCGCCCACACAGGAAGGACCCCTCATGCGCCAGGCGACGATCATCCGCAACACCTCGGAAACCTCGATCGAGGTCACGCTGAACCTCGACGGCAGCGGGGTTTATGACAACCAGACGGGCGTGGGCTTCTTTGACCACATGCTGGATCAACTGTCGCGGCATTCGCTGATCGACATGACGATCCGGGCGCGGGGCGATCTGCATATCGACGACCACCACACGGTCGAGGACACCGGCATCGCCATTGGCCAAGCGCTGGTGCAGGCGCTCGGCGACAAAAAGGGCATCCGCCGTTACGGCAGCTTCCTGTTGGCCATGGACGATTCACTTGTCCGCACCGCGCTGGACCTGTCTGCCCGTCCCTACCTGGTCTGGAACGTCGACTTTCCGTCGGAAAAGATCGGGACCTTCGACACCGAACTGGTGCGCGAATTTTTCCAGGCGCTGTCCACGCATGGCGGCATCACCCTTCATGTGGACCGCATCCACGGGCTGAACAGCCACCACATTGCCGAGGCGGCGTTCAAATCCGTCGCCCGCGCGCTGCGCGAGGCGGTCGAGCCCGATCCCCGCATGGCGGGCGTTCTGCCATCGACCAAAGGGGCGCTGTGATGCGGGTCGCCTTGGTCGACTATGACAGCGGCAACCTGCATTCCGCGGAAAAAGCCTTTCAGTTGATGGGCCGCGATGCGGGGGCCGAGGTTGTCGTGACCTCGGACCCCGATGTGGCCGCCCGCGCCGACCGAATCGTGCTGCCGGGCGACGGCGCCTTCCCCGCCTGCCGCGCCGCCCTGGGCGAGGTTGACGGCATGGCCGAGGCCATCCAGAACGCCGTCCTGACGCGCGGCGTCCCCTTCATGGGCATCTGCGTCGGCATGCAGATGTTGGCGACCACCGGCCACGAATACCGCCAGACCCCTGGCCTTGACTGGATCGGCGGCGAGATCCAGGCCATTGCCGCCCCCGGTCTCAAGGTGCCGCACATGGGCTGGAACGATCTGGTGATCGATAACCCGCACCCCGTGCTGGAGGGGCTCGCCACGGGCGATCACGCCTATTTCGTGCACAGCTGGCAGTTCCAGGTGGCCGACCCCGCGCATTTGCTGGCCCATGTCGACTATGGCGGCCCCGTCACCGCAGTGGTGGGGCGCGACAACATCATCGGCACCCAGTTTCACCCCGAAAAGTCCCAAGCCGTCGGCCTGCGCCTGATCGCGAATTTCCTGCGTTGGCGTCCTTAGGTTCTCGGTTGCCCAAATACCCTCGGGGGTGAATGGGCCCCAAGGCCCAGAGGGGGCGCGAGCGCCCCCTGCCCTCAGCCGGTCACATAGGCGCCGTAAATCGCCTCGACCCGCCGCGTCACAGGGCCGCCCACGCCGCCGCGCAGCGCCCGCCCGTCAATGCTGGCCACGGGCGTGATCCCGCCCAGCGTGCCGGTCACGAAGGCCTCGTCCGCAGCATAGGTCTGCGCCAGGGTAAAATTTCCCTCGCGCAGCACGCCGCCCGCCTCGCGCCACAGTCGCATCACCGTCGCCCGGGTGATCCCGTTGAAGCAGCAGGCCCCGTCCGAGGTCCACAGCTCCTGCCCCCGCACGATGAAGAAATTCGTCGAATTGCAGCTGGCGACAAAGCCCCGGTCGTCCAGCATCAGCGCTTCGTCCGCGCCCATGTCGATTGCTTGGTTCAGCGCCTGGATGAAATTCAGCCGGCTGTGCGAGTTCAGCCGCAGGTCGAACACGTCCGGCGTCGAACAGCGGATGGCCGAGGTCATCAGCCGCAGCCCCCGCGCCTTCAGCGCCGTATTGGGCTGCTTCCATTCGGCCAGGATCACCACCGTCGGCCCGCCCCGCACAAAGCGCGGGTCCTGGTTGATCGTCGTCTTGACGCCGCGCGTGACCATCAGGCGGATATGCACACCGTCCTCCATCCCGTTGGCGGCCAGCAGCGCGTCGATGGCCGCCCCCAGCTCCGCCCGCGGCATCAGCTCCAGCCGGATGGAATTGGCGCCCTCATAGAGCCGGTCCAGATGCGCCTCCAGCGACAGAATTCGACCGCGCACCAGCCGCAGCCCCTCCCAGACCCCGTCCCCCAGCCCAAAGCCTGCGTCAAAGACGGACACCCGCGCCTCGTCCCGCGGCACCAGGTTGCCGTTCACATGAACCAGCACCCGGTCGTTGCGCGGATCGGGGGCATAGCTTTGGGCGCTGTCGCGGCTGGCATCATCCATCGGAACCTCCTGCTTCTTTGGGCGGCAGGCAATCATGGGCAGGTTCCGGGGGCAAGCCGCTCTGGACGCCGGGCGCGCGATCAGGTTTTGTGCCCGAAAGACAGGAGAGGTTGATGGACGATCTGGAACGGCGCATCGCGCAGGGGCGCGGCGACCAGCCCGCCGATCTGGTTTTGCGCGGCGGGCGGGTCTTCGACCTGGTGACAGGCGCCATGATCGGCGGCGACGTGGCGATCTGTGGCGACCGGATCGTGGGCATCGGGGCCGATTATGACGGCACCCGCGTCATCGACGTCACCGGCCTGACCCTGGTGCCGGGCTTCATCGATACGCATCTGCATGTCGAAAGCAGCCTTGTCACGCCCTTCGAGTTCGACCGCTGCGTCACCCCGCGCGGCGTCACGACCGCCATCTGCGACCCGCACGAGATCGCCAATGTCATCGGGCTGGACGGCATCCGGTATTTCCAGCAGGCGTCCGAACACCTGCTGATGGACCTGCGCGTGCAGCTGTCCTCCTGCGTGCCGTCCACGGAGATGGAAACCTCGGGCGCGCGCATCGGGGCCGCCGACCTGGCGCAGGTCATGGGCCACCCCTCGGCCATCGGCCTGGCCGAATTCATGAACTATCCCGGCGTGATCCACCGCGATCCCGCCGCGATGGACAAGCTGCGCCTGTTCGCGGGCGGGCATATCGACGGGCATTGCCCGCAGCTGACCGGGCGCGACCTGAACGCCTATGTCGCCGCCGGCATCCGAACGGAACACGAGGCGACAACCGCCGACGAGGCGCTGGAAAAGCTGCGCAAGGGCATGCGCGTCCTGATCCGCGAAGGGTCCGTCAGCAAGGATCTGGACGCGCTGCAGCCGATCCTGACCGAAACGACCAGCCCCTATCTGTGCCTGTGCACCGACGACCGGAACCCCCTGGACATCGCGGAACACGGACACCTGGACTACATGATCCGGCGCCTGATCGCTCTTGGTACGCCGCCGCTTGCCGCCTACCGCGCCGCCAGCCTTTCGGCGGCCGAAGCCTTTGGGCTGAAGGATCGCGGCCTGATCGCGCCCGGCCTGCGCGCCGACATCGTGGCAATCGACAGCCTGGAAGGCTGCCACGCGCAGATGGTGCTGTGCGCGGGCCGGGTGGTAAACGACGCCGCCTTTGCCGGTCGCGGCCGTGTGGCGCCGGTGGCCCGCAACTCGGTCCGGGCACCGCGGGTCGAGCCGCGCGACTTCCGCTGCACCGGCAATAACAGCCGGACGCCGGTGATCGGCATTCTTGAAGGCAAGATCATCACGCAGCACCTGACCGTCCAGATCGAACCCGAGGATGGCGACAAGCGCCCCGACCTCACCCAAGACCTGATCCGTATCGCAGTGATCGAGCGGCACGGCCGGAACGGCAACATCGCCACCGGCTTTGTCCGGGGCTTTGGCTTGGCACGCGGCGCCATCGCCTCCACCGTCTGTCACGATCACCACAATATCGCGGTCGTGGGGGCGGATTATGCGGACATGGCACTGGCCGCGAACCGTCTTGGCCAGATCGAGGGGGGCTTCGTGGTTGCGTCGGGCGGGCAGGTCCTGGCGGAACTGCCCCTGCCCTTGGCCGGGTTGATGAGCCTTCAGCCGTTCGAAACTGTCCGCGACCGCCTGTCGGACCTGCGCGCCGCCGCCCGGACCCTTGGGGTGACGCTGGAAGAACCATTCCTGCAACTGGCATTCCTGGCGCTGCCCGTGATTCCCGCCCTGAAGATCACCGATCGCGGCATGGTCGATGTTGAAAGGTTCGAGATCATCTCGGCCTGAGGCCGCCACGGCACCGGGAACCGGACAAGGCCGATGCAAGCCTACAGGCCGCCCCGGACCCTTTCGACCGCTGCGACGGCCCGGCGGATGGCCTCTTCGATGGTCAGGTTGCTGGTATCCAGAACAACGGCATCATCCGCCGGCCGCAAGGGGGCTGTGGCGCGTTCACTGTCCCGGCGGTCGCGTTCGCGCAGTTCGACCAGCATGACCGTCGCCTCGGCGCCCAGTTCGGCCGCGCGGCGGCGGGCACGCACTTCGTCCGAGGCCACGACGTAGAGCTTTACCTGCGCATCCGGGCAGATCACCGTGCCGATGTCGCGCCCGTCCAGAACCGCGCCGGGTTCCTGCGCGGCGAAACGGTGCTGAAACTCGACCAGGGCGGCCCGCACCTCGGGGATGGCGGCCACGCGGCTGGCGGCCTGACCGGCAGCCGCGCTGCGCAATCCGGCGCGTGCCAGGTCGTCGGGGGTCAGGCCCCGGGCTGCCGCGATCGGGTCGCCCCCCTTGGCGCCGGTCGCGCGATACAGAAGGCCGGTGTCCAGGTGGTGAAATCCGAAATGGCTGGCCAAGGCGCGGGCAATGGTGCCCTTGCCGGATGCGGCCGGACCGTCGATGGCGATAATGAAGGGCATGTCAGGCAAGACCGGCTTGGGAAAGGTTGTTTCGCACCCATTGCACAGGTAGGCCGGAAAGGTCCAGCACAGGCCGCTGCCCCTGCGCGACACAGTGCCCCGAGATGGGACTCTGTTCCAGATTCCGCTTGGCAAAGGTGCGCCCGGCACGTCCTATGAACTATTGTGAACAATCGTTTCGAGATCAAACTTTTATGCTTGCAGGATTCATTGAGGAGCTACTGGCCGCCGGGACCCTTTCCGACATCAGGGCCGTGTTCATGGCGGCAGCCGCGCAGTTCGGGTTCGAGAACACCTTCTACACCGCCCGCTTCATGCTGACAGTGCCTTCATCGCTTCTGCGCGAGCCTCCGGTGATTTTGTCCAACGCCCCCGTTGCCGTTCTGGAGGAGGTCCGGCAGCTGCGCGACCTGGAAAAGGACGGATGGGTCAGGTGGGTCATGGAACACGACGGCGACATTTCCTCGGCAGAGCTTCAGGAACAGTGGCCTTCGCCGTCGCTGCAGGTCGCGGCGAAACATGGCCTTGGCGCGGTCCACATCCTCAGCCTGCGGGAACGGGTGCTGCACAGTGCCGGGGCCGTTCTTCTGAACCCGCATGCGGGGGCCGACGACAAGGTTCTGGCGCAGCGCTGGCGGCAGTCTGGACGCGACATTCGCGTCCTGTCCTGGATCATGCACATGCGCGTGGCCACGATGCCCCGCAAGCAGTTCATGACGACCCTGACACCGCGCCAGCGCGAGGTTCTGGGATGGCGGTCCGCCGGCAAGACCGTGGACGAGATCGCGATCATCCTGGGGATCACCCCGGCGACCGTCGAGAAACACCTGCGCCTGGCGCGTGAATCGCTGGGTGTTGAAACCACCCCGCAGGCGGTGCTGAAGGCGCATGTCACCCATCAGCTGCACAACCCGGAGATCGCCTTGCGAGGGTAAGGTTTTCCTCCGTTTTCCTTGGGCGTCCACTTGCGTCACATCGACCTGTTCCGTGAGTGGTGACACGCAAGTGTCAGGAACAGGCGGCGTGTGGCCCGGTTGCCTTGGCCGCCGCCGCCCCAAAAATCGGCAACCTTTGCCTAGAAAACAAAAATGCCGGCCATCAGGGCCGGCATTTCGCGTTGAGGTGATAAGGGATCAGGCGCCGCTGAGGGTCTTGGCGACCTCGGCTGCGAAATCCTCTTCCTTCTTTTCAATGCCTTCGCCGACGGCGACGCGGGCAAATGCGGTGATCGTCGCGCCCTGCTCCTTGGCGGCCTCGGCCACGGTCAGGTCGGGGTTGATGACGAACTTCTGGCCGGTCAGCGTGACCTCCTCGAAGAACTTCTTCATGCGGCCTTCGATCATCTTCTCGATGACCGCGTCCGGCTTGCCCGACTCGCGCGCCTGCTCGGTCAGAACCTGCTTTTCACGCTCGACCAGTGCCTGGTCCAGATCCGCTTCACCAAGCGAGGCAGGCGAGGTCGCGGCAACATGCATCGCGATCTGGCGGCCGATCTCTTCGTTGCCGCCTTCCAGGCCGACCAGCACGCCGATCTTGCCCATGCCGTCGGCAGCAGCGTTGTGGACGTAATGCACGACCATCGGCGCAGTCACGACGACCATCCGGCGCAGGGTCATGTTCTCACCGATCTTGGCGATGGCGTCGGTCAGGACCTCGGACACGGCCTTGCCGTCGATCTGTTCGTTCTTCAGCGCCTCGACATCGTCGACGTTCAGCGCGGCCTGGGCGATCTTGCGCACCATGGCCTGGAATTCCTCGTTCTTGCCCACGAAGTCGGTTTCCGAGTTCACCTCGACGGCGACGCCCTTGCCGGGTTTCACGGCAACGGCGACCAGGCCCTCGGCGGCAACGCGGCCCGATTTCTTGGCGGCCTTGGCCAGACCCTTGGTGCGCAGCCAGTCCACCGCGGCTTCCATGTCGCCGTCGGTTTCGGTCAGCGCCTTCTTGGCGTCCATCATGCCTGCGCCGGTGGTCTCGCGCAGTTCCTTCACCATGGCTGCGGTGATTGCCATATCCGTCTCCTCTGTGTTCAACACGTCAGGCGGGGCATACCCCCGCCTGACGACAATTCGATGAAATTGCGGATCCGAATGGGATCAGGCCTCGGCGGCGGCCTCTTCGGCGGCCGGCTCGTCCAGCAGCTCTTCCGGGGCATCCGACAGCGAGCCCAGGTCGACACCGGCGGCGCCCATCTGTGCCGACATGCCGTCCAACGCGGCGCGGCTGACCAGGTCGCAGTACAGTGCGATCGCGCGGGCCGCGTCATCGTTGCCCGGGATGATGTAATCCACGCCTTCGGGCGAGCAGTTGGTATCGACCACGGCGACGACCGGGATGCCCAGCTTGCGGGCCTCCAGGATGGCCAGGTCTTCCTTGTTCACATCGATGACGAACAGCAGGTCAGGAAGGCCGCCCATGTCGCGGATGCCGCCAAGCGAAGCTTGCAGCTTGGTCTGCTCACGCTCAAGCTGCAGACGCTCTTTCTTGGTCAGGCCCTCGGCGCCGCCGGCCATCGTCTCGTCAATGGCCTTCAGGCGGTTGATCGACTGGCTGACGGTCTTCCAGTTGGTCAGCGTGCCGCCCAGCCAACGGTGGTTCATGTAGAACTGCGCCGACTTCTCGGCAGCCTCGGAGATGGCCTTCTGGGCCTGGCGCTTGGTGCCGACGAACAGCACGCGGCCGCCCTTGGCGACGGTGTCGCGCACGACCTGCAGAGCCTGGTCCAGCATCGGGACGGTCTGCGTCAGGTCGAGGATGTGGATGCCATTGCGGTCGCCATAGATGAACTCGCCCATGCGGGGGTTCCAGCGCTGCGTCTGGTGGCCATAGTGAACGCCAGCTTCAAGAAGCTGACGCAGCGAGAATTCGGGAAGCGCCATAACGTGTTCCTTTCCGGTTTGCGCCTTGGCAGGGGATCTCAGGGCGGACGCCCCAACCGGTGGACCTTTTGCGGATGTCTCCCGCAAAGGCCCGCCCCTGCCTGTGAAGTGTGCGCGCCTTAGCCCCTGGCCGTCGGCAATGCAAGCGGAATCGCCGCGGCACCCCGGTCGATAGCGGTAACGCAAAGGCCGGCGGCGCGGTGCTTTGGCTTGCATCACAGGCGTCTTGGGTTCAGGTTCGGGGCGATTTTCACGTCCGAAGGTGCGCCATGACCCCGCAGATCCAGTCGCAGCAGACCAAGGCCCTGTGCCAGCTTGCCCCCGTCATCCCGGTCATCGTGATCAAGGACGCCGTCCAGGCCCAGGGGCTGGCACGGGCGCTGGTCACCGGCGGCCTGCCGGTGCTGGAGGTGACGCTGCGATCCGATGCGGCGCTGGACTCGATCCGCGCGATGAGCGCGGTCGAGGGCGGCCATGTCGGCGCCGGCACCGTGCTGACGCCCGACGACGCCAAACGCGCCAAGGATGCGGGCGCGAAATTTGCCGT
Organism: Paracoccus saliphilus; assembly: GCA_003255745.1. Lineage (GTDB taxonomy): Bacteria > Pseudomonadota > Alphaproteobacteria > Rhodobacterales > Rhodobacteraceae > Paracoccus > Paracoccus saliphilus_A. The sequence goes on from QKYL01000146.1 coordinate 130,713, forward strand.
CTCTCCGGGCCTGACCGACCGCCTGATCGCCGCTTGCGAGGATCTGGAGCTGCCGCTGCTGCCGGGCGTGGTCACGGCATCCGAGGTGATGCGGGCGGCCGATGCGGGCTTTGACATGCTGAAGTTCTTCCCGGCCGAGGCCGTCGGCGGCGCGCCTGCGCTGAAGTCGTTGGCCGGCCCCCTGCCCCGTGTCAGCTTCTGCCCCACGGGCGGCGTGACCCCGCAGAACGCCGGCAGCTATCTGTCGCTGCCCAACGTGATCTGCGTGGGCGGCAGCTGGATCGTCACCGACGCGGACGTTGCCGCCGGAAACTGGCAGGCGATCGAGGATCGCGCCCGCACTGCCGCCGCCCTGTCCCGCGGATAAGGACGGCAATGACCGACCTGGCCCGCGCAAGGCGCAACGTCATCATCCTGGTGCTGGCGCAGGCGATCCTGGGCGCGCAGATGTCGGTCGTCTTCATCGTCGGCGGGCTGGCGGGGCAGATCCTGGCGCCCAATCCCTGCCTTGCGACGCTGCCCGTGTCCCTGGTGATCCTGGGATCGGCCCTGACCGCCCGCCCGCTGTCCCGCCTCATGCAGCGGCGCGGGCGGCAGGCGGGCTTCCTGCTGGCCGTGATGGCCGGCGCCCTGGGGGCCGCGGTGTCGGCGACTGGGCTTTGGCAAAATTCCTTCCTGCTGTTCCTGATGGGGTCGCTCCTGACCGGGATCTACATGTCGGCCCAAGGCTTCTACCGCTTCGCGGCCACTGACACCGCCCCCGATGATTTCGCCCCCCGCGCGATCAGCTGGGTGATGGCGGGGGGGCTTGCCTCGGCCATCATCGGGCCGTCGCTGGTGCGGCTGACCAGCGACCTGACCGCGATGCCCTTTCTGGCCACCTATGTGGCGGTGATCGGGCTGAACCTGATCGGGCCGTTCCTCTTTGCCTTTCTGGACATTCCACGACCCCCGGCCCCGGTGGCGGGCATCGTCGCGGGGCGCCCGATGGGGCAGATCCTTCGCAGCCCGGCGATCATCGTCGCGATGATCTGCGGGATGGTGTCCTATGCGCTGATGAACCTGGTGATGACCTCGACCCCGCTGGCGGTGGTCGGTTGCGGCTATCACGCCTCGGATGCGGCCAATATCGTCAGCGCGCATGTCCTGGCCATGTTCGCGCCCAGCTTCTTCACCGGCCACCTGATCGCGCGGTTTGGGGCAGAACGCATCGTGGGCCTGGGCCTGGTCATCCTGGCGATGGCCGGGGCCGTGGCACTGTCGGGCATCCAGCTGGAGCAGTTCTTCCTGGCCCTGATCCTCCTGGGGATCGGCTGGAACTTTGGCTATATCGGCGCCACCACCATGCTGACCCGCGCCCACGCCCCCGAAGAGCGCGGCCGAGTGCAGGGCATGAACGACCTGATCGTCTTCGGCGGGGTGTTCCTGGCCTCGCTGTCCTCGGGCGGGCTGCTGAACTGCTCGGGTGGGTCGGTGCAGGCCGGGTGGAACGCGGTCAACCTGGCGATGCTGCCGTTTCTGGTGCTGGCCGGCGGTGCGCTGATCTGGCTGGTGATGCGCCCGAAAGAGGCCTGAGCCTCAGATCAGCGTCTTCTGCTCGGGCGCGGGCGGCTTGCGCCGCTTGGGTCGGGCGGGCGCGGTTTCGGGTTGCACTGCGACCCGGCGGTCGCCCGCGAATTGCAGCTCCAGCCGCGCCGCCTGCACCGCCGCATCGGCCGAGGTGATAACGCTGTCCTCGGGCCCCCGCACGATCACGAAGCCACGGGCCAGCGTTTCCTCCGGGCCAAGCGACTGGCGCATCCGGTCCAGCCGCGCCAGGGTCTGCCGGCGCTGCTTCTGTCCGCGCCTAAGGGCCGCGTCCAGGCGCTGGTGCAGTTCGGTCAGCCGTGCCGCCTGCTGGGTGATCGCGCGCCGCGTGGAGGCCGTCACGCGCTTCAGCGATGCATCCAGCCGTTCCTGGATCTGCACCAGCCGGTCGCGGGGACGTTCCGTACGGCGCCTGCCCGCAACGTCCAGGCGGCTTTCCAACCGCTCAAGCCCGTGGCGCTTGGCGGCGGTGAACTGGCGCAGCGTCGCGGCCGGCATGGGGCGCGAGGCCAACTGCTGGCGGCGGCTGCGGACCAGCTGACGCAGCGCCGGCTCCAGCCGGGTCCCATGCAGATCGAGGCGCTGGCGCGGTCCTTCGGTCAGCGCGGCGGGACGGCCCATTGCCCGTGCCAGATCGCGCAAACGCTGGCGCGGGCGCTGGACCGCCTGCGCGTTGCAACGGGCCATGCGCGCCCCGCTTTCGGCCAGCCGCGCCGCCAGGTCGGCCCGCACCGGCACGGCCATCTCGGCGGCGGCGGTGGGCGTCGGCGCGCGGCGGTCCGAGGCAAAGTCGATCAGCGTCGTGTCCGTTTCATGCCCCACGGCCGAGATCAGCGGGATGGTGCTGGCCGCCGCAGCGCGCACCACGATTTCTTCGTTGAAGCCCCACAGATCCTCCAGGCTGCCGCCGCCGCGCGCCACGATGATCAGGTCGGGCCGCGGGATTGCCCCGCCCTGCGGCAGCGCGTTGAACCCTTGGATCGCGGCCGCGACCTGCGCCGCACATGCCTGCCCCTGCACCGCCACGGGCCAGATCACCACGCGGGTCGGAAACCGGTCGCGCAGCCGGTGCAGGATATCGCGGATCACAGCACCCGAGGGCGAGGTCACGACCCCGATCACCCGCGGCAGAAAGGGCAAGGCCCGTTTGCGGTCAGCATCGAACAGCCCCTCGGCCGCCAATGCCTTCTTGCGCTTTTCCAGCATCGCCATCAGCGCGCCGGCACCTGCAGGCTCGATCTGGTCAACGATCATCTGGTACTTTGACTGGCCGGGAAAGGTCGTCAGCCGGCCGGTCGCGATGACTTCCATTCCCTCCTCAGGGGCCTGGATCAGCCGCGCGGCCTGCCCCTTCCAGGTCACCGCCGCCAGGCAGGCGCGGTCGTCCTTGAGGTCGAAATACAGGTGCCCCGAACCCGGCCGCGACACGCGCCCGACCTCGGCCCGCACGCGGACGCGGCCGAACTGGTCCTCGATGCTGCGCTTAACGGCGCCCGACAGCTCGGACACCGTGAATTCATGCGCATTGCTGCCCGCGGGCGGGTCGGTTTCGGGGTCGTCGTCCAGAAGGTCCATGCGGCTTGTTCCCTTGTCCGCGCCAGACTAGAACGCCGCAAGGTCAAGCGAAAGGGCGGCAGATGAATATCCTGATCCTGGGCGGCGGCGGGCGCGAACATGCGCTGGCCTGGGCCATCCGGCAGAACCCGAAATGCGACCGGCTGATCGTGGCGCCGGGCAATGCAGGGATCGCAGGGGTCGCGGAATGCGCCGCGCTGGATATCCTGTCGCGCGCCAGCGTGCTGGAGTTCGCGCAGGAAAACGCCATCGACTTTGTCATCATTGGCCCGGAGGCGCCCCTGGCCGCGGGCGTGTCGGACGCGCTGCGGGATGCGGGCTTTCTGGTCTTTGGCCCCAGCCAGGCCGCCGCGCAGCTGGAAGCATCCAAGACCTTTACCAAGGAAATCTGCGATGCCTGCGGCGCCCCCACCGCGGCCTGGGCTCGCTTCACCGCCGCCGCGCCCGCCCGCGACCATGTCACCGCTCAAGGCGCGCCCATCGTGATCAAGGCCGACGGGCTGGCCGCCGGCAAGGGCGTCACCGTGGCCGAGACAGTCCAGCAGGCCCATGCCGCCATCGACGCGATCTTTGACGGCGAATTCGGTGAGATGTCGGTGGTGGTCGAGGAATTCATGGCCGGCGAAGAGGCCAGCTTCTTCATCCTCAGCGACGGCACCGACTGCCTGCCCATCGGCACCGCCCAGGACCACAAGCGCGTGGGCGACGGCGATACTGGCCCCAATACCGGCGGCATGGGCGCCTACAGCCCCGCCCCGGTGCTGACGCCCGCCCTGCAGGATCAGGTGATGGCGCGGATCGTGCGCCCTACCATCGCCGAAATGGCGCGCAAGGGAATGCCCTTCCAGGGGGTTCTTTATGCCGGGCTGATGATCCGGGACGGCCAGGCGCGCCTGGTGGAATACAACGTCCGCTTCGGCGACCCGGAATGCCAGGTGCTGATGATGCGGCTTGGGGGGCAGGCCCTCGACCTGCTTCTGGCCTGCGCCGAGGGGCGCCTTGCGGAAGTGCCCGTCACCTGGGCCGACGATCACGCCCTGACCGTCGTCATGGCCGCCCAGGGCTATCCCGGCCCCTATGTGAAGGGCACTCCGATCAAAGGGCTGGACGCGCTGCCCGAAACCAGCTTCCAGATGACCTTTCACGCCGGCACGGACACGCAGGACGGCGTGGTGGTTGCCACGGGCGGTCGGGTTCTGGCCTGCACCGGACGCGGCGCCACCTTGGCCGAGGCGCATCAGCGCGCCTATCAGCTGGTCGAGGCTATTGACTGGCCACAGGGCTTTTGCCGCCGCGACATCGGCTGGCGCGCGCTCTAGGCCGCATGCAAAGAACCGGCGCGTCCTCGCCCGCCGGTCCCTTCGTCGTTTCTCCGTTGCCGGAAATACCCCCGCCGGAGGCTCCCGACCTAGCAGTTCCGCCCGGCTATCAGCTGGTCGAATAAAGCCCCTCGTAGATCGGCAGCAGCGTGTCCGTCTCGAACAGGCTGCTGACCGAGGTGCCGTTCCAGATGTTCAGGATCGCCTGCGTGAACATCGGTGCGGTGGGTACGATGCGGATGTTGGGCGCGTTCCGCACGGCCTCGGTGGGCTGGATCGAATCGGTGATGACCAGCGACTTCATGACCGACTTCGCCACCCGCTCCACCGCCGGGCCCGACAGCACGCCATGAGTGATATAGGCATGGACCTCGGTGGCGCCGTTGTCGGTCAGGACCTGTGCCGCCTTGCACAGCGTGCCGGCCGTGTCGCAGATGTCGTCGACGATGATGCAGGCCTTGCCGGACACGTCGCCGATCACCGTCATCTCGGCCACCTCGCCGGCCTTCTCGCGGCGCTTGTCCACGATCGACAGGGGCGCCCCGATGCGGGTCGCCAGCTCGCGGGCCCGCGCGACGCCCCCCACGTCGGGCGAGACCACCATCAGGTCGTTCATCCGTCCCTTGAAATGATGCTGCACATCCAGCGCAAAGACCGGTGCCGCATAAAGATTGTCCACCGGCACGTCGAAGAAGCCCTGGATCTGGGCGGCATGCAGGTCCAGCGTCAGCACCCGGTCCACGCCCGCCTCGGTCAGCAGGTTCGCCACCAGCTTGGCGCTGATCGGCGTGCGGGCCTTGGCCCGGCGATCCTGGCGGGCATAGCCGAAATAGGGGATCACCGCCGTGATGCGCGAGGCCGACGACCGGCGCAGCGCATCGGTGATGACCAACAACTCCATCAGGTTGTCATTGGCCGGGTTCGAGGTCGGCTGGATGATGTACATGTCCTCGCCGCGGACGTTCTCGTAGACCTCGACGAAGATCTCCTGGTCGTTGAACCGCTCGACGCGGGCGTCCAGAAGGCTGACGCTCATGCCGCGATGCATGGACATGCGCCGCGCGATGGACTGCGCCAGGGGACGGTTCGCGTTTCCGGAAATCAGCTTGGGTTCGGTCATGACGGGCATGGATCGGGGCCTTTGGGGGGGTTGCGTCAGATTGCGGATGCCTTAGCACCGGGCTAGCCTGCGGGCAAACCAGAAGGACCGCAGCATGGCGCATATCGACTATTATCTTGGAACGATCAGCCCGTTCAGCTATCTGGCGGGCGATCGCCTGGAACGGATCGTCGCGCGGCACGACGCGCAGATCACCTACAAGCCTGTGGACCTGATGCAGCTGTTCGACCGCACCGGCGGCATCCGCCCCGCGGACCGCCATGCCAGCCGGATGGAATACCGGGGGCAGGAACTGCCGCGGTGGGCCGAACATCTGGGCATGCCCCTGAACCTCAAGCCGGCCCATTGGCCGGTGAACATGGCGCCGTCCTCCTACGCGATCATCGCGGCCCAGCAGGCAGGCGGCGGCGATCTGGGGGGGCTTGTGCAGGGTTTCCTGCGGGCGGTCTGGGCCGAGGAACGCGACATCAGCGACGATGGCGTCATCCGTGACATCCTGGCGGCGCATGGCTTTGATCCTGCCCTGGCGGACAAGGGGCTTTTCGTGGGCGCGGAAACCTATGGCCGCAACCTGGAACAGGCGGTCGCCGACGGCGCCTTCGGGGCGCCCTTCTATGTCGTCCGCGACAGCGGCCAGCGTTTCTGGGGGCAGGACCGGCTGGATTTCCTGGACCGCCACCTGGCGACGTTATGAGCGCGGTCCACCTGCGGCATTGGGCGGGCGATCCCGGTCGTCCGGCACTGGCGATCCACTGCATGCTGGGCAGCGGGAGCAGCTGGGGTCCGATCGCCGACGCGCTTGGTGGGCAGGTGGACCTGCGCGCCTTTGACCTGCCGGGCCATGGACGCAGCGACAACTGGCAGCCCGGTGCGGACGATCCGGATTACCACACCGCCGTCACCCGGATCGCCGCCAGCTTCATCGAACGTCCGCTGGACCTGATCGGCCACAGCTTTGGCGCCACGGTTGCGCTGCGCATCGCGGTGGCCGCCCCCGAAGCGGTGCGCAGCCTGACCCTGATCGAGCCGGTGCTGTTCGCGGCAGCGCCGGATGCGGCGCAGGATGCGCTGGACGGCAGGATGCGGGCGGCACTGGGGGATGGCCGCGCCCAAGAAGCCGCGGGCGATTTTCTGTCGGTCTGGGGCGATCAGCCTTGGGAAGCCCTGCCCCCGCCGATCCGCATGCAGATGACACGACAGATCCACCTTGTTGCCGACACCGCACCGGCGCTGCGCGACGACAGCGCCCGCATCCTTCGGGAGGGCGGGCTGGAACTGGTCGATGCGCCGGTGCTGCTGATTGCAGGGGCAAACAGTCCGCCGGTCATCCACGCGATCTCGGACGCGCTGGCAGCCCGGCTGCCCGATGTGGGCCGTGCCACTGTGCCGGGCGCAGGGCACATGCTGCCCCTGACGCATCCGCAACAGGTCGCAGGCTTGATCGCCGTCAACCTGGAGCGCAGCTGACCAGCGTCACAGGATGAAGTCCATGTCGTCGGGAACCGCGCCGATGGCGGTCCATGACACGCGCATCCGCGCGATGCGCGTGTCTCCCCAGGTGTGGAACACGATGTCGAAGCCGGCAGAGGTAACATTCTCGACCTCCAGATCGCCGCGCTGGTTCGAGCTTACGTCCAGATCCCACATCGCGACCGCCACTTGGACCACAGGCGGCATCAGGAACCGTTCGTCGAAGGTCACATGGGACCGGACATGCCGGTCGCCCTGCCCGGTCCACATCGGCCCCCCGCTGTCGAAGTCCGACACCAGCATGACCTGCCCGCGGGCCACGCCGATTTCGCCGCTGCTGAAACGTATCATTTCCTGATCCCCTGATAGACCCTTCATAGCCATGATGCCCGCACAAGGAAAAGCCCCGGCGAAACGCCGGGGCCCTGTGCTGAACAGATCCGTCTAAGCGCGGGATCAGTCGGGCACCGTAGACTGGTTCGGGTCCAGTCCGATATGGGTGCCAAGCGCCTGCATGTCGCCCATCAGCTTTACGGCTGCGGTCACGACCTCTTCGCCGACATGTTCGCGACGCTCGGTTGCGTTGCGATGGACGCGCTGCGCGTCTTTCATCATGTCGTTGAAGACCTCCTGCGTGATCTCCTCGCGCGGATGTCCGCGTTCGGCCAGCAGGCTGATGCTGTCTGCATTGATCTCGGCGAAACCGCCGGTGACGGCGAATTCGCGCGTGGTGCCATCGGCCCCGACCAGCACGACCATGCCGGGACGCAGGGTCACGATCGCGGGCGCATGGCCGGGCATGGCGGTCAGATCGCCATCATTGCCCGGCAGGCGCACCTCGCGCACGGGAACGGAGGCAAGGCTCCGTTCCGGCGACACGAGGTCGAACTGCATCGTATCGGCCATCTTGCCCCCTTACGCGGCTTCTGCCGCGAGACGCTGTGCCTTGGCCTTCACGTCCTCGATGTCACCGACCATGTAGAAGGCCGATTCCGGCAGGTGGTCATATTCACCGGCCACGACCGCCTTGAACGAGGCGATGGTCTTTTCCAGCGGGACCTGGATCCCGTCCGAACCGGTGAAGACCTTGGCCACGTCGAAGGGCTGCGACAGGAATCGCTGGATCTTGCGGGCCCGCGACACGGTCAGCTTGTCGTCTTCCGACAGTTCGTCCATGCCCAGGATCGCGATGATGTCCTGCAGCGACTTGTACTTCTGCAGGATGCCCTGCACGTCGCGCGCCACCTGATAGTGCTCCTCGCCGACGACGGCGGGGTCCAGGATGCGCGAGTTGGAGTCCAGCGGGTCCACGGCCGGGTAGATGCCCAGTTCCGAGATCGCGCGCGACAGAACCGTCGTGGCGTCCAGGTGGGCAAAGGTCGTGGCGGGCGCCGGGTCGGTGAGGTCGTCGGCCGGGACGTAGACGGCCTGGATCGAGGTGATCGAGCCGTTCTTGGTCGAGGTGATGCGTTCCTGCATCGCGCCCATGTCGGTGGCCAGTGTCGGCTGATAGCCCACGGCGGACGGGATGCGGCCCAGCAGAGCCGACACTTCGGACCCGGCCTGGGTAAAGCGGAAGATGTTGTCCACGAAGAACAACACGTCCGTGCCCGAGGCGTCGCGGAACTGCTCGGCCAGGGTCAGGCCGGTCAGGGCGACGCGCATGCGGGCCCCCGGGGGCTCGTTCATCTGGCCGTAAACCAGGGCCACTTTCGACTCCGACAGGTTGTCGGGGACGATAACGCCCGATTCCACCATCTCGTGATACAGGTCGTTGCCTTCACGGGTCCGTTCGCCAACACCCGCGAACACCGAGTAACCCGAGTGCACCTTGGCGATGTTGTTGATCAGTTCCATGATCAGAACGGTCTTGCCCACCCCGGCGCCGCCGAAGAGGCCGATCTTGCCGCCCTTGGAATAAGGCGCCAGCAGGTCGATGACCTTGATGCCGGTCACCAGGATTTCCGAACTGGTCGCCTGAGCGGCAAAGTCGGGGGCCTGCTGGTGGATGGCGCGGGTCTCGCTGGCCGCCAGTGCCTCGCCCTCGTCCACGGGCTCGCCCACGACGTTCAGGATGCGGCCGAGCGTGACGTCGCCCACGGGCACGGTGATCGGGCCGCCGCTGTCGGAAACCGGCTCGCCGCGAACCAGACCTTCGGTCGAGTCCATGGCGATGGTGCGGACGGTGTTCTCGCCCAAGTGCTGTGCGACCTCCAGAACCAGCTTCTTCCCGTTGTTGTGGGTCGTCAGCGAGTTCAGGATTGCGGGCAGGTGGTCTTCGAACTGCACGTCAACGACGGCGCCGATCACCTGCGTGATTTTACCAGTGGCCTCTGCCATGTTTCACCTCTGCGTTACGGTCAGAGCGCCTCGGCGCCCGAAATGATTTCGATAAGTTCCTTGGTGATCGCAGCCTGACGCGAGCGGTTGTACTCGGTCGTCAGTCGGTCGATCATGTCGCCCGCGTTGCGCGTGGCGTTGTCCATGGCACTCATCCGCGCGCCCTGTTCGGACGCCGCATTTTCCAGAAGCGCCGCAAAAACCTGCGTTGCAACCGACCGCGGCAGCAGGTCGGCCAGCAGCTCTTCCTCGCCGGGCTCGTATTCATAGAGCGAATTCACCGGGGCCGCGTCTTCGGGCACTTCGGCAGGGATGACCTGCTTTGCGGTCGGGATCTGGCTGATCACAGACTCGAAGCGGTTGTAGAAGATCGTCGCCACATCGAAATCGCCGGCATCGAAACGGGCCAGCACCTCGTCGGTGATCGCACGGGCGTTATCATAACCCACGCGCTTGACCTCGGACAGATCGACGTGATGCACGAACAGGCTGCCGTAATCACGCTTGAGCTGCTCGCGGCCCTTCTTGCCGACGGTCAGGATCGCCACGTCCTTTCCCTGGCCGCGCAGCCGTTCGGCATGCTGGCGGGCCAGCTTGACGATTGAACTGTTGAAGCCGCCCGCAAGGCCGCGTTCGGCGGTCATGACCACCAGCAGGTGACGCTGATCGGCGCCCGTCCCGGCCAGCAGACGGGGCGCGCCCGACTGGCCCGCCGCATTTGCGGTCAGACCGGCCATCACGGCCGCCATGCGGTCGGCATAGGGGCGCGCGGCTTCCGCCGCCTCCTGCGCACGGCGCAGCTTGGCGGCGGCGACCATCTGCATCGCCTTGGTGATCTTCCGCGTGTTCTTGACGCTTCCGATCCGGTTTTTGAGATCCTTGAGACTGGGCATCTATTCCCCCTCTCAGGCGCGGGTGCGGTTGTATTCGTCCAGCACCGCCTTGATCGAGGCTTCCAGTTCGCCGCTGACCTTGCGGTCGTTACGGGTCATGTCGTCCAAGAGGTCCGACTTCTGGCTGCGCAGGAACTGGATCAGGCCGTCTTCCCAGGCCACGATGTCGCGCACGGGCACGCTGTCGATATAGCCCTTGGTACCGGCATAGATCACGATCACGATCTCGGCGTTGGTCAGCGGACGGTACTGGGGCTGCTTCATCAGCTCGGTCAGGCGGGCGCCGCGATTCAGCAGGCGCTGCGTGGCGGCGTCCAGATCCGAACCGAACTGGGCGAAGGCCGCCATTTCGCGGTACTGCGCCAGTTCCAGCTTCACCGGACCGGCGACCGACTTCATCGCCTTGGTCTGTGCGGCCGAACCCACGCGGCTGACCGACAGACCGGTGTTCACGGCCGGACGGATGCCCTGGAAGAACAGTTCGGTTTCCAGGAAGATCTGGCCGTCGGTGATCGAGATCACGTTGGTCGGGATATAGGCCGACACGTCGCCCGCCTGCGTCTCGATGATCGGCAGCGCGGTCAGCGAGCCGGCGCCATTGGCCTCGTTCAGCTTGGCCGAACGCTCCAGCAGGCGCGAGTGCAGGTAGAAGACGTCGCCCGGATAGGCTTCGCGTCCGGGCGGACGGCGCAGCAGCAGCGACATCTGGCGATAGGCCACGGCCTGCTTGGACAGGTCGTCATAGATGATCAGCGCATCCATGCCGTTGTCGCGGAAATATTCGCCGATCGCAGTGCCCGAATAAGGTGCCAGGAACTGCATCGGCGCCGGGTCGGACGCGGTCGCGGCCACGACGGTCGTGTAGGCCATGGCGCCGGTTTCTTCCAGCTTCTTGACCAGCTGGGCGACGGTCGAGCGCTTCTGACCCACTGCGACATAGATGCAGTGCAGGGTCTTCATGCCCTCGGCCTCGCGGCCGTTGTAGTTCTGCTGGTTCAGGATCGTGTCCAGCGCGATGGCGGTCTTGCCGGTCTGGCGGTCGCCGATGATCAGCTCGCGCTGGCCGCGGCCGACCGGGATCATGGCGTCGACCGACTTGAGGCCCGTCGCCATCGGTTCATGGACCGACTTGCGGGGCATGATGCCCGGCGCCTTGACGTCGGCCACGCGGCGCTCGGTCGCCTCGATCGGGCCCTTGCCGTCGATCGGGTTGCCCAGGCCGTCCACGACGCGGCCCAGCAGCGCCTTGCCGACCGGAACGTCGACGATCGAGCGCGTGCGCTTGACGGTGTCGCCTTCCTTGATCGTGCGGTCGTCGCCGAAGATCACGATGCCGACGTTATCGGTCTCGAGGTTCAGCACCATGCCGCGGACGCCGCCGGGGAATTCCACCATCTCGCCGGCCTGGACCTTGTCCAGACCGTAGACACGAGCGATCCCGTCACCGACGGACAGCACCTGGCCGACTTCGGCAACTTCGGCATCCTGGCCGAAGTTCTTGATCTGCTCCTTGAGGATCGCCGAAATCTCGGCAGCCTGGATTCCCATTATCCGACCTCTTTCATGACATTCTGCAGGGAAGCGAGCTTCGAGCGGACCGAGCTGTCGATCATTTTCGAGCCCAACTTGACAATCATACCGCCGATAAGGGTTTCATCGACGCGCGTGTTCAGCTTGACCGTCTTGCCCGATTTCTCGGCCAGGGTCTGTTTCAGGCGTTCCTGCTGCTCGTCGCTCAGTGCGATGGCACTGGTGACGTCGGCTGTGATCTCGCCACGCTCGGTCGCAATAAGGTCGGCCAGGCGGCTGGTCAGCTGCGGCAGGACAAACAGGCGACGGTTCTTGGCCATCAACTGCAGCGTGTTCGACAGGACCGGCGACAGCTTCATCTTCGCGGCCAGCGCGGCGATGGCGCGGGACTGCTGGTCGCGCGAATAGATCGGGCTGGCGATCAGGTCGCGCAGATCGGCGCTGTTCTTCAGCGCGCCATCCAGATCGGCGGTCTGCCGGGCCAGGGCATCCAGCCCCCCGTCGTCCTTCGTGATCTCGAAGACGGCCTGCGCATAGCGTCCGGCGATGCTCTGGGACATGGAAACAGAGTTGGCCACGGTCATCCTTTACGGTTTGCGCAAACCCCGCTGGCGGGCCGGGCAGCTGCCTGGTCTGTCGCGGGGTGCGGGTCGCAGTCGCACGGCTTATGGAGGGTCGTGCGGAAATCTGCGGCGTCTCTAGCAGGTGATTTCGTGCCCGGCAACCTACAAGGGCAAGGAAACGCGGGCCTTTGCGACAAAGGGCGCAGGTTGCGGGAAACCAGTCACAAGCAGCGCTAACATTGCGGCTGAAGCGGGTTCCTCCCTGTGGCGGGATGACGCATGGCGTGAAGGAAGGCTCCTGGTCCTGACGCTTGTCGGCAGGCTGAACGCGACTCAGTCCTCGCCGCCGGCGCGCCGGACCGGCGCGCTTTTCGGGCGCGGGCGGGTGACGCCGTCCAGGATCTCTCGCGGGCTTGGCACATGGATCCGGATGCCGGGTCCGACCGGCGCGCGGGTCTGCTTGGACAGTTCCACCAGGATGACCCCCGCGATCAGCACCCGGCTGATCCGCGCGCCGGCCCGCTCCCAGAACTGCGCGCTGCGCAGCCAGAAGCGCCGGTCCGAGGGAGGGATGTAGATGGCCGAGCCGTGCCATTCGGGCATCAGTCCCGCGGCCCGCATCTGCATCTCGATCTGGCCCGTGGTATAGGCGCGGCCAAAGCCGAAGGGCGTCCGGTCGCTGGCGGCCCAAAGCCCGGCGCGATTGGGCACCATCATCATCATGCGGCCGCCCGGCCCCAGGCACCGCCAGGCCTCGGCCAGCAATTCGCGCGGGTGGTCGCTGGTCTCCAGCCCGTGCAGCATCACCAGCCGGTCGATGCTGCCCGTCTCGATCGGCCAGGCGGCCTCGTCGCACAGGACCGAATGGTTGGGCATCCCGGCAGGCCAGCCCAGCACGCCCTGCGGCCCCGGCATCAGCGCGGTCACCCGCCGCGCATGCGCAAGATAAGGCCGCAGCATCGGGGCGGGGAAACCAAAGCCCGCGACAGTCATGCCCGTGGTGCCGGCGGGCGCCCAACGCGCCGTCAGCCGGTCGCGCAGGATACGCTGCACCACCCGCCCCAGGGACCGCTGGTAATAGAAATGCCGCAACTGATCGATGTCGTGATGCATTGCGCCCCGGTTCGGCTTTTGTCAGGCTCAGATCACCACAAGGGGAAGGATTTGCCAATGCCGCTGGACCTGGTCACGCTGCGCTGTCTCAAGGACAACTATGCCTATCTGCTGCATGGCGAGGCCGGCACCGTGCTGATCGACGCCCCCGAGGCCATGCCGATTCTGACGGAACTGAACGCGCGCGGCTGGGGCCTGGACGCGATCCTGCTGACCCATCACCATGACGACCATATCCAGGCGGTGCCTGAAATTGTCGCCGCCACCGGTGCCCGGGTGATCGGGGCGGATGCCGATGCCCATCGCCTGCCGCCGCTTGATCTGCGCGTTCGCCCCCACGAGCCGCTGGAGGTGTTGGGCGAGCCGGTCGAGGTGATCGACGTGTCGGGCCATACGGTGGGTCATGTGGCGTTTCACTTTCCCGACAGCCGCATGGCCTTTACCGCCGACAGCCTGATGGCGATGGGTTGCGGGCGGCTGTTCGAGGGCGATCCGGCCATGATGTGGGACAGCCTGACGCGGCTGAACGCCCTGCCCGCAGAGACGCTGATCTGTTCCGGGCACGATTATTGCAGCGGAAACGGAGCATTTGCCCTGTCGGTCGATCCCGACAATGCGGCGCTGCACGACCGGCTGGCGGCGATCCAGGAAGCGCGTGAACCCTGCGCCCCGGCCACGCTGGAACAGGAACGGGCCACCAACCCGTTCCTGCGCATCCCGGAGCTGCGCGACGGCCTGGGCCTGGCCGGCGCCAGCGACGCCGATGTCTTTGCCCGGCTGCGCCGGATGAAGGACGAATTCTAGACGCTGCGGCCGTTCTGCGACACCCCGTCGCGGGACGCCTCCACCTGGCGCTTGAAATCAGGGCGCTGCGACATCACATCTGCCTCAACCGTGGGAAATTCGTGGCACCTGTCGGAAAAAGCACTTGATGCCAGCCGAAATCCACCAAATCTTAAAGCTATCATGACAGTCTGGGCAGGTGGGCCAAGAATGGGTCCCATACCGCCAGCCGACTGACAGGAGACGACCGTGCCAAGTTTCTCGACCTCCCTGGAACAGGCCATTCACCAAGCGCTCGCGCTGGCGAACGAACACCGACACGAGCTTGCGACGCTGGAGCATCTGCTGCTGGCCCTGACCGAGGAACCCGACGCGGTCAAGGTCATGCGGGCTTGCAACGTTGATCTGGAAGAGCTGCGCAAGACGCTGATCGAGTTCATCGAGGATGACCTGTCGACCCTCATCACCGATGTCGACGGCTCCGAAGCCGTGCCGACGGCGGCATTCCAGCGCGTCATCCAGCGCGCGGCCATCCATGTGCAAAGCTCGGGTCGGCAGGAGGTGACGGGCGCGAACGTGCTGGTCGCGATCTTTGCCGAGCGGGAATCGAACGCGGCCTTCTTCCTGCAGGAAATGGACATGACCCGTTACGACGCGGTCAACTTCATCGCGCATGGCGTGGCCAAGAACCCCAGCTTCAACGAGCCGCGCAAGGTTGCCGGTTCGGACGAGCCTGTGGAACAGACCAAGGCCGAGGCCGCGCAGGACGCCAAGGACGAAACCGCGCTTGGCAAGTATTGCGTGGACCTGAACCAGAAGTCCAAGAAGGGCGACATCGACCCGCTGATCGGCCGCGAGGCCGAGGTCGAGCGTGCCATTCAGGTTCTGTGCCGCCGCCGCAAGAACAACCCGCTGCTGGTGGGCGACCCCGGCGTGGGCAAGACCGCGATCGCCGAGGGCCTTGCGCTGAAGATCACCCGCGGCGAGACGCCCGACGTCTTGGCTGGTGCCACGATCTTTTCGCTGGACATGGGCGCGCTGTTGGCAGGCACCCGCTATCGCGGCGATTTCGAGGAGCGCCTGAAGGCAGTCGTCAAGGAACTGGAGGCGCATCCCGATGCGATCCTGTTCATCGATGAGATCCACACCGTGATCGGTGCGGGCGCGACTTCGGGCGGGGCGATGGATGCATCGAACCTGCTGAAACCCGCGCTGGCGGGCGGCAAGCTGCGCTGCATGGGGTCCACGACCTACAAGGAGTATCGTCAGCATTTCGAAAAGGACCGCGCTCTCAGCCGCCGGTTCCAGAAGATCGACGTGAACGAGCCTTCCGTGCCCGACACGATCAAGATCCTGATGGGGCTGAAGCCGCATTTCGAAAAGCATCACGACCTGCGCTATACCAACGACGCGATCAAGTCGGCGGTGGAGCTGGCCAGCCGCTACATCAACGACCGCAAGCTGCCCGACAGCGCCATCGACGTGATCGACGAGGCGGGGGCGGCCCAGCATCTGGTGGCTGAAAGCAAACGGCGCAAGACCATCAGCCCCAAAGAGATTGAGGCCGTGGTGGCCAAGATCGCCCGCATCCCGCCCAAGAACGTCAGCAAGAACGACGCCGAGGTTCTGCGCGACCTGCAGGCCTCGCTCAAGCGGGTCGTCTTCGGTCAGGACACCGCGATCGAGACGCTGTCCAGCGCGATCAAACTGGCCCGCGCCGGCCTGCGTGAACCGGAGAAGCCGATTGGCAACTATCTCTTTGCGGGGCCGACCGGCGTAGGCAAGACTGAGGTCGCCAAGCAGTTGGCAACCACGCTTGGCGTCGAGCTGCTGCGCTTCGATATGTCGGAATACATGGAGAAGCATGCCGTCAGCCGCCTGATCGGCGCGCCGCCAGGCTATGTCGGCTTTGACCAGGGCGGCTTGCTGACCGATGGCGTTGATCAGCACCCGCATTGCGTCCTGTTGCTGGACGAGATCGAAAAGGCGCACCCGGATGTCTACAACATCCTGCTGCAGATCATGGATGCGGGCCGCTTGACTGACCACAACGGTCGTCAGGTGGACTTCCGCAACGTGATCCTGATCATGACCTCCAACGCAGGGGCCGCGGATCAGGCGAAGGCTGCGATTGGCTTTGGCCGGGATCGGCGCGAGGGCGAGGACACGGCCGCGATCGAGCGGACCTTCACGCCCGAGTTCCGTAACCGCCTGGACGCGATCATCAGCTTTGCCCCCCTGTCGCGCGATGTCGTGGTTCATGTGGTCGAGAAGTTCGTGCTGCAGCTGGAAGCACAGCTGATGGACCGCAACGTCCATATCGAACTGACTCCGGAAGCCGCCGACTGGCTGGCAGAAAAGGGCTATGATGATCGCATGGGCGCCCGTCCGCTTGGCAGGGTGATCCAGGAATACATCAAGAAGCCTTTGGCCGAAGAATTGCTGTTCGGGGGCCTGACCAAAGGCGGCGTGGTGCGCGTGAAGATCGAGGACGACAAGCCTGCTTTCGACATCACCGGTCCCGACGCGCCCCGCATCGGCAAGTCAAAGACCCCATTGCTGACGGCGGAGTAGTCAAACACCTGAACCACGAAGCGGCTCCTGCTCTGACGGGATCCGTTTCGTGAGTTGGGAGAGTGATGAGGTTCTCGACAGCAAATTAACTTAGGCCGCGCTCTCGGGAGCGCGGCCTAATCTCATTGATTTTTTTCAAAGTGCATGCTCAGCTTGTGGGCTTGCAGTGGCTTCTGCCATTTCGCTGCCCCGCAACCTCTGGAACCGCGGCCTAAGGTTCAGTCCCTGCATCTGGTGCATCGGGTTTAGGAGGATCTGTATGGTTCAGATGTCCAGATCTTGCGGACGTATTCATAGGGCGTGAGGCCGGCGAGGGTCTTGAGCCTGTGTGCGAAGTTGTATGCTGGCCTGAAGTCTGCCAAGTGGGTCTGGAGCTGGTCGTGGTCATCGTAATGAAAGCCTTTGACGGTCGCGTCCTTGATCGCGCGGCTCATCCGCTCCAACGGCCCACTCGTCCATCTCTGGTAACAGGTAGCAATGCCGCGCCCGTCCTTCATCAGGCGACCGAAGGCATTCTCGATGCGATAGCGATTTCGGTGAAGGCTCTTGTTGCAAGGAATCGGTGCCCTGCGCTCCTTGCGGGGCGGAATGCAGGGACGGATGCCCTGGGGCCGTCGCGCAGCCAGTTGGCATCGCAAGCCTTGTCACCCAGGGAACGCTTCGCTGGGGGCAAGTGCCTCAGAAGCACGAGAGTGCCCTGACTGTCAGCCCGTCGTCCCGGCGAGAGAGAGAAGTCCAGCAGTCGGCCCTTGCCGTGGCTGAGCATGTGCAGCCTTGGAGTTCAGGTCGCCTTTCGTGCGGCCGATCGCCCGCGGACCCCCTCCTTCGGGCAAGCGCTCCACTGGACCGCTTCCTGATCCTCAGATTTTCGAAGGCTAGCCGTGGTGCGGTGCGCCTTCAGGAATGTGCTGTCCGTTATCAACGTATCGCCCTGTGTAGGGACTGACCCTAAGCAAGCAATGTCCGCGGCGGAGAGCTATCCTGCAACAGAACATGCTATTGAAAGGCGGTCTCGGCTCAAGTCCGTTATCACGTTCCAGCACCTCGACCTGCAGGTGGCATCTTATGTGGACGGCTGCGGTCGGAAGCCTGTCAGGTGCCGAAAGGGTTATTACCTGCACGGCGACTTGTCCCGCGCGGCGACTTGTGCGGTGCGGATTTGGCATGAAAGCTCTCCGCGCCGAGCAATCATGCCAGCACCGGGACCGGTCAGATCAGCCGCGCCGGGATCAGGCCGCGCAGGGCGTTGCCGCAGTAAAGGGCGCCCTCCTCCAGATCCGCCAACTTCATGCGCGCCTCCTGTGCGCGGCCCTGCTTCAGAAGGCTTTGGCGCAGTACTCCGGGAAGCAGGCCGCAGGCCAGCGGTGGCGTCAAAAGCATCCCGCCACGTTCCAGGAAGACACTGGTGATGGTCCCCTCGCACAGGTCGCCCGCCTGGTTCAGCAGCAACGCCTCGTCCACGCCTGGCGGCAGCGCCTGCCGCACGCTGTCATAGATCGGCCGATGCGAGCTTTTGATGGAAAGCCACGGATCATCTGCCCGCAAGCGTTGATCGGACAGGACCACCTGCCAGACAGACGGGTTGGGCGGCAGCGGCGCATGTGTCATCTGGATGCCTCCCTCGCCATCAATGGCCAAGCGCGCGCGCAGCAGCTGACCTGCGGGCAGCCGCGACAGCGCATCCTGGACCAAAGCCTCATCCAGCGGGAAGCCCACCGCCGCACAGCCGCGCCGCAGCCGCGCCAAGTGCAGCGGCCAAAGGGCAATGCGGCCGTCCGTTTCCCGGCGCATCGTCTCGAAGACGGTCAAGCCGTCGGGAAATGGCCCAGGAATGCCGACTTGCACAGCGCCTCCTCCCATTCGGAACCAGCCTCGCTGTCATGCACGATGCCGCCGCCCACGTTCAGCCGCAGCCGCCCCGGCGCGATCATCCAAGGGGACCGGATCGCGACGTTGAACCGCATCGGCCCGGCAGGATCGACCCACCCGATGGCACCGCAATAGACCTCGCGCGGCGCAGCCTCCAACTCGGCAATGATCTGCATCGACCGGATCTTGGGCGCACCTGTGATCGAGCCGCAGGGAAACAGCGCGCCCAGTATCTGCGAAAGGCCCACACCCGGCACCAGCTGGCCCCGGACGGTCGAAACCATCTGGTGGACCGTCGCATAGCGTTCGACATGAAACAGCTGGGGGACATGGACGCTGCCGGGCCGGCAGATGCGGCTGATGTCGTTCCTGAGAAGGTCGACGATCATCAGGTTCTCGGCTCGGTTCTTTTCCGACAGTTGCAGCGACAGAGCGGCGGCCTCGTCCTCGGCAGGTGTTGCGGCGCGGGCGGCGGTGCCTTTCATCGGGCGGGTTTCGATGCCCCCCCGCTGATCGACTGAAAAGAACAGCTCGGGGCTGCGGGACAGCACGACCGGCCCCCCCAGATCGACAAAGGCCCCCTCGCCCACCGGCTGCCGGGCGGCCAAGGCCGCATAAAGCGACAATGGATCACCAGTTACCTCGGCCTCCAGCGGAAAGGTCAGGTTGATCTGGTAGGTATCGCCGGCTGCGATATAGGCCTGCACGGCCGCGATGGCAGCATCATACCGCGCCCGGTCCCAAAGCGGCCGCAGCCGTCCAAAGCTGACCCCCTGCGGCGCCGGAAGGGGCGGTGCAGGGCGCGGGCGGTCAAAGACACCCATCAGGATCAGCGGCATCTGCCGGTCGGCCGGCATCAACTCTGCCAAACGCGGCGTCAGTGCATGGCCCAGTTCATAGGACAGATAGCCGGCCAGCCACATGCCGCGGGCCTGCGCGGCCTGCAGGGCGGCCAGCGCGGGGCCGACCTCCTCGGGCGTATCGGCGCGGATCACGCTTTGCGGTCGCACAAATTCTGTCCCGCCCGGCAGCGGGCCGGTGTCGAACCGGATCAGTCCGTTCATGTTCTGGCCTTCTGCTTGCTGGCCTTGATCTTTGCGGCCAGGTCCCTGGCCACGGCAAAGGCACCCTTGATCCGTTCGGCATCCGACGCGAATTCGCGGCGCAGGACGACCTTGTTGTCGGTGACCTTGGCGGTGCCGCGCTCCTCGGACAGGAATTCGACCAGTCCGGCGGGATCGGGAAACTTGTCCAGGTGGAACTGGACCGTGATCCCCTTGGGTCCGGCGTCAAGCTTGGAGATGTTGGCGCGCTTGGCCATCGCCTTGATGCGGATGACCAGCAGCAGCGTGTTCACCTCGCGCGGCAGGGGTCCGAAGCGGTCGATCAGTTCGGCCGCGAAACCCTCAAGCTCGACCTTGGTGGTCAGTTCGGCCAGACGGCGGTAGAGGCCAAGGCGGACGTCCAGGTCGGGGATATAGCTTTCCGGGATCGTCACCGGCACGCCCAGATTCAGTTGGGGTGCCCATTCGTCCTCGGGCGTGCCCTCCAGCTCGCCGGACTTCAGCTTGGCGATCGTTTCCTCCAGCATCTGCTGGTACAGCTCAAAGCCGACCTCCTTGATATGGCCCGACTGTTCCTCGCCCAGCAGGTTGCCGGCACCGCGCAGGTCCATGTCCTGGCTGGCCAGGTTGAAGCCCGCACCCAGGCCGTCGATCGAGCCGAGGAATTTCAGCCGCCGCATCGCCTGCGGCGTCAGCGGCTGGCGGGGCTTGGTGGTCAGGTAGCAATAGGCGCGTGCCTTGGACCGCCCCACCCGGCCCCGGATCTGGTAAAGCTGCGCCAGGCCGAACATGTCCGCCCGCCAGATGACCATGGTGTTCGCGGTCGGGATATCCAGTCCGGATTCGACGATGGTCGTGGCCAGCAGCACATCATGGCTGCCGTCATAAAAGGCGTTCATGCGCTGATCCAGGTCGCCCGCCGCCAGTTGCCCGTGAGCGACGATATAGGACAATTCGGGCATGTTTTCGGTCAGCCAGTGTTCGACATCCGGCAGGTCCGTCAGGCGCGGGACCACGAAAAAGCTTTGCCCGCCACGATATTTCTCGCGCAGAAGCGCCTCGCGGATGGTGACGCTGTCGAACTCGCTGACATAGGTGCGGATCGCCAGGCGGTCGACGGGCGGCGTGCCGATCACCGACAGGTCGCGCACGCCGGTCAGCGAAAGTTGCAGCGTGCGCGGGATTGGCGTTGCGGTCAGGGTCAGGACGTGGATGTCGCTGCGCAACTCCTTCAGGCGCTCCTTGTGGGCGACGCCGAAATGCTGCTCTTCGTCGATGATCAACAGGCCAAGGTTCTTGAAGCGGATGCCCTTGGCCAGCACGGCATGGGTGCCCACGACGATATCGACGCTGCCATCCGTCAGCCCGGTGCGCGTGGCATTGGCATCCTTGGCGCTGACGAAACGCGACAGCGGGCGGACGGTGATGGCCGTGCCGCGAAAACGTTCAACAAAGCTGCGGTAATGCTGGCGGGCCAGCAGGGTCGTCGGCGCCACGACCGCGACCTGCATCCCCTGAGATGCGGCGATGAAGGCCGCGCGCATTGCGACCTCGGTCTTGCCAAAGCCCACGTCCCCCACGACCAGCCGGTCCATGGGACGGCCGGCGGCCAAGTCCTCGGCCACGTCCTCGATCGCGGCCAGCTGGTCGTCGGTCTCGCTATAGGGGAAGCGGGCCGCGAATTGCTGCCAGTCGTGTTCCTCGGGCTCCAGCACGGGCGCGGGTCGCAACAGGCGTTCGGCCGCGACGCGCATCAGCTTGTCCGCGATCAGCTTGATGCGTTCCTTCAGCCGCGCCTTGCGCGCCTGCCAGGCACCGCCGCCAAGGCGGTCCAAGAGGCCCTCCTCATGGCCGTAACGCGACAGCAGCTCGATATTCTCAACGGGCAGATACAGCCGGTCGCCGCCCGCATATTCCAGCGCCACGCAGTCATGCGGCACCTTCATCGCCATGATCGTCTCGATCCCGGTATAGCGGCCGATGCCGTGTTCCACATGGACGACCAGATCGCCGGGCGACAGGGTCTGAGTGTCCTTCAGGAAGTTCTCGGCCTTTCGGCGTTTCTTCGCGCCCCGGATCAGTCGATCGCCCAGAACATCCTGTTCCGAGATAACGGCGATGCGGCCAAGCGCCGTTCCCTCCGCCACGAAGCCCTCGTCCAAGGGCCAGACCGCCAGGCCAAGCGCCCCGGGCTGATCAGGCAGGTCGCGCAAATCACCGATGGGCGCGGCGCCGGTCAGCCCCTCATCCTTCAGCAGCCCCGCCAGCCGTTCGCGCGCCCCGTCGGAAAAGCTGGCGATGACGACGCGGTGGGCCTTGGCCAGTGCCTTCACATGGCCGGCCAGCGCGCTGAACAGGTTGATCGTCTCGGCCTGTCGCTCGGGCGCGAAATTGCGGCCGGGGCGGCCGCCCGCGTCCAGCACGCCAGGGCCGGGCGGCTGGTTCAGGACCGACAGGCGCAGCACCCGATGCGGGGCCAGCCAGCCCGCCCATTCCGCCTCGGTCGGGAACATCGCGTCGGGCGGCACGGGCTTGTAGACGGTATCGGCCCGCCCCTTGGCCGCCATCGCGGCGCAGCGGGCATCGAACTGTTCGCGGATCATCAGGCGGCGCGCGTCGATCACCTGACCCAGATGGTCGTCCAGCACCACCGAGGCGCCGGGCAGATAGTCGAACAGGCTTTCCATCCGGTCGTGGAACCAGGGCAGCCAATGTTCCATGCCCGCCGTCTTGCGACCCGCACTGACGCTTTCGTAAAGCGGATCGTTGGTCCCACCCCCGTATTCCGTCCGATAGCTTTGGCGAAAGCGGGTAATCGACGGCTCGTCCAGGATCACCTCGGACATGGGCGCAAGCTCGATCCGCGACAGCTTTTCGGTGGTGCGCTGCGTGACCGCGTCGAAACGCCGCGCCCCGTCCAGCACGTCGCCGAACAGGTCCAACCGGATCGGCCCGGATTCTCCCGGCGGAAAGATGTCGATGATGCCGCCGCGAATGGCATAATCGCCGGGATCGGTCACGGTTGGACTTTGCACAAATCCCATCCGCACCAGAAACTCTCGCAAAGCCGCCTCGTCGATGCGGTCCCCCACGCGGGCAGTGAAGGCGGTCCGGGCCACCAGGTCGCGCGCCGGCAGGCGCTGCAGAACTGCGTTCAGCGTGGTCAACAGGACGAAGGGGCCCTTAATCGCCCCCTGCGCCAGTCCGGCCAGCGTGGCCATGCGCGCCGCCTGGATTTCGGGCGCGGGCGAGACGCGGTCATAGGGCGTCGTATCCCACGCCGGAAAGTCCAGCACCGCCAGTTGCGGAGCCAGAAAGGCCAGGGCCGCCCGCGTGGCAGCCATGCGGCGGTCGTCGCGGGCGATGTGGATCACCGGCGCGCCACGGTTTTCGGGACGCGCCGCCTCGCGCGCGATCAGCGCCGCGTCATAGCCTTCGGGCGCACCGGAAAGGATCAACTGGTCGGACATGAGCCGTCAGGTATAGGGCCGCGCCGCGAAGTCAAGCGCCTCACAGCCCGTTGGGATGCATGACCGCCCACAGCGTCCCCCACAGCACCGTCAGCGCGACCGCGACCATCGACATTAGCGTGACCCAACGGCGGTGCCGCACCATCAGATGCGCCACCCGCGCAGCGGCCTGCGACAGTTCCATCCGATCATCCTGTGCCGCCTCGACCAGCGGGACCAGGCGGCGCGCCAGCCGGATGCGCATCCAGAAAAGCAGCCAGAAAGGCAGCAGCAACAGCAGCATCGCCTGCGCCAGTTCCAGCCAGAAGACGAAGCCCAGCACCGCCAGCGATGTCAGAAGAAAGCTTGTGACCGCCAGGAAAAGCGCCCCTTCGCGCGTACCCAAGCGCCAGCGCGGCAGGACCAGGGACAACCAGTCCAGCAGCAGGATGACAGCCGCGCCCTCGGCCTGTCCGGCAGCCTGCGCCGTGCGGGCGCGGGTCAGCACCTCGGTCGGGACGCCCAGCACGCTGCGGCCGGTGGCGGACCACATGCCCACCAGCGCCAGCCAGTACCAGATCGTCATGAAAGACCGGCTGTCCAGAAGCCCGATCAGGCTGTTGACTTGCGGCACGGGCAGTTCCTTGTTCTTGGCTGCCGGCGACCTTAGAACGGGTTTTGACCAAGGGAAAGCCGCCCGGTTGTCCCAGCTGCCGTCCATTTGCAGGAGGCCCCATGGCCAGCCCGATCATTGCCCCCTTCCCCGCCTCGCGCCTGCGCCGGCTGCGCCGCAACGCCAACATCCGCGCCATGGTGTCGGAAACGAACCTGACCCCTGCGAACCTGATCTGGCCGATCTTCGTGACCGAGGTGCCGGGCGCCGAGGGCGAGATCGCCTCGATGCCCGGCGTTGAACGACTGACGCTGGACGGCGCGAAACGCGCGGCGGAGCGCGCCGCACGGCTGAACATCCCCGCCATCTGCATCTTTCCGCATTCCGACCAGGCCAGCCGGACCGAGGGATGCGAGCGGGCCTGGGATCCCGACAACATCGGCAACCTTGCCATCCGCGCCGTCAAGGAGACCGTGCCCGAACTGGCGGTCATGACCGACATCGCGCTGGACCCCTACAACGCCAACGGCCATGACGGGCTGGTCGTGGACGGAGAGATCCTGAACGACGAGACGGTCGAGGCGCTGGTCCGCATGGCGCTGGTGCAGGCGGAATGCGGGGCCGACATCCTGGGGCCAAGCGACATGATGGACGGCCGCATCGCCGCCCTGCGCGCAGCCCTGGAACGCGAGGGGCACAAGCATGTGGCGATCCTGTCCTATGCCGCGAAATTTGCCAGCGCCTTCTATGGTCCGTTCCGCGATGCGGTGGGCGCCTCGGGGCGGCTGGTCGGGGACAAGAAGACCTATCAGATCAACCCGGCCAACCGGGGCGAGGCGATCCGCTGCGTCGCCCGCGACCTGGCCGAAGGCGCCGACATGGTCATGGTCAAGCCGGGCATGCCCTATCTGGACATCTGCCGTGCGGTGAAGGACGAATTCGGCGCGCCGACATTCGCCTACCAGGTCAGCGGCGAATACGCGATGATCGAGGGCGCGATCCGCAACGGCTGGCTGTCGCGGGACGCGATGGTGGAAAGCCTGCTGGGCTTCCGCCGCGCCGGCTGCGACGGGGTGCTGAGCTATTTCGCGCCCACGGTGGCCGAGATGCTGGCGTGACCGGTCCCGCTGACCTATCCTGCGCCCCAACGGGCAGGTAAAAGTCCCGATCACCGACACGAGGCGACAGATGACCAAATTCACGATGACACGCCGCAACCTGCTGGCATCGGGCGGCGCTGCGATGCTGGCCGCCGGCTGCACCAATGCGGTGGGCACCAATGGCGCGGCGCAACTGGATGCACGCGTCGATCAGACGCAGCAATATCTGGTCAGCACCTATCCGGCCGCTGCACCGCTGGTCGAAAATGCCCGCGGCGTCCTGTACATGCCCCTGATGACGGAAGCCGCCCTTGGCTTCGGCGGCGCCTATGGCCAAGGCGCGCTGCGGATCGGCGGACAATCGGTGGATTATTACTCCGCCACCCGCGCCACCGTGGGCCTGCAGGCCGGGGCGCAGCAATATGCTCATGTGCTGATTTTCCAGACGGACGAGGCGCTTGCCGCCTTCCGCGCCGCGCCGGGCTGGGTTGCCGGGGCGGGCGCCTTTTACGCGATCCCGGCCGGCGGGATGGCCGTGGGGACCGACACATTCTCGGCCCAGTTCCCGGTGGTGGCGATGATCTTCGGCCAGTCGGGCTTGATGGCCGGGGCTGCCATTGAAGGTACCAAGTACAACCGCATCATCCCCTCGACCCTGCCGCAGATCAGCTTCGGCTCGCTGGGGCTGCCGCCGATGGGCCTTCCCGCCTGAAGCCTTAGCCCCGGCGGGTCGGGGCGACTGTCCTTGGCGGCGGCCCTCCGGCGCGGGCCCGCGCCACGCCGATGACCAGCGCGGCCTCGAAGCCGCCCTGGACCTGGGTGACCTGGGCAAAGGCCCCCTTGCCTGCCCTGCGCGCGATCCCGTCGCGGTCGTTGAAGATCTGGCCGCGGGTCGAGCCACGCACATAGGCCGGCAGCTGCCGGAACACCGCCCGGCTGAAGCGGTCGGGAAAGAACATCTGCCCCGTCACCAAACCCTGCCGGTCCAGCAGGACCTTGAAATGCACATGGGCCGTGCGGCCCCGGTACCAGCCGGGCCAGATCGTCCGGAACGCCACCCGCCCCGCCTGGTTGGTCATCTGCGACCCCCGAAGGAAGGTCTGCCCGCTGAGGTCACCCTCGGCCTGGCCGGGATAGCCGCTGTAATTGCCCTGCGCGTCGCAATGCCAGACATCGACCCGCGCGCCCTCGATCGGCCGGCAGGCGGCGTCCACGACCTGCAGGCGCATCGCCAGCGGATGGCCCGGCCTGTCCTCGCGGATGTCGCTGCGCAGCAGGCGCGGGTCGAAATAGAAGGGCCCCTCGGTGGTCTCGGGCATCAGGCGGCAGACATGGGTGGCGATCAGCTCGGCCTCCGCCGCGTCCTGCGCTAGGGCCCGCCCCACCGCGCCGATGCCCAGAACCGAGGGCGTCGCCGCAGCCAGAGCCTTCAAAAGATCGCGTCGGTCCAGCATCGCGGCACCTTTCGTGCTGACATGTCGCCATCATGCCCCGGCCAAAGGCCACGCAAAGTCACAAGACCGTCAGGCCGAGGTCAGGTGCCGCAGGCCGTGGGTCACGTCCGCCCGCACCGCCAGCCGCAGCGCCGGTTCGTCGCCCGCCCGCAGCGCCGCCAGGATCATGCGGTGATGCCGCGGCGGCTCGTTGCGCTTGACGCGGCCATAAAGCGCCCGCATCGTCGGCCCCAGCTGCAGCCAGATCGTTTCCAGCACGGCCAGCATCGCCGGCGCCTGCGCGCGCAGGTACAGCATCCGGTGAAAATCCAGGTTGCAGCGGATATAGCCCACCGCATCGTGACGCTCGACCGCGTCGGCGATCCGCCCGTTCATGGTCGCCAGCCGGTCGATCAGCGCGAAATGCGCGCGCGGCAGGGCGCGGGCCGCCAGTTCGGGCTCGATCAGCGCGCGAAGGGCGGCCAACTCCTCGATCCGCTCGTCGGACAGGGCCGGGGTGGCGACGCGCCCGGATCCGGACAGGGTCAGCGCGCCTTCTGCCACAAGCCGCCGGACGGCTTCGCGCGCAGGGGTCATCGACAGGTGGTGATCGCGGGCGATCCCGCGCAGCGTCAGCGCCTTGCCCGGCGGCAGTTCGCCCAGCATGATCTGGCTGCGCAGGCTGCGGTACAGGCGTTCATGCGCGGTGGGGTCGGTGGATCGGGCGGCGCTCATGAGCCTCATGTGATCACAAACCGGCCGGCCGTCAATCGCGGAACTGCCACAGCATCAGTTCTCCGCCATGGGCCTTCAGCCAGGCGCGCTGCGGTGCATGGCCGGGCATTAGCGCCTCGACCTGCGCCCAGAAGCGGGCCGAATGGTCCATATGCGCCAGATGCGCGACCTCGTGGGCGGCGACATAGTCAAGCACCGGCCCCGGCGCCATCGCCAGACGCCACGAGAACATCAGCCGGCCATCATGCGTGCAACTGCCCCACCGCGACCGCGTGTCCCGCAGCACAAGGGCGCGATAGGGGCGGCCCAAAGCGGCGCTGAAGCGGTCACAAGCGGCGCGCAGCCGATCCGCCGCCAGATGCTTCAGCCATGCGGCCGCGATCGGGCCCGCGGAACGCCCCTGCGGGATCAGCAGCGTGTCGCCCTGCACCTGTGGCCTGCGCACCTCGGCCGGTGTCAGCCGCAGCAGCTGCCCTTCGACCGGCAGCAGGGCGCCCGGTACCGCGACCTGCCGTGCGGGCAGCCGGGCGACGGCCTGGTGCAGCCAGGCGCGGCGGGATTCGGCAAAGGCCCGCCCCTCCCGTTCGGGGACATGCGCCGGCAGCGTCAGGATCACGCCCGATCCGTCGCGCGGCACCCGCAGCGTCATGCGCCGCGCACGGGGCGAACGTCTCAGCCGCACCGTCAGCCCGTCTTGAAGGATGATCCGCTGATCGACGCTTGCCATGCCCGCCCCGGCCTGCCAGATAAAGCCTTTGACACCCTCAGGCCGCTGTGGCAGGGGGTCGCCCGGTTTCCCTAATCGCGGCTGAAGGAGATTACCATGCCCAAAGAGGAATGGGGCACGAAGCGCCTGTGCCCGCATTGCGCGACGCGCTTTTATGACCTGAAGAACGACCCGATGACCTGCCCCGCCTGCGGCAACCAGTTCACGCGGGACAGCCTGACCGACGGTCGCGGCAAGACGCTTGTCACCGAAAAGACCGCCGTGCGGCCCGATGACGACGAACTGGTCGATGACGAAGAGGACATCGCCGACGAGGCCGGCGAACTGGACGACGACCTGCTGGAAGAGGACGATGACGACGGCGACGTGTCGCTGGACGACATCGCCGATGTCGCCGGCGACGAGGAAGAATAAGAACAAGGGCCGCGCCGAAAGTCGCGGCCCTTTTCGGTGGCGGTACCAAGATCCCAAGCGACAGCCCGCGCGCTGCCCTCTCCCTGCGGCTCGGCTCCGGCGCCCCTTCCCCGTCCGGCCACGAAAAAATCTGGGGTCGCCTGTCGATTTTCCGCTTGCACCCCTCAGCTACCGCCCATATAGACCCCACACGCGGCGGCGCTGAGGCGCTTCGCAGACCTCCGGTGGGGCCATAGCTCAGTTGGTAGAGCGCTTGAATGGCATTCAAGAGGTCAGGGGTTCGACTCCCCTTGGCTCCACCAGTATAGACTTTCCCTTAGAGAATAGTAACTTACGCGGAAATCACTGCCTAGCTGCCTAGGTCATTCTGCCTATGCTCCGGAGGGCAAGAGACCAGCCCTTCGAATCTGTGCAGCGAAACATTCCGGCGCTGTTCAGGCCCGCGACACCTTGATGAGGCCCAGCTTCACGGCTTCCCGGTAGCTGAGTTCATTGTGCCCCGGCAGGGTCAGCAGGATTTGCCCGCTGTCCTGATGCTTCCGGTGGGGAACGCCAGCCGCCTTGAGTGCGTCCGTGACGGCCTCCGGGTCGATTACGTCCAGCCCTTGGGTGAACCGCTGGGCCAGCCCGTCGAAGCCTGAAGGGTCGTTGTGCATCACGATATCGCGCACTGCCTTCTGCATCTCGCGGCCCATGCGGGAGTCGGTGTTGATAAAGTCCCCGAACATGTCAGCATCATGGACGCCCAGCGTGCCGACACGATCCATCACCGCATCATAGAAGCCCCCGTGAACGGTCTCGATCTGGCGGGCCAATTCGCCAGGGTCGGCCCCTGACCGCTGCGCCATGCATTCGATCATCTCCGGGTCAATGCTGCCGGTCTCCACCACGGCATTGATGGCGGCCATCTGGATGTCCTGCGAGAGCGTCCCGCACAGGGCGGTCATGGCCTCCTCGCCGCTGTCGCTGATGCGGAAGGACTCGGCCTCGGACGGTGCCGCCTCCTGGTCACCTTCAGGCCTCCTCTGCGGGTTGCCCTGCGGCTGGCTGTCGCTGGCCCCGGCCCGGTCGCTCCCGGCTTCGCTGCTAAAAGAGAAGGTCCCGTCAGCGTTACGCGTCACAAAGCCGAGTTGCGCGGCCATGTCTAGGGAGACCCCGCCGACGCCCGGGAGGTTCACCTTGTCGGTGCCTCTGTAGGCGCGATCTATGACGGGGTGGCCCCTGTCGTTGCGAACGGTGCGCTCGATGCCCTCGCCTCGGGCAAGGTCGGAGGTGCTGCGCCATTGCCCCTCCCGGCTGGGCGTCTTGATCGCCTCCTTCTGGCCGGTCTGCTCGTTCGTGCGGAACGCGATCTCGCCACCCTTGTAGCGGTCGGCCTGACGTGGAGGTGACTGTTCAGGGTTGGCCAGCGGCGACTTGAATGAGGAAATGTCCCCGCGCTCGAATGTACCGGTACTGGGATTGAAGGTGTTTGCCATAGGTGAATTGGTCCTTGATGATCTTGGAATTGCGGGGGTGTTGAAGTGAAGCGGCAAGGGGCCGCCTCAGGAGGGCCGTGGGGTGGCCGTGCGAAAGGTCGGGGGGTGATGCTCTGAGGTTCCCCTGACGGTCGCCCCACGGTCTACCAGAGGCGGCCCCTAGGGTGTCAGTTGAGGGCGTCGAAGGTGCGGCTCTGCGCTACCATCTGGTCGCGCCGTTCGGCGGCATCTTGGGCAAATTGGCGGGCGTCATGGCGGGACCGCTGAAGGTCGGCGGACTGTTCGGCGTTGGTGGAGGCGCTGAGGTTATAGCGGCGCAAGTTCAATGAGTCGCCGTCGATGAACCCGGCGCGCTGGTTTGGACCGAGGCCCAGGATGAGACGTGCGACGGGCACCTTCTGGGTTGCCGCTTGGCGCTTCATCGGCATGGCGGTGTAAACATAGACGCCGTGGAAGGTATCGACTCCCTGCCAAAGACCATTGGCACCGATTTCCTGCATCTCAATCTAATCGACCGCATCGACCTTTGCGAACATCGTGCGGTTGCGGTTGAGGCAGACAGAGAGACCATGCTGGCCATAGTTGCGGTCGAAGAAGGCGCGCGGGCGGCGTTGCTGGCGGAGGCGCGAGACGCGAGCCAGGGAAGCGCCTGTCAGGTGGGCAGTGGCTTCCAGGTCGATCAGGGCGCAGTAGTCCTCGAAGTCGTTGCAACCGAGGGCGCGGGCGCGGGCGGGAATGAGGTCAGCGAGGGCGACGGGCTGCGGCTGCGGCTGGATGGTCAGGGCGTGGCGGAGGATGGCGTTCATAGTGATGTCACTTTCTGAGCATGAAAAGGCCCTGTCAGGGTGAACCTGCGGGGCGCGTGTTAGGGTGTTGTCCGAGTGGTGGGAGAGGGTGGAGCCGGTGGCGGAGGCTCAGGTCGGCCGAAAGGCGGGAACCTCAAGCTGTCCCTCAGGGGGAACATGATCTCAGCCCTTGGGCATTGTTGCAGAATTCGGCATTGAAGCAGGGCTTTCCTTACCCCGTTAAAGCTTAAGGCCACGCGCTCGATCTCGGCAGTGCCGCGTGCGTTGAA
>KZ836049.1 GCA_003255745.1 Paracoccus saliphilus
CAAACTGGATTAGGCGGAGGGGGCAACGTCACCGGTTCTGGCGCCCCGAACCGCCAACCGAGAGAACCTCCAATGCAGTCTCCATGGAAAAGCTCCATCATCCAACATCAATGGAGACCAATGATCCTATCGAGAACTGTGCTGGAAGGTGGGATGGGGGCGGCGCTTACAGATCATCAGACTGCAAGGATAAGCTATCTGCGCAGCGAGAGGGTGACTTCTCGCAAGGAAACCCTGCTGGCTATCCCATACTCTCTGCCCCCTTCTGTCGAGACGGGGCAGACATCGACGCTACACAACCTATATTTGACCGATAGGTAGCACCCAATGCGTAGCGGATGCCGCCAATTTGATAAAAGGAAGAGTGATGCTGGGCAAGTTGCTGAGAACCTTTGGCGTTGGGGGTGCCACGATTGACGCGGTCCTGGAGAGTGACGAGGTCGTTGTTGGCGAGACGCTGCGAGGAGAGGTGCAGGTCAAGGGTGGCGGTGCCGACCAAAGTATCCGCGGGGTAACGTTCGAATTGATCACGCGCTGTATTGTCGAGACCCGGGGCGACGAAAAGGTCTACGCGAACCTCGTGCTCGCATCAGGTATGATCGAGCTTGATCGGGTGCGGGCGGGCGAGAACTTGTCAGCGCAGATTGAGATCGATGTTCCGGCCCATGCCCCCATCAGCATCGGTTCGACGTCAACCTTTCTCAGAACCAGGCTGAACGTCGCCGGTGCCGCCGATCCGAAGGACATGGACGTGATCCAGCTGCGCCCCACTGCGGCGATGCTCGCCGTCCTCCGGGGAATGGAGCAAGCTGGCTTCTCCCTTGCAGAGACAGAGGTGGAGCATAATCCGCATCGGCCCAATCCTTTCGTGCAGGAGTTTGACTTTCGGCCGCGGAGCGCTCGGGACTACGGAGTTGAGGAGGTGGAAATCTCCTTCAGCCCCATCCCGGGCGGTGTCGAAGTCTTGCTGACAGTCGACAATCGTGGCGGGTTCTTCACCTCTGGTCGTGAGCGCTCGACGCGCTTTCGGGTAACCGATGCCACTCGGCTGGACATGGCAGCGGAACTTTGGAAAGCCATTGACGCTTTGAGGTAACGGCGACGACGAGCCTGTTCCGGCGGCATCGTTCACCAGAATATCAAGCAGCCCCGAACGCCTGTGGTTGCAATCGAGAGCATGGCTCCTACCACTGCGAGATCCGGATAGTGTCGGTTACGGGTTCAGTCCCGGCCGCCGTTGCCATTGCCGCCGCCGTTCCCGTTGCCGCCACCGTTCCCGTTGCCGCCACCGTTCCCGTTGCCGCCGCCGTTCCCGTTGCCGCCGCCGTTCCCGTTGCCGCCGNGCCGTTCCCGTTGCCGCCGCCGTTCCCGTTGCCGCCGCCGTTGCCGTTGCCGCCGCCGTTCCCATTGCCGCCGCCGTTGCCATCGCCGCCGCCGTTCCCGTTGCCGCCGTCGTTGCCATCGCCGCCGTCGTTCCCGTTGCCACCACCGGCTGCGCTGCCACCGCCGCTTCCGCTGCCTGCACTACCGCCACCTGCGCTGCCGCCACCTGCGCTGCCGTCGCCGGTGCTGCCGCCGCCCGTGCTGCCACCGCCGCTTCCGCCACCGGCACTACCGCCACCCGCGCTGCCGCCGCCCGTGCTGCCAGCGCTCGTGCTGCCGCCGCCCGTGCTGCCGCCGCTGGTGCCACCGCCGCCGGTGCTGCCGCCGCCAGCAGATCCAGGGCCGCCAGCTCCGCTCTCACCAGTGCTTCCAGTGGAGTTCCCGCTTCTGCTGGTCTCGCCCGGGCCTCCAGTGCCCGTCCTGACGCCGGTCACGATGCGAGCATCTGCGGGTCGCAGCCACCATCGGTTGTCTCCCCTGTCAACAGCAGCCGGCTCGCGACCCTCGGCGGTCCCTTGAGGCATCTCAGCGGCGCGCGAGGACTCAAGCCCCTGGAACGGTGCCGGCATGCTCCTGCGCGTGATGACCGGCCTGGCTTCCGGAGGCGCTCCTCGGCCGCCTAGCCACAGCTCGAGGTAGCCCTCCTCAGGTGAGGGCGTGAAGCTGACGAAGTCACGCGCATCGGTGTCCAGCACGGCCGCCAGATCCTCAGCTGCCGCCCGATCCTGAGGGTGGAAATATCGGACATGCGTTTCGCCGATCGTGAATGACGTCACTGCTTCCTCGGGCGACCATCCCATTGCCGACAGCTGCGTGATGATCTGGTTCCGCTGTTCCGCCGCAATGCGTTCGGGGACGTGGACAAACAGGCGCATTTTTGGCAGTTCCGGGCTTGCCAGCAACGGCTGAGAACTGGCGTCACTTGGCGGCACCTGGGGTCGAGTGAGCTGCGGCGATGACATGGAATAGGCCGGCTCTGCCTCTCGAAAGATCGTGTCAGGCGCCGCGGCCTCAAGTTCGGGGCCCGCCTCGGATCCGGGCTGTTCGGCAGCGGTGCTTGGCTGCAGTGCGGCCGACGCCGAGGTTGTAGGCGTGGGCGCCAAGTCGGACCTCTGCCCGGGCAGCGGGGGCAGATGCCGCCAGATCTCTTCGGCCGTCGGAAGACCGTTCCCGCTTGCCTGAGCGCCTGCTTGCGTCGCGATCAGGCAGGCGATGAGGGATAGACCTCCAAAACGGGTTTTTGCATGGCTGCGGCGTTGCATCATGGCATAGACCTCTGCTTTTGATGCACGGCACCCGGTGCACGACCAGCTGCGAGCATGATCCGTAAGGTGTCAGTCCATACCGTTCCCGCCCATGTGTCACGTCAAGTTAAGTTTACTCCACCGCAGGGCGAAAGCGGTTCCACACCTTCAATCCTCAAGCTGCCTTGCCACACCCTCGCCTCTCGCAGGAAACTGCCGGCAAAGATCCGGACCTCGATCCTGGCGGGTACGGAGCCGGCGGGGTTGGTAGCGATATGGATAGCCCCTGAATCCGGAATACAAGAAGCGCCAACGAACAAGCGGACTTAGCCGTTCCTGCTGCGAAGAATCTGCTTGGATCGTTCAGATCCCTGCCCTTCTGGGTCCTTCCGACGCGCTTTCCCATGCGGTGGGCTTTGTCGCGCAAATTCTCTAGTTCGATCCGTAAAGCGGGGTTCGCACCGGGTTCGCAGTTCGCACTTGCCGCTCAGGATCGGTGCAACTTGTACCCGCCTCTAATACACAGGCACGACTTAACGCCTCACCCTCACCGCATCATGCCGGAGAAGCGGGAGCTCTTATCGTGCTTTCAACTTTTCCAGATCATTCTTGAGTCATTGCAGGCATGTAGCGGCAGATGCACGCGGACTGTTCATCCCGATCTTCGATCTACATACCACAGCACCCAAATTAACTAGAAATTCGCTCACCAGTCTCAACATCGAAGAAGTGAACGACATCCGCAGGTATCGCCACCCCGACGCTTTCTCCTTCTGTGAGTTCTAGACGGTCATGAAAGACAGCCGTCAGTTGGTCCCCGTTCAGGTCAAGATTGACGTGGATGTCTGCACCCGTCGGCTCGATGAGCAAGATCCGCGCCGGTGCTCCATGTGCGCCAAGACGAATGTCCTCCGGACGTAGGCCCATGATTGCGTTGCGGCCCGGTTCCAGTGGCGGCGGAGCTTCAAGCGGCAGTTCCACACCTTTGGCAGTGATGAACGACTGCCCCTTCTCCCCTACCCGGCCTTCCAGCATGTTCATCGAAGGAGAGCCGATAAACTCCGCAACAAAAGCATTGGCAGGCGCATCATACAGCTCAAGTGGCGAGCCAATCTGTTCGACATGGCCATCACGCAACACCACGATCTTGTCTGCCATTGTCATGGCCTCGATCTGGTCATGGGTGACATACACAATGGTCGTCTTCAGCTTCTTGTGAAGGGACCGGATTTCCGCCCGCATCTGCACCCGCAGCTTGGCGTCTAGGTTCGACAGCGGCTCATCGAAGAGAAAGACCTTGGGGTCGCGGACAATCGCCCGGCCCATGGCAACCCTCTGGCGCTGGCCACCCGATAATTGGCGCGGATAACGGTCCAGCAGCGGCGTCAGGCCCAGGATCTCGGCGGCGGCGGCGACCTTGCGCTCACGCTCGGCTTGGCTGACGTCCCGCATGCGCAGCGAGAACCCCATGTTCTCGCCCACGCTCATATGCGGGTAGAGCGCATATGACTGGAACACCATGGCAATGTCGCGATCCTTGGGGTGCAGCCGGCTGACCACCTTCCCGTCGATGAGGATGTCGCCCGTGGTGATGTCCTCAAGCCCCGCGATCAGGCGCAGCAGCGTCGATTTCCCGCAGCCGGAGGGGCCGACAAGCACTACGAACTCGCCGTCCTGGATGTCGATGTCGATACCATGCAGGACTTGCACCGCACCAAAAGACTTGGTTGCCTGGCGGATGGTCAGTGGTGCCATGTCTGGGCGCTCCGGTTGGTTGTATTGGGCGGGCTCATCCCTTCACCGCGCCTGCCGTCAGGCCGCGCACGAGGTAGCGCTGCAGGAGCAGCATCACCACGACGATGGGGAGCATGATCCCGATGGCGCCGGCGGCCGAGAGCGACCAGGACGAGATGTCCTCGCCCCCGAACGACGCGATGGCCACGGGAAGCGTCTTGGTGCTGGTGCCGGTCAGGACGAGCGCAAAGAGAAACTCGTTATAGGAGAGCAGCAGGCTGAAGAGAGCCGCCACCGTCATGCCGGGCCGCGCCAGCGGCAGGATCACGATGCGGAAGGCCTGCCAGCTGGTGCAGCCGTCGATGGCTGCGGCTTCGTCCAAGTCGCGGGGAATGTCGAGGAAGAAGCCGTGCATCAGCCAGATGGTGAAGGGCTGGTTGATCGCGACCAGGGCCAGGATCAGCAGGATATAGCTGTCGATCAGGTTCAGGAAGGTGCCCATCACGAAGAACGGGATGGCCAGCAGCATGTGGGGAAACATGCGGATCGTGAACAGAGCGCTGAGGATGGGGCCGGCACTCCGACGCGGGATGCGCGACAGTGCATAGGCCGCAAGGCTGCCAAAAGGAACCGAGATCAGGACGGTCCCGGCCGAGACGATCAGGCTGTTCTTGAGATAGACGAAGAAGTCGTTTTCGAACCAGACCTGGCGATGATATTCCAGCGTCGGCTCGAAGATGATCGTCGGCGGGATCGTGAAGGCGTCGCGCGGGTCCTTCAGCGATGTCAGGACGGCCCAGATCAGCGGCATCAGGTTGATGACGGTGAAGACCGAGAGCGCGATGAAGATCAGCCAGGTGTCGCGGCGGCGGCGGTTCGGGGCGTCGGCAGCGCTCATCGGTCGCCCCCGCGGTAGATGCTGTTCAGCGCCCGGTTGATGCTCAGCAGAAGGGCCGCGACGATGACCAGGGTGATGACGCCGAGGGCCGAGGCCTTGCCGACTTCCAGCATCCGGAAGCCCAGTTGGTAGGTGTACATGGTGATAGTCTCCGTGGCTGTGCCCGGCCCGCCCCCGGTCAGCACGTAGATGAGATCGAAGAACCGGAACACGTCCATCAGCCTGACCGAGATGGTGAAGATGATCGCCGGGATCAGCGCCGGGATGATCACATGCCGGAGGATCCGCCAGTTGCTGGCGCCGTCGATCTGTGCCGCCTCGATCAGCGAGGCGTCCAGCCCCTGCAGTGCCGCATAGAGGACCATCATGATCAACGGCGTGAAGATCCAGGCATCTGCCAGGATCACGCTGACCTTGGCCCAGAGCGGATCGCCCAGCCAGTCAGGCGGCGTGATGTCGAAGGTGAGAAGCGTCGCGTCGACCAAACCCCAATTGGCAGCCAGCATCCACTTAAGGAATAGGGCTGCGACCACCGGCGTCACGATATGCGGCAGGAACAGCAGGACCGAAAAGACCTTCGCGCTGCTGTTCAGGCGATAAAGTGCGAGAGCCAGTGCAAAGCCCACCGCGAACTCCAACGCGACCGAGCCGAAGGCGATAATGATCGTCGTCCACATCGACCGCCACAGCCGTGCTTCCGACAAAAGCTCGATGTAGTTGCCGAGACCTATAAACGTGCGGGTTCCGGTCCCGAGAAAGTAGTCGAAGAAGCTGAGATAGATCGCATAGCCGAGAGGCCACAGCAGGACCACGGCCAGCAGCCCAAAGCTGGGTACGAAGAAGAGCCACAGACCCCGCTGCCAGCTGACCATCGAAAACCTCCTGTTAAGCGCCGGAAGGCAGGCCCGCAGTTGCCTGCAGGCCGCCTTTTGTCAGTTGTAGTAGCCGCGTGAGGCCAGCAGGCTCTCGGTTTCCGCTGCTGCCTGGTCGAGCGCCGCCTGCACCTCGGCCTCGCCTGTGACGGCGCGCAGGATGTGACGGGTGACGATCTCGCCGACGTCCAGAAAGTCTGGCATTGCTGGAAAGGCTTGGCCGCTTTCCACTGCCTCTCGGGCGGCGGTGTACCAGCGGAATTGTTCGGCCAGGGCGGGGTCCTCCAGCACTGAGAGGCGCGGTGGCATCGCAAACTGCGCGCCTTCGCGCATGCTTTCCTTGCTGGCGGCCTCGGCCATCATGCGGAACATCTCGTCTCGGTCATTCGACGAGAAGCGCGAGATGGCAAAGCCGTCATTGGCTATGCGCGCGCCTCCGCCCGGAGGAGCGACCCACCCCATCTCGCCGACCACGCGCGACTGCTCGGGATTGTCCATCGCGGCGGCACGCGTGAACCACTGAAGCCCCATCGCCGCCAACCCCTGCTGCAGGTTGATGGTGGATTCGTCATTGGCATGCGCGGTGAAGCCACGCGGCGCGTATTGCGTCATTTCCTTCAGCTTCGTGATCGCTTCGACTCCAGCCGCATTGTTGAAGATCGGCTTCCATGCGTCGTCGAACCAGCCGTCGCCGATGGCGTTCATGTACCAATGCGCCTCGTTCAGCGCGGCATCGACCGGCTTGAGAGACATGATCGTCCCGGCCGTCCGGGCGCTGTGAAGCTGAGCTGCGGCGGCCGCGTATTCTTCCATGGTCGTGGGGGGCTCGATGCCCGCTTCTTCGAGGAGGTCCGTGCGATAGAAGAACAGTTCGGTGTTTGTCTGGATCGGCATGGCGTAGATCTTGCCGTCATAGCTCACCGCGTCGATCACGGACTGCGGGAAGTCATCGAGATCGTACTCCTCGCGGTATTTCTCCCAAAGATCGTCCAGCGGCTCCAGCCAGCCATTCGCTGCAAAGCGCTGGAAGGACGCGTCGTTGAGATAGAGCACGTCGATGGCATCGGATTGCGAAGACATGGTGATCGAGGCCAGCTCCAGCTCTCGGTCGATCGGCATCAGCTCGACCGTGACGCGTCCCTCGGGAAGCGCCGCAGCCATCTTGCCGGTGTAATATTCCAGCGCAGGCTGCCTGTGGCTGATAATGCGGATCGTGTCCTGCGCGGCGGCGGGGCCGGCCGCCATGGCAGCAAGAAGCAGCGCAGGCACCACTCCTGCAAGCGCCCCTACGGGTCTTGATCTCAGGTCCATCTTGTCCTCCCTGACATGGTTGAGGGGCTGTCTCTCCTCCCAGCCCCGATGCAGTCACGTTCGTTCGGCAGTCTCGTCCAGCTGAAGGCGGATGACATGGTAGGACAGCGGGCCCAATCTTGCCCGCAGCTGCCTGCCATCAACCGCCGCCCCCGCACCATCGACGGGCGCGATGCGATCGGGCGCGTCGGGCGAGTTGGTCGCCCGCAGTTCGTGCCCCTCCATCACCTTGTGCAGCGCCACGGCGCGGAGCGAAAAGCCGGTGATGTCGAGCTCAAGCTCGGCTGTGTCGTTCAGGTGCCGGTTCAGCACGAAGACCGTCAGCATGTGCACCTTCGGGTCATGGGTCACAGCGATGTCCAGATACGACACGTCATCAGCAACCCGGCAGTCATAGGTCGGCGCGTCCACCTGCACCGCCAGCGCTTCGCCGCGGCCGTAGAGGCTGGCCATCTGGTAGGGCCAGTAGATCGTCTGGCGCCAGGCAGGCCCGCCGCGTTCAGCCCGGATCGGCGCGATCACGTTGACCAGCTGGGCGATGCAGGCGATCTTGACCCGGTCCGAGCGGCGGATGAACTCGTTCAAGAGCCCGCCGACAAACAGCGCATCCTCGAAGTTGTAGGTCTCTTCCAGCAGGGCCGGCGCCTCGGGCCAGTCCCATGCCTTGACCCGTGCCTTGTCCTCGGCGCGTTGATGATACCACACGTTCCATTCGTCGAAGCAGATATAGACGTCGTTCTTGGCGCGTTTCTTGGCCTTTACGTAGTCGATCGTCCCGCCGATCGCCTGGATGTAACGGCCGGTCTGCTCGATCTTGCCAAAGTAGTTTAGCGTGTCGCGGCTGTTGTTGCCGAAATACTTGTGCAGCGAGATGTAGTCGACGTTCTCGTAGCACTCCTCCAGCACCACCCGCTCCCATTCAGGATAGGTCGGCATCTCATCGTTGGAGGAGCCGCAGACGATTGTTTCGATTGAGGGATCGAAGGCCTTCAGCGCCTTCGAGGTCTCGTCCGCGACCCGGCCGTAGTCATGGGCGGTGCGGTGGCCGACCTGCCAGGGGCCGTCCATCTCATTTCCGAGGCACCACATCTTGACGTTGTAGGGCTTTTCCACCCCATGCGTGCGGCGGAGGTCCGACCACTGCGTGCCCGCAGGATGGTTGGTGTATTCCATGAATTCGCGCGCGTCCTGCAGCGTCCCGGTCCCCAGGTTGACGGCAAGCATCATCTCGATCCCCGCCATCCGAGCCCAGTCCCCGAACTCGTTGATGCCGATCTGGTTGGTTTCCAGGGAGCGCCAGGCCAGATCCAATCGGACCGGCCGCTCCGCCCTGGCCCCGATGCCGTCCTTCCAGTCATAGGCCGACACGAAGTTGCCGCCAGGGTAACGGATCGCTGGCACGTTCAGATCGCGCACCAACTGAAGCACATCCTGTCGGAACCCCTGTCCGTCTGCCGCCGGATGGCCGGGCTCGTAAATGCCCGAGTAGATAGCTCGCCCCATATGCTCAAGGAACGCAGCGTAAAGGCGGTCGTCGATCCGCGAGATGCGGAAGTCGCGATGAACGGCAGCGTACGCCTTCATACCTCCCCCTCCATGTATATCCGCTAAACGGATATATATCCCTCCTTGTGATTAAATGCAGACGAAGTCGCTTCCGTCAAGGCGCTTGCGCTGTGCGGTGCTGCTTCCGCGCCTCAGCCGCAGAACGATGTCCTGATCATAATTACCAAAGCCATGTCCAAAGATGTTGACACCGCCGGGATGTCGCGCGTCTGCCTTGACCTCGACCCGAAGACGGATGGACCGGTGCTGCGCCAGATCCAGATCGCTGAGGACCACGTCTGAGATGCGCACGCCGTCCACGAAGGTCCCGCTGCGGGTGACCGTCCAAGTCTTCAGCATGCCGTATTGTGAGCCTTTCAGCGCCCACCAGCCCGGGGTATAGAGCCCGCGCCTATCGCCGAAATCGCCGGGCGAGGTCCAGACACCGAGGGCCTTGCCGTTGACCGAGATCGTGATGTCAGACGGCCAGTCGGCACTCGTCCCGGGAACCTCGGAGCTGACTTCCATCGAGAATTCCAGGGCGTCCAGCTCTGACCCTATGATATTGGCGTTGTTCGGGAACTGATATTCAACAAAGCCGCTCGTGAACCACAGCAGCGCCGCCTTCATCCGGTCCGGCTCAAGAAACGAAGCGGGCACGTCCAGCAGGCCGACGATGCTGTCGATCGAGCACAAACCGCAAGGCGCAGTCACGTCGCAGACCGAATAGAGCCCAACCGGCATCGAAACGTCGATCGTGTCGCCATCCGTCGGCGCGTCGCTCTTGAAGGTGACGATGAGCTCGTCATAGACGGCGCGGCACACCTTCTGCGTCCCGCGCCGGGCGTTGCGTGCCTCTGTTTCGACCAGCCCCGCCTCGACCAGCGCCCGAACATTTGTGGAAACGGACGACTGCGGCAGCTCCAGCGTGTCTGCAATGACGTTGATGTTCGTCGGACCGGACATGTGCAGCAGTTTCAGGATGCTGATCCGGATGGGCGACGACAGCCCCCGGAGAATCGCAATGTCCTTCTCAGGGTCCACCACCCGGAACTTTCCGCTCATCTGAATACCCGTGCAGTGTTATACATCCGGTTCAATGATACAAAGGACGCAAGTTGGATGCAAAGCGTCTAGGCTCTTGAGCGAATGGAAGAGGCCTTTCGAAAAGTGCCCCAGCCTAAGCCTGCAAGCATCAATCCTGAAAGGATCAGGATGAGCTGCTGCCGGTTTCATGTGCGGCA
>KZ836050.1 GCA_003255745.1 Paracoccus saliphilus
GGAGATGGCCAGTTAACCCCCGGCTCGTGAAGGCACGGAACGGCCCATAGCGGACGAACGTCCCTCGACGGGCGCTGCAGTGCAGCTTCCCGAACCTAACGTCGGTGCTTGGCGAAGTGAATTTGACCAGGCAGCGTCTCTTTGAGCGGGACCTTCCGGCTGTTTGCTAAACCTGCAGCCTAACCGCCTATATCCCTGCAGGAGTCACATCGAAAGTTGGTAACCTACTGAAGATAGTGCGAAACGGCAGCCCCAGCATCTGGTCAAAGCGAACACTCGTCAGCGCGAGGCACTGAATTGCGACCGGTGCATTGGTCGCTGATCAGCCGCATGCGCATAGACGGCTATAAGTTGCTGCGTTCGATTGCGTGCGCTGCAGGCGCGCCTACTCAGCCTGCGGACCAGCCTCCATCAAGCATCAACGCACTTCCCGTCATCAGCCCGGATGCGTCGGATGCCAAGAAGACCGCTGCGCCGATGATATCATCCACCGTGCCGAGGCGGCCGAGCTTGATCTTCGATAAAACCTCGTCACGGAATTTGGGGTCTTCGAAGTAGGGGCGGGTCAGGGGCGTGTCGATAAAGGTCGGGCAGATGGTGTTGACTCGGATGGCGTGCTGCCCCAGCTCGATCGCAGCGGCCTTGGCAAAACCTTCGAGCCCCCACTTGGACGCGCAATAGAGTGACCGGTTCGCAGCGCCGACATGGCCCATCTGGCTCGACATGTTGATGACCGAGCCGGCGATCCCTTCGGCCACCATCCGCCGCGTCACCGCCTGCAGCACGAAGATGGCGGCGCGGAGGTTCAGGCCTAGGATCAGGTCATAGTCCTCCAGCGTGATCTCGGACAGGGGGCGGGGACGGTTGGTCCCGGCGTTGTTGACAAGGACGTGGAAGGCCGGTCGCGTCTCGATCAGCGCGGTGAAGGCCGGGATGTCGGTGACGTCGACAACCATCGCGTCGGCGGCTAGCCCTTGGCCGTGCAGGTCCGCCACGGCCGCTTCCACCTCATCCCTGCTGCGCGCGCAGAGCGTCACGGCGGCCCCGCATTCAGCATAGGCGCGGGCGATGGCCAGACCGATGCCGCGCCCGGCGCCCGTCACCAGCGCGCGCTTGCCGTCCAGTCGGAACATGTCGCCGCTCATTCCGCCGCCTCTCCGTAAGCCACGTTCTGCCCGCCATAGCGCCGCACGCGGATGTTGCACTGCTCGGCATGGCCGACGAAGCCCTCCAGCAGGCACAGGCGCGAGCCATAGGCGCCGATGGTCGCGGCGGCCTTGTCGGTGGTGACCCGCTGGTAACTATGGGTCTTCAGGAACTTACCAACCCACAGCCCGCCTGTGTAGCGGCCGGCCTTCTTCGTCGGCAGCGTGTGGTTCGTGCCGATCACCTTGTCGCCGTTCGCAACATTGGTGCGCGGACCGAGGAACAGCGCGCCGTAGCTGTGCATCTGCTCCAGATACCAGTTGTCGCGGTCGGTCATCACCTGCACATGCTCATAGGCCATGTCATTGGCGACCTGCAGCATCTCGTCATGGGTGTCACACAGGATCACGTCGCCATAGTCGCGCCAGCTGGCGGCAGCCGTTTCGGCCGTGGGCAAGATCGCCAGCAGGCGCTCGATTTCGGCTAGCGTTTCCTCGGCCAGCTTGCGCGAATTGGTGATGAGGCAGGCGGGCGAGTTGTAGCCGTGCTCTGCCTGGCCCAGCAGGTCGGTGGCGCACAGCTCGGCATCGACGGTGTCGTCCGCGATCACCATTGTCTCGGTCGGCCCGGCGAAGAGGTCGATGCCGACGCGGCCGTAAAGCTGGCGCTTGGCTTCTGCCACAAAGGCGTTGCCGGGGCCGACCAGCATGTCGACGGGGGCGATCGTCTCGGTGCCGAGGGCCATGGCGCCGACAGCCTGGATGCCGCCGAGGACGTAGATCTCGTGCGCGCCGGCCATTTGCATTGCGGCGATCACCGCTGGGTTCGGCTCGCCCTTGAAGGGGGGCGTGGCGGCGATGATGCGCGGCACGCCGGCGACGGCGGCGGTCAGGACGGACATATGGGCCGAGGCGACCATAGGGAACTTGCCGCCGGGCACATAGCAGCCGACGGACTGCACGGGGATGTTGCGATGGCCGAGGATCACGCCTGGCAGCGTCTCGATCTCGATGTCCTGCATCGAGGCGCGCTGCGCCTCGGCGAAGCGGCGCACCTGGGTTTGGGCGAAGCGGATGTCATCCAGATCGCGCGGTGCGACGCGGGCGATCAGCGCCTGGATCTGGTCGTCGGACAGGCGGAAGCTTTCCGGCGTGTAGCCGTCAAACTTCGCCGCCAGCTCGCGCACGGCGGCGTCGCCCCGCGCCTCAATGTCGGCCAGCGCCGCCTCGACACTGGCGCGAACCTTCGCGTCGTCTTGGCTGCGTTCACCCTCGGGCTTGCCGGTCTTCAGGTGGTGGATCGCCATGGTGGTTCCTTTCGCTTCGCAGGCTCAGCCCAGCATTCCGGTATCGCCGCAGACCGACAGCGCCTGGCCCGAGATAGTGCGCCCGCGGGGGCTGGCGAGGAATAGGATCTGGTCAGCGATCTGCTGCGGAGTGACATAGTCGTGGATCGAGGTGTAGGAGAACGCCTCGGTCTCGGCCTGCTCGAAGTCGATGCCGCGCGCGTCTGCCCGCGACTGCAGGACCCGCCGCTGCCGCTCGCCCGCGACGAGGCCCGGAAGAACGGCGTTCACGCGGATACGGTCCGGGCCAAGCTCGGCCGCCATCGACTTCGTCAGGCCGATGACTCCCCATTTCGCCGCCGCATAAGGGCTGCGAAGCCGGAATCCGAGCCGGCCGGCAAGAGACGAGATGTTCACGATGGAGGGGTTGTCGCTGTCGCGCAGATGCGGAACCGCACGGCCGATGGTGACGAACTGGCTGGTCAAGCAGATCGACAGGCAGCGCTTGATCTCGGCAAGGTCCAGATCCTCGATCCGCCCCGTGGGACCGGCAATGCCGGCATTGTTCACGAGGCAGTCGAGCCCGCCCATCGCGGCCGCCATGCCGTCCACAAAAGCCGCAAGCGCGGCGGCGTCTGCCACGTCCACCACCTCGCGCAGGACGTCGGCGGGCAGGCCGTCCAGCGCGGCGGCATTGATGTCGCAGGTTGCGACGCGAGCGCCCTCGGCGCGGAACGCCTCGACGATGGCGCGGCCGATGCCTCCGGCGCCGGCCGTCACGATCACCCGCGCCCCTTGCAGTTGCATGTCCATGTTGGGTCCTTTCGGTGGATCAGCGGCCCGTCA
Organism: Paracoccus saliphilus; assembly: GCA_003255745.1. GTDB lineage: Bacteria > Pseudomonadota > Alphaproteobacteria > Rhodobacterales > Rhodobacteraceae > Paracoccus > Paracoccus saliphilus_A. The sequence goes on from KZ836050.1 coordinate 3,278, forward strand.
GCGCCAGCGACAGCCAAGGAACGAAGCTGATGATGACCAGCAGCCCCAGCATCAGCGCAACGAAGGGCAGCACCGCTACCGACAGCCGCGCGATGGACGTCTTCGCCAGGGTCGAGGCGATGAAGAGGTTCAGCCCGACGGGCGGGGTGAACATGCCCATCGCCAGGTTCACCACCATGATGATCCCGAAATGGACCGGGTGGATGCCGAAATTGATCGCGATGGGCAGCAGGATCGGGGTGAAGATCAGGATCGCCGCCGCCGCCTNCCGCCGCCTCCAGGAACATGCCGACGAAGAGCAGCAGCACGTTGACGAGGATAATGAACAGCCATGGACTCTCGATGGCGCCGATGACGAAATCAGAGATGGCGGCCGGCACCTGAAGCGACAGGATGATGCGGCCATAAAGCCCCGCCGTCGCGATGATGCTGAGCACCACGGCTGAGGTGATGGCGCTGTCGCGCAAAATGATGGGAAGCGCCCGCAGCGGCAGCTCGCGGTAAATTAGGACACCGACCAGCAGCGAATACACCACGGCGATGACCGCGGCCTCAGTCGGGGTGACGACGCCGCCATAGATGCCACCGAGGATCAGCACGGGCATCAGCAGCGCCAGGATCGCCTTGCGGCCGGCCCGCAGCATCACAGGAACGCTTGCGCGCTCGTCACGGACGGCCGGGTGGCGCAGCGCGTGAAGCCACGCGAAGATCATCAGTCCGCCTACGACGACGAAGCCGGGCAGGAAGCCCGCAGCGAACATGTCACCCACCGACTGGTTGGCCGAGATGGCGTAGAGTATCAGTGGGATGGACGGTGGGATGATGACGCCAAGTGCGCCCGAGGCGGCCTGGTTTGCCGCCGCATAGGAGGCGCTGTAGCCCTGCGCCACCATCGCCGGGATCAGGATCGCGCCCACCGCGGCCGTCGTCGCCGCGCCCGAGCCCGAGATCGCGGCAAAGAAGGCCGACGTGACGATGGCGACCATCGCCAGCCCGCCATTCATGCTGCCGACCAGCGTGCGCGAGAAGGCGACCAGCCGGTGCGAGATGCCGCCCTGTTGCATCAGGTTGCCGGCCAGGATGAAGAACGGGATGGCCAGCAGGGGGAACGAGTTGATCGAGCGGATCATCTCTTGCGGGACAATCAGCATCGGCATCAGCTCGCCCTGCCAGATCGTTGCGATCGCGGCGAGGCCGAGCGCAAAGGCCACCGGCACCCCCGCCAAAAGCAGGACCAGAAGAACACCGAAGAGGATCGCGGTCATGGCTGCACCCGTGGCTGCGGCCGAAGGCTGTCGGCGATGACGGCAAGCGCGTTCAGCAGGATCATCGCAGCGCCCGCCGGCATGGCCGCGTAGAGCCAAGCCATCGAGACGCGCGTGCTGGGCGCCGTTTGCGGAAGGACGCGCTGCGTGATCGCCCATCCCTCGCGCAGCAGCACCAGCGCGAACACGGCCGAAGCGAGGGCCACGGCGATCTTCAGCGCAGTGGCGCTGCGCGGACCCACCAGGCCCGGCAGTAGTTCGACCGCGATCAGCGCGCCGTAGCGATAGGCATAGGCCGCGCCCAGCATCGTCAGCCAGACGGTGGAGAAGCGGGCCACTTCCTCGGAGAAGGTCAGCGAGTTGCCCATCACATAGCGTGCAAAGACCTGCCAGCTAATCAGCACCGTCATCACGGCCATCAGCGCCGCCATAAGCCAGCCGATCACCCAGTTGACTCCGTCGACGCTGCGAACGACAGCCTTCAGAACAGCTTGCATCGCTTCCCCCTTTTCATGATCGGTCGAAGGGCCCTTCCGGGACACGGTGCCCCGGCCGTGCCGCCTTACGACGAGGTAGCTTGTGCAGCCTCGACCAGCTCGGCGCCAACGGTGTCCTTCCACTGATCGATCACGGGCTGCACCCGCTCGCGGAACGGCGCCAGATCGGGGCGCGTCACGGTCATGCCGAGGCTCTCCAGCTCGGCGATCAGATCCTGCTCCATCCGCTGCGACGCCTCCCGCTGGACGGGCACCGCAAGAGCCGCGGCTTCCAGCACGAGAGCCTGATCTTCCTCCGACAGTGAGTTGAAGAGCTGCGCGCCCATCATCAGCGGAGCCGGGGAATAGACGTGCTGCGTCAGGTTCAGGTAACGCTGCACGTCGTAGAACTTGACGTCATAGATGGTCGGGATCGGGTTTTCCTGGCTGTCCATCACGCCCTGCTGCAACGCTGTGAAGACCTCGGTCCATGCCATGGGCGAGGCGTTGGCACCAAGTGCGGTCCAAGTGTCCACCTGCACGCGGCTTTCCTGCGTGCGGTGGCGAATGCCGTTCAGGTCGTCCGGGCTGTTCAGCGGGCGGACGTTGTTCGTATTGTGCCGAAAGCCGTTTTCCATCCAGCCGAGGATCTTGACCCCGGCCTCGCTTTCCAGCTTGCCGGCGAGCGCTTCGCCATGCTCGCCGTCGAGGAAGCCATAGGCGGCCTCGGCGCTGGTGAAGATATAGGGCAGGTCGAACAGCAGGAAGTCGTTGACAAAGCCGCCCATCGGCCCGGTCGAGGTGATGCCCATGTCGATGAGGCCAAGGCCCATCCCCTCGACCACCTCGCGCTCGGCGCCCAGAGCGTTGTCGTATTGCGGGCGGATGGTCAGGCGTCCCTCGGACAGCCGCTCCAGCTCTTCTCCGAACTTGTGCACGCCAACAGCTTGGTGAGATTCCGGCCCGAGGGGCAGGCTGACCTCGAAGCTGCGCGTGTCCTGCGCGCTTGCCGCGCCTGCCGCCAGCAGAACAACTGGAATGATGGTGGTAAAGTGCCGCATGTCGTTTCCTCCCGTCGATGAAGCTGGCGCCCCCCCTCCTCTAGGTCGAGCGCCAACGGCAAAACTGTGATCTCACTTTAGCTAAAACCTCCTTCCTGGAATCGTCAACATGGAAAAAATTAAACGATTACTGGACAAGAATGCGAATCGGCGACATCTTTATGAGGGAACAGCTCAAAGTGAGGTCACGGTTGGAACGGGGATCAGCAGCAGCGATGGATCGCGACGGGTGGTCCCGCATCGGCCCGCTAGCCTTGCGCGAGGGGCAGACGGCGCAGTCTCAGGTCTACTGCACCCTGCGCGAGGCGTTGATCAGCGGCTATTTTCGCCCTGGCGAAGAGATCAGCCTGCGCCGCGCCGCCGCCGTTCTCGGAACCAGCGTCACGCCCGTGCGGGAGGCGCTGCGCCAGCTGGAAAGCGACGGTGGGCTCGAGGTTTTCGGCGGGAACCGGGTCCTGCGCGTGCCGGTGCTCAGCCCGGCCGAGCTGCTGGACATCCGCGACATCCGGACCAACCTTGAGGGCTTTGCCGCCGAAGTAGCGATCGCGGGCATGCGACCCTCGCGGCTTCGCCTGATCGAGAACGCGTGCCAACTGATGCAGCGCGCCGCGGATGCTGGGGATGCGGACATGTATCTGGAGAACAACTGGCGCTTTCATTCGCTGATCTACGAGGCGGCTGAGCGGCCGGTGCTGATGGGGCTGATCCGCGGCATGTGGCTGCGCGTCGGCCCGCTGATCCGCACCGCAGTCACGGCACCGCTGCATTTCGACCGCTCGATGAACAGCCACCATGCGGCCATGGCGGCGCTGGGCCGGGGCGACGGGGCCGCGCTGCGCGAGGCCATCATCTGCGACATCACCGACGCTGCGCAGGATCTGGCCGTCGCGCCGCCGGACGCGGCGCGCTCGGCCTGATGGACAAGAAGGGGAAGAACCATGACACGAACCATCGCCGTGATCGGCTGCGGCCTGATCGGACGGGCCTGGACCATCGTCTTTGCCCGCGCCGGCTGCAATGTCTACCTGTGGGACCCGGTGCCCGAGGTGCGCGACGCCCTGCCGGGCCTGCTGGAGGCGACCTGTCAGGTCAGCGGCGACGATCCTGCTGCGCTGGCGCGGGTGACGGTGGTGGGCTCCCTTGACGAGGCGCTCGCAGGGGCTGAATGGGTGCAGGAAAACGGGCCCGAGCAGCTGGACGTGAAGCGCGCGCTTTACGCGCAGATGGACGCCGTCGCCGCGCCGGACACGATCCTTGCCTCGTCCAGCTCGGCGCTCGTCGCCTCCAGCTTCGCGGCGGGGCTGACGGGGCGGGGGCGGATCCTCGTCGCGCATCCCGTGAACCCGCCCCACGTCATCCCGGTGGTCGAGCTGTGCCCATCGCCCGAGACGCGGTCCGAGGTCATGGACCGGGCCGAGGCGCTGATGCGCGAGGTCGCGCAGGTGCCCGTCCGCATGACGCGCGAGGTGGACGGCTTCGTGCTGAACCGCCTGCAGGCCGTCGTTCTGGCCGAGGCGCTGTCGCTGATCGAGCAGGGGATCGTCACGCCGCAGGGGCTGGACGACACCATGGCTTACGGCCTGGGGCGGCGCTGGACGCTGATGGGGCCAATGGCGACGATCAACCTCAACGCGCCCGGCGGCGTCGCCGACTACTTGGATCGCTACGGTCCGACCATGGCGCGGCTGGCTGACGGCGCCGCCCGCGGTGCGGCCTTCAACGCAAAGGCCGCCGCGATCGTAGCCGAGGCGATGCCCAGTCCGGCCGGGGTGCCGGTCCTCAGCATGGCGCGCGACCGCCGGCTGGCCGCCTTGGATCGCCACCTGAACGCAGTAAAGGAGACGTAAGATGCCCGCAGTTCGCAAAGTCATCATTACCTGCGCCGTGACCGGCGCGATCCACACGCCGTCCATGTCCCCGCACCTGCCAGTCAGTGCCAGCGAGATTGCTGAAGCCGCCATTGGGGCAGCCGAAGCGGGCGCCGCGGTCGTCCACCTGCACGCGCGCGATCCCGAGGACGGCCGCCCCGACCAGACGCCGGAGGCCTTCGAGCCCTTCCTGCGCATTATCAAGCAACGCTCGGATTGCGTCGTGAACATCACCACCGGCGGCGCGCCCACCATGAGCATCGCCGAACGCGTCCGTCCCGCCGCCACCTGGAAACCCGAGCTAGCTTCGCTGAACATGGGCTCGATGAATTTCGGCCTCTTCCCTATGCTGAAGCGGTTCGACAGCCAGCTGCAGCATGATTGGGAGCGGACCTACCTCGCCGACAAGGGCATCCTTTTCCGAAACACATTTGCGGACATCGAACACATCTTGACGACGCTCGGCGCCAACGGCACCCGCTTCGAGTTCGAGTGCTACGACACTGCCCACCTCTACAACCTCAAGCACTTCGTAGACGCGGGGCTGGTGCAGGGGCCGCTGTTTATCCAGACGGTCTTCGGCCTGATGGGCGGCATAGGCGCCCATCCCGACGACGTCATGCACATGAAGCGGACGGCGGACCGGCTGTTCGGCGACAACTACCGCTGGTCCGTCCTCGGCGCCGGCCGCAACCAGCTGCCCATCGCCGCCATGGCCGCCGCTATCGGGGGTCATGTGCGCGTGGGCCTCGAGGACTCGATCTGGGCCGGACCGGGACAGCTTGCGGAAAGCAACGCCCAGCAGGTCCGCGCGGCCCGGCAGATCATCGAGGGGCTGGGGTTGGAGGTCGCGTCCCCCGATGAGGCGCGCGAGTTGCTGGCGCTGAAGGGCGCGGACAAGACGTCATTTTAACCTGGACTAACCGACGCAAGTGGTGCCCGCCGCCGATCCAGTCTGGCCTAGAAGAAGCCAGACAAAGTTGCTGCAGTTCGTCGAACTGGTCTCCTGTGAACCACGGCGATCTTGGAACGGCGAGCACCATTGGCCAATCCGAGGAACCTATACCGCAGCATCCGATAGAGCATGGTCGGCCGCATTGAGGCGCGTGCGCGTGGTAATATCTCCAGCGGCACGTGCCCGCTGTAAGGGGACGCAGATCGTCGTGACGAGCCCAACGCGGACAACCGTGAATGCCGCGCCGGCAAGAGCAGTCGGCCCATGGACGAAGCCGCTCCGCGGCATTGG
>QKYL01000151.1 GCA_003255745.1 Paracoccus saliphilus
TCGTGGACCGCGGCGGCACCGCCGTCATCCCCACCCGCAGGAACGGACGACTGTGGAAGGAGGACTGCCCTGCGCCCGCGCCCGCAACGACACCCTGCGGGCGAGCAAACGCTTCGGGCGCGCCAACTGGAAGCCCTGGTCCGGCTGTCACGTCCGAAGCCGGATCGAGGCAAAGATGCGCTGCCTCAAGCCCTTCGGCGAGCGGATCGCCTCGCCAGATCCGGACAGACAAACGGCCGGAGTTCATATCCGCATCGCGATCATCAACCGCTTCAACGCACGCGGCACTGCCGAGATCAAGCGCGTGGCCTGAGCTTTAACGGGGTAAGGGAAAGCCCTGCTTCAACGCCGAATTCTGCAACAATGCCGCCGAGCACACGGCAGGCGAAAAGCTCCGACACCTGGAACTTCTGCCTGACGTGATCAATGCAGCAACAGCGGCGGGCGGGGCCTAATAGTTTCCGGAGGCAGCTTCCTTCAGAATGAGCTTCTCGAGGGTGAGGTCCGACACGGCCTTCCGCAGGCGCTCCCTCGCCAGCGGCTCTCGGACCGATGGCGAACCGCCGGCTCGATCCTTCTCCAGCTCCTTCAGCCGCTTCACCTGGTCGGACTTCAGCCCGCCATACTCCTTGCGCCACCGGTAGTAGGTGAACTGCGTCACGCCGATCGAGCGCACCGCCTCGGCCACCGATGGGCCTTGCGAAACCAGCACATCGACTTGCCGAAGCTTCGCGACGATCTCTTCCGGCTTATGTCTTTTCTGGAGCATTCCTTGATCCTCCAACTGGCTCAAAAGCCATACTTCAGGGAGGACCACTTTTCAGGGGGCAGGCCACAATGGCACCGCTGCCCTTCAAGCGTCTGCTGTCCCGAGAACAGGCGGCGTATTACATCGACATGGGAACAAGTAAGTTCGATCAGCTAGTTGCTGACAGAAGGATGCCCAAGCCAATAAAGATAGACGGCCGCCGCGTTTGGGACGTGCGCCAACTGAATTCAGCAATAGACGCGCTGCATGATGCTGACTTTGAAAGCAACAGTTGGAGCGATCTGTGAAGCAGATGAAAAAACGCCCACCTTATTGCCAAATCTACACTGACCGGCACGGCGTGGTGAGGCAGTATTACCCCCGATCCGGGTTTCCAAAAGTAGCTTTGCCGGGCCTTCCTTGGAGTCTGCCCTTCATGGCAACCTATGAAATGGCTGCGAACCGCGAACTTCCAGCGGTTGCTGTCGTAAGAAGCAGGCCGGGCACGAACAACGCCCTGATTGCGTCCTATTATCAAACTGCGGACTTTACCCGTCTGCGGTCATCGACCAAGCGCACATATTGCAACCTGATCGGACGGTTCCGCGCCGACCACGGGCACAGGCTAGTGAAGGAGATGCAGCGCACGCACGTTACCAAGATCATCAACGCCAAGGTGGAAACGCCTGCTGCTGCGAACAACTTCCTGCGCATGGTTCATCTGCTGATGCGACATGCCGTTGAAATTGGCTGGCGAGATGATGACCCAACGCGAGGCGTGCGTAAGATCCGGCATCGCACTGACGGCTTCGCGACGTGGACCGAAGCGCAAATCGACGCGTTCATTGCCCATCACAAGGCAGGAACGCGCGCCCATCTGGCCATCATGCTGCTGATCCATACGGGGCAGCGTCGAGGTGACGTGGTATCGCTGGGCTTCGGCAATCTCGAAGATGGTTTCCTGTCGTTGCGCCAAGCGAAGACCGGAAACGCGGTGCAGATCCCGGTTCATCCTGAACTTTGGGAGATTCTGGATCCGCTGCCGCGTGACGCGAATTCGTTTCTTGTCAGGACAAAGGGGCAAGCATTCGCACCTGCCAGCTTCACAAACTGGTTCCGGCGCATGGATCGGGAGGCTGGGTTGCCCGACAATCTTCGTCCTCACGGGCTTCGGAAGGCAGCCTGCGTGCGCTTGGCGGATGCCGGTTGCAGCCCGCATGAGATCATGGCCATCAGCGGCCACACGTCGCTGTCGGAAGTCACCCGCTACACCGTGGCGGCAGGCAAAAACAACTGGCATCGCGAGCAATGGCAGCGCTACAAAAGAAGATGGAACTGACTAACCGACAGGCGCGGTTAGTCGCATCGCCCTGCACGGGTATGACTTTCAAAAAGATAATGAAGTCAGTGGTGAGCCCAACAGGATTCGAACCTGTGACCCACTGATTAAAAGTCAGTTGCTCTACCAACTGAGCTATGGGCCCAACACGAGGCGTTACCTAGGGGGGGTGCCGGGTGGCGTCAACCCAAAAAACGAACTCTCTGGCGGAATCATTTTGCCGGCCCTATATCGCGGCCATGACGCATGCTTTCCCGACTGGCCTGCCCTTCCTGAAAATGCATGGGCTGGGCAATGATTTCGTTGTTCTCGATCTGCGCGGGGGACTTGCACGTCCCGACGCCCGGCTGGTCGCGCGCATCGCGGACCGCCATCTTGGGGTGGGGTTCGATCAGCTGGCGGGGATTGAGGATTCGCCGGAGGCCGATGCACGGCTGATTTTCTGGAACGCGGACGGGTCATTCAGCGCGGCCTGCGGCAATGCCACGCGCTGCATCGCCCGGCTGCTGATGGACGAAAGCGGCGCAAGCGCGCTGCGGCTGCGCACGGACCACGGCCTGCTGCTGGCCCAGGATGCCGGGGGTGGTCTGACGCGCGTGAACATGGGTCCGCCTGTGTTGGATTGGCAGGGCGTGCCCTTGGCACGCAAGGTTGACCTGAATCACCTGCCGATCGCTGGCGATCCGGTGGCCACGGGCATGGGCAATCCGCACCTGACCTTTTTCGTGCCGGATGCCGATGCCGTCGATCTGTCGGTTTTTGGTCCCGCGCATGAACACCACGCCCTTTATCCGCAACGCACCAATGTCGAGGTCGTCCAGGTCCTTTCGCGGGACGAGATCATCCTGCGCATCTGGGAACGGGGGACCGGCATCACGCTGGCTTCGGGCTCCTGCTCCTGCGCGGCGGTGGTGGCGGCGGCGCGGCGGGGCCTGACGGCTCGCCGCGTGCGGGTGAACGTTCCGGGCGGGCAGTTGCTGATCGACTGGCGCGACGACGGCGTCTGGATGGAGGGGCCGACTGCCCTGGTGTTCCGCGGCAGGCTGGAGCCGGGCTGGTTGGCCGACGGTGCGCCGACATGAGCGCGCCGATCTTTTCCACCTTGGGCTGCCGACTGAACGCCTACGAGACCGAGGCCATGCGTGAGATGGCCGAGGCTGCGGGCCTGTCAGGGGCCGTGGTCGTCAACACCTGCGCCGTCACCGCCGAGGCCGTCCGCAAGGCCCGCCAGGAAATCCGCCGCCTGGCGCGCGAAAACCCCGGTGTGCCCGTGATCGTTACCGGCTGCGCGGCCCAGACCGAACCCCAGACCTTTGCCGCCATGCCCGAGGTGACCAGGGTCATCGGCAACCATGAGAAGATGCAGCCCGCCACTTGGGCTGACCTGCACGCCCCCGACCTGATAGGCGACACCGAAAAGGTCGTCGTGGACGACATCATGTCCGTGCGCGAAACCGCCGGCCACCTGATCGACGGCTTTGGCCGGCACCGCGCCTATGTGCAGGTCCAGAACGGCTGCGATCATCGCTGCACCTTTTGCATCATTCCTTTTGGCCGCGGGAACTCGCGATCGGTTCCGGCAGGCGTGGTGGTCGAACAAATCAAGCGTCTGGTCGGGCGGGGCTTCAACGAAGTTGTGTTGACCGGCGTCGACCTGACCAGCTGGGGTGCCGACCTGCCGGGCACGCCGCGGTTGGGGGATCTGGTGATGCGCATCCTGCGGCTGGTGCCCGACCTGCCGCGCCTGCGGATCAGTTCGATCGATTCGATCGAGGCGGACGACAACCTGATGCTGGCCATCGCGACCGAGCCGCGCCTGATGCCCCATCTGCACCTGTCGCTGCAGGCAGGCGACGACATGATCCTGAAGCGGATGAAGCGCCGCCACGGGCGCGACGACGCCATCGCCTTCTGCCAGGAGGCGCGGCGGTTGCGCCCCGACATGGTTTTTGGCGCCGACATCATTGCGGGCTTTCCGACCGAAACCGAGGCGATGTTCGACAACAGCCTGAAACTGGTCGAGGATTGCGGCCTGACCTTTTTGCATGTCTTTCCCTATTCGGCGCGCAAGGGGACACCGGCGGCCCGGATGCCTGCGGTCAAGGGACCGGCGATCCGCGACCGTGCTGCGCGGTTGCGCATGGCCGGTGACGCGGCGCTGAAACGGCACCTGCAGGCGCAGGTCGGCCTGATCCATCGCGTGCTGACCGAAGGGCCGCGCATGGGCCGGACCGAGCAGTTCACCGAGGTGGCCTTTGCCACCGACCAGCCAGAAGGGGCGCTGATGGACCTGCGCATCGCAGGGCAGGACGGGGCGCGGCTGACTGCCTGAGGCGCGCCAATCTGGGGGTTGCGGCCTTGGACTGCGGCAGCCTAGCCTTGGGCGAATTGCGGCAGGAGGGGCCAGATGACGACAATCCTCTATACCCATGACAGCGCGGCCGCCCATCAGATGCCGCCTGGCCATGCCGAGCAGGTCGCCCGCTACGCCGCCGTGCTGGAGGGGCTTGAAGGGCTGGATCTGGACCGGCGGCAGGCGCCGCTGGCTGTGGACGCGGATGTGCTGCGCTGCCACCCCGCATCCTACCTGAGCTGGTTGCGCAACGGCGCCCCGGACCAGGGGCTGCGGATGCTCGATCCCGATACCTACCAGTCACCGGGCAGCCTGGAGGCCGCGCTGCGGGCGGCGGGCGGGGCCTGCGCGGCCGTCGATGCCGTGCTGGCGGGCGAGGGCGGCAACGCATTTGTCGCCATGCGTCCACCCGGGCATCATGCCGAGCGCGAGACCCCGATGGGGTTCTGCCTGCTGGGAACCGTCGCCATTGCCGCGATGCGGGCCCTGGATCACCACGGGCTGGACCGGGTCGCCGTCCTGGATTTCGACGTCCACCATGGGAACGGCACCCAGGACCTGCTGTGGAACGAACCGCGCGCCTTTTTCGCCTCCAGCCATCAGATGCCGCTTTATCCTGGCACGGGCGCGGCCTTGGAAACCGGCGCGCATGGGCAGATCGTCAATGTGCCGCTGCCGCCGGGATCGGACGGGCAGCTGGCGCGGGTCGCTTGGGATGACATTCTGGCGCAGGCACGCGCCCATCGTCCGCAGCTGGTGATCGTCTCGGCCGGATTCGATGCCCACGCGGCCGATCCGCTGGCGCAGCTGGACTGGGACGAGGACGACTTTGCCGCCATCACCCGCGCCATATGCGACATGGCGGCGGCCTGCGGGGCACCGGTGGTATCCTGCCTGGAAGGTGGCTATGATCTGCCGGCTCTGGGACGCTCGGTGCGGGCCCATGTGAAGACGCTGATGGAGGCCGCAGAATGAGCGATATCAAGACCCTCTCCTTCGAGGAGGCCATGCGCGAGCTGGAGGCGACCGTTGGCAAGCTGGAGACGGGCGAAGCCACGCTGGAGGATTCCATCGCGCTTTACGAACGCGGGGCGGCGCTGCGCGCGCATTGCGAGGCCCGCCTGCGCGAGGCCGAGGAGCGGGTCGAGAAGATCACGCTGGCGGCGAGCGGTCAGCCCGTGGGGACCGAGCCGGCCGAGGGGCTTTGATGCGGGACCGTTTGGCCCAGGTCGCGGCCCAGGTTCAGACCGAGTTGGACAGCGCCATCGACGCCCTGCCCGGCGGGGATCTGGCAGACGCGATGCGTTATGCCGTCACCGGCGGCAAGCGGTTGCGCGCCTTTTTGGTCATGGAATCGGCCCGCCTGCACGGCGTCGCGGATCAGGCCGCATTGCCCGTTGCGGCGGCGGTCGAGGCGCTGCATGCCTATAGCCTGGTCCATGACGATCTGCCGGCCATGGATGACGACGACCTGCGCCGCGGCCAGCCCACCGTTCATGTCAGGTGGAGCGAGGCGACCGGCATTCTGGCCGGCGACGCGCTGCAGACGCTGTCGTTCCAGTTGCTGGCCGATCCGCGCATCGGCGACGCCGATGCCCGCCTGCGGCTGGTTGCGGCACTGGCCCGCGCAGCCGGGGCCGAGGGCATGGTCTGGGGACAGGCGCTGGACATCGCCGCCGAAAGTGCCGGCGTGCCCCTGGACCTGGCCGCGATTACCCGGTTGCAGGGCGGAAAGACCGGCGCGCTGATCCGCTTTGCCGCAACTGCGGGTCCACTGATGGCGGGTCAGGACCCGTCGCGGCTGGATCGTTATGCCGATGCGATCGGGCTGGCCTTTCAGATCACGGACGACATTCTGGACGTCACCGGCGACGAAGCCGTGACCGGCAAGCGGGTTGGCAAGGATGCGGGGGCAGGCAAAGCCACCTTCGTGTCCCTGCTGGGCTTGGCCGGAGCACGGGCCGAGGCGCGGCGTCTTGTCGCCGTCAGTGATGCGGCCCTGTCCGAATATGGTCAGGTCGCCGGAAACTTGCACGCGCTTGCGCGTTTCGTTATCGAGCGCGACACCTGAACGCCCGCCCCGAGGAGGGCCAGCCATGACCGATCGACCCAAGACGCCGTTGCTGGACCGCATCTCGTTGCCGTCCGACCTGAAATCGCTGACTGATCACGACCTGTCGCAGCTGGCCGACGAATTGCGTGGCGAAACGATCAGCGCCGTCAGCGTCACGGGTGGTCATCTGGGCGCAGGGCTGGGCGTGGTCGAACTGACCGTTGCGCTGCACGCGGTTTTCGACACGCCACGCGACAAGATCATCTGGGACGTGGGCCACCAGTGCTATCCGCACAAGATCCTGACCGGGCGCCGGGACCGCATCCGTACGCTGCGGACCGGGGGTGGCCTTGCCGGGTTCACCAAGCGGGCTGAAAGCCCCTTTGACCCGTTCGGAGCGGGGCATTCCTCGACTTCGATTTCAGCGGCCTTGGGCTTTGCGATGGCCCGCGAATTGGGCGGCGATCCGGGCGATGCGATTGCCGTCATCGGCGACGGTGCGATGAGCGCGGGCATGGCCTACGAGGCGCTGAACAATGCCGGGCACGAGGGCAAGCGCCTGTTCGTCATCCTGAACGACAACGAGATGTCCATTGCCCCGCCCGTTGGCGCGATGTCTTCCTATCTGACGCGGCTTTATGCGGGCGGCCCGTTCCAAGAGCTGAAGGCCGTAGCCAAGGGCGCCGTTGGCCTGCTGCCAAGCGGCCTTCAGGAGGGCGCCCGTCGCGCCAAAGAGATGCTGAAGGGCATGACCATCGGCGGCACCCTGTTCGAGGAACTTGGATTTTCCTATGTCGGCCCCGTCGACGGACATGACATGGAACTGCTGCTGCCTTTGTTTCGAACGGTCAAGGCCCGCGCAGATGGGCCCGTACTGATCCATGTGGTGACCAAGAAGGGCAAGGGCTATGCCCCTGCCGAAACCGCGGCAGATCGCGGGCACGCGACCGGCAAGTTTGACGTGATCACCGGCGTGCAGGCCAAGGCCAAGTCGAACGCCCCCAGCTATACGGCTGTCTTTGCCAAGGCGCTGATCGACGAAGCCAGCCGGGACGACAAGATTTTGGGTATTACCGCCGCCATGCCCGACGGCACAGGCCTTAAGCAGTTTGCGCAGCGATTTCCACGCCGCTGCTTTGACGTGGGTATTGCCGAACAGCACGCCGTGACCTTTTCGGCCGGACTGGCCGCCGGGGGAATGAAGCCCTTCTGCGCGATCTATTCGACCTTCCTTCAGCGCGGCTACGACCAGGTGGTGCATGATGTGGCCGTCCAGAACCTGCCGGTCCGCTTTGCCATCGACCGCGCGGGGCTGGTGGGCCAGGACGGCCCCACCCATGCGGGGGCTTATGACATCGCCTTTCTGGCGAACCTTCCCGGCTTCGTAGTGATGGCGGCCGCCGACGAGGCCGAACTGGTGCACATGGTTGCGACCGCCGCCGCCCATGACAGCGGCCCCATCGCCTTCCGCTTTCCGCGCGGCGAGGGCACGGGTGTCGAGATGCCCGAGCGCGGCCAAGTCCTGCCCATCGGCAAGGGCCGGATGATTGCCGAAGGCCAGACGGTCGCAATTCTTTCCTTCGGGACGCGTCTTTCCGAGGTCATGGCGGCACGAGAGGCGCTGCAGGCGCGCGGCATTTCACCGACGATTGCGGATGCGCGTTTTGCCAAGCCGCTGGACCGGGACCTGATCCTGTCGCTGGCCCGCACGCACGAGGCGCTGATCACCATCGAGGAAGGGGCCGTGGGCGGCTTTGGCAGCCATGTGGCCCAGCTTCTGGCCGACGAAGGCGTGTTCGACAGCGGCCTGAGGTTCCGTTCCATGGTGCTGCCGGATGCTTTCGTTGATCACGATGCCCCCCGCGCGATGTATGACACCTCGGCCTTGAACGCCGAGCATATCGAGGCGAAGGTCCTGTCCCTGATGGGGGTCGAACGTCTCAAGACGCGGCGGGCCGACCCGGCCTGACGGGCGCCCTTGCTAGGCTCAGGGCTCGTTCTTGATCACAGCCAGAACAAGACTGTTGCGGCCAAAGCGATGGCGGAGAGGTAGGTTTTCGGGCACCTGTCGTAACGCGTGGCAACACGTCTTCAGTCTTTCAGCCGTCCGAACATGATCTCGATGCGATTGCGCCTCTTGTAGCGCCGCCCGTTGTATTTCACCGACTTCTTGCGGGACCTCCGGCCGGGGATGCAGGGCTTATGCCTTTTTCTTCCAACGCTTTCCCTATCACTCAGCGTCATATCCCCGGTCCGCCAGAAGCCAGTCGGCCTGCGGCAGGCTGCCCAGGAGTGCCGCCGCCCCGGTATCATCGCCGTTTCCGTCCTGCCGCCATGAAGAACCGGATGGGCCGGCCCTTCT
>QKYL01000152.1 GCA_003255745.1 Paracoccus saliphilus
GTGCATCTGCTTGGCGGTGCGTCGATCCTTGTGCGATTTGCGCCGCTCCATCACCAGCCAGCCTGGCAGCTTCTCCGCATACGCGTCCAGCTTGCTCGGCCGCGCCGGTGTCTGAAACTGGGGTTCAACGATCCCCGTCCGCAGATACTTCTTGATGGTGTTGCGAGACAGCCCGGTCCGCCGTGCAATCTCGCGGATGCGCACCTTGTCCCGCAAGGCCCAACGTCGAATAACACTGAAAAATCCCATGTCGATCACTGCTATATCCCCCGACAAATCCCGTCGGGGGCAAGGTTCCACATGGGTCAGTTCTCAGTGAAAATTCCAACTGATGCTGGGTCAGTTCTGGGTGACATCCAGCACCATAAGGCTTTCAAGGAATAAGCAATTACTTCGGCATCTCGAAACTGGCTTTTACTGAGGCATACCAGGCAGCAAGCCCTGCTATGTCTTCATCGCTTAGATCGCGAGCGATGATGGACATCTGCGGGTCCTCGCGCCGTCCGGCCCGAAAGTCCTGCAGCTGCTTGGACAGGTATTCAGGACTCTGGCCACCAATATTGGGGATCATCGGGTTGGTTCCCACACCGTCCAGCCCATGACAGACCCGGCAAGTCTGTGTAAGGGCCAGAGCCGTATCCGCCGGAAGGCCACCGGCAGCGGGACTGGTCGTTTGTGCCCATGCCGCACTGCCGCACAGCCAAATGGCAGCAAGGGTCGCTGCGCCATAAATCGATGTCATGTAGGATCGCTCCGATATGGGAACCGGGGTGGCTCGTGCCACCCCGAACAGGATCAGTTGGCGGGGGCCGGCGTTTCAGCGTCGGCACCGGTTGCGGCCGGCGCGTCAGCCGCCGGGTCCGAACCGGCATCGGGCGCCTCTGCCGCGGCCGGTGGCGCAGAGGGTGCGTCCGGGTTTTCGGTCGATCCTTCACCAGTGTAGGCAATGCGCCAGATTGCACCGGCGAAATCGTCCGAAACCAGCATGGACCCATCCGGCAGGAAGGCGACGTCCATCGGCCGGCCGCGGTATTCGCCCGTCTCCTCGTTCAGCCAGCCGTCGGCAAAGACTTCGGTACCGGCAGCCGTGCCATCCTCATTGAGGCGGGTGAACATGATGCGGGCGCCCACGGGCGTGGTCCGGTTCCAGCTGCCGTGCTGGGCCGAAAAGATGCCGCCGCGGTATTCATCGGGGAAGGATTGGCCGCGATAGAAGCTCATGCCCAGATCGGCGGCATGGGCCTGCATCTCAACCTGCGGTTCGGTAAAGCTGACACCTTCGGGGCGGGGCACGTCCTTGTATTCAGGGATTTCGACGCTGGCATTCGTCCAAGGAAAGCCGAAATGCTGCCCGGCCTCGGTCTGGCGGTTCAACTCGCCCGGCGGGATGTCGTCGCCCATGCCGTCCACCTGGTTGTCGGTGAACCAAAGATCGCCGTTGGCGGGATTGAAGTCATGTCCGACAGAGTTCCGGACCCCGCGTGTGAACACCTCGCGTTCGCTGCCGTCGGTGTTCATGCGGATAATGCCACCGATGCCGATCTGGTCGTACATCTCCAACTTGTCCACCGGCTGGACGTTGTAGGGCTGGCCCAAGGAGATATACAGCTTGCCGTCCGGCCCGATGCGGCAGACCCGCGCGGTATGGTTGAAGCTTTCCTCCTCTGGCGGTACCAGTTCGCCCTGGGGCACGACGACCGAAACCGGCTGGTCTGGTCCTTCAAAGAAGAATTCGGCCGCCGGGACGCTTAGGACGCGATTGCGTTCCACGATGTAGAGGAAGCCGTCCGGCGAAAAGCAGGGACCATTGGGTATGTCGAAGGTCAGTGAAGGCGCGAAATCCTTGACCTCGTCGGCGACACGGTTGCGGTCGCGGTCAACCACGGACCAGACCTTGTCCTTGCGTGTTCCGACAAACACGACCGTCCCCTGCGGTGCGACGGCCATGGAACGCGCGTCGGGCACCACGGCGTAAAGGCTGACCTCGAAGCCGTCCGGAACATTGATTTCTGGCAAGATCGCCTTGAGCGACTCGACGGTCGGGCCGGTCTGTTCGATGTTGGTAAAGCTCGCGTCGGTGCGCTGCATGTCCTGCAGCGTCTCCAAGTTGTCCTGAGCGAGGGCAGGTGTCGCAAGTGCGGTGGTCAGAAGCAGCCCGCAGAATTTGGCGCATTTCATGGTGTGTCCTCCCTGGTGAAGTCCTGCGTGTCAGGCAAGCTCGGCAGCGCCTCCTCCCAAGGCGCTTGCAACCGATCCGGTCGCCACCGACCCGGCCGCACAGCAGCATGCCGAACCTGCTCGGATGTTGCGATTTGTCCGGTGCCTGTGGTGGATGATCCATCATCGTTTCGTAATTTCAATTCATTTCTTGTGAAGATGCAGATCCCGCTGGCGGCCGCGGCCTTTGCTCTGCGGGATCTGCAAAGGCTGCGAACAGGCCGGCATGTTCCGAGGATGCCATCTTATTGTTATATAATGATCAATCATAGTTATCAGGACGGCGCGCCCGACTTGCTGCCCGTGCTGAACGGGATAGTTCCGCGCCTGCCGCCACGGCCGTCTCCCTCATCCGAAAGTCAGGGACCGGGTTCTAGGACTTGTCAGGCCGCATTCGGGGCCCGCAGTATGGCAGTGCGGCACAAGGGTCGGGAGGAAGGCCCAAGCTGCTCATCGGGAGGAAAAGAATGACCAAAGACATCGAAGAGGACAAGGCGGTCTCACGACGTTCGTTCCTGCGCCGAAGCGGGACAATAGCGGGGGGCGCGGCGGCTGCCAGCTTCGTTGCGGCGCCGGCGGTTCTGGCGCAATCGCCATTGGTACTGAAAATGCAGACCAGCTGGCCGGCATCCGACGTGTGGCAGACCATGGCACAGCAATATGTCGAACGCGTGGAGGCCATGTCCGGCGAACGCATCAAGATCGACCTGCTGCCCGCGGGCGCGGTTGTCGGCGCGTTCCAGGTGATGGATGGTGTCAGCGATGGCCTGATCGACATCGCCCATTCGGTTTCCGCCTATTGGTATGGAAAGAACAAGGCGGCGTCCCTGTTCGGCACCGGCCCGGTGTTTGGCGGCGATCCCACCAACATGCTCAGCTGGTTCTATCAGGGCGGCGGGCGTGAACTGTACCGCGAGCTGACCCAGGACAACATGGGACTGGACGTGGTGGGTCTGCTGGCCTTCCCGATGCCCGCGCAGCCCTTTGGCTGGTTCAAGAACCCGATCAACGGGGTCGAAGACATCAACGGCATGAAATACCGCACTGTCGGTCTTGCGGCCGATCTGCTGCAATCGATGGGTATGTCCGTGGCACAGCTGCCGGGCGGCGAAATCGTTCCGGCGATGGAGCGGGGGGTGATCGACGCGTTCGAATTCAACAACCCGTCGTCCGACCTTCGCTTTGGCGCGGCCGATGTTGCCAAGAACTATTACCTGGGGTCGTATCATCAGGCGTCCGAGGCATTCGAGTTCCTGTTCAACCGCAGCATGCTGGAGGATCTGGAGCCTGATCTGCGCGCGATTTTGGAGCATGGGGTCGAGGCCGTTTCGACCTACAACACCGCCTTCGCGCTGGACAACTATTCGGCCGACCTGATCAAGCTGCGCGACGAAGGCGGGGTTACGATCCACAGGACCCCCGACAGCATCCTGTCGGCACAGCTGGATGCCTGGTCCGAGATGATCGGCACGCTGGAAAGCGACCCCTTCATCAAGAAGGTGCTGGACAGCCAGAGGGAATGGGTCAAGCGCACGACCTATTATGAGCTCATGAACAAGCCGGATTATACGCTGGCCTATGAGCACTTCTTTCCCGGCGAACTGAAGCTGTAACAGCCATCCCCCCCATCCTTGCCATGCTGCAGGGATGGGGCAGATCCCGGAGAAAGCAATGTTGTCCTTCATTCGCTTTGCCGACAGCCTGTCGGGCTGGTTCGGCAAGACATTCGGCTGGCTGATCATGCTGATGACCTTCGGGGTCAGCTACGAGGTGTTCGTACGCTATGTGCTGAACAGCCCGACCTCATGGTCGCTTGATGTTTCGTTCATCATGTATGGAACAATGTTCATGATGGGCGGGGCATATACACTGTCGCGCGGCGGCCATGTCCGCGGTGACTTTGTCTATCGTCTCTGGCCGGTGCGGGTGCAGGGTGCGGTCGATTTCGTGCTTTACCTGCTGTTTTTTTTCCCCGGCATCATCGCGCTGATCCTGTCGGGCTGGAAATACGCTGCCCGATCCTGGCAGTACGGGGAAGTCAGCGTGAACAGCCCGACCGGTATCCCCATTTACCAGTTCAAGGCCGTTATAGTCGCCGCCGGCATCCTGCTGTTCATCCAAGGCATCGCGCAGCTTCTGCGCAGCATCATCGCGATGCGCGACGGCGTCTGGATCGCGGCGGATGAGGATGTCGAGGAAACCGAAGAACTGCTGCTGCGGCAACAGGCCGGGAAAGAGAACGTCCATGCCGATTGATACTGACGGCTTCGCACAACCATCACCCCCATCGCGGAGACCATGACGTGACCGACCCGCAAATCGCCCTCATGATGCTTGGCGTCTTCATCTTTCTGGTTTTCTTGGGATTTCCCATTGCGTTCACCCTGATGGCTCTGGGCATCGGGTTTGGCTATTACGCCTATTTCGATGCAGGGCGGATGTGGCGCGGCCTTGACCGCCTGCCCGAGGATGCCAGTTGGCTGACCCAGCAATGGTCCTGGCTGGAAGGGTTTTACAACAACCGCATCTTTGACCTGTTCATCAACCAGACCTATACGGTCATGTCGAACGAGGTGCTGACCGCTGTCCCGCTGTTCCTGTTCATGGGCTATGTCGTCGAACGCGCGAACATCGTCGACCGGCTGTTTTCGACCCTGGCCATTGCGGCGCGGCGGATGCCAGGTTCGATGGGCGTGGCGGCGCTGATCACGTGCGCGCTCTTCGCCACCGCGACCGGCATCGTCGGCGCCGTGGTGACGCTGATGGGGCTTTTGGCGCTGCCTGCGATGCTGAAGGCGCGATACGATCCGCGATTTGCCGCCGGCATCATCTGCGCGGGTGGCACCCTTGGCATCCTGATCCCGCCCTCCATCATGTTGATTGTCTATGCAGCGGCTTCGGGCGTGTCTATCGTGCGACTTTACGCGGGGGCGATGCTGCCGGGGCTGGTGCTGGTCGGGCTTTACCTGACCTACATCGTCGGGCGGTCGATCCTGCAACCGTCGGTCGCGCCACGGCTGACCGAGGACGAGGTGCCGTCTCTGCCCACCGGCAAGCTGGCATGGATGTTGATCACATCATTCCTGCCGCTTGCCCTGCTGATCCTGTCGGTCCTTGGCTCGATCCTGTTCGGACTTGCCACGCCGACGGAGGCTGCGGCCATTGGCGCACTTGGCGGGATGGTCCTGGCCGTCATCTATCGTGCAATGAGCTTTCAGCGGCTGCGGGAATCCGTCTACCTGACGGTTCGCACAACAGCGATGGTCTGCTGGCTGTTCGTCGGCTCCTACACCTTCTCGTCGGTGTTCTCGTACCTGGGCGGCGAGCATCTGATTTCGGAATTCGTCACCAGCCTGGACCTGACACCGCTACAGTTCCTGCTGCTGGCGCAGCTGATCATCTTCCTGCTGGGCTGGCCGCTGGAATGGTCAGAAATCATCATCATCTTTGTGCCGATCTTCCTGCCGCTTCTGCCGATGTTTGGCATCGACCCGCTGTTCTTCGGCATTCTTGTGGCCCTGAACCTGCAAACCTCGTTCCTGACACCTCCCATGGCGATGTCGGCTTACTATCTCAAAGGCATAGCGCCACCAGAGGTGAAACTGACCCATATCTTCGCGGGCGTCATGCCCTTCCTGCTGATGGTGTTCATAGCAATGGCGATCATGTATATCTTCCCCGGCATCGTGTATGTCCTTCCCAATATGATCTATGGCTCGTGACCTTGCCTCCCTGGGCGCCGTCGCGCTGCGAGATCTGATCACCTCGGGCGCCCTCTCGGCCGAGGCGGCAACCGCCGCCTGCCTCAAGCGCATCGCCGAAACCGAGCCCGCGCTCAGGGCCTGGGCCTATGTTGACGGCTCATATGCCATGGCGCAGGCCAAGGCGCTGGACGCGCAGCGGAAATCAGGGGGTGCCGTCGGAATGCTGCATGGCGTTCCCGTCGGCATCAAGGACATCATCGACACCGCCCGCATGCCCACGGAATATGGGACACCGGTTGCCCAAGGGCGGGTCCCATCCAAGGATGCACACCTGGTATCGCGCCTGCGGGCAGAGGGCGCCGTCATCATCGGCAAGACTGTCACGACCGAACTGGCATTTCTTGCACCGTCGCGCAGTTGCAATCCACATGATCCAACGCGCAGCCCGGGCGGGTCATCCTCTGGTTCGGCAGTGGCGGTGGCGTCGGGGCAGGTGCCGCTTGCAGTGGGCACCCAGACCGGGGGATCAGTCATCCGTCCCGCATCCTATTGCGGCGTCGTGGGGTTCAAGCCCAGCTTTGGTCTGATCGGTCGAAGCGGTGTTCTGGCGCAATCGCCGTTTCTGGATACGGTTGGCGCGTTTGCACGCTCGGTCGAGGATGCAGCCCTGCTGGCCGAGGCCATGTCAGGCCACGATCCACACGACAGCGCAACAACGATGACGCCCAGGCCGCGGCTTTCGGAGGCTTCGACCCAGGACCCGCCGCTGCCGCCGTTGCTGGCGATGGTCATGCTGCCCGGTGTCGAGCCTGTCATGAATGACGCCTTTGCCGAACTGATGAAGGAACTGGGCGACTGTGCCCATCGCGTCGATGCGCCGCCCGGCTTCGCCGAGGCAGATGCCATCCGGCGGCGCATCAACCTGGCGGAACTCGCCAAGTGCTATTATGCGCTGGAGCATCATGGCAGGAACCAGATGTCGCAGCAACTCTGCGATGCCTTGGACGAAGGCAAGTCGATCATGGCCCGTGACTACCTGTCGGCGCTTGACTGGCGGCAGGTACTGAATGCAGGGATCGAAGAGTTGCTGACGCGCTGCGATGCCATCATCTGCCCCGCCGCAACAGGTCCCGCGCCCGAGTTGGCCCAAGGCAACACCGGATCACCGGTGATGAATGGCCCTTGGACGTTGTGCGGCGTACCCGCGATCACGTTGCCGCTGTTGACGGACGATGCGGGGCTGCCCCTTGGTGTCCAGCTGATCGGTCGTCGTGGCGAAGACGCGCGGCTGGTCCGGACCGCGACATGGCTGATGCGTCGGCTAGGCCCGCAACACCCTGCAGATGAGAGGAAAAGCCAATGACCGACAAGATCATGGTTCTGGGCGCGTTCATTGTCCTTGTGGGCTTTCTGGGTATTTTGGTGTGGCACGTTCCCCGCCTGGATCTGGGGGCCATCGTCTTGCTGACACTTGTCCTGGCAGCAGTCGACATTGCGCAATCAACGCGCAGTCGAGGGTGAAGCAAGGAAACAGGAAGCCAATTCCTCCAATGATCACCGCACCGGGAGGACTTCGATGGTTGCTGTCACGTTGACCTTCATCAGAGGACAGTTCTGAAGCTTTCGCATCGGCTGCTGCGCCATCGAACCACCTGCTTCTAGCGCGGCAGCCTAGGTTGCGTTGACAAAAGGGATTCACAGGGCGGGCTGAATGTGACTAAAGCTGGTATCTACGACGGAAATCAGCCTGGCACCCGATCTCTTGTCGGTCGAGGAATGGTCGTTTCATGATTGCTTCATCCTATCGCTCCGCGCGCCGAACAGGCGCAGGCCCCTGAACCATCGTCTTGTTCTAGATGGAGTTTTCTGGATCACACGCACTGGCGCGCCTTGGCGTGACCTGCCCGCGGACTTCGGCAAGTGGTCGTCCGTCTATCGCCAGTTCAGGCGTTGGACGCTAGTGGGGTTATGGGAGCGGATCCTGGAGGTCTCCCGTCTCAACGGCCCACGCCCACAGTTGCCGCAGAAGGTTCGTGCTCATGGCGACAGTCTCGGCAGACATCCCTGCGGATTGCGCGGGCCGGACACGGCAGGCAAGGATTCGTCCCTGAAGCGCCGGGCGTCGTCGCTCTTTACATCCTCAAGGCAGGCGGTCTTTGCGTCGTTGCGGAGATGCTTCGCAGCAGTCTCAAGGTTTATCACTGTGGACCGCTTCAGCGGCTTGAGGTCGAACTGATTGCCGACACACGGCGGGCCTCAACATATCTGGCCAAGGCGCGGTCTAGCGGGTATTTCTTCACCAAAGCGCTCCGAGCCATAGCGCTCCGAGAGAAGCGCCGCAGTTGGTCGAGAGGGACCCTACGGGCTTAGGCAGCTTCCAGCTTGTCGTGCAGCACCATCCCGATACTGCCATTCTGGGCATCTTCGGCAATTTGTTATCTTCGAAAAGCGCGTCTCGCCCTGCAAAGGCGGCTACGAGGGAAAAAGAACCTTCGTCACCTAGACCGGCCTCTCGGCTGCGGAAATTGCCTAAGAGAACGTCGCGGTGCCTGCGAGCGTGAGGTCGCGAGGCTGCGCCTTATCTCTCTGCCCAGCGGCCTTCCGTCCCAGGTTTCGGCAGTGAACTGCTGCTGGTTTTGTGGACACGAAGACAAGATCGTGACCATGGAACTGGAGAGCGGATATGACGAGACGGAAGTTCAGCCGTGAGTTCACGACGGAGGCTGTCAGGCTGGTGACGGACCGGGGAGTGGCGG
>QKYL01000153.1 GCA_003255745.1 Paracoccus saliphilus
TGGAGGTGAATGGCCTGCCGCGAAAGATCGTTTCTTGACAACGGTTCGATCTGTCAACCTAAAACACTATATTTCTTGGGCTACCTCATCAGGTCGATAATATGGCTCTCTGGACATCGAGAGGCGCCTCGAACTGCGTTTTTGGCGCCTTACGGCGGCTGGCAGTGGCTAGAGAAGGCCATAGGATTCACGCTTGGCATGGCTAGCCTGAGCTGCATCGGCAGTGCACGCGGTTTCTGAGTGGCCATTGACATCAATCGGTGCGGCAGGCAGTTTCACGGCTCCACCAGGGGGGTTCCGACAAGGAGCTGAGATACTGCTGGCCGCAAGGCAGCGCAGGGACCCAATGAACCTGATCCAGTTCACACTGGCGTAGGGACGGTGCGGATGCTGCGGCGGCCGGTCTTGGCGGTGTTTTTATGCAGCATTCCTTCCCCCTTCCAGATCGTGCTGGGTCTCCGACGCTTTGCAAAGCAAGGAGCCTGACATGACGTCCAAGCCTGCCCCCACCGTGACCACTGGTCCGCTGCCCGCGTCCACAAAGGTTTTCAAGCCGGGCATCCTGTTTCCCGATTTGCGCGTGCCGATGCGTGAGATCGCGCTGCACCCGAGTGCAAAAGAGCCGCCTGTCACAGTTTACGATTGTTCCGGCTCCTACACCGATCCGCAGGTGGAGATTGCCATCGAGCGGGGCTTGCCCCGCCTACGCGAAAGTTGGTTGACGGCGCGCGGTGATACCGAGGCCTATATGGGACGGCACGTGCAGCCTGCGGACAACGGCTTCGTGTCCGCCGACCGGCTGACGCCTGTCTTTCCGGCGTTGCACCCCCCGAGGCGCGCGAAGCCTGGTAAGGCCGTCAGCCAGATCGCCTATGCCCGCGCCGGGATCGTGACCCCGGAGATGGAGTTTGTCGCGATCCGAGAAAATCTGGGCCGTGCAGCCATTCGGGAGAAGATGACCCGTGATGGCGAAAGTTTCGGAGCCTCGCTGCCCGATTATGTGACCCCGGAATTCGTTCGCGACGAAGTGGCCCGCGGACGCGCAGTCATTCCCGCCAACATCAACCACCCCGAGCTGGAGCCGATGGCCATCGGCCGGAACTTCCTTGTGAAGATCAACGCAAATATCGGCAACTCGGCCGTGACTTCCTCCATGGCGGAAGAGGTGGAAAAAATGGTCTGGGCGATCCGTTGGGGCGCTGATACGGTGATGGACCTGTCCACCGGGCGCAACATCCACAACATTCGCGAATGGATCATCCGCAACGCGCCTGTCCCGATTGGGACCGTGCCGATCTACCAGGCTCTGGAGAAGGTTGGCGGCGTGGCCGAGGATCTGACATGGGAAATCTTCCGCGACACGCTGATCGAACAGGCGGAGCAGGGAGTGGACTATTTCACCATCCATGCCGGGGTCAGGCTGCGGCATATCCCACTGACGGTGGATCGCGTGACAGGCATCGTCAGCCGGGGCGGCTCGATCATGGCGAAGTGGTGCCTGCATCACCACCGCGAGAGCTTTCTTTACGAGCATTTCGAGGAGATCTGCGAGATCGCCCGAACCTATGACGTCACGTTCAGCCTAGGCGACGGGTTGCGGCCGGGGTCCATCGCCGATGCTAATGATGCAGCACAGTTTGCCGAACTGGAGACGTTGGGCGAGCTGACCCAGATCGCGTGGAAGCACGACTGCCAGGTCATGATCGAGGGCCCCGGCCATGTGCCGATGCACAAGATCAAGGAGAACATGGACAAGCAGCTGGAGATCTGCGGCGAAGCGCCATTTTATACCCTTGGACCACTGACCACCGACATTGCGCCGGGCTACGATCACATCACGTCCGGCATCGGGGCGGCCATGATCGGCTGGTTTGGTACCGCGATGCTGTGCTACGTCACTCCGAAGGAACATCTGGGCTTGCCCGACCGCGACGACGTGAAGACTGGGGTCATCACTTATAAGATTGCGGCCCACGCCGCCGACCTTGCCAAAGGGCATCCGGCGGCGAAGATCCGGGACGATGCGTTGTCCCGGGCGCGCTTCGAGTTTCGGTGGGAGGACCAGTTCAATCTATCTCTGGACCCGGACACCGCGCGCTCCTTCCACGACCAGACCCTGCCGAAAGAAGCGCACAAGGTGGCGCATTTCTGTTCGATGTGCGGGCCGAAGTTCTGCTCCATGAAGATCAGCCACGACATCCGCGAGGAGACGCGGGCCCAGGCCGGCATGGACGGAATGGCCGAGAAGTATCGCGACGGCGGCGATCTCTACATTCCTGTGAAAGAGGGTGCTGCGGTTCCATAAGCGGCGGAACGGATAGAGGCGCTGGCTCTGTATCCGGTGCCTCACAAAATGACAGCCTTGGCTGGAAATGGGCCACGAGGCCAACGTCCCTGGCCGGTGATCGTCCGCTCTTGGCTCAACTTACTAAATGCCCATACCAAACCGGCTCGCGCATTGCTGCGTGAGAGAATTTGCTATGATCACCGCCGGGCACATGGTTCCTTACGAGTTCGGCAACAGCCGCCGCAACATGGGCTTCGGTAGGGAGCCGCCTCATTGTCACTCCGCGTGATCTGGTCACAACGATCGCTACGAGGTCGGCGTCCCAACGTCCCGGCAGGGACTATCCGCCGAAGCGGATCCTGTTCGGCCAGAAGGGCAGGGGCTAGATCATGCCGTCCTTTCCTTCTGGCCGTATTTGAATTCCGTGCCGCCGACCCAGATGGCGTGCATGATGATTGCAAGCTTCCTAGCGACGGCGACAGCCGCGCGCTTGAACCCGCTGCGCTTGTAGAGCCGCAGGCCCCAAGCCTTCAGCGCCGACCAGCTGGCGGTCTTGGTCAGAACCACGGTCGCCGCCTGATACAGGTAGGATCGCATCATCCGATCCGGCGCATGCCCTATGCCCGCCGACCAACTGGCCTCCCCGGACTGGCGCACCCGGGGTGAAAGCCCAAGATATGGCCCAAGCTTGTTGGAGGAGGAAAACCGCGTCGGATCGTCCACGGCCGTCATGAAGGTCAGAGCGACGAGATAACCGATGCCTGGAACGGTCATGATACGTCGGGCATCCGGATCGGAGGCGGCAATGTTCTTCAGCGCGTCTTCATAAGCCGTGATCTGAGCGACCAGAGCGTCGTGCACCGCCAGAAGTGGGGTGAGCAGGGGGCCGAACTGTGGATTCTCCTGGATGATCTCACGCACGATGGCCGGAAACGTGCGGGTCGCGGTGCTGCCCGTGAACAGGCCGAAAGACTTCACGACACCCCGCATTTGATTGAGCACGTCCTTGCGGGATAGGCGTAACTGATAGCTGGCAGACAGAAGCGACCGGACATACTGGGTCTGAGGGCTGCGGACATTGGCTTCCTTGAACCAACCGATCCGCATGAGTTCCGCCAGCCCTTGCGCGTCGTTCTTGTCCGTCTTGTTCCTGCGCATGGAGAGCGCACGGTTCGCATGCCGCGCATCCATGCAGATGACCGGCAATCCCCGTGCCCGCAACGCACGCCACAACCACGGCGTCGTCGCACCCGTTTCCATGCCGACGCGCTGGCAGTTGGGTGCCTTCTCTTGAATGATGCGAGTCAAGGCGTCGGGGTCCGATGCCACGGCACCCTGAAACAAACGCTTTCCATCCTGATCCAAGACGCAAACATGCGTCTCCGCCAGTGAGATATCGAGGCCGACATAGGTTGTGACAGGCGTCTGCTGGTCCATTCCACCCTCCATTGCGACAGGTCCACATGCACCATTCTATGAAGGCTGGGCGATGAACCGTTGTCACCCCATGTCATCGACAAGAGCGCGGCAAACATCCAAGGCATCAAGGACATCAACCGGATGTTGAAGCGCTTCGGCTGCCCTGTCTCAATTGAGATGGTGCGGATCAAGTATCTCAACAATCTGGTCGAGCAAGACCACCGTTTCATCAAACGCCGGGTGAGACCGATGCTCGGCTTCAAAAGCTTTACGTCAGCGGCGTCGACCATTGCCGGGATCGAGCTGGTGAACATGATCCGCAAGTGCCAGTTCCAGCCCGAGCTGCGTCCCTTTCAGCAGTTCTGTCAGATCGCTGCCTGAAGCCGAGGAAGTCATTGCTCCCTGTATAACGCTGTACGGTTTGCGACAGGTGTAGACGCCCCATGCGCAAGAGGAAACTCGGACTGGATTGTGGCGCGTTGTCGGGTTCTGACATGTGTCCGGCCTCATGATGCGGCCATTCACATGCCGCGGGCCCGCATGGTGTTCGAAGATCAGGTCCAATTCAGAACGAGAGTGTCCGGCCTTCTGTGTATTCGTGATCTGGTCCATGCTTCCTGAGAGGAGCAAGGACGATGACGATTTCGAACGAGTTGCTGGACGAGCTGCTGAAGGGCTGCAAGCGGCCTGACGATCTGCTTGGCGAGGCTGGGCTGATGAAGGAACTGAGGATCCGGCTGATGGAACGGATGCTCGGGGCCGAACTGACCGCGCATCTGGGCTATGAGGCCGGTGCCGAGGCACCGCAGGAACAGTCCAATCGCCGCAATGGGATTTCAACCAAGCGCGTGAAGGGCTCGGATGGCGAGGTGCCGCTATGTTGGCGCCAATGATCAGCAGCCGTCGCAGCGATCGTTCGCCCATTCTGGTCGTGGCACCGAGACGTTGCTTGCCGCCGGTGGAGTGCTGCCGGGGAGTGAGGCCGACCCACGCCGCAAAATCTCGGCCGCGGCGGAACATCTCGGGCGGCGGCGCCAAGGTGGCCAGTGCCGTTGCGATCAGAGGGCCGATGCCCGGGATCGTCATCAGGCGCCGTGCGGTCTCGTCCTCACGGGCGCGACGCGCGATTTCGGCATCCAGCTCTGCGATCTTTTCCTCGAGCTGAAGGAGCATGCTCACCAAAACGGCCAAACTAGCCCGCATTGCTGGAAGAGCGCTGCTTTGCGCTTTGATCAGTGCGGTGAGACGGCGGGCGTTCACAGCCCCCTGCGGAACGACTTCGCCAAACTCGGCCATGTGTCCTCGCAGGGCATTGATTGCCTGCGTTCGTTGCCGGATCAGCAGCTCGCGCACCCGAAACACGACAGCAGCGCCTTGGTTCTCCTCGCTCTTCAGCGCGACAAACCGCATCGTCGGACGCTGTGCTGCTTCACAGATGGCTTCAGCATCCGCCATGTCGTTCTTTTGGCGCTTCACGAAAGGCTTTACATAAGCCGGCGGGATCAGTCGCACCTCATGGCCCAGCCTGGTAAGTTCCCGGCCCCAGAAGTGCGCGCTTGAACAGGCCTCCATTGCCACAATACACCGCGGTTGCTGACTAAAGAACTCCAGCACCTGCCCCCGGCGCAGCCGCTTGCGGAGCACCAGCCTGCCGAGCCCATCCGCGCCGTGGACCTGGAACACATGCTTCGCGAGATCGAGCCCGACCATACTCACTTCGCTCATCGACGCCTCCCAATGTGGAACAAAACAAACCATGGCACAGAGAGACCGTCGGGGGGCGTCTACAGCATCAGAACCTGGGCTTTCACCTCTGGAGCCTTGCTGAGCTTGGGCTACACGGCGGCCGGCTGGAAGCAGCAGTCACAGCAGCACGGATCGCGGCCAGCGACGGCAAGGAGGCGGTGTTTGCGCCGCTGGCCATGGGCGGGGCAGGGGGGCTGCGCGCTGGCGGTCCGCCTGCTGACCGTCTGGCGCGGTGGCTTGAAGGGATGGAGACGGCCTGTCTAACCGCGATGCGCCACCTTGATGATATCGAAGCGTGGTCGGCCAAGGTGGAAGCAGAGATGACTCCGCTGTCGGGCCGCACCCCCCGGCCTTGCGCGCCGTGCTAACGGAATGGCCGCTCGTCTCGGCCCCAATGGCTGAGGCTCTGACCGGCGCCAGCCGAGCGGCCGCTCAGCGCAACCTTGCCTGGATAGAGAAACGGGGCTTGGTCAGCGAGATGACCGGGCAGGGGCGGTATCGGATGTGGCACGCGGCGACCTGAAGCTGGCAGCAATCAGGGTGGCCTTTTTGATTAGCCGCTTTACTGCGCAGGCAGTTTCCGTCCGAAAGAGATCTGGTCTATTGTGCTCTCGGTAGTCGAGAGGAGACGCAGTCTGCAACGGCTTATTCGACACGGCGAAGGGATGCGAGCCTTCTGGAAGCCTCGACATTGGTGGGCGCGAGGGCGAGCGCGCCTTGACGCAGGGTTTGGTGCTCCGTCTCACCAGCGGCACAGCGGTGAAAATGGATGCCCGAGCGGTCGAGATGGCCCTGAAGGTTTGGCTATCATTCGGCGGCCCGGGGGCGCGGGGGGCTGGGTAGTGCCACCGTCTGTGTCACTGACCCATACCGGGATCTGGTCGCTAACTGCCGGGCTGGCCTCGTACCTAAAGGCAATCACGCGTAGCCTGTCTCA
This sequence comes from Paracoccus saliphilus, assembly GCA_003255745.1. Taxonomy (GTDB): domain Bacteria; phylum Pseudomonadota; class Alphaproteobacteria; order Rhodobacterales; family Rhodobacteraceae; genus Paracoccus; species Paracoccus saliphilus_A. The sequence goes on from QKYL01000153.1 coordinate 6,390, forward strand.
TGATCTCGGTTATCGGGGGAGTTACTGTATAGGCTCGCATTCAAAACGCGCATCGGTCCATAAGATTTGGACCGATGCGCGAAGCATATCAGATAAGGTCGAAGACACCATTCAGCAGAATGGAATCGCCGCCTCCGAAATTCAGCATCGTGCCATCGCGGACCTCGGTCGCGCTGTAGTTTCTGCCGCCAAGTTCCAGAACATCGCGACTTGCCTCGAACCCATAGACAAAATCTGCATCGTCTCCGGCTTGGAAGACCAACACGTCACGCGAACTGTCGCCTCTGTTTCCGTCGCCGATCAAAATGAGGTCGTCGCCCTGACCGCCCTGCACGGTGTCACGGCCCATCGAACCGTCCAGCGTGTCGTTCCCGCGGCTGCCCAGCAAGCCATCATGACCCCACCGCGTATTGAAGTTGATGCCGGCGCCGGAACTGGAGATGATGGCCCGCGACGCATCGATGACGTCGTTGCCGGCATGGGTCCAGCCAAGTTCAAAATTGTCAAAGCGCAGGGCGGCATTTCCACCAATGGTCGTGCTGGTATTGCCTGAGAACGCGCCGTCCGACAGCACGCGATCGACAGTCACACTGACACCCTCAATCTCGACAGCCTCGTTGTCAGAATAGATGTCGCCGCGCTTGATCCAGATGTTGATTAGATCATTTCCGGAACCACCGCCGATCGTATCATAGCCAGGGTTGTGGTTGGCATTACCGTTGCCCCACCGGATATTCTCGTTTCCGTTTCCGTTTCCGTTTCCGTTTCCGCTTCCGCCACTGATCGCATCATTGCCCGAGCCACCGTCGATGACATCCTCGTATCGTGATCCCACGATCCTGTCATTGCCGGCACCCGTGAAGATGGACAGGCCGTGGCCGGGTTTACCTCCACCGGCGATGTTCGTTGTCGCATTCGTCGCCGAGACGATGTCGTCTTCGGCAGTGCCAAAAATACGCTCAATGCCGGTAAATTCTAGACGATCGTTCCCGATCTGAACGCTTCCATCCTCGGTCGAACGCATGTCAATGCGGGCACCGACCGAGCCTTCCAGGATCAGCCTGTCGCCGCCGGGGTTGCCTGGCGTATATGGATTCGCATCGTATCGTTCTGCACCAGTACCGCCATGGTAAGAGTCATTGCCCATCCCCGCCTGCCAGTAGAACGTATCCAGCCCTTCAAGGTCCCAGGCTACGTCTGACAGTGTAGTGCCCCGCATCGTGTCGTCGACATTCAAACCTCTGATTTCGTTGCCGTTGATAACACCCGGAGTGGACGTGGGTACGGGCGGATGCGTAACAACGGGGGGCGTGATCACCGGCGGCTGCGTACCCACGAGTTCCTTCGGAACCGCGCTATTAAATAGGA